>JANNUT010000060.1:0-167119 GCA_031395565.1 Acidobacteriota bacterium | reverse complement strand
ATGGAACAACTCCAAACGAAGCGCCCAGCAGGGCCACAACGACGAGCGCACGCAGCGATTTTCTGTACATGACCACCCCCCGGCAGACTCTCGAGCCGCCAGAACCGCGACTCTAGCTCAGCGGGAGCAGGTCGGGAAGTTGTGATCGGTCAAGCCGCGAAGCGGTCGGCAGCGGGGTCAACCTATCCCACCCCATGAAACGGCACGCCGGCGCGGCCACACAACTCGCGGGCCAACTCGATGTAGCGGTTGTACTGCACCGAACGGAACGCTTCGAGCATTCCAGCCGAGGTTTCGCGCGACATGACCTGTCGTGCGAGTTCGAACAGCTCGTCGTTCTCGCGTTGCACATTGCGGCGCAGCACCCGCGAGTACTCTCGCGCGGCAGCCGTCAGCGCCCGTTTGTCGTTGTCATCCACCGCGCCGCGCATCGCTTGAATCATGCAGCGGCCCTGCTCGTGATCTTCCAACATGCAGGCCACGGCGCCGCAATCGCCGGAGACACCGACCGCCACCAACGCAGGAAACAGCAAGTCCTCTTCTTTTCCGTGATGGCAGCGATCGGCGAACGTCGTAAAAAACTCCAACGCGCCCTTCCAGAAATGCGCGTCGATCGGCGCGCCGACGGCGACGCGTTCGGTTTCGCTTTCCAAGGCACCGAGCATCGATCCAATCACGTCGTGTTCATAGCGAAGCACTTCGGTGGGGTGGACCTCTGCCTTCGAAGCCGGTTTCGGCGTCTGACTCATGGAGGCTCCTCCTGTCGAAAGATGCCGGGAGCAGTGTACGGAGCCAGGGTTGGTGGCGTGGTTAGCCCAGGTCAACCGCCCAGCTCCGGGATTGGGGTGCCGGTTCGTTCACACAGCGTGCGCGCCAGCGCGGAATAGCGTTCGATCGTCCCGGAGGCCCGGTCGGCGGTCTCGGCGCGTTCGAAGCCGGCGCGCAACTGAACCTCGGCCTCGGCTTTGACCAGCCGCTTGGCCATCTGAAACAGCACCTGATTCTCCTTATCGATGTGCTGACGCAGCAGCTTGGCAAAGCCCCGGGCACCTGCTTGGAGCGCTCGCCGATCTTGGGCGCCCAGAGCCTCGCGCATGGCGCGGACGAGTCGTCGTCCGTCCTCGTGCTCGTCGAGCAGACACGCGACGGGGCCGTTCTCCAACGGTAGTCCGGCAGCGATCAGCGCCGGAAACAGCATCACCTCTTCTTTGTTGTGGTGGCAGCGATCGGCAAAGCCAGCGAAGAAATCGAAGGCCCCCTCCCAGAACGAGGGGTCGAGCGGTGCCCCGGCGTCGAGGCGGTCTCCTTCGGTTTCAACAGCGGTCAGCACGCAACAGATCACTTCATGTTCGGCGACCAAGAGGTCGGTCGGGTGTGCATACGGGGATGCTGGTGTCATGAGGTCGTCTCCTGCGATTGGCTATGCAACGCGGCTGCCAACGGCGATCCAACGGCCGGCCGCGCGTTATCGGGCAGTTCAGGCCAATCCCTCGGATGGGCGCCACGAAATGTCGTGACACGAGGGGCATGGCGTGAAAAGTCACGATATGTCGTCAGGGTGCGGGCGTATGATCCCGCGATCCGATAGGGGGATGTGCCATGTTGCGTCGCTACGTATTGATAGTCTCGCTGGCGTTGACGACCTGTTCTGCCTTCGCTGCCGAGCGCGCGTTCGATGCGGCGCTGAAGCTGGTTCCGTCCGACCTGACATTGGTGGGCGGAGTGGTCGGTGCCGATCAAGCCACTCCCGAGAAGGTCGGCGAGCTGCTGTCGAGGTTTCCTGTGTCGGGTGGTGTGCGCGCGGTGCAGCTGCTCGAACCGAAGAAACTTGCGGTCGCGATTGGAAGTGAAGCCGTCATGGCGGTGAGGCTTCAAGACGTCACCGAACTCATCACCGGTGGGCGCAGCAAGGCGCGGTTCGACGGGTGGCTCGTCTTCGAGCCGCGTGATCCGGTGCTGGTTTGGGAGCAGATCGCTGCTGCCGCTGCGCCTGGCATCAGCGCGGTGCGAACGGCCAGCGGCTTGGAGTTGCGCGGCGCGGGACCGGAGAACGAGTTGTTGGGGTGTCTGACGATCGTCGATCGACGCGCGGTGCTTTCCTCACCGTGTGATAGCGACGCTCGTCCCAAAACCCGCGACGGAAAAACGGCAGCGTTTGCAGATTCGATCGCGCTTCGCGAGGCGAGCGCGGATCTGCCGTGGCCGAATCAAGCACTCGGCGTCGTCAACTTGCCGGCGCTCTACGAGCAACTGCAAACGACGAGTGCTCGCGATGCGATCAAGCAAAACGGCGGGACTCGAGTGTTGGACGACCTGCTCAATCAGCAAGCGCAGTTTGCCTCCGTCTATGCGGTGTTTGCGAGTGAGAAGAATGGCAATCGAACGATGTCGAGTTTTGGGCCGAAGGACAATTTGCTCGGCATGATCTTGATGAACTCGTTTGGTGGCGTGACGTCGAGCCGCGCGGGAAATATCGACATCGCCGCAGCGGGTGTACTTGCGAAACCGGAGACAAACGGCGACACGCCGCTGGTATTGAGGGCCGGCATTACACCTCCCAGCAAACTCAGCGGCGTCTCGCCGATCTACCCCGCGAGCGCCCAGCGAGACCTCATCCAAGGGCGCGTGGTCTTGCAAATCGTGGTTCGTGAAGACGGCTCCGTGACCGATGTGAAAGTGCTTCGTTCGATCGCACAGCTCGATCAAGCGGCGATCGATAGCGTGAGTCAATGGAAGTACACGCCCGCTGTGAAGGATGGGAAACCGGTAGCGGTGTACGTCACCGTGTTGGTCAACTTCCATCTCTCCGAATCGAACTCCGGGCAGAACTGACCTTCGGGTTTGAACGCAGGTCACGGGCTCGCGCAAACCTCCGGTGGCCTGAGCCACGCCCCTGTCACCGGTTTGGAACCGGGTTAAAACCCCGGCGAAACCGCTTCGTGACGTACAACCGGTAGGCACGCCCTGAGGGCGGCCGGGGGCCGGTATGTCGATTGTCTTGGACGGCATTTCACGCCGAATTGGCAATCGCCCCATCGTCCAGGACGTGACGCTCGAAATCGCCGACGGCGAGTTGTTCGTGATGCTCGGTCCCAGCGGCAGCGGCAAGAGCACGATCCTGCGCATGATCGCGGGCCTCGCGCCGGTCGATGCCGGCCGCATCGTGCTGCATGGCCGCGACGTCACCGCGGCGGCACCGCAACAGCGCGGCGTTGGTTTCGTGTTTCAAAACTACGCGCTGTTTCGCCACATGACGGCGGCCGAAAATGTGGCCTTCGCGCTGACGGTGCGGGGAACGGCGCGCGCCGAGCGCGATCGCCGAGCACAAGAGCTGCTCGACCTGGTGGGTCTTTCGGGCTTGGGTACGCGCTATCCGCGACAGCTGTCGGGCGGGCAACAACAACGTGTGGCGCTGGCGCGCGCCCTGGCGCATCGCCCCGAAGTGCTGCTCTTGGACGAACCGTTCGGAGCGCTCGATGCGCGCATTCGCGAAGAACTGCGCCGCAGCGTCAAGCGCATTCAGCGCGAGTTGGGCGTCACCACCGTGTTCGTGACGCACGATCAAGACGAGGCGTTCGAACTGGCCGATCGTGTCGGCCTGCTCGAAGACGGTCGTCTCATCGAAGCTGCAGCGCCACGCGAGCTTTATCTGCGGCCGCAGACCGACTTCGGCGCACGCTTCGTCGGCGCAGCGAATTTGTTCGTGGTTTCGGCCGGCGCCGAAGTGCTGCGCGGTGAAACCAGAGCGGCAACGCCGCCGGTACAAGGCCGGCCGTTCGAGTTGCTGTTTCGGCCCGAGGACGTTGCCGTCAAGGACTCACCCGATGCGCTGTCGTGGCCGCTCTTGGGCCGTGCCGTGGTGGAGAGCACGCAGTTCTGCGGCTCGTTCGAGAAGCTTCGTTTGCGCTTGCCTGCGATCCCTGGAATACGCGCCATCGTCCCGCGTCCTGAATTCGGCTCTGACACGTTGGTGGTCGAGGCGCATCGCTCGGGCCATCAGGCGCGACGCTATCCGTTGACGGCCGGGAGCTTCGCGTGGGTTGGCGTGCGTCGCGTGCATGCGGTGGAACATCACGCTCTACGTTTTGCGGTGATCGACGATCAGAGTTCCGCGGTTGCCGCAGCCTGCACCTTCGCAGCCTCGATCGCGCGGCCCGCGCACGCCGATGTCACGCTGCTCGGCAGCGGTGGATCGCTTCCGAGTGCGCTCGGTGAGCTGACTCGTTTGCAGCGGCTCACGCGCCCTGACGACGTCGACGGTTGGAAGACGCTGTTCGTCGAACGGCCGGTCGATCTGGTCGTGATTGGGTTCGATCCAGCCGCGCCCAACTCGACGCTCGAACTGTTGCGAAAGGCTGGCAATCAAAATCTCTTGATCGTGCCCGCCGAAGCGCTGACCCCGCAGCGAGCCTTGATTGCAGCCACCCCGACCGAATGGGGCAAAACCGTGGTCGCGTTCGCAGCGCGCTTGATGCGCCACTTGAAATGGCCGGCGACGTTGTTGACCGCGGTCGACAACCAAACCCGCAGCGCGCGCGATGAACAACTGGCTCGCGATTTTCTCAGCGGTGGCCGCCGCTCGTTGGCGTTGATGGGCCTCACCGCTGAAACGCAGCTGGCGGACGGCAAACCGGAAGCGGCGATCGAAACCGAATTGGTGCGTACGCCGTATGGGTTGCTCGTGTTGGGGAGCCCACCGGCAGACGCGGATGGAACGGCTCCACTCGGACACTTTGCGTCTCGTCACCTGCAAAACCACACGGCCTGTGCGCTCTTGATCGTGCGTGAAGGCGCAGAGCCGCTGGACACCAACTGATCGATCGGAGGACTGTATGCGTCGTCGCGATCTGATTTGGATAGGCTGCTTGACGGCAGCAAGTGCACTGCTAGCCGGCTGCGGTGCGCCCGCCCCGGTCGAAAAAGAGCAGACGATTCTCAACGTCTCCTACGATCCAACGCGCGAGTTGTATCAAGACTTCGATGCGGCGTTCGCGCAGTACTGGAAGTCCAAGTCTGGTCAAACGGTCGCGATACGTCAGTCGCACGGTGGATCGGGCAAGCAGGCGCGCTCGGTCATCGACGGTCTCGAGGCGGATGTCGTGACGCTGGCGTTGGCCTACGACATCGATGCGATTGCCTCGAGCGGTATGTTGGCGGCCGATTGGCAAAAGCGGCTGCCCAACAATAGCGCTCCGTACACCTCGACGATCGTGTTCTTGGTGCGCCAAGGAAACCCCAAGTCGATTCGCGATTGGGACGATCTCGTTCGCTCCGATGTCTCGGTGATCACACCCAACCCCAAGACATCCGGCGGAGCGCGCTGGAACTTCTTGGCCGCTTGGGTGCACGCGCTGCGCCGCAGCAACGGCGACGAGCAAAAGGCGAGCGACTTCATGCGAACACTCTTCAAGCACGTCCCTGTGCTCGACACCGGGGCACGTGGTTCGACGATCACCTTCGTCGAGCGTGGCCTTGGCGACGTGTTGATTGGTTGGGAGAACGAAGCCTTGCTGGCGTCCAAGGAACTCGGCCTCGGCAAGTTCGAGGTGGTCGTGCCCCCGCGCAGCATCTTGGCCGAGCCACCTGTGGCCGTGGTCGACAAGGTGGCTCGTGCGCGAGGCACCGAAGATCTGGCGCACGCGTATCTGGAGTACCTGTACTCGCCCGAAGGTCAGAAGATCGTGGTGGCCCACTACTACCGGCCCTGCGACAAAGCACTGGCTGCCGAGTCGACAGCGCTGTTCCCGTCGCTGGAACTATTCACGATCGACGACCCTGTGCTCGGCGGCTGGCAGGCGGCGCAGAAGAAGTTCTTCGCCGATGGCGGCGTCTTCGATCAGATCTACTCACCGGGGAACTGAAATGGCGACGACTCGGCCAGAGCGCGGCGTCCTGCCTGGGTTTGGTTTGTCGATGGGCATCACGTTGACGTTCTTGTCGGTGCTGGTGCTCGGGCCGCTGGCGTTGCTCGCGCTGAAAGCGTTCTCGCTCTCGCCGTCGGCAATCTGGGGCATCGTCACTCAACCGCGCACGCTGGCCGCATTTCAACTGAGCCTTGGGGCTTCGCTGATTGCTGCCGGCATCAACGCGGTGTTCGGAACGCTGGCGGCGTGGGTGCTGGTTCGCTACCACTTTCCGGGCCGCCGCTTGATCGACGCGCTGGTCGATCTTCCCTTCGCACTGCCGACCGCGGTCGCGGGCATCACACTGGCAGCGGTCTATTCGGAGAACAGTCCCGTAGGCGCTTGGTTATCGGAGATGGGTATCAAAGCGGCCTTCACGCCGATGGGCGTCGTGATTGCATTGACCTTCATTGGATTGCCGTTTGTGGTGCGCACGGTGCAGCCCGTGCTCGAAGATCTCGAACCGCAGTGGGAAGAGGCAGCCGCGACCTTGGGCGCCTCGCGCCTGCAGGTGCTGCGTCGCGTGGTCCTGCCGGAGCTGTTGCCATCGATGGCAACGGGCTTTGCGCTGGCCTTTGCGCGGGCGCTGGGCGAGTACGGCTCTGTAATTTTTATCGCGGGAAACATGCCGGGAGAGTCGGAGATCGTGCCGCTGTTGGTCATGATCAAGCTCGAGCAGTTCGACTATCCAGGAGCGGCGGCGATCTCGGTCGTGTTCTTGGGAATCTGTTTGGTGTTGATGTTGGGGGTCAACGCTTTGGCCTGGCGCACAGGCCGTCGCCTGATGGCGCACTGACGTGAGTACGCGCGCCGAGCGATGGCAATCGGCCGCGACCGCTGCGGCCGCGCAGGAGCCGCTGTGGTTGCGCGTCGTTCTGATTGGCGTGACGGCATTGTTCTTCGTGCTGTTTCTGTTGCTGCCGTTGGCGACGGTGTTCTACAAGGCGTTCGAAAAAGGTTGGCACACCTATCTGCAGGCGGTCAGCGATCCGATCTGCCTTTCGGCCGTCAAGCTGACCTTGCTGACAGCTGCGATCGTCGTTCCGATCAACGTGATGTTTGGACTGGCGGCGGCCTGGGCCGTTGCCTATTTCGAGTTTCGCGGCAAGAACTGGCTGATCACGATGATCGACATTCCGTTCAGCGTTTCGCCTGTCGTGGCCGGCATGCTGTTCGTGCTGACCTTCGGAGCCAACGGTTTGTTTGGGCCGTGGCTTTCCGAACATGGCATTAGGGTGATCTTCGCCCTGCCCGGCATCGTGCTGGCGACACTGTTCGTAACGCTGCCGTTCGTGGCGCGCGAGCTAATCCCCAACATGCAATGGCAGGGGCGCGTCGAGGAAGAAGCGGGATTGACCTTGGGGGCGAACGGGCTGCAGGTGTTTTGGCACGTCACGATCCCGAAGATCCGCTGGAGCTTGCTGTACGGGACGGTCTTGTGCGCTGCGCGCGCGATGGGCGAGTTCGGCGCGGTCTCGGTGGTGTCGGGACATATCCGCGGCGAGACCAATACGCTGCCGCTGCACGTCGAGGTGCTCTACAACGAGTACCAATTCGCGGCAGCGTTCGCGGCGGCATCGCTGCTGACACTGGTCGCCCTCGTTGTCTTGGTGGTCAAGACAATAGCCGAGCGGCGCGCGAGTGTGTGACGGGCGCTGTGCCGAGCCAGCTCGAGCGATGGGGAGCGACTGGCGCAACTGCGGGCTGTGCATAGAGACTGTCCGCCGGAGACACACCCATGGCCACTAGCGGGCTGCGACGCCTGCTCGTTTCACGCAACCTGGCGGTGTTGCTACTGGCGGTCGGTGCCGTGGCGTTGGCCGCGGCCGTGCTGTTGCGAGGTCTAGCCGAGGAAGAAGCCTTGGCCCGTGTGCGGCTGGCCGGGACCAGCGCCGAGTTGGCCGTCGAAGGCAGTTTGCGCGAGGTCGAAGGGGCCTCGGCACTACTCGCCGAACGCCCTGGTCTCGGGCGCCTGATTTCGGCACGCGACCAGGCCGGGATGCGCACCTTCCTCGAGCGCTTTCGTGTCGCGGGGCGGTTGTCTGGTTGCGGTGTGCTGCGCGGCAGCGAGTGGCTTGCGTCGGCAGGGTCACTCGTCGATCCACCGATGGCTACGCGAGCGATTGGTGTGACGTTTCACGAGACCAACGATCCTGATCGGCCATTGATGGTGGCGGCCTGGTCCGACTACAGCGCCGCTGCCGGACTGCGCGTGGTGACGATTCGAGCTCTCGATACGCGTGCGGCGCAGGACATCGCGCAAGGCTTGGGTGTCGGTGTCGCGTTGCTGGGAGCCAAACGTGCCTCCGCGTCGGCGGGCGGACCGGTCGAAGGGTTGCGCACCCGCGCGATTCTCGAGCGCGTGCCGCAGAGCCGGCGATTGCGCGATGGCAGTTTCATGGCGGTGCATCCACTGATCGACGACGGTGCGGTGGCGATGCTGGTCGAAGCCAGACTCGACGCACAATCGGTGCGAGGACCGTTGCGCTACTTTCTTATCTGGCTCGGCATCTTGGCATTGTTGGTGTCGGTGGTCGCTGCGATTTCTAGTGCGGCGTTGGCGCGCCGGCTGGGGGGTGAGCTGGATGCGTTGACCCGCGCTGCCGCCACGATCAAGGAAGGGAATCTCTCGGTGCCGGTGCCGCACGTGATGCCTGGAGAAATCGCGACGTTGGGCGAGACGATGGATGCGATGCGGCGCGCCTTGCTGCAAACCACGGCGGAGGTGCGGCGGCGCGAATCCGAAGCTCGCTCGATGATCGATGGCATCGTCGAAGGCGTGTTTACCGTCGACCGCGATCGCCGCATCATCGACCTCAACACTCAAACCGCCACGCTGATCGGGATCGAACTCGAGGCGGCCAAGGGAAAATTTTGCGGCGATGTGCTCGACCCGGTGGGCGCCGACGGCACGCGGCCGTGTGAACACGACTGTCCGATTCTGACCGCGCGCACCCATGGGCAGACCAGCGCCGTCGAGTTCTTGCGCCGCTCCGATGGTTCTTGGCGCAGCGTTGTGATTACAAGCGCCAGCCCGAGCGAGGGCCGGCAGTTTCAGCTGATGCGCGACGAGACCGGAGTCGAAGCGGCGCGCCGCGCTCGAGACGCGGTGTTGGCGAACATCTCTCACGAGTTCAAGACGCCGCTTTCGGCGCAGCTGGCCTCGTTGGAATTGCTGTTGGATCAGGTCGACGATCTCAAACCCGACGAAACACGTGAGCTGCTGCAATCGCTGCATCGCGGCGCGCTGCGCTTGACGCAACTCATCGACAACCTGCTCGAGAGCGTCCGGATCGAATCGGGGCAAACATCGTTGCGCCGCCAGCCAGTGCGGCTGGATGAGGTTGTCGAAGAAGCGGTGGAAATGGTGCGTCCGCTCTCGACGCTGCGCGATCAAACGCTGGTCTTCGAAATCGCGGGGCCTTTGGTCCCGATCGACGCCGACAGTGCTCGCGTCCGGCAAGTCGTGGTCAACCTGCTCGCCAACGCCCAAAAGTTTGCGCCGGCGGGAACGACGGTTACCGTGCGTGCCGGCATGGATGGCGACGAAGCCTGGGTTTGTGTCGAGGACGAGGGGCCTGGTTGGCCGGAAGGGTTTGCGACCGCCTCGATCGCGCCGTTTCATCGCGGAGGCGGACGCGAGCCTGAGGAATCAGGTGTGGGGCTGGGGCTGTGGATCGCGCGCTCGATCGTGCAACGGCATGGCGGGCGATTAGAACTCACCGCTCATGACGGCCGGACCGTCGCGACCATGCGCCTGCCGATCGAAGCTGACGTCGATACGGTGGCGTGATGAAGGTGCTGATCTGCGACGACGAGCGCGAGTTGCGCGCGCTGATCGGGTTCGCCTTGCGTCAAGCAGGTTATCTAGTGATCGAGGCGCCCGATGGCGAACGCGCGCTCGAGCTAGTTAAGAGCGAGCAACCCGATCTGGTGATTCTCGACATCAACCTGCCCGGCATGGATGGTTTCGAGGTTTGCCGTCGCGTGCGTGGTCTCTCGCAAGCACCGGTCATGATGTTGTCGGTGCGTGCCGGTGAAGACGATCAGGTGCAAGGCTTGGACGTCGGAGCCGACGACTACTTGGTCAAGCCGTTCAGCCCCCGCACGTTGTTGGCGCGCGTGCGCGCGTTGCTACGGCGGCACGGCGGCGAGCGTCCGGCGACGTTGGAAACCGGAATACTGCTGCTCGATCCAGATGTACTGACCGTCAGCTTGCGGGGTGCCTCGCCGCTGACGTTGACGCCGTTGGAGTTTCGCTTGCTTCAGGGCCTCGTGGCGCAGGAAGGCCGCACAATCTCGGCCGAGAAGTTGGTGACACATGTTTGGGGCAGCCGCATCGGCCCCGATCGCCAACAACTCAAACAGCTCGTGCATCGGCTGCGGCAGAAAATCGAGGTCGATCCCGCCGAACCGACGCTCGTCCGGACGGTCGCCGGTGTTGGCTACCGGCTCGTAGCGAGCGAGGAGTAGGGCGCGTTGAGGCCAGCCTACCAGCCCAGAATGTAGGCGAACATCAGTGGCGCCACGATCGACGCGTCGGACTCGACGATGAATCGCGGCGTGTCGATGTCGAGTTTGCCCCACGTGATCTTCTCGTTGGGGACCGCACCGCTATAAGAACCGAACGATGTCGTGCTGTCGGAGATCTGGCAGAAGTAGCCCCAAAACGGACAGCTCTGCTGCAAGTCCTGATGGATCAGCGGCACGACGCAGATCGGAAAGTCGCCCGCGATTCCGCCGCCGATCTGGAAGAATCCGACGCCCAATGGTTTCGCATTCGCCTTGTACCAGTCGATCAGTTTGCCCATGTATTCGGGGCCCGACCGGACGATCCCGAAGCTAGCCAATTCACCGGAGTAAACGTGGCTCACAAAAATATTCCCTAGCGTCGAGTCTTCCCAGCCAGGCACGAATACCGGCAGATCTTTCTCGCACGCGGCTACCAGCCAGCTGTCTTTGGGATCGATCTGGTAGCTTTCCTTCAAAGCGCCGGTTCGGATCAACTCGTAGAAGTACTCGTGCGGGAAGTAGCGTTTGTTGTCGCGGTCGGCGTTCATCCAGAGTTCCAATATCTGGTGCTCGATCCGGCGAATCGCCTCCTCTTCCGGGATGCACGTATCGGTAACCCGGTTCATGCCGCGCTTGCGCAGGTCGGCTTCGTCTTGTGCGCTGAGTTGGCGGTAGTGGGGCACGCGCGCGTAGTGGTTGTGCGCCACGAGATTGAAAACATCTTCCTCGAGATTCGCGCCGGTGCAGGTGATGGCGTGCACCTTGTCTTGACGGATCATCTCGGCCAGCGACAGTCCGATTTCGGCGGTGCTCATCGCGCCCGCCAACGTGACCATCATCTTGCCGCCCAGTTCTAGGTGATGAATGTAGGCTTCGGCGGCATCGACGGTGGTCGCCGCGTTGAAGTGACGATAGTGATGCTTCATGAACTGCTTGATGGCCATGCGTTGCTCCTTCGACAGTCGCCAAACGGCCGCGGATGCTACCCCAGGTCGGCTGGCTGTGCAGGCGCAGGGTTCCACAGGGCAATTTCGTCCAGGTCCTTGCGGCGCAGATCGGGGACCCGTGTATCGACGGCCGGGTATCCGATGGGAAACAGAATGTAGGGACGCTCATGGCCAGGCCGGCCCAACAACTGCGACAAAAAACCCATCGGGCTCGGGGTGTGCGTCAGTGTGCAGAGCCCCATGTGGTGGAGCGCCGCGATAAACAGTCCACACGCAATCCCGACACTCTCCTTGGTGTAGTAGTTCTTGCGCGTTGAACCGTCAGGGTCGACACCGTGGACTTGCTCGAACACGACGACGAGCCATGGAGCGACTTCGAGAAACGGTTTGTGCCAATCGGTCCCCAACGGCGCCAGTGCGTCTTTCCAGTCCGAGGGCATGCGTCCGCCCTCGTAGGAGAGGTACTCCTCTTGTTCGGCAGCGATCCGAATTCGTTGCTTGATCGCGGGATCCGAAATCGCGACGAACATCCAGGGTTGCCGATGCGCGCCCGATGGCGCCGTCGATGCCGTGCGAATCGCCAGCTCGATCAGGTCGCGCGGCACAGGATCGGCTGCGAAGTGCCGGATGCTGCGGCGCGAGTCCAGTTCCTGATAGAAAGCCGCAGCGCGTGCCTGCATCTGTGTTTCAGGCCAGCGTGATGGTTTGTACGGAATGAACGCAGATTCGTTCACCGAAAGATCCTCCCGTGCGTCGCCGATCGGCGAGGGAAGGTACCATGCCGCATGGACGTCGGGTTGTTCGACTATGAGCTGCCGCCGGAACGGATTGCGCAAACCGCGATCGAGCCGCGAGACGCGGCGCGACTGCTATGTGTGGATCGCGCCACGGGTGTGCGGCGACACCGGCAGGTGCGCGATCTGGTGGAAGAGTTGACGCCGGGCGACTTGCTGGTGGTCAACGACACCAAGGTTGTGCCCGCTCGATTGTTCGGGCGCAAGCCAACCGGCGGCTTGGTGCAACTGCTGCTGTTGGAACCCGCCCGACCGCAGCCTGAGCAACCAACGGCCGAGGGGGAGTTGTGGCACGTGCTCATCGGGTCCCCGCATGCACCGCGCCGCGGCACCACGTTGCAGCTGGCCGACGAGTTCACCGCCACTCTCGTCGATGATGTCGGACCAGGCGGCCGCAGCACGGTCGCGTTCCTCGGGCCGCAGCCAGTGCCGCGCTGGATCGAAACGGCCGGCAAGTTGCCGCTGCCCCCGTATATCCGCCGCACCGCGTTCGACGCACAGGACGAGCACGACAGGCAGCGCTATCAGACGGTCTACGCCGGCCCTCCCGGGGCCTTGGCCGCACCGACCGCAGGACTGCATTTCACGCCGCAACTGCTCGAAGCATTGAAGCAGCGAGGCGTGACTGTGGCGAGTGTCACGTTGCACGTTGGCGAAGGGACCTTCCGGCCGGTGCGCGAGCGCTCGACCGGCGAGATTCGCCTTCACCCCGAGTGGTTCCGGCTGCCACCGGAGACGTCGCTCGCGATTGCCGCATGTCGTGCTCGCGGTCGTCGCGTGGTGGCGGTGGGGACCACCACGGTGCGCGTGCTCGAATCGCGCGAGATAGACCACAATGGCGGGCCGCAGCCGGGGATGGGGAGCACCACGCTGTTCATCGCGCCGGGCTGGAAATTTCGCTTCGTGGACGCCTTGATGACCAACTTCCACTTGCCCCAAAGCACGCTGTTGATGCTGGTCGCGGCCTTCGCCGGGCGAGAGCTGACATTGGAGGCCTACGCCGAGGCCGTGCGCGAGGAGTATCGGTTTTACTCCTACGGCGACGCGATGTTGATCCAATGACGCAAGCGCTGCAGTTCGAGCTGCTGGCCACCGATGGCCAGGCGCGAACGGGGCGCCTGACGACACGTCGCGGCGTGATCGAGACGCCTGTGTTCATGCCGGTCGGTACCGCCGGCACGGTGAAGGGGATGCTGCCCGACGAGACACGCGCGTTGGGTGCCTCGATCGTGCTGGCCAATACGTATCACTTGCACGTCCGGCCTGGTGAAGCGCTGGTGAAAGAGTTGGGCGGTCTGCATCGCTTCAGCGGCTGGCCGGGCCCGATCCTGACCGACTCGGGCGGGTATCAAGTGTTCTCGTTGGCAGCGCGCCGCACGATCGACGAGGACGGCGTGACATTCCTCGATCATGTGGAAGGCAGCCGGCGCCGGCTCACGCCCGAGATCTCGATTGCAATTCAAGAAGCCCTCGGCAGCGAAATCATGATGGCGTTGGACGATTGCACCGCCGAGCCTGAATCGCATGCGGCCGCCGAGCACGCCATGCTGCGCACGTTGCGGTGGTTGCCGCGCAACGTTGCCGCGCGCACCGACGCCACCGCGGCGCTGTTTGGCATTGTCCAGGGTGGAGTGTTCGAGGACTTGCGAGCGCGAAGCCTCGAAGCGACCTGTGCGCAGCCATTGGATGGGATTGCACTCGGAGGCGTGTCGGTCGGTGAGTCCGAAGAAAATATCCGGCGCGTCGTGGAGGTGTGGGGACCGCAACTCCCCACCGATCGCCCACGCTACTTGATGGGGATGGGACGTCCCGAAGACTTGGTGCGCGCGGTCGCGGCGGGCCTTGACATGTTCGACTGCGTGTTGCCCACGCGACATGGACGCACGGCTCAGTTGTTCACATCGCGCGGACCGTTGAATCTGCGCAATGCGCGCTTTCGTCGCGATCCACGTCCGCCCGACCCCGACTGCGGCTGCACGATCTGCCAAAACTTCAGCCGCGCCTATTTGCGTCATCTCTACACCATGGGCGAAATGCTCGGTGCGCGCGCCGGGACGATTCACAATCTGTGGTTTTATCTCGACCTGATGCGCCAGATGCGAGCAGCGATCTCCAGTCGCACGTTCCCCCAGTTTCGTGAGCACTTCTTTGCGCGCCTGGCCGAGGGGCACGATGCGTAATGCGCTGGTAGTCGTGGCCGATGCACATCTCGATCGCGATGACGACGAAACCGCCTCGTTCTGTGAATTCCTGCGCGAACGCGCTGCCGATACCGCAACACTGATTCTGCTGGGCGATATCTTCGCGCTCTGGATCGCTCATCCCAAGCACACCTTGGCACATCACCTCAAGGTACTCGACGAGGTGCGCGCCTTGCGGCGGCAAGGTGTGCGGGTGCTGTTTGTCGAAGGCAATCGCGAGTTTGGTGTTGGCCGCTGGCAGGCCGCGCAGTTCGACACCGTGGCGCTCGGCGTGACCGAAGAGCCGTGGGGCGAGCGTCGCTGGTATCTGGCGCACGGCGACAGACTCGATCCATCCGACTGGCGGACGCGCGCGCTGCACGCGGTGCTGCGTTCCGCTCTGGTGCTCGGCTTGGTGGCACGCTTTCCCGCGTCGTGGGGATTGTGGTTTGGCGATCGTTTGGAACGCTCGCTGCGGCAGCGCAACTTGCGGCACAAGACCTCGCTGCCACAACAGCGCTTGGAAAGCTATGTCGACTGGCTCGCGGCGCAGCAGTATGACGGTGGCGTGATCGGGCACATTCATGTGGCGTTCGAGCTCGTGGTTCCAACGGGCAAGTCCACTCGACGTTTGTTCGTCTTGCCGGATTGGCGCTCAACGCACTCGTATCTCTGTATCCCGCGCCGTGGTGAACCCGAGTTGCTCGCCTGGCGAGGCGGACGCGATCGCGGCGTGGCGGTGGTCGCTATCGATGGCGATGCACAACGGATCTGTTTGACCTTGGAGCGCTCAGCTGCGCTCGTCGCGGGTCAAACTGTGGTGCTGCACTCCGGGCACGGTGACGGGGCGCGACCCGGAACCGTGATCGACGCCACAGGTTCGCGCGTCACGGTGCGATTGGCACCCGGTGCACCGGTTCAGATTGGCGATCGACTTACGACCGATTCGAGGACATGACGATGCAAACCATTCCCGCCTATTCGCTCCCCAGCCTCCCGCCGCATCCAGCGCGCGAACTCGATCCAAACGCGAAGGCGGCGGAGGACGGCGGATTGTTCGGCTTGGGGTTTACCGTCGAGGAATCTCGACTGGTCGCGATCCCTGTGCCGTATGACGTCACATGCTCGAGCCGTCACGGCACGCTCGATGGTCCGCGTGCGTTGTTGCAGGCCTCCGGTCAGGTCGACCTGCTCGATCCACTGATGGGTGATGTGTTTCGCCACGGACTGTGTGCCCTCCCCGAACTCGAGGTACTGCGCTCCTTTTCGCAAGCGTTCGAGGAACTGGCCGAAGAGGCACGCCAAGGAAACGAGGCCGCGCAGCTTTCGGTCGATGCGATGGGCCACGAAGTCTGGCGCTGGCTCGAGCAAACGACCGGTCAGTTGCTCGACAGCGGCCGCATCCCCTTGGTGCTGGGCGGAGAACATGGTGTGTCGTTCGGCGCCTTTCGTGCTGTTGCCGCTCGTCATCGCGAGTTCGGTGTGTTGCAAATCGACGCACATGCCGATCTTCGGCATGCGTACGAGGGCTGGCGCAGCTCGCATGCGTCGGTGATGGCGCGTGCTCTGGAACTACCACAGTTGACGCGACTGGTGCAGGTCGGTCTGCGCGACTATTGCGTCGAAGAGCAGCGCGCCAGCGCCGTGTCGCAGGGCCGGTCGGTCTGGATCACCGATGCGGAGATCGCAACGCGCCGACTGTCTGGCGAGAGTTTCCTCAACGTCGTCGACGATCTTCTGTCGAGCCTGCCTCAAACCGTTTGGCTGAGTGTCGACATCGACGGGCTCGACCCCTCGCTGTGCCCAGGAACCGGCACGCCCGTGCCGGGGGGGCTTTCGTGGCGCGAGGCGGCCTTCCTGCTCGAGCGGGTGAAGCGCTCGGGCCGGCACGTGGTCGGGGTCGACCTGGTCGAGATTGGACCCACCTGGTGGGATGGGTTCGTGGCCGCCAAGTTGCTGTATTTGCTGGCTGGTGTGGCAACGTGACTCGAAAGTGAAGTAACCGGGTAAAGACCGCTTGGGCTGGTCCGATACAACATCGAGGACAGCCCACGTGACCACTACGATCGAAGTACTCGACACCGTCGAACGACTCGAACCGCTTCCCGCGACGTTGCAGCGTTTGATCTCGCTGCTCGGTGACGAAACCGCGCCGCTCAAGGCTGTCGTCGAGATCATCGAACACGATCCGGCCACTACCGCGAACATCCTGAAGCTCGCCAACTCGAGTTTGTTTCCTGGGCGCCGGGTCGACAATGTGCGCGACGCCGTCAATCGGCTGGGTACGGTCGAGCTGCTCAACCTGGCGCTTTCGGATGTGGTCAAGGGGATGGTGCAAGCCGCACCAGCCTACGGGCTCAGCGCCACGGACATGTGGCTGCACGCGGTTGCCGCTCAGGCTGCCGCGTCCGACCTGCAACGCCGCTGCCGCGGCGCCGCGGTGCCGGGTCTGGCGAGTACCGCTGCGTTGCTGCACGACATCGGCAAGTTGGTGTTGGCCAACGCATTCGGTGCGGAGCAATCCGCCCTGCAACGCCACGTCAACGAAAACAGCGTGACCTGGATCGATGCGGAGCGATCGCTAGCCGGCTACGACCATGCTCAGATTGGCGGCTTGATCGCCAAGCGCTGGAACTTCCCAGCACCGCTCGTGCTCGCGATTGCGAGTCATCACGAGACCGTGCACAAGACTTCCGAACCGCTCATCGATGCGGTGGTGGTAGCCGATGTCGTGGCGCGTACGGTCGGGCTGGGAGTCGGTACCGCAATGGCACAGCAACCGTTCGATCACGACGTGTTCATGCGATTAGGTCTGGATGTACCGGGATTCGCCGCCACGTGTGCCGAGACCTCTCGTCGCGTGGCCGAGCTCCGGCTTTTGTTCCGCGCTTGATGTCACTCGGGCGGCCAGCCCCGCTGTCTGCTGTGACGCAGTGCCTTCCACGAGAATCCGCGCCGCACTCGGTCAACGCGAGCGCGCCGCACAGCAGCAATCTCGCGCCAACGAGCGAGTGCCTGCAGTAGGGCGACTCCGAGTGCACGCCGCCGCACCAACGCCCACAGCCAGCGCGGCAACAACCAACACACGTGCAGCGCCCATAAGGCGCCGTCGTCCAAGTGCAGCCAGATCAAAAGCAGCCGGTTGCGTTCGTAGATGACTCGGACCTCGCGCGGCGAATAACGCGCGCCGATCGTCTGCGCGTGATCGTGTGTGGCATGTGCGGCGCCGGTCTCGAGGCTGCCGAGTCCCGCCGCCCAGGCCCGCATTCCAAGCTCGGCGTCCTCCCAGTAAAACGGCGCCAGAAGTTCGCAGAATCCTCCCAGTTCGATAAACGTTTCGCGCCGGCAGAGCATCGCGCCGCCACACGCATACGCCACGCTTCGCTCTCGGTCGGTCCCCGGTCCTGGATCGCCCTCACGCCCAGGAAACAAGAGATCGATCGCACCCCGCCGCCAGACGAAGCGCGTCGTACTCTCCACGAATTGTTGTGCTGCGTTGAGGATCGTCGGAGAAATCGCGAACAGATCCTGTCGCACCGTGAGCAACGCCACCAAGCGTTGCAAACAGTCTTGTTCCAGCCGCATGTCGTTGTTGAGAAACAGCAGAAACTCTCCGCGTGCCTGTTTCGCGCCCAGATTGCAGGTGCCTGCGAATCCACGATGGATGTTGCTGCGGAGCAACTGCACGATCGGTCCAGCGGCGGCTACAACGGCAACGGTGTCGTCGCCGGAGTGGTCGCTGAGATCGTCGACGATCAGGACCTCGGCGCCACCGGGGAGCGCGGCCGCCTGACGCACGATCTCCGGAAGATGGCGCGCCAAGAGTGGCCCGCCGTTGCGGGACGGAATGATGACGCTGAGCCTCATCGGACTTCTCGGCGGGCACGCATCAGCCCGAGGCTGAGCAGTAACGAAAGACCGCTGGCAATCGCTTGGGAGGCGACCGTGCTCCACGCGGCACCTAACGCGCCAAACTTCGGGATCGCCCACACGTTGAGCGCCAGGTTGACGACGGCGCCGCTCACGACCGCACCCAGATACGCGCCATCGCGCCTCCCGGCAAGCAGTGCGTAGGCGGCGTAGCCTCCCGTTCCCGACAACACGATCCAGACGGCAAACGCTGGTATGAACGCGGCCGCTTCACTCAGACGTTGCGGATAAACCCACGCGATGACGGGAGGTGCCGTCAGCCAAAATCCAATCCCGAGGCTCAGCGAGACAGCGAATGTGGCGAGCAGTGTGCGCACGTAATGTCGACCGTCATAGCGCTGCAGCGCTGCAACCAGGCCGGGATTGAGCACTCGATGGAGTGCCCCCGTGGATATCAGTCCGATTTGAGCGAGTGCGGAGGCGATCGCATACGGCGCCAACGCGACCTCACCGAGAATTGCCGCGATCAACAGTTGATCGGCGTTGAGGTAAATCTGATGGGCTAGCAGCGCGAGCCAGGGGCGTGCATTGCGCACCAACAAAGCGCGCATCGCGCCCGCCGGTGTGGGTGCGCTCCACGCACTGCGCGACAGGCCGATGACTTTCCAAGTCCAGATCAAGAAACACAGTGCCAGCGGGATCCTCACGAAGGTGAGGGTCAAAGCGGCGGTGTGATCCGACAGCCACAGCACTGCGGCAATCGAGCTGAGCGTGAACGCAGCCTGGCGTGCCAGAGCTAACGCTGCGTGCCGTGTGATTCGGCCGGCGAGATCGAACAGACCGCCGGGATCGAGTACCAGCAACGCTGCACCGATAATCGACATCACGATCACGGCCGACTTGAACCCGGGAAGTACCGCGACCACGACCAGCGCGACAAGCGCGCCGATCACGAGGCTGATCTGACCGCGCAGGCGCGAGAGGATCGCGAACTCCGCGTGTGGATCGGACACGCCGGTGAGTTCGCGGACCAGCGTCAACTCGGTGCCGAAGCGACCGGCCAGCGCCACGTAGCCGGCGATCACATTGGCCAAGGCTAGCAATCCGAAGGTGGCAGCATCGAGCCGGTGAGCCAGCACAATGCTGCCGCCGAATGCCATCAAATGAGCTGCCAGTCCGAGTGCGTTCACGCCGCCGAACCGGCGCGCGAGGGTCAGTGCGCCATCGTGCTGCCGTGACGCCTCGACGGCCGGCGAAAGCTCAGACATTCTCGGCATTCGCGGCGCAGGCTCGAAGCCAGCGCTGTACCGGAGTGTCGTGTTGACGATACTTTTCGCATTCACGCACTGCCTTATAGAGGCCGGCGAAGATCAAGCCGTGGGGTAGTGCCTGCGATGGCAATCCGGTTTGCGCGGCGCACCACCGCAGCGCTTCCGACGCTTCGGGACCGTCGTGATTTCCGGCGGGAGAGACATCGAGCAACAACGTCAACGTGAACAGCAAGGGATCGAGCCACAAGAGACCATGCGCGTCGATCTCCTCCCAGTCCACGAGTACGGCTGAGTTCGTATCGCGCAACAGGTTGCCCCACCAGAAGTCGCCATGGATCAAGCCGAGACCTGTCTGTGAAAGAAACGGTTGAAGCGCTGCTGCTGCCGCGTGGGCCAACGTGTGGAGTGCGGGTCCATCGATCGCCTGGGACCACTTTGCCGCGGCCTCGAACAGCGCTGCGGGTGAGAGCGAACGAGCCCCGCCGCGCGCTGACTGCACCGCTTGCAAGCGCAGCAGTACGTCGCTCGCGGTGGCGAGCAAGAGCGGTAGTTCATCGCGATCACGCAACGTGAAGCGACGGCCCTCACGCCACTGCCAGACATGAAAGCAGCGCGCCGTCGCTTCGCCGGGCGCATCGAGTGCGATATCGGAGAGCGGTAGCGGGACGATCGCTCGCAACGAGTCGCCGCCGGGTCCGGCGAGCGCTTCGCTGAGTGTCAGGCGCGCGTGAGCCAGCGCAGCGGCGTAACGGTGTTCATCCAACGGGGTTTGCACGAGCGCCACAGGCTGTTGTTCGCGAAACACGGCCCACGAGAGATTCCCGTGCTCGACAGGTTGCTCCAACAACAACAGCGACACCGGTCCACCGAACATCGAACCGAGCGCGGTTTCGAGCCGGGTTGCGCGCCGCGTGGGTCTCATCGCTCGGCGACGATGAAAAAGCTGGGTGCAAGGCTGCGCGTGACGAGCGAGCCAGCAACGCGCCAGGCGCTGCGCTTCAGCAGACGGCCGCGCCCGCGCGCGACGCGCGGCTCGAGGCGCTGTGCGACGTCGTCACTCCCGCCCACCAATTCCGGCCAAACATAAGAGCCCCAGCAGGGGAGCACCTCGACGCTCGAAAAGCCGGCCTCCAAGAACAGCTTCTGGTAGCTGCGGGACGAGTACGTCCAGACTCGATACTCGGGATAGCTCTTGTGGAACGAATCTCCGTGAAACAAACGGCTGAAGCCGCCGCGGCTGCTGCGCACGATCCGATCGGCGAGCCAGCGCGGCACCAACGACGTGTAACGATGACCGAGGTGATCGGGCGCGCCGCGCCACAGGTCCAGTCCGTAGCGGTTCTCGATCCCGACGATCACTCGGCCATCGGGCTTCAGAAGCGAGCGCAACGAACTTAGAAACTCACGTTGCAACTCGCGCGGCGAGGCAGCGCCTCGGTGGCCGGGCGGTTCCATCCCAACCCATTCCAAAACGCCGATGACGGTAACCAGGTCGAGCGATTCCACGCAAAGCGGTATCGACCACCACGAGCCTCGCACCGCATCGAGTCGGCCAGGCCCCGGTGTGCCGCAGAGCGCCAAGAACGCGACCCGCTCGCGCACCGGCTCGAGCGCGACGACATGCTGAAAGTAGCGGGTCAAGCACCGAGCCACCGCGCCATACCCGGCGCCGATGTCGAGGGCGCGGCCGCGGCCATCGGGGAGCAGCGCCGGCAGAAACGCACCGCGCCGCGGCGACAACGCGTAGTCCGGGAGTGCGGGGTCGGTCAAACCGGGACGCAAGGCGTTCCAGGCCGCCTCAGGTCCTAAGCTGCGTGTCATTTCGACCAGTTGCTCGGCTTGCGCGTGAGGAATTTCTCCCCAATAGGGACCGGCCGAGAGCATGTCGAGGTAGCCGTCGGGAGACTTACTCCACACGCGGCTGCAAGCCTGGCAACTGACCGTCGCGTCAGCGATCGTCAGCGTTGCGGCGCACTGCGGACAGGCCCAGAGCGGGTCGGCTTGGGAGGGGTCGTATGTCACAGCCGGCTCGGCGGTCTCACTCAAAACCAGGCACTCCACGGAAGGCTCGGCGCGCCGCGGCGATCGGATCGCTCGCAGGGGCGATGTTCAAACATGGGGCAGCCCGGGCCCGGGCACCAGTGGGGATTATTGAACGAAGCCGGCCGTATGCGGAGCGGTGCTTCAGGTTTCCACACAACGGCCGCAGCGATTGACACCGGTCATTCCGGCCCCGGCGCGAGAGGACTAAGGTGAAGCCACGCAGCGGGCGGCTAGTTCGCTCTCGGTGCACTCGTCAGACGCCCGCGAGGAGGCCGCATGATCAGCCTGAAGCGGATCTTGTTCCCGTGTGATTTCTCAGAGGCTTCGGCACACGCGCGCGACCACGCCGCTGCGATGGCTCGCACCTATCGCGCGGAGTTGGTCGCCCTGCACGTGTTTCCGTCGGCACCCATGCCGCTCGGCGATTTCGCCTATCTACCTCCACCGACACGGCTCTCGGACGATGTACGCATCCGTCTGCTCAGCGATCTCAAGCGTTTCATGGAACCGGCGGTGATTGCCGATCTGCCGCAACGTGTCGTCGTATTGGAAGGGGATCCGACCTGGGAAATTCTGGCCCAAACCAGAGAGTTGAAACCGGACCTGATGGTGGTTGGAACGCACGGGCGTCACGGCTTCCAGCGTTGGGCGTTGGGATCGGTGGCCGAAAAACTCCAGCGGCGTGCCGCGTGTCCTGTCATGACGGTCTCGCCGCGCTCCGAACCGCCGGCACCCGCCGGGCAGACTCGATTCGAACGGGTTCTGTGCGCTGTCGATTTTTCGGAAGGCTCGCAGCATGCGTTGCGATGGGCATTGGACATTGCGACCGAGATGGGCAGTCACCTGATGTTGGTTCACACTCTCGAAGGGTTCGTTGAGGATGAGACCCGGCTGATCAACTCGGCAATTCGCGAGTACCACAACGCGATGGCAGCGGAAGCGCTTCAAAAACTCAAGGCTGCCGTGCCCGAAGATGCGCGGCCGTTTTGTGAAATCGAAGAGCGTGTCGTCAACGGCACTGCCTATAAGCGAATCCTGGCCCTGGCCGAAGCCGACAAATCCGACTTGATCGTGATGGGCGCTCATGGGAGATCGGCGCTCGATCTGCTGTTCGTGGGCTCGGCAACGCACCATGTGGTTCGTGCCGCACCCTGCCCGGTACTGACGGTCCGCTGACGACGCGACCGTTCTACCAGCCGTAGCAGTGGAGAGACGCACACGCTTGCAGCACCGCGTTGCGAATGCCTTCCTGTGATTTCGGCGGGAAGCTCGACGCTGGATCCAGGCTAAGATCGCGTCATGTCGCCGGGCAACAAGTTGGTCTACAGCTCAGGACCGCAAGGGAACGCCATAACGAGCCGCGCTTCGGCGCCGCGCGTCATGGTCCGCCCGATCGCCGCTCATGATTTGAGGGTGCGCCGAGAAACGTCAGGGCGAGGCGGCAAACAGGTGACCGTCGCCGCTCCGCTGTTTCTCGCGGAAGCGGATGCCAAGCAACTTCTCAAGCAACTCAAACAATCGACCGGCAGCGGCGGAACACTGCGCGAAATCGAGGCGGGTGGCGAGGCGGCATTCGCCTTGGAATTGCAGGGCGACAAGGTCGACGCATTGCTCAGCGCACTGGCGGCGCGCGGCTTTCGCGGCAAGCGCGCCGGCGGCTGAGCGCGATCGACGTGCACACCACACTTGCACCCTGGCTGAATGCGCTGCGTTGTCCCTGCTGTGGTGGACCATTCTCGAGTGTTGGTCTGTTGGCCGGCTGGGCGCTGCGTTGCCGACGCCGAGACTGGCCGGTGGTCGAAGGAATCGCCGTGTTGCGCGAGTCTCACGAAACCGATCGGGCCCTGCATTGGTTGTCGGCCGGTGATGAGCCTCGTGCACTGGCAGTGCTTCTAGGTGCCGATCTGCGATCACGCGCGGATCGTTGGCGCGGACACGCTGAGCGCTTGTTGTTGCGGCGGCCCGCCGGAGAAGGGCCTGCAGCGCGCAGAAGTTCGCGACGTGTGAATGGGGTGGCGCGTCAACGATTCGAACGTGCGGTGCGCTGTTTCTTCGGAGAACCACCGTGGCCCGTCCCGGAGACCGCCGATTACTTCCTGTTCCGGCGTTCCGACCCATCGTTCGTGGCTGCCGAGTCCGCGGCGGCAATCACGACTGCCGAGCGACACGCGATCCTCGATACCGGCTGCGGTGTCGGGCATCTGCTCGCCTCGATCGGCGCTGGACGATCGGATCTCAGGCTCTGCGGACTGGACAGTTTGTTTCCAGCGCTGTTGTTGGCGCGCTGGTACGTGGCGCCCCGCGCGGCCTTGATTTGTTCCGACGCCAGTGCGCCGCTGCCGTTTGTCGATGCGGCGTTCGATGCATTGCTATCGGTTGACGCGTTCTTCGATTTTCCGTCGTTGCCAGGCGCCGCAGCGGAATTCCGGCGTGTCTTGGCGGCGGATGGCGGAGCACTGATTGCGCACTTGCACAATCGCCTCACGCCGCACCTGTACACAGGCCGTACGCCGCTTTCCCCCACGGAGTATGCGCAAACGCTTGCACCGCTTTCACCGCTCGCGTTTTACGACGAGGCAGCCTTGTTGGCCGCGGTGCTCGATGACAACGCAGCGCGACCGGTGGCACAAGCTCCGGAAGAACTGACGATAGCCGCTGACGTTACCGTCGCGGCTGGCAACCATCGGCCGCTCGCGTCGCTGCCCTGGGCTCCGGCAAATGTCGGCGGTGAAGTTATCAACCTGCTCTATTCCGGCGGCGATCCGTTGATCCGCAGCGAGCATCGCTATACGACAGAAAAAGAGCGCGGGCTGATCGCTGGTTTCTTACCGGAGCGCCTCGATGCGAAGACGCCGCGCCCGCACCAGTTGCGCGCGCGCGTCTTGCTTCCGTGGCCGCTTGGGCTGCATGCGCGCGGCGATGCGGCAGCGCTTCCCAGCACAGCCGCGCCGTCGAATCGCCCGCATCGATCCGGGCCGCTGCGCTGGATGCGCGAGCTGCGCGCCACCCGCCGCACACCGGACCTGTTGTCGCGCCTGCGGAATCGCACCGTTGAACAGTTTCCGCGCGGCGCTGTCGTGTTCTTGATGGGGCATTGCGTCGTCGATCGGCGCGGATTGGATCCCTACGACCTTTGCCTGACGGTTGCGGGCCTGGATGCGCTGCTCGTCGGACTGCGTGATGCGGCGCGGGTGCTGAGTTGCGAGGACGCGCTGACGCGATTGGAGCGAGACTCACTCTCGCCCGGGCTATCACTGGTGCTGACGTTCGACGATGGAACGCTCGGGCTGGCGACGTTCGGTGCGGAAGTTCTGCGTCGTCGCGCCGTGCGCGCCACGGTGTTCGTGACCGGCCCCGAGGCCGCACCGGCGGGTCACTTTTGGTGGGATCGCCACGCGGCAGGAGGACTGCGCGTCGACGCGGCGCGATTCCTTGACCAATCGGATGTCTTCGATGTCGCGCATCACACCAGGCGGCACCTCGTGATCGGAACCGACCCTTCGGATCTACAAGCGCTGGACCATCCGACGCGCCCTTGGTTGGCGTACCCGTTCGGAGAGCTCGGTGGTGATCCATCGGACGCAGCGGCACTGGCCCGCACGGCTGGGTTTACCGCTGCTTTCACGACACAGCCCGGGTTCGCGCGCCCGCAAACCGAGCGTTGGCTGCTTCCGCGCGTGGCGCTCTACGACGCCCCGTTGGACGGACTTCTCATACGCTTGCTGAGGCTGATGGATCAGGCCTGACGTGCGCTGCCAAGTCGATGCCGCATGAAAAAGAGCGGCCTGCGTCGGCCGCCCTGGTTGAGATCGTTGTCGAGCGATTACTTCTTGACCGGCACGTTGCTGTCGACCAGCGACAAATAGGTGGCTCGCGTAAAGAGCCCGCAGAAACCATCGAGCAACACGTTCGATTCTTTCTCGCCGAGCACTCCTTCGGCCACCTTGCGCTGCAGCCGCTCACGGATCGTGCGCGTCATTTCCTCTTGGTGATACCCGAAGACGCGCAACACACCGGCGACGGTATCGCCGCGCTCGACCCTGACGATTTGCGGCCTTCCGTCTTCAGCCACCGTGACGGTTACCTCGTCGGGGGCACCGAACAGATTGTGCATATCACCCATCACGTCCTGGTACGCGCCGAGCAAGCAGATCGCCAAGTCGTAAGGCTCGGGTGAGTCAGGGTTGAATTCGTGCAGCGCGAGCGTTTCTTTGACGTCCTTGATGTCGACGAAGTGATCGATTTCGCCGTCGGAATCGCAGGTGATATCGACGAGCGCCGCGGCATTGGTCGGTGCCTCGCGCAGACGCGTGATCGGAACGATCGGAAACAACTGTTCCAAGGCCCAATGATCGGGCGTGCTTTGGAACACCGAGAAATTGACCACGTACTTTTCGTGAAGCTGACGTTCGAGCTCGTCGAACTCCTCGTTGGGGAGTTTCTCGCGGCGTGAAAAGGAAATCGCCTTGCGTCCGATTTCCCAAAACAGGCCTTCGGCGAGCGCGCGGTCTTCCAGCGAGATGAGACCGACGTTGAAGAGCGTCAGCGCTTCATCGCGCAGCTCCACCGCGTCGTGGTAGTACTCGACGTAGTTCTTGGCCGAGAGGTCGCGCAGCATCGCTTTCATTTCTTTGACAGGACGAGGCGCGGATTCTTCGTTGAACCCGTTGGAAGGGGGCGGATCGGCGGAAATGCGCCCCAGCACGTTGGCGACGAGCAGCGAATGGGTGGCGGTCAGGAATCGGCCCGATTCGCTGACCATCAACGGCATCGGGACCTTCTCTTCCTGACAAACCTCGCCGATCGTGTAGGTGACGTCGTTGGCGTACTCGTTGACGGAGTAGTTGCACGAGGCGTCGGACGCGGTCTTCGAGCCGTCGTAGTCGACCGCGAGGCCTCCACCGACATTGATGACCGTCAGTGGCACCCCGCGACGGCGCAGCTTGGCGTAGACGCGCGCCGCTTCTTTGATCGCGCCTTTGATGCGACGAATCTCTGGAATTTGCGAGCCGATATGGAAATGCACCATCGAGACCTGCTCGAGGTAGCCCGCCTCTTTCATGCGATTGATGCCATCCAGGAGACTGGCGGTCGAGAGACCGAACTTGGCGGTGACTCCGGTCGACTTGTGCCAACGCCCTGCGCCTCGCGCAAACAGGCGTACGCGAAATCCGACCTCGGGCAACGGACCAGGGCCTGCGTCCGAGAACGCTCGCAGCACCAGATCGGTCTCGAACAGCTTCTCCATGACCAGGATTACGCGGCGGCCCATGCGGGCACCCGCGATCGCCAACCGGACCGTTTCGAGATCCTTGTAGCCGTTGACGACGGTGAGCGCGCCGGGAGGCAAATCGAGCGAGAGCGCGGCCATGAACTCGGCGCGCGAGCCGGCTTCGATTCCCAAGCCGTGCTTGCGGCCCGCCGCCAGCAGCGCCTCGACGACGTCGCGCTGTTGATTGACCTTGATCGGGAAGATCGGGCGGTACTCAGCGCCTTTGAAGTTGAACTCCTCGATCGCGTTCTTGAACGCTCCGGCGAGTTCGTCGACCTTGGCCTCGAGGATTTGAGGAAAGCGGAAGATCAGCGGGGTCTCTAGTCCTCTAGCGCGGACTTCCCGCACCAGCGATGGCAACGAGACCTCACGAGCCGAGTCGCGAGTCGGGCGAACCGTCAGTTCGCCGTCGGTGTTGACTCCGAAGTAGCCATTACCCCAGTGAGGGATGCTGTAGTACTCGAGAGCATCCTCGATTGGGATTCGCGCCATCGCCCCAGTCCTCCTGCGTTTTCAGCCTTCGCATGGATAAATGAAACCCACGGTGCAGGACCGGAGGGGCCGTCTCACCGCCGGTGGCAACGCGGGCGGATTATCAGGTGCCCCCCCTCAGGGGGCAACGAAAAAAGCGTGGTTTTCGAGGGCGGGAGGCGGGGTTGAGGAACCCTTTGACCAAATCGACTTTGCGAGCGACATTCTCTGCCGTGCTTACCGGCTACAACACCGATGTGACATTCGAGGGGAAGACCTTCCACGTCCAGACCGAGGATCGTGGGGTGCGAAACCCCGTGATCGATACCTTGGTGTACTGCGGTGGCCAGATTCTCCACCAAGAGAAGCACTCCTATGCCGCGCTGATCGAGGCAAATGCAGAAGAAAGCGAGATCGCGCGGAAGCTCGACACTCAGCATCGCGACCTCGTCCGCCGCACGCGGCATGGCGAGTTCGCGCCGGCCCTCGGCGCAGGGATCGAGCTCTCCGGAACAGGCCCCTTCGATGAGCTCGTCTCGATGTTCCTGTCCAGCGACGAGGAGTTGACGTGGCTTTCGCTGCACTGGGAGCCTGACGATGAAGCCGCTTTCGGTGGCCGACTTACGGTCACGCGCGAGGATGATGGGCTCCCGGTGGCGGGCGTCGAGGTGTCGGTTCGCTGGATCGGTGTCGATCGCACCCCCTCGGTGGTCGCGACACAGATTACCGATCAACGGGGCGTCATCGATGTGCGTTGGCCTCACACGCCACCCCCCGGAACCTCAGTGATCTTCAGCGCCGAGGCCGGGCCAGGCGGGGCCAAGTTGCGAATCGACGCCGCTATCGACGTCGAGCCAGCTCTTGGCGGAGTTCGCGGTCGGCCATCTTCTGTTTGAGGGCGTCGCGTTTTTCGTGAGTCGATCGGCCTCGAGCCAGCGCCAACTCGACCTTGATCCAGGCCCCCTTTAGATAGACCCGCAACGGAATCAATGTGTACCCGGCCCGTTCGGATTTTCCGATCAGGCGTCGAATTTCATGGGCCTTCAGCAACAGCGTCCGTGGCCGTTCCGGCTCGTGATTGGCCTCGACCGAGGCGTGTGTGTAGTGCGCGATATGAAGTTTGTAGAGCACGACCTTGTCGCCTTGCGGCCGCGCATAGGCGTCCTTGAGTTGCACCCTGCCGGCGCGGCACGACTTCACCTCGGTGCCGAGCAAAACCATCCCAGCCTCGAAGGTGTCCTCGATGTCGTAGTTGCGTCGCGCGTGCCGGTTGCTGGCCAGGTCGCGAATTTCGTCTTTGGCTGGTTTGACCATTTGTCCTCGATCGCGATTGTGGCCCCGCGGGAGCCTGGCTTAGGCTAGCTTAGAGCAGCGGCGGTTGCTGCCGCGGAGGGTTCAACAAACCGTGCTTACGACTCAGGTACAGATTCCGGGGCAAGTCCGGCCGGTGACCTGCACGTGCGATGACGATGCCTTCGAGGTGGGCGAACGGTGCATCGTCGAAGCGGAAGGGCGGTTTCATGTCGCCACCGTGACCCGAGTACCCCTTGATGTTCCGTGGGAACAAGGGAAATCGCCCAAGGCCAAGCTCGTCAGGCGGGCCTCGGAAGGCGACGAGGAGCGCGAACGATTCACCGAGTCTCGCCGAATCGAGTGGCTCGAGTATGCCCGCCGCCGCGCCGAAGAACTCAAACTCGCGTTGAAATTCGTACGCTGCGATCCAGTGCCCGGAGCCAAAAAGGTCAACCTCTCGTTCACCGCCGAAGGGCGCGTCGATTTTCGTGAACTGGTGCGCGATCTATCGCGCGAGTTCAAGGCCCGCGTCGAGTTGAAGCAGATCGGGGCGCGCGACGCCGCCGTACTGCAGGGCGGGATGGGGCACTGCGGGCAAGAACTGTGTTGTTCACGGTTTCTGACCGGCTTCGCGCCGATCTCGATGAAGCTCGCCAAGCAGCAAGGACTGCCGTTGAACCCCACCAAGATCAGTGGCCAGTGTGGCCGGCTGATGTGTTGTTTACGGTATGAGGTGGATGGCGCCAGCGACTCCGGCGGCGGTTGCAACGGAGGCTGTGCCAGCAAGAAGGCGCGCGCTTAGAACTGGTTTCACGACTCCGTATCCTCACCGATAGCAGCCAGCGCGCGCAATCGAGCCGTGATCTCGCGGCGTGGTTGCGCGCTTTGGCGAGCGAGTCGCGCGCAGGCGCGTCGCGGATCGCCTTGCTCGGCCTGCAACGCCAGCGCGAAGGCGCGCAGTGAGGCGAGGTCGGCATCGCCGACAGCAGCGACACGCTCGGGCGCAGTTTCTGCGCCCGCAATCACCAACACGCATTCGCCCAATACCGACTCGCGTCCTGCCACATCCTGCGCAAGTTCCGGCAGCGTCGCGCGCCGGACTTCTTCGTGCAGCTTGGTCAGTTCACGGCAGAGCACAGCGGGCCGCGCTCCAAACTGCGCGGCAAGATCGGCCAGAGCATTTGCCAAGCGATGCGGGGCTTCATAGATCACCAGCGTTTCTGGCCGCGCCACCAAGTCGGGGAGCAGCGCTCGGCGCTCGGACGCGCGCGAGGGCAAGAAACCCACGAACGTGAAGCGATCCGCGGGAAGCCCCGAGACCGAGAGCGCGGCCACAACCGCCGAGGGGCCCGCCACCGCGCGGACCGGTGCGCCGAGGGCGTGAGCCGCCGCCACGAGCCGATACCCTGGATCGGAAATCGCAGGGGTTCCGCCATCCGTGATCAACGCCAGGTGCTCGCCGCGCTCCAACACGCTCATCAGTTCGTCCAAGCGCGCGCGCTCATTGAACTTGTGCAGGCTGATCAGCGGCTTTTTGAGCGATAAGTGCAAAAGCAACAGGCCGCTGCGTCGCGTGTCCTCGGCGGCAACCATCGAGGCTCGCGCCAACGTCTCGCGCATGCGCGGCGAGATCTCGCTCAAATTCCCGATCGGCGTGGCCACCACGAAGAGCGTTCCGTAGCTGGTGTTGCTCACGGCAGGATGGTCAAGCCAGCACCGGCATCGACGCGACCGATTCGCCAGGCCACCGCACCTTCCTCGGCGATGGCGCGTTCGAACGCGTCGCAGCGTGTTGGCGGAACCGCGAGCAGCAACCCACCCGAGGTTTGCGGATCGAACAGCAGTGCGCGTTCGAGCAAAGGTAGTCCGTCGAGTTGGTGAACCCGCGGCGCGAACGACGTTTCGTTGGCCTTGGTGCCGCCAGGGACGCATCCATCGGCGATCGCTGCGCGTGCCCCTTCCAAGGCCGGGACTTGCGCCCAGTCGATGCTCAACATCACGCCTGCCGCGGCCGCCATTTCCAGCGCGTGCCCCGCGAGGCTGAACCCCGTGACGTCGGTGCCGCCATGAACGCCGGCGCGCCGCGCGGCATGAGCGGGCCCGCGCGAGAGTGTCGCCATCGATTGCACCGCGCTGGCAAGCGGCTCGGGAGCGAGACGATCGCGTTTCAGGGCGGTGGAGAGCGCGCCTGTTCCAAGCGGCTTGGTGAGATACAGCACATCACCAGGCTGAGCGCCCCCTTTGGTGATCAGCGCACTTTCATCGGCGAACCCCATGACACACAGCCCGAACTTCGGTTCTTTGTCGCGCACGGTGTGACCGCCGGCAAGCACCGCACCTGCCGCCTGCACCATGGTGGCGGCACCATGCAGAATCTTGACGATGACCTCGGGTGGCAACTCGTCCGGAAACGCGGCGACGGATAACGCGAGGAACGGATCGCCGCCCATCGCGTAAACGTCGCTCATAGAGTTGACCGCTGCGATTCGTCCGTAGTCGAAAGGGTCGTCGACGATTGGCGTAAAAAAATCGACGGTCGCGATCAAGACCCGCCCAGCGCCCAGTCGGTAGACGGCGGCGTCGTCGGGTTGCGACAAGCCGATCAGCACGTCGTCGCCGGCGCCGACATTCGGGAGCAGTTGCTTCAAACCACGCAGCACGTGCGCGAGCGGCTCAGGGCCGAGCTTGGAAGCTCACCCCGCGCAAGCGGACATCGCCGTTAGTTTGATCTTTTCACTGGGGCTCAACATGCCGACGATTGTAGGCGAAAAGCCTTGGCCGGCCGCGTTGGTTTAACGTCGCTTCTTACGCGCTTGAGCACGTTGATACTTCTCGCGCCGCGCCGTCTTCTTGCTGTCGAGTGCGGCTAACTCTGTTTTCGAAGGCGCCGGTGGCCGGGGGAGAGCGGGCTTGGACGGCGCGTCTGGAGGATGACTCTCAGCGACGTCGAGCGAAACGCGCCGCCGCGGGAACGCGAGCGTCGTGGCGGGAGGGAGGCGCTGCAACGCTCCGTCGTCGACTCTCAGGTGCGGGGCGCGCACCGGGTCGGCGAGCAGTGCCTGGAGGTCGTCTGCGAGTTGTTCTGTAGGCAAGTGTTGAGTGCCGACCGGGAGCCGGGAGAGCAGTTCGCGATCGCGCGAGACGACGGTCGCCGACATGCCTTCGCGTCGCAGACGATGCGCCTCTTGCACCAGAAAATCGTCGGCCTCGGCCGGCGGGGAGAGTCGCAGTTGCCGCACACCCGGAACATCGGGAAGCGGAGAGTGGCCGTCCCAGGCGATCGTCACGCTGCGCTCTCGCAACGCGCCCCATTCGGCCAGGAGTTCGGCCAGGTCCCGTTCGCCCTGGCGCACGTCGAACAGGATGTCCGGCACGCCGTCGCGTCGCGCCAGCGACAGCAGCAGATTATGACCGTCGACCAACACCGTCGGGCGCCTCAACTCACGTGCCCCAATCTCGTGGATACCGAAAGTCGATCCCGACCGTGCGCGGATGAAGCTTGCAAATCGGTGCGAGCGATCGTTTGAACTGACTCGAGCGCACGCGTTGCGCAATGCGTCGAACCGTCGACTGATCGACGCCCGTTTCTGCCGCGGCGCGATCGAGCGTGCCGCGCGCGTCGACCAAGTACCACAACACCGCATCGGCATCGGCGTAACTCAAGCCGAGTTCGGCCTCATCGGTTTGTCCGGGCCACAGATCGGCCGATGGTGGTTTGTCCAAAATCGAAGCGGGGACGCCGAGGTGCCGTGCGAGCGCGCGCACCTGCTGCTTGTACAAGTCACCGAGTGGATTCAGATCGTAGGCTCCGTCGCCCCAGCGCGTGGAGTAACCCAGCATCAACTCCGTCTTGTTGCTGGTCCCGATCACGAGTGAGTGCTCGCTCAAGGCCCGGTCGTACAACAGGCTCATGCGCTCGCGCGCCATCTTGTTTCCCAATCGCAGCGGATCGTCACATCCTGTAATGGTGCGAAAGGCCTCGATCATGGCTGTGATCTCGAGCGTCGCGTGCCGGCAACCAGCCAGAGCGATCATCGCTTCGGCATCAGCCAGGCTCGACGCCGACGAACTGCGGTGCGGCATACACAGGGCCAACGTCTGTTGCGGCCCAAAGGCGCGCGCCGTGAGCAGCAACACCACCGCCGAGTCGAGGCCACCCGAGACCCCCACCACGCCGCTGTGAAATCCCGCTCGTTCCGCTTCTTGACGCAAAAACCCCACGAGCACCTGCTCGAGGCGGGGAAGCGAGAGCGGCAGAGGCAGCGGCAGTTCGATCACGGAGCCAGGTCCTCGCCGAAGGGAAGATCGTGTCGCCGGGCCATCGCGCGTTGCAGTTCGCGCACGATCAACTCGGGCCGCTCGTCTCGAAGCAGTGGATAACCAGCGCGCGCGATGCGGGTGCGTTCTGGATCGAGTGTCACCAACCGCACTTCGGGTTCCAAACCCAACTGTGCGGTGAGTGCTTCTCCGCCCGGCCCCACCGCATAGCTCGCGCCCGCGTACGCCAGGCCATCTTCGTAGCCAGTGCGGCCCACCAGTGCCACCGGCGTGGTGTGCAAGCGCGCGGTTGTTTCGACCAGCAACCGCCATAGCGTGGTGTTGTCATCGCCTGGACGTGTGGCCAGGCCGCGCAGTGGCGAGACCGAGGGGATAAGCAATGTGGTAGCACCATCGTGGGTCAGCACGGTGGCCGCAGCGCAGTGCCACGCGTCCTCGCAAATCAGAATGCCGAGCCTTCCAAAACGCGAGTCGAAGGCTTGCAGCCGATCGCCTGCCGCGAAATCCATCGCTTCGTCGAACATGCCGTAGGTTGGCAAGTAGCACTTGCGATGGGTGAATCGCAGTTCACCGTCCTCAAAGTACGCCGCGCTGTTATGAAACCGATGCTCCGCAGTCTCTTCCACCAGACCGACGACGAAGGGGATTCGTCGCGAGAGACTCGCGAGTCGATCCAGCGTCGGGCTCGAATGGTCGAGCCGCAGCGCGACCTCGGGTACCAAGTCACGCAGTCGATACCCGGTCAGTGCCAGCTCGGGGAACAGGGCCAGTTCGGCGCCGCGGTCGGCCGCGCCGAGCAGGCTCGCTTCGATCAGGTCGAGGTTCGCCGGGACGTCGGCGAGGTGGGGGGTGATTTGTGCCAGGGCGAGCCGCATGAGCAGAGTCTACCGCGCCGGTGGCCGAAGGCTCGAACCGCGGGCCGCTGCTATGCTCTGTGCCGCCGAGTTTTTCACGACGTCGAAACCAACCTCGAGTGCACCCTTGAGTTCGATCCGCCGTTCGATCCAGAGTTCGATAGCAGGCTCATGGCCGAGGTCCACGTCGCTCCCGTGACCACGATGCGGCTTCAGCGAGTCTTGAGCGCGCTGTTCGCGACAGCACTGTTGTCGATGGTGCCGACGGCTCTCGCGCAGGCTCCGCCCAGCGGCAAGCCGGCTGCGCCGCGCCGCGAGATGAACCTGTCGGGGTCGTTCCGGCTCGCGGCTCTCGATATCACCTGCGAGCCTGAGGCTGGAATCCCCGACGGCGGGCGTTGCCGCGCCGTCGGCGATGTCGAGTTGGAGACCGGGGATGCGAGGATTCTGGCCGACGAGTTGATCTTCACCAAGTCGACTCAGGTGCTGACCGCGACCGGTAGCGTCGTGCTGTCGTTCCCAGGCGCGTCACTGGCAGGCTCGAAACTGATCTACCACGCCGACACTCAAACCGGGACGATCGACAACGTCACCGGCTACCTTTCGCAGGACAACGCCACGATCCGGGCCGAACAAGTCGAGCGCTTGGACGGCTCGCACCTGGGCCTCACCAAGGGGACGTTCACCACCTGCACCCAACCGATACCGTATTGGTCGTTCTACGTCGGCGAGGGAGTGTTCGAGATGGGACAGTACGCGCACATGAAGAACGTCGCTTTCAAAGTGCGCAACGTTCCGGTGTTCTACTCTCCGTACTTGATCTATCCGATCAAGACCGGCCGCGCGTCTGGACTTTTGTTTCCGGAGTTCGGTAACAGCGACAAGCTGGGGCGCACCTTGACCGTGCCGTTTTACTGGGCTGCACGCGACAACATCGATCTGGTGTTCGGTTTCTCCGGATACAGTCGCGTCGGTTATGGAGTGCGTACCGATCTCTCGGTGCTTCCCACCTGGAACGGTCGCACCGATGCCTCTTTCGATTGGATCAACGATCAGATTCGCGGTCAGCGGCGCTGGAACTTGGTGTGGCGCGGACGCCAACCGCTCGGCGAGCGAACGCGCATGATCGCGCGGGTCGAGGCAGTCTCCGATTTCGACTATTTCACCGACTACGAATCGGACCTGCAGCGTGCGTCGCAACCGCAGACCGATTCCACCATCGACATCACCAAGCAATGGTCCTGGTACACCCTCAGTTTCCGTGCTCGCCGGCAAGAACAGTTCTTCGTAGGGGCTTCCGGTCCGACCGCCTTGGGCCGGCTGTCGAGTGAGGTGAAGAACGAAAAGCTGCCCGAGATCGAATTGCGCGGACGTAGCCAGCGAGTAGGAAAGTCGCCGTTGTTTTTCAGCTTTCAATCGTCGATCGATCGCTTTGGACGCCGGCTCTTGGAAGCGCCGGACGGTCAGCTGGCCACCGAGGACGAGCTCATTACAGTCGCAAAGAACAACTGGTGGCGTGCCGATCTTGCTCCCACGTTGCGCGCTCCGGTGTTGCGGCAACCGTGGGCCGACTTCGAATTGAACTTCGGCTGGCGAGGAACGTACTACTCCGCCACGGTCGATCCGACGGACAAGCGACGGACCGTGCCCGTGGGGTTGACACGCAGCCTCTTCAGCGCCGGATTCGGATTCTCAGGCCCGCGCTTTCAGCGGGTCTATCAAACACCGGCATGGAGCTTCTCACCCAAGCTCAAACACGTGATCGAACCGTTTGTCGATTATCGGTATCGTCCGCGCACCGTGAGTCGTTCCGCGGAGATCATTCGCGTCGATGCCACCGATGACGACCCGGCGGCGCTGTCCGACTTTTCGTACGGCATACGGCAGCGACTCTTCGTGTTGCGACCGCCGCAATCGGGAAGTGGTGGAGGGCTGGCCTCGGCCAAGGACACGTCGTTTGATGCGCTCGAGCAGCAGAGCAAGGAACAATCCGCGCGCGAACAAAAGGAAGCCGAGTTGGCCAAACTCGGTTTGTTCGATGCGGCGAGCGGCGGTGCCGACAGCGCCGCGCCCAGCTTGGCGCCGGTGGAGATCGCGAGCTTCGAGATTTCGCAGAGCTATTCGTTGGTGCGACCGCTCACGCAGATCTTCTCGCGCGTGTTTTGCTCCGACGGCAGCGACGTCAACGGCTCGACGGGCCGTCCCTGCACGGCGGTCACCGATGACCGCAATTTCTCGGCGATTCGAATGCGGCTGCGCTACAACCCAAGCTCAGAGCAGTCGGTCGACGTGAGCTACACGCTGGACCCGGCCAACGAGGTCCTCTCGGAAGCCAGCATCTCGACACTCATCCGGATCAGCGCGTTGTCGTATCTGGATGGCCGCCTCTATCGACGACGGCCTGTCAACCCCGCGTTTTCGGACAAGAGTACCTACGGGCGCCTGCGCTGGGGCTGGTTGACCAAGAGCCAGAGCTTTGGACTGGAAACGGATTGGGACTACAACCTCGAGTCGCGCCAACTCGAGCATCAAAGCTATCGGCTGCGCTACGCAACCCAGTGTTGCGCATTTCGTTTCGGATGGGACCGCCGCGATTTCGAGGACAACGATCGACAGGAGTACTACCTGGTGGTCGACCTCTCCGGACTGGGCAAACTGATCGATCTGAAGCAGGCTCGCTAGCCAATCCGATCGGCCTTCGTAGCGCGAGTCGCGTAGAGCGCCTGCCTAAGCTCAAAAAAGGCAGGTATCCTCCCGGCGCCATGAACGCAGAGAACCTGGAAGTACGGCCTTTGATTGTGGGAGCTGGCGGGCTCGTCGGTCGTCTCCTGACGGAGCGATGCGAGAGCCGGTATCCGCATACCGTGTCGGCCACCCGATCCGAACTCGACATTACCGATCGCTGGCGTACCGAGGCGGAGCTGGAGCGGTTGGCCCCGACCGTCGTGATCAATGGCGCCGCGATGGCGGACGTCGATGCCTGCGAGCGAGACCCCGAAAGGGCGATGCAGGTGAACGCCGCCGGCCCAGCGAACTTAGCGCAGGCCTGTCGCGGTGCCGGCATCCGCTTGATCCATCTCTCCACCGACTATGTCTTCGATGGCGAGGTGCCCGCGGGTGTCGAGTATGACGAGGCCGATCAGCCCAATCCGGTCAACGTCTATGCGCGCTCCAAGCGAGCCGGAGAAGACGCGGTGCTGGACGGCTTGGCGGATTCAGTCGTATTGCGGATTTCACTCGTGTTCGGCCCAGGCCGACCTACTTTCATCGACAAAATTGCCGCCGCGGCCATCAACACGCGCGAACGCATTCCGATCGTCGACGGGTGGACTACCAAGCCATCGTTCAATCTCGATGTGGTCCTCGCGCTGGAAGAAATTTTGGCCAGCGATGTCACCGGTGTGTGGCACTTCGCCAACGGACCAGCCTGCAGCCGCTACGAATTCGCGCGCAGCATCCTGGAGCTGTTGGGCGAGGACCCCGAGCGTGTGCAGCCGGTGCCGTTGTCGACACTCACCCTGCCGGCGCGCCGTCCACCGCGTACGCCGCTTTCGACCCAGCGCTTCGCCGCGCGCTTCGGACGAAAGCCGAGACCCTGGACCGAGTGGGCCGGTCCCTATCTCGCGGCGCATCCGCCCGCGCCACAGCGGTGAGGCGCGCGTGAGAGTCTTGGTCACAGGCGGTGGCGGGTTTTTAGGCGGTCGTGTGGTCGACGCGTTGCGCACCGCGGGGCATGAGCCGGTGCTGCTCTTGCGCCGGCCCGAAGCAGTGACCGATTTGCCCCCCGGTCTCACGGTCCTTCAGGGTGATGTTCGAGACCTCGCCTCGGTGCAGCGCGCGATGCACGGCTGCGACGCGGCGTTGCACGCAGCGGCAATGGTCAAGCGCTGGGCAAAGGACAAGCGAGAGTTCGATCGCACCAATGTCGACGGATTAGCCAATCTGATCGACGCAGCGGCGTCGGCAGCGTTGTCGCGAGTCGTCTACGTCTCGTCGTTCTTCGCACTGGGGCCAACCGATGGCAGCGTGGGAAACGAGGATCATCGTCACGATAGCGCACCACGCAACGACTACGAACGAACCAAGTGGCTGGCCGACCGGCTGGCGCGCGATCGGATCGCCGCGGGTGCGCCATTGATCGTGGCCTATCCGGGCGTCGTATTCGGACCAGGACGGGTTACCGACGGCAACATCATGGCGCAGGCCGCGCGTGATTTGATTCGGCGCAAGCTTCCCGGCACTGTCGGCCCGGGAAACCGTCCGTGGTGTCTTGCCTATGTCGACGATGTCGCCCGCGGACTGGTGAGCATGCTCGAGCGTGCGCCGCTCGGCAGCCGCTATCTGCTGGGCGGAGAAAACCTGACCGTGCGCGAGACGCTCGAAATCGTCGCCTCGGTCGCCGGTGTGCCGGTGCCGCGCCGTGTGATTCCGTTCGGTGTTGCGGCGCTGCTTGGGAAGATATTGCGATGGCGCGCCGAACTTACGGGGGCCGAGCCGATGCTCACCGATGAAGAGGTGGAAATCTATCGTCACGAATGGGCCTTTACCTCGGCCAAGGCGCAGCGTGAACTGGGCTACACCATTACCCCGGCACGCGAGGCACTCACCACAATGACCCGCTGGCTGATGCAGCAGGAGGCGCGCTCGTGAATCGAGAGTGGGCGCGCAAGTCGGTACATGTCGCGATGGGTGGATTCGCATTCTTGATGCCGTACCTGACCTGGTGGCAGGCGTGCTTGTTGGCTGCGATGGCGCTGCTGCACAACCTGTTCGTACTGCCCTTGTATGGAGGTCGCAAGATCTTTCGCGGCGCCGCCGCAGAGCGCGGCTTAGACGTTGGAATCGTGTTGTATCCCGCGAGCGTGTTGGCGCTGACGGTGTTGTTCGCGCGGCACCCCCCCGTGATCGCCGCGGCCTGGGGCTTGCTCGCCTTCGGTGATGGGATGGCCACGATCATCGGCCTGTGGCTCGGACGACACACTTCCAGACTGCCTTGGAATCGCGACAAGTCTTGGGCGGGATGGATTGGCTTCTTTGTCTTTGGAGGCATCGCCGTGCTTGGCTTGTGGCGCTGGACTGCGGGCGTACCGCTGGACGGCGAACTCGTCGCCAAACTGTTGATCGTGACCGCAGTGGTCGCGTTGCTCGAGTCTCTGCCCCTGGGTGTCGATGACAACATCGTGGTGCCGCTCGCGGGAGCCGGTTTATTGCTTGCCGCCACGACACTCGATGTTGACGCGCTGCTGGCAGGCAAACCGCTGTTTCTGGCTCGCTTGCCGTGGGCGCTGGCGGTCAACGTGTTGTTGGCAGCGGTGGTCTATCGCGCGCGCTTGGTCGATCGTGCGGGTGCCGTGCATGGTTCGCTGCTCGGCGTGGCGCTGTGGGTGTTTGGTGGTGGTGAAGCGTTCTTGATGCTGCTCTTGTTCTTCTTGTTGGGAAACGTGGCCACCAAAGTCGGTTACAAGACCAAGCTTCGTGAAGGTACGGCGCAGGAGAAAGGGGGCCGGCGCGGGGCACCACATGCGTGGGCCAACGCGGGCGCGGGGGCGTTGTTCGCGCTGTTGCTGGCCGGCAGTCCGCCAGCGATGCAGCCACTCTTCTTGATTGCGATCGTGGCCGCGTTCGCGACCGCCACTGCCGACACGCTGGGCTCGGAAATCGGCCAAGCCTACGGACGCCGCACATTCTTGATCACGACTTTCAAACCTGTGCCGCGCGGTACCGATGGCGCCGTCAGTCTGGAAGGAACGCTGGCCGGTATCGCGGGGTCGTTCGTGTTGGCGATCGTTGCCTACTCGATGCACTCGATCGACTGGCTCGGGGTCGGATTGGTTGTCGTGGCGGCGTTCGTGGGCACAACCGTCGAAAGTTACGTCGGTGCCGTTTTCGAACGCGCCAAACAGATCAACAACGAAGCCCAGAATTTGTTGAACACACTGGTGGGTGGACTCGTCGCCTTGGCGCTGATGCAATTGTGTCAGCGCGGATGGCGGTAGGCAGAAAGGAACTCAGGGTGAGTGCAGGGGAAAGTATCAAGCGCTACATCGACTTCACGCGGCCGTTCACACTGCTGCCTCCAACGTTCGGCGTTATCTCCGGCGCAATCTGCGCGTTCGGATCGGCGTGGAATCCCGATCCTGCGCGCCAGTGGACTGCCAGCGTGATTTTCACGGTGATCCTCGGTTCGGTCTGTGCGGCGCTGTTGAATGCGGCGAGCAACGTGATCAACCAAATCTACGACCTGCCGATCGACATGCAGAACAAGCCGCAGCGCATGCTGCCGTCCGGTAAGATCTCTAGCGCCAACGCCTGGACCTATACCTGGGTGCTGTATTTGCTTGCGGTGGTGCCGACCTGGTTGGTGATGATCCATCCCGGAGAGACCTGGCACGAGCGGCTGTGGTTGCCCGACGGTGTCCAATGGGCGCCTGGATCGTTGCTCACCTGGCATGCCACGTTCTTCATCTACATCCTCGGCATGATTGCGACGTTCGTTTATTCGGCACCGGCATGGGGCCGTACCAAGCGGCATGCGATTGGGGCCAACGTCACGATCGCGATCCCGCGTGGAATGCTGCTCAAGGTTGCGGGCTGGTGCATGGTTGGCCCGGTCTTGGTGGCTGAGCCTTGGTACATTGGGCTTGTGTTCGCGTTGTTCTTGGTGGGGGCCGCATCAACCAAGGACTTTTCCGATATGCCGGGCGACAAGGCCGGCGGGTGCTACACGCTGCCGATTCGTTTTGGAGTCACCCGCGCCGCATGGATGATGGCGCCGTCGTTCGTGTTGCCATGGCTCTTGATTCCGATCGGCGTTGTGTTGCCCGATCCGTTTGCGCCGCAGCACGCGCTCCTGACCGGAAATCCAACCGCTCTGGTGGTGTTGGGAGTCGTCCTCGCGCTCTGGGGTTTGTATACGGTTTGGCTCATCCTGCGCGATCCTCAAGCGTTGGCGGAGTCTGAAAACCATCCCTCCTGGACGCACATGTACCTGATGATGATGAGCGCGCAGATTGGGTTTGCGATTGCGTACCTCATCCCGCACTAATGGCGTGAACGCCGCGGGCCAGAAGCTGGCCGTCATCTAACCTCCCTACGGAGCCTTTGCCTCCCCCCCGTGCGGCAAAGGCCCACGCAGACTGGGCGCAGTCAGCCGGTGGGACATCGCCTCAAGCTATTTCCGTCGCACGACCCTAGGTTGAGCGTCAACGCGGAGAGCTACCGGGGGGGTCAAGGCCCCCGGCCGCGGGCCGATGAAGGGCGACGGAGGGTGAGGCGAATGGCGGTCGTGGTGTCGTTCCCGCGTTGGCGTGTCGAGACGGCTGCCGATGCGCTGGGTGCGGGTGATCCTCGTTGGCTGATCGATCCGCGGGGACAGCGCTGGGCGGTGCAAGAGGTGTTGCGACGTCGGATGATTGCGCCCTGCGATCCACACGCGCCGTTGCGTCACGAAACCCTGGTCACCGCCGAAAAAGGCCTCTTCTTGCTGAGCAAGAATGAAGGCGATGAGACCTGGGACGTGGTGTTGCTCTAGTTCGCGTCGCAGGCCCGACGTCAGCATTAATTGACGGGCGTCTCGTTCGGAGTTTCCTTGGGCCGCTTGAGTTCTTGTGTGGTCGCCTTGAACTGGCGCGCCTTGTTGCGTTGCGCCTCCAGCTTCTCGGCGTCGCCAAACGACTCCAACGCCCGCTGCAGCACCGGGTTGCGCATCAAGAACACGCGATCGCGAGCCGTCATTCCGCCGTCTGCCAAGGCCAATTCGGCTTCGAGTTCAAGCTCGATGTCGGCCTTCGCCGCGCGAAGTTGCTCCGGCTTGACTTGCGGGACTTCCTTCTGACAGAAGGCAATGAAGTCGTTGACCAACGCCTGCTTGTCGGTGACATAGCGCTTTCGCGCCTCGTCCTTGAGTGGTGCGACAAATCGAGTCGAGGCAGACATGCGCCGGATCTGGATCAGCGCGTCACCTGCTCTCGGGGTAGCGACCGGGATGTCGGGAGTAATGCCTCCACCACCGAAGACCTTGCGGCCGGACTCTGTGTTGTAGATCGGCGCGTCGACAGGAGCAGAGGGGACTTCATCGCGCTGCGCATTTTCGAGGTAGTACTCTTCTTCGCTGTCGTAGGGGCGCTGAATGCAACGCCCTGCCGGTGTGTAGTACTTCTGCGTGGTGAGCGCCAAACCGGTGTTTTCGCTGAGCGGATAGACCGACTGCACCAAACCCTTACCGAACGAGGTTTCGCCCAGGACGATGCCGCGGTCGTGATCCTGGATCGCCCCGCTCACGATTTCGGAGGCCGAAGCCGACCCACGATCGATCAGCACAGCCACCGGCCAATCGACGCGCGGAACTTCTTTCATAGCACCGTAGTCCTGCCGCGACCCTGGTACACGTCCTTCGGTGTACACGACCAATTCGTTCGGCTCCAGGAAACGGCTCGCGACCCCGATCGCTTCTTCGAGCAATCCACCGGGGTTGCCCTGCAAATCGAGCACGAGCTTCTTGGCGCCTTGCAACCGCAGCGATTCGAGCCCGCGATCGAGTTCCGATGAGGTGGTTTCCGTGAAGTTGGCGATTTTGATGTAGCCCACACCAGGGGCGACCATCAGGACATTGTTGACAGCCGGTGTCCGCACCGAGTCACGCGCGATCGTGAAAACCAACGGGCCGTCGAACCCGGCGCGATCGATCGTGACCTCGACGTTCGAACCTTGTGCGCCACGCAGGAATTTGACCGCTTCTTGAATCGTCAGGCCAATCGTGTCGACATCGACCGCCGACTTTTCGTCGCGAATGTGCGAGATGATGTCGCCGGCGCGAATGCCCATCCGCGCGGCCGGGGTATCGGCGATCGGAGAGACCACTCTGAGCGGCTGATATCGGCCGCGCTTGCTGATCACGATTCCTAAGCCAAAGAAGCTGCCGCGCTGTTCTTCGCGCATTTCTCGATACGTTTCGTCATCGAGAAAGTTGGTATGCGGATCGAGCGTGTGGAGCATGCCGTGGATACCTGAGTAGACGACCTTCTTGTCGTCCGCTGCGGGCGCGTGCCGCTCTTGGATCAGCGACAGCACCTCGGCGTAGGTATTGAGGGGTTTGGCCACGCCGCCAGCCGGTGCTTGGGCGGTGCCGGCCCCGAGGTACATTACGGGGACCAACGCGGCGAGAGCGAGTACGGCCAGGATCGGTAGGCGTCTTAGGCTCGGCATGTCAGGAGTATAGAGGCCGTAGTCGAGGCCCGTCCACGCACGGCTTTGTAACTGTTTGTCTCGCCTCCAGTTGTCGTCAGACCGCCACCGCGCGCTAAACTGCGCCGCCATGTTCGACATCGGAGGCGGCGAGTTCCTGTTTTTGATCTTGCTCGGGCTACTCGTGTTCGGCCCCAAAAAGCTGCCAGAGATCGGCAAGCAAGTGGGCGGGATGGTGGCCCAGCTTCGGCGTGCCATGCGCGAATTCCAGACCACGCTCGACCGCGAGGTCGAACTGGACAAGATCAAGGACGTAGCCCGGGATGTGCAGGCGATTGGGCGTGACGCGCGCGGTGCGGTTCAACGCCAGTTCGATCAGGCGCTTGCCGAGCATCCACCACTCGACCCTGTGGCTGGGCCGCCAATCCCCGCCAGCGCAGCCAGCGAGCCTGCCGCCGAAGGGAACGCGACAGCGACAGCCCCCCAGCAAGCGCCGAACACTCAGCCCCCGACCTCCGAGGCGTAGATGTCGCCACTGGATCAGCTTCCTCCCGAAGAGCTCGAGGCCGGGGCGTCGGCAGCTCGTGACGGTGGTCCCAAGATGGGCTTTCTCGAACACCTCGAGGAGTTACGACGGCGCGTCTTCCGCGCCTTCCTTTGGGTGATCGCGGGAATGATCCCGGCGTTTTTCTACCAGGATGAAATCCTGCACTTCTTGATTGGGCCGGTTGAGCGCGCGATGGGCCAGCTCTCCGTGATTACCCCTGCCGAAGCATTCCTCAATAAGTTCAAGGCGGCCTTCGCAGCTGGACTCGTGCTAGCGCTGCCGGCCATCGTGTACGAGTTGTGGTCGTTTATCTCCCCGGGATTGCTCCACAAGGAGAAGCGCTGGGTCGTCCCGGTCATGTTGGTAGCGTCGCTGTTGTTTTTCACGGGGGCGGGGTTTGCGTACTGGTATGTGGTTCCGGGCGCGGCTAAGTTTTTGGCCGAGCAGGGACAGGAGTTTCACCAAAACATAACGGTCTCCAGCGCGTTCGGATTCGGTGCGAAGCTGCTGCTCGGCTTGGGTGCGATGTTCGAGATGCCGTTGGTGATTTTTGCGTTGGCCCGGCTGGGGATCGTGAACGCAGGGTTTTTGTGGCGCAAGATCGGGATCGCGATCTTCGTCATCTTCGCGCTGTCCGCGGTACTCACCCCGACACCGGACATCTTCACCATGACGGTCTTCGCACTTCCACTGGTGGGGTTGTACATCGTGAGCATCGGCGTGGCGTGGGCTTTCGAGCCGCGCAAGCCGGCAACCGTCAAGACCCCGCCGAGCGGGTGAGCGATGTCTGAGACGTGCGCCATCAGTGTGCTAGTCACGACCCTCAATGAAGAAGAGCGGCTCGCGGAGTGTCTGGCGAGCGTGACCTGGGCCGATGAGCGACTGGTCGTCGATTCGGGATCGGTCGATCGCACCGCCGAGATCGCGGAGCAGTTCGGTTCACGCGTGGTCGTACACCCTTACGAGAGTCCAGCGCGGCAGAAAAACTGGGGCTTGACGCAATGCCGTCACGAGTGGGTCTTGATTCTCGATGCGGACGAGGTTGTCAGTCCGCTACTAGCGGCTGAGTTGCGCGCGCTGCATGCCGCCGGCCCACGCGACGATGGTCACTGGATCCGCCGCGAAAACGTCTTCATGGGCAAGGTGATGCGACACGGCGGGTGGGAGTCGGATCGAGTGATCCGGTTCGTGCACCGCGATCGCGCGCGCTACGACGATCGTTTGGTGCACGAAGAGATCAATCTGCCCGAGCCCTTGCCGACACTGCGACATCCAATGCGTCATCACACCTTCCGGTCGTTCCAGCAGTACTGGCCCAAGGTCGAGCGCTATTCCGTGCACGGCGCACTCGATGCGTTCGGCCGCGGAAGACGAGCGGGTGCTTGGACGGTGTTCGCTCATACCGTGGGACGATTTCTGCGAATGTATCTGTTGCGCGGCGGTTTTCTCGATGGCGGGCACGGTCTTGTACTGGCGTTGTTTTCGACGTTCACCACCTATCTGAAGTACGCGCGGCTCTGGGAGTTGACGCTGCGCGAGCGCGAGACCGAGCGTTGATCGAAGCCCCCGACGGATTTGCCTCGACACCCCTGTCCGGTGGCGGAGTGTTGATTCTCGATCGCAGCCTGAGCACAACGCCGCTGGCGGCGGCACTGCAAGAGCCCTGGCGACACGTCTCGCCTCGCCCCTTGGGGATCGGCACCGGACGTGGGCCGCGCGGGGTTGTCACGATAGCCGGGGCTCCTGTCGTGTTGGTGAAGCAGTGCCTGCGCGGAGGTTGGCTGGCCCGGTTCAATCGTCAACGCTACTTCCGGCTCGATCGATTTGCGCACGAGTTGGCCGCCTCGCGGGCCGCACATGACGCAGGATTGCTCGTGGGCGAAACGCTGGCGGTGACGCTTGTGCCGGCTCGACCGGGATGCTTCGTTTGGTCGACGAGCCGCTGGGTCGCTGATGCGGAAGATCTGGCGCAACTGTGGTTACGCACCGCCGACCAAGCGACGCGCTCCCAGTTGTGGGCGGCGGCGATCGCGTTGTTGAGAACGATTGCCGATGCCGGATTGGAGCACCCCGACTTGAACCTCGGGAACCTCTTGATGCGACGCGATGAGCGGCACGGTTGGTCGGCCACGTTGATCGACTTCGATCGAGCCCGATGGACGGGAAGACCGGCAACCGCTGCCGCACGCGCTAACGCCCTGTCTCGACTCGAGCGATCGCGTACCAAACTCGAGCGACTCGCGGCACAGTCCGAAAAAAGCTCAGCGGTCCTCTGAAGACTGGAGCGTTCCGCTTACGGCTAGACCTTTGCGTGCGTTCTTATCGCGATACATTTCCTTGTCGGCACGATGAATCAGGTCTTCCAGCGTCGACCCATTCAACGGAAAACAGGCAAAGCCGGCGCTGATCCCCACGCTGACGCTCACGCCGCCAGCGAGTGTGACTTCGGTCTTGGAGACCGCTGCCTGCACGCGCTCGATCACCGCTTGGCATTCATCCGGTGAGCTATCGGGGAGCAGCGCTACAAACTCGTCACCGGCGTAGCGGACCACCGTATCGACAGCTCGATAGGCATCGCGCAGCGTGTAGGCGACGGCGCGCAGCACGGCATCGCCAGCACGGTGGCCATAGGTATCGTTCACCGACTTGAATCCATCCAGGTCCATCACCACGACACACAGCGGCGAGGCGCGACGCGTGGCGCGCGCCAGTTCTTTGTCGATTTGTCCGTAGAGGTAGCGGCTGTTGGGCAAGCCGGTCAGCACGTCGGTCATCGACGTGTTCTGAGTGGCTTGGTACAGCAATGCGTTGCGCAGTGCTCGCGCGATTTGAGGTCCAACGGTCTCCATGATGCGGCGGTGATCGCTGTCGAAGGCGCCCGCATGGGTGTCGTAGAAAGCGATCACGCCGAGCGCGCCATCGTCGTCCGTCAAAGGAAAAACAGCAGCGCTCTTGAACACGGTCTCGGTTTGCTCTGCGGCAGATCCGAGGTCGACGCGAGGATCGGCATCGATCACCGCCTCTGCGCCTTGGAACACCCAACCGGTAACCCCCTCGCCACGGCTAAAGGAACGATCGAGCAATACGGTCGAGAGCGGACCGCTGGCGAAGCGCGGAACGAGATAGGTGCCTGATTCGTCGGCGAGGTATACCGCCGCTGAGCTTGCGGGAATGACCTCTGCCAGGCCCGCCATCGCCGTCTTCAACGTATCGTCGATATCGAGCGACGACGACATTTGGCGTGTGATGTCGTAGACGAACACCGCTTCTCTGCGGGCGTTGCCCATGTCGGCCAGCAACGTGCTGCTATCGGCAGGCGCATCAGCCGCGTTGTCGGTGAGTCGAGTCTGCTGATCGACCTTCGCCTCGATGGCTTCAGCATGTTTGCAGTACAACTCGCAGAGCCGTGGGTCGAGTTTCGAACCGGACAAACACCCGACACGGCGAGTCAGATACTCGACCGTGACCGCGCCGGCGCACGCGTCTCGCCTGGCGAGATCGAGTGTGTCGCCCAGCGCTAGGATTCGCGCCGCCAGGGGTATCGCTTCGCCGGCCAACCCGTCGGGATACCCGCTGCCGTCCCAGTGTTCGTGATGGTGCCGGATCATCGGGCCCACCGGGTGCGCGAACGCGAGCCGTCCGACCATTGCTTCACCCAACATGGCATGTTGGCGAACCTTATCGCGCTCCGAGTCACGCAGTGGACCGCGTTTGAAGAGCAAGTGATCAGGCAGTGCCAGTTTGCCGGCGTCGTGCAAAAGAGCCGCTGCGGAGAGTGTCTCTTGCCAACCGGCATCAAGCACTTCGCGGCCGGCAAATGTCGTGGCTTCGGCTTGCACGCGATGGCCGAGTTCCTCGGCATAGGCCTGGACCCGGCGCGAGTGACCGCGTGCATGCGGATCGCGCGCCTCGATCGCGAGCGCTAAGGCATCCATGATCTGACCGTTCACGCGGCGCAGTTCTTCGATGTGCGCTTGTCCGGCACGTAGCCGCTCGACATGCGACCAGTAGAAGAAGCCGACGATGCCGATCGTGGGTACACCGATCAAGAGCGCGATCGGTCCCCACTGTGCGCTCGCGGCGAAGGCGAGCAGCGCTGCGCCGGCGGAGACCACGTACGATGGCGCGGCCCACGCGTACTCGTTCCACCAAATCGCGACAATCGGCAGACCGCGACGTCGCGCCGCCAAGCCGGCGACCGATAGCGAGTTGATCAGAAAGTGCACGACAGCGCAGGCCAGTACGGCGGGAACGAGGCTGTTGATCGGTGTGGTGTTTCGAAACCCGTGCGGCGCGAGTAGCTCCAACACGTTGGCGGCGATCGAGACCGAAAGGCTCATCAGCGCCAGGCTCAATAAACGCGAGCGAACCGGGTGATTCTTGGGTCGCGAACTGATCAGGGCATCGCAGCCGGCCACGACGATCGCGAGGGGCGCGCCGGAGAGCAGGAGCGTGGCAAACACGAGCGGTTCGCTGACCGAGATATACGAGCGGCCCGCGGGCAGGAACACCACGGTACGTCGCGACGTGAGTGCCAACAGTCCGACCGCCGCGAGACCGGCGAGCCAATCGATGGTGTCGAGCGACACACAGACCAAGGCGGCCACGACGAACACGGTTCCGCCCAACGCGATCAGCGCGTAGAACAGCGGCCGGTCGTCGCGCGCTGATGGTGAGCCAGCGACCGGTAGAGATCCGCCGGAAGCCGTCGGCATACCACCGCCAGGCTGGGTCGAGGTCCACATAGCAAGGGGTCAAAGGGCAATCGATGTGCCAAACGGAAACGTCCTGCCGGCCGCCACAAACCCCAACACCGACAGAGGATTCCCTCCAATGCACAAATCCGTTCTTGGGGTGCCACGGAACGAAACTGGCAACTTTCCGGACTCGATGGCCGGACGAGGCGGCCGGGACCCATATTGCCAACAGCTGCCCGCAAGGCGGCGCTGGAGGCGGCGATGCCCGAAACCGAACTCAAGCCTGCGCTTGCAGTGATCGGCGCGACGCAACTGCGTGACAAGGTCGAGATTGCCGCCATGAGGCTCGGCTGTGTCGTGATCGAGCAAGCAGCGCCGGGCACGATCGTCGCCGTCGTCGCAGCTTCCTGCCCTGGTGCCAAAGATGGGCCGCAGTTGGCCGGCGAGGCGTTGCAACGAGGGGCGGCGTCGGTGATCGGTGTGGCACCCGAACACGACACACCTGGACGGTTGGCGATGTTCGATGTGGGCGCTGCCGATGTGATCGGACCATCGGTGAGTGCCGAGGAACTCGTCTGTCGCATCGAGCGGCTCGCGGTGTTGCGCCGCTGGTCGCAGAGCTTGCAAGTCATGGTCGAAGAGAGTGCGCACGACGCCGAGCGTCAGCGCGCGCTGTTTCAAGCGGTGGTCGATGCGCTGCCGTTGTCGTTGCACGTCATCGACACACAGTCGCGAATCGTCGTTTGGAATCGAGGACGCGAGACAGGTCCATTCGGCCGCCCCCGCGGTGAAGTGCTGGGCCGGCAACTGTGGGATGTGATTGGTCAACACACAGCCTTGCACGAGGAGTACGCGAACGTATTGGCGAGTGGACAATCGAGCCTCAGCGAAGTGCAGAGTCTGGCAGGCACCTCGCCCCGAATCTTCCAGGTCGAGAAACTGCCGATGCGGCTCGGGGTCGATGACGCTGTCAGTCATGTGCTGACGGTTTCTCGCGATGTCACCGCAGCCCGTCAGATGGAGCGATCGATGGCGCAGACCGACAAGATCGCTGCTGTGGGTCGCCTGGCCGCAGGGATTGCTCACGAGATCAAAAACCCATTGGCAACCATCGCCGGCTGCGCCGAAGCGATGCAGGAGCGTCTGCGAGGTGAGTTCTCCGCAGCCGACCGTCAAGAGGCGGCCGAAGATGCCGCCGTGGTGGAAGGCGAAGCCTACCGTTGCAAAGAGATCCTTGAAGGACTGCTCGATTTTTCTCGCTCGCAGCCCTCAGAGCCTCAGCGGTGCGATCTCGGTTCGCTGGCGCGACGCGCCGTGCGCCTGCTGCGGCACAACGCGCGGGTCGACAGCATGACGATCGAATTGAATTTCGCCCCCAACCTGCCCCAACCGTTGGTCAACGAGGATCAGATTGTGCAGGTGCTACTCGCGCTGGTGCTGAATGCCGCAGACGCCGCTCCTCGTGGGCGGATCACCATCAGCGCCCGTTGCGGTCCGCATGGCGAGGCGATTCTGAGTGTCGAAGATGATGGACCGGGCGTGCCTCGCGAAATCCAGGCACGGATCTTCGAGCCGTTCTTCACAACCAAACCGACCGGGCAGGGCACCGGCCTTGGACTGGCGGTCGCCTACGGGCTGGTCAAGGCCCACGGCGGTCAACTCGACTTGATTCCTCAATCCGGGCGTGGGGCACGCTTCGATATCGTGTTGCCCGCTGACGCCGAGGTCATGGCATGAGCGATGAAATGAAAACTGGTGAGAGCCCTTCGATCATGGAAGACGACTCCAAGCCGCTGCGCGTGTTGTTGGCCGACGATGAGGAAGCACTGCGCCGGATTCTGACGCGCGAGTTGATCCGCCGTGGCCACCAGGTCACCCCGGCCGAGGATGGCAAGACGGCACTGTCGTTGTTGGAGAAGGAAGAGTTCGATGTTGCGGTGCTCGATGTGCGAATGCCGCAGCTCGATGGCTTGGCCGTGCTCAAGCAGCTGCGCGAAGAAGTGGCGCCGCCGGAAGTGATCATCCTGACCGGCAACGCCACGGTGGAAAACGCTGTCGAGGCGATGCGTCTGGGGGCCTACGATTTCGTGGCCAAACCGTGCCGCATCGAAGTGCTCGATGCGTTGGTCCGTGCTGCGGCTCGCAAGCGCTCGGTCAATCGCGAGAATCAGCATCTCCGGCGCCGCGAGGAGCATCGCCAATCGCCGGGCAACGCACACGGTTGGGATTCACGAATCATGGTGCCTGTGGTGCGCCTGATCGACCGGCTCGCGCCTTCGGATTTGCCGGTGCTGATCTTGGGTGAATCGGGTGTCGGCAAAGAGCTGGTGGCGCGCGAGATTCACCGCCGGAGCCGCCGTGTCTCCGGGCCGTTCGTGGACCTCAACTGCGCAGCGATTCCCGACACGTTGCTCGAGAGTGAGTTGTTCGGCAACGAAAAAGGAGCGTTTACCGGCGCGCAGACCGCACGTGCCGGACTGATGGAAGCGGCCGATGGCGGCACATTGTTTCTCGATGAAATCGGTGAACTGCCGGCCGGACTGCAAGTCAAACTGCTGCGCGTCTTGGAGACCATGAGTTTTTTCCGGGTGGGCGGCCGGAGAAAAGTGACGGTCAACGTCCGGCTGGTGGCGGCAACCAATCGCGACCTCTCGTCGGAAGCGCAGCGCGGCGCCTTTCGGGCCGACTTGTTGTATCGCATCAACGCCGGAACGATCTTGGTCCCGCCGCTGCGTGAACGGACCGAGGAAGTCCCGACGCTCGCCAACGCGTTCTTGGCCTCGATCGATTCGCGGCTGTGTTTCGCGAGCGGGGTCCACGAGCTGCTGGTCAACTACGACTGGCCCGGCAACGTGCGCGAGTTGAGAAACGTCGTAGAACGCGCGGCGCTTTTGGCTCACGACGGCGTCATCAACGCCGAAGATCTTCCGCTCGATATTCTCGGGGGCAGCCGGCGCCATGCAGCGTTGGACTACGCGGCTCTGCATCCATCACCACAACCGCCTCCGATGAGCTCGCCTTCGGCGTCCCGTGCCGCAGCCAGCGGTTCACTCGAGGAATTGGAGCGTCAGCGAATTCTGGAGGTGTTGGAGAACACCCGATGGCATCGCGGTCGGGCGGCAGAGATGCTGGGCATTTCGGTGCGCACCCTCTATCGCAAAATCAAGGCCTACGAACTCGATCACGCACCGCAGTTGGTGTGAGCGCGCAGACCCTACGGCGAAGCCTAGAGCGGTGCGGCGCTCTCCTGCGCTGCGGTGAGTCGCTCGCTGTAGTGCTCACTCTCCGGGTCGGCCCGTTTGGCTTGCGTCCAGAGTTCAATCGCTTTGGCGCGATCGTTTCGGCGCAGAGCAAGCTCGGCAGCAGTGTCGAGAACCATGGCGCGTCGCGCGCCCGGCGTTTGAGCCGGCAGCAGTCCCAGGGCGCGCGTTGCCAGCTGGTACGCTTCGTCGGTGTTGACCTCTCGCTCGAAGCACCACCAGGAAAACTCGTTGATCGCGAACGGGTCGTCTTGCCACCCTTCGGCCATTGAGTCGCGTCGCGCTGCGACCGCTGCGGCAGGATCGTGATCAAAACGAATTGCCTTGATGACCAATAGACGTGCGCGTTGCCTGCGCTGCGCTGGGTCCGTCGTTTGTTCTGTAGCCGCCAATACTCGTTGAATCGCAGGCCCCACAACGTCGGTATCGAACGATTCGGGCATCTCGGCCAATTCCGAGGCTGCGGATAGCAGAGTTCCGGAATCGGGCGCAGGCATCGCGAACGGTTCACCTGCAATCGACACCAGCCGGGCACGATCGAACCCGGCGGCCTCGTAGTCGAACGCACGCAGCCCGGTTCGGAGAATCCGTTTCCAGAACGTGTGGATCGTTCTTGGATCGAGTTTTTGCCCGGCACGGTAGCGGGCGATCGCTTCCTCGTATTCCCGGCGGCTGACGCTCCAATCACCCAAACGCTCGGCCAGCGCAACACTGGGCGCTGCGGCGAAACGTTTTTCCTTCTCTTCGATCGTGGTCGGATCGCTCAGTACTTGACTGAGTTCGTCGGCCCAACCCTGTGGATCGCCATAGCCGGAGAATCGATCGATCTCGCGGGCTTTTGCGTCGAGCACGACAAAGGTCGGAAACCCATCGATCCCCAACGTCTCGTTCGCAAACGATTCGCCGTCGCCGCCATCGTCACCGTTGAGCTTGAACAACACGACACGCTCGAGTGCGGCACGAATCGTTGGATCTTCCTTCGCCTCACGGGCGAACTGTTGACAGGGGCCTCACCAGTCGGCGTACACATCGACCAAGATCGGCCGGCCGCTGGAAGCCGCTTGCAGCTTGGCGTCGTCCAACGAGGCTGCAGGCTGAGGCTCCTTTGGCTCCGTGACGGATGAGCCTCCACAAGCAGCCAGACCAACGGCAACGAACAGCACGGCGATTCGAAGCAGCGACTCACTTCTCATTCTTCAGTGCCTCGAGTTTGGCTTTGGCGGTGGCCCCTTCTTCGCCTCCCTCTTTGGCGGCCGCTTCGAGCAAAGCGGTTGCCTCTGCCTTACGGCCGAGTGCCAGCGCGACCATCGCCTGCGCCATCGAGTTAGGGTGGCCACCGGCGCGCGCCGATGAGCAGGCCTCGCTGGCCTCCTTGTCGCGGCCCAACCCGTAGAGCACGGCGCAACGGTCCGCTTGAAACTCTGCTGGACGATAGGCGCTGGCCCCTTCGGGGAGCGTCTCGAGTGTCGCCAGCCCCGCGTCGAGTGCTGCCAGGGCGTCGTCGAAACGCAAGTCGCCACGATAGACGTCAGCCAAGGCCTTTTGCGCCTCGATCAGTTTGGGGTCGAGTGACAACGCGCTGTCAAACTCGACGACTGCGGGCAATACCAATCCCAGGCTGCCCAGTTGTTTACCGCCGCGCATGCGCATGATCGCCGTCGGGGGTGTCTTGGAGCCGATGATCCGCAAGTAGTGATCGACCACCGCGCGCATCACCGGGTCGGGTGTTGCTTGCTTGGCTAGCGCGGCTCCCAACTCCGACCAAAGCGGCGCGGCACTCGCCAGAGCGGTGCGCGTTCGGCACAGCGCCAACACCATGCGTGCGTTGATGTCGACGGTGGCGTGCGGCACAACGAGGGCCAGGGCATCGTTCCATTGCCGCGAGAGTGCCGCCGCGGTCGCCGTGCGGGTTGCTAGTCCCGCGTCGGTGGGTGCCAAGGCCGCCATCCGGCGCAAAGCGCTCAGTTGTGCAGGAAAATCGCGGCGCGCCTCGGCGCACAACGCGACGGCACCATGCGACGCGGGATCGTCGGGGAACAACTCCGCGAGAACCGTTGCGACCTTGCTCGCGGAGTCGACGAGTCCCAACGAGGCTGCGTCTTGCACGCTTGTGGCGACATCGCCCAAGACCGCGGGCGAGACATCGGCACGGTGTTGCTTGAGCAACTCGATGGCCGGCGCCGCGAGTCCATTGCCGACGCGCGCGGCCACGTTGCCAGCGAGGATGTCGTCGCGCTTCGGTGCGGCCTTCAGTGCCTCGCTGAACAGCGACAAGGCGCGGTCGAGAGCCTTGGTGTCGTGCGCGAGTCGCACTCTGTTGAGCGACTGCATCGAACTGGCGGGAAGCGAACGCAAGCCCGACCCGGTGATCAATCGTTCGTAGGCCGCGCTATCGAACACCTGCTCTATTTTTCGCGCTTGCCGCAGACGGCAGTTGGCCTCGATGGACAACAGATCGGGGTCCTTGGGATTGGTTTTTGTCAACGGCTCGAGCTGCGTGTAGAGCTCGTCGCACTTGCCGTCTTGCATCAAGTAGTACAAAGCATCGAGCTTCGCGGGGTCGACCGGCGACTGAGCGTGCACGGTTTCGACGGCCACCAGCGCAAACGCCGCGAACTGGATTGAGCGAGTGAACAGGGTTGTTCTCAACGTTGGTTCTCCAAGACAGGGCGTGAAAGGTACGGCGATGCGGCAGCCACGATGCGCTCAGGTGTGATTGAAGGAAAGGGATCGCTGTCGTGGCGATCGGTCTGCTGCGGGGCAGCGAGCACGGTGTGGCCCGCTCCAAACGGTGCGTTCAACTCGGGATCGGTGGGACCGTAGATGGCGACCACGGGACGATTCACGGCCCACGCGATATGCATTGGACCGGTGTCACCGCCGACGAACAAATCACAAGCGGCAATGAAGGCGGCGAGTTCGCGCACACCGAGAGCGCCCGAAGCGACCACGCCTGGCCCCGCCGCTGCGCACAGCCGAGCGGTCTCGGCCTCCTCGCCAGGGCCGCCCAGGATTGCCACTCGAACCCCCCGCGAACACAGGCCCCGCGCGACCTCGGCCCAGCGTTCGGCGGGGTAGCGCTTCCAGGACTGACGCCGGCTGCTCCAGGGGGCCAACGCGACCAAAGGCAACTCGCCGGAGAGTTGATTTGCCAAGTGCCTGCCGGCTTCGAGCTCGGCCGGCGTCAATCCGAGGTTGGCCACGAGTTCGCCGGGCATTGCACCGGCCGCCTCAGCCAACCGCGCGGCCCGCAAGACCCGGTGCTTACTGCCTGCCGGCAGGTTGGCGCGGACCGTCGCAAACAGATGACTGGCCTCGCGCGAAAAGGGGGAATCGAAGCCGACGCGTACTCCGGCTCCCGAGAGCCGCAAGACGAGCCCGCTTTTGAAACTCCCCTGAAAGTCGATCGCCAAATCGGGGCGGAATGATCTGATCCGCCGCACGAAGCTCGAGATGAGCGACCAGCCGGTCCACGGCGCTCGCCGCACTCGTCGTTGCAACTCACGGCGAGGAAGCACAAAGACCTGATTGAGATCGGGGTGCGACAGCAGGAGCGGCGAGGCCGGCTCTTCCACGGCCCACGCGATCGATGCGTCAGGCCAGGTCCTTCGAATCAAACCAAGCGCGGGAAGCGTGCGCACCACGTCACCCAGCGCGCCGAGCCGCACGATCAAAACGCGGCTTGGAGATTGGGTCGCAGAGTAGGAGGACACCGTCGACATGGTGGCGATTATTCCCTGGAGGGGAGGGGGCCGGCCAGGCCGACCGGCCGCCGATCACGGTGAACTCTCCGCAGCGCACCGCTTCAGCTCCAGGACGGCTCCCATCGGAGGCATTCGTCGTACTTGCTAGACCGGAAGTTGTGGCAAAGTCCCGGGCGGAGGATTGGAACCTTGCTGGAGCAGTGGTTGATCGAGATCCTGGCCTGTCCTACTTGCCGGGAGAAAGTCAGTTTGACGGCGGCCGGTGACGGGTTCGTTTGCAATCGTTGCCGGGTGCTCTACCCGGTCGAGGACGGCATTCCCCAAATGCTCCCCGAAGCAGCCAGGCCGCTGCCGGGTGGAGATGGCAAGGGGCGCTGATGGCATCGCTCTCGGAACGACTGGCGGGCCGTCGCGTGGTCGTCCTGGGCGATGTCATTCTCGATCGCTATCTGCACGGGTCGGTGGATCGAATCAGTCCAGAAGCGCCGGTGCCTGTCGTCCGGCTCAGACAGCAGGAGATCCGCGCGGGCGGTGCGGCCAATGTGGCCCTCAACATCGCAGCCTTGGGCGCGGAGCCCCATTTGGTGACCCTTGTGGGGGATGACGAAGCAGGCCGCGCTCTGAGCGCCCTGCTCGCGGCGAAACGAGTCGACACCAGCACGATGGTCGTCGATCCAGACAGGCCGACGACCGTCAAGACGCGTGTCCTGGCCCGGCATCAACAGGTCGTGCGGATCGACGACGAAGACGATTCGCCGATCGAAGATCGGTTTGCCGAGCAGGTCTGCGCCAACGCGGTACGGGCGCTGGAGGGTGCGGAGGCACTGGTCATCTCGGACTACGCCAAAGGGCTGCTGGATGACCGAGTCCTGATCCCAGTGCTACGGGCCGCACAGCGCGCGGGAGTTCCGTCCGTCGTCGATCCGAAACGCGCCAACTTCTCGGTGTATCAACCCGCTACCGTGATCACTCCCAATCAAGGCGAGATCGCACGCGCGACGGCACACGAGATTCACGGCGAGTCCGACGTAACGGCCGCGGCCCGTCTGCTCCTGAGCCGATTGGCACTCGACGCCGTGTTGGTGACCCGCGGCGAAGCCGGGATGCTGCTGGTTCAGCGTGTGGGCGAACCGGTTTCGATTCAGGCCGAAGCCCGCGAGGTCTTCGATGTGACCGGAGCCGGTGATACGGTAGCGGCTACCTTGGCGGCCATGTTGGCCGCCCGCATACCGCTGGCCGACGCCGCCCGCTGGGCCAACGCGGCAGCCGCCATTTCGGTGGGCCGATTGGGAACGGCGGCGGTCTCGGTCTTAGAGTTAGAGCGATTTGTCGCCGCTCAGGCTGGGTCGTGAACGGCCCGGTCCGGAGGGCGGCGGAGCAGGCCGAGCGATCAAGGCTGGCCTCATTCCGGGGGCGAACCCTAGATTCGCCCCCATGGCATCGATGGTGGCTGATTTCCCGCTGACTGGCTTGGGAGCCGCTAGGGCTTCGACGATCCCTCTCGAGGGGCGTCTGGAGGGAACTTCGGTTCCCGAAATCCTGTGCGCCCTGTCGCGCGAAGCATTTACAGGCGCTCTGATGCTGGAACGTCGAGGGCTGCGCAAGGTTCTCTATTTGCGGGAAGGACGCGTTGTCTTTGCAGCGTCGTCCGATCCCGAAGATAGGCTCGGCACGTTTCTCTTGCGTCGCGGCGAGGTGCGATTGGCGCCGCTCCTGGAGGCCTCTGGGCAAGTCGCGCGGGGCCGGCGACTCGGACAGATCCTGGTCGATAGCGGTGTGATGGATCCGGGTGCTGTGGTGCGAGCCGTGCTCGATCAAGTGCGCGAGGTGGCGCTCTCGGTGTTCGCGTTCCGTGAGGGAGGCTACAAGCTCTCCAAGGTTTCGTTACCGGCTCACGAATCGATCACGCTCGATCTTGCGATGGAGACGTTGGTCCTGACCGGCGTCAAGCGAGTCCGCGATTGGCGCTGGGTTCGTCGCGCCGTCGGTGGCCCACGCGCGGTGTACCGCCGCACCGAGGGTTCTGAATTGTCGCTGGCCAGTTTGGGGATGACCGAGCGAGCGATCCTCGAGCAGTTGCACCGTCCATGTCGCGTCGACTCTTTGTGCCGTGAAGTCTACGCGCCGTCCTACGACATCTACCGTTCGCTTTGGGGCCTGGCGATCATTGGTGCGATCGAGCGAGAAGACCCGCGTCTGATCACCGGGTTCGTCAGCAGCACGACGGAAGGATTCTTGCCGGACGGCGGTGCGATCGAGTTGTTGATGGATCTCGGACCGCGCCGCTTCAACGGCGTGCTGCGGCTGTTTCAATCCGGCTTGGAAGGCGCACTGTTTTTTCAGGATGGACGCATCCAATTCGCGACCAGCAGCGACCCGGAGAAAAGCCTGGTCACGCATCTCTTGCGCCGCGGCGTGATTTCCGATCGTGACCACGAAGACGCCGTACGGCGACTGCTCTCTGGTAAACGAATCGGCACGATCTTGGCCGAGCGTGGAGCACTGCAGCCGGAGGATGTCGAGCGATTCGTTCGTGAACAGTTGATGGATGTCGCGCGCTCGCTCGCCCAATGGCGCGACGGCGAATTCACGCTGGAAGACAACGTCACGCTCAGCGAGACCGTCACGCTCGACGCGAGCGTCGAGGAAGTGGTGGTCGAGGCTTGCACGGCATTCGAAACGTTCGATCATCTTTGGGACGAACTCGGTGGTCTCGGTACGCTGTTCAGGTTGCGTCGCGACTACCTCGACCGGCTCGATCGCATGGCACTGCGCCCCACGATCTGGGAATTGGTTTCCGTACTCGGCAAGGAACGCACCGTCGAAGAGCTGTTGGCATCGCGTCCAGAACCTGATTTTGAATTGGTTCGACTGATCTACGCGCTCGAACGAGTGGGGGTTATCGAGCGGGTGAGTGAGGCCGAGATTCTGGTACGCGTGCGCGAAACGAAGAATGCGGTGCCTGCGTATCAGGCCTCTGCTTGGATGAGTGAAGCGTCAACGCTGAGCGAAGAATCGCCACCAGCCTCGTCATCAGAGTCGGCTGACAGTGCGCTCGAGTTCGCGCCAGAACTGTTCAGCCGCCAGCAGCGCGAACACGCTCCGCCGAACCTCGAAGGTTTTGCCGCCGGGCAGGTCACCACCGGCGCGAGTCAATCCGCTTCGCCCGACGCTCCCTCTGACCGAGAGTTGGAGGTCGATGACGCTTGGTTCAGTCAATCGGTCCCAGCTGAAGGATCAGCCGAGTCAGACCAAGGCGAACGTGCCCCAGAAGCGGTGTTCAGCATTTCCAATCTGGCATCCGAAAGATTTGAACTCGAGGACCCGCCGGCTGCAGTCGACGTCGAGTCGCCCAGCATCGAAACAGCTGAGGAATCGATGGAAGGACTGCCCGCGAGCGCCGAACTTCAATCGCCGAGCCTCGCCGCAGCGATGGAAGAGACGTTCGTGGAAGGTCCAGCGACGGACTATGGCAGTGATGAGGTTGACGTCCCGCCTGCGTCGTCGATCGATCTGGATACAACGCTCGAAACGGAGCGCCCCAACCTGGATGCGGACCGCACGCTGGAGATTCCACGTTCGTTCATCGACGGGCTGATCACCCCCGTACAACTCGACGAAAGTCACTCGTTCGATACGCCGCAGTTGCACGATGCCGAGTTCGCGTCGAGCCACTCTTTAGAGTCTGCCGGCACCCCGCAAGCGAGCGACACAGACGGTTCTGCCGTCGCGCCTGCCGCGGACAGTTCCGAGTCAACTCGCGCGGGGCAGTTCGAGCTTGATACTCCGTCGCCCGCGCCGCCTCAGATCTCCGACGCGTTGTACGCGGAGGTCGATCGCTTCAATCGGCGGCACGCGCTGGTATTCCAGGAAATTCGACTCGAGATCGGTGCTGGAGCACGCAACTTCGTGCTCACGTGCGTGCGAAGGCTCGGACCGCACGGGGCCGCGTTTGAAGGACTCGAACCGGATCGTGCGGGCCTGTTCGAGCGTGAGTCGTTGGCCCGTGGTGTGTTGGAGCGGTGGCACGGCGACTCGCGCGAGGCGCTCGACGGCCTGCTCGACGTCGAACTGAGTCTGGTGGGTGACTTGCTCTCACCGTCTCGACGCGCCTTGTTGCTGCAATCGTTGCGGGACGCTTGAGTCAGACCAACGACTCCCAGGCCTGACAGGCAGGGCAGCGCCAATCGAATTCATCCATGGCATGTCCGCAGCGCGTACAACGCCACGCATCCCACCACAATCGCTCCGCCGCCCAAGTCTTCATCAGGAAGGCGCTGCGCACGGAGCGCTCGCCATCCTCGATGTGAGACAGGCGCGCCTTCAGTCGCTGTGCGGTCGCCGATCGGGGTTGGGAGTCAGCGACTCGCTCGACCCATGCACGCGCTTCGCCGACGTCCTTGCGGCGTAGTGCGTCATCCGCCATCCATGCGTACAGCCGCCATGAGGTGATGCCGGTCGCTTCGCGCTCGATCATGTCCTGAGCGAAGCGGCGCGCGGCTTCGCGATCGGCGGTGGAGCCAGTGCCTTCCAGTCGATCCAAGCTCAGGGCGGTGACATGAGGCGCTTCGCGCGCGGCTTCGAGCCAGGCCTCGCGCGCCTGCGCGCGCTGGCCCAACTGATAGAGCGCGTCGCCGCGCGTCAGAATCGCGGCCGCAAGATTGGGCACCTCGGCTAACGCGACCTGCGCCTGCTTGAGCGCTTCGTCGGCGCGCGCCTCCGCTAGCAGCTCGCGCGCATAGAGCACACGTCGACGCGCTGTCACCAACTTTCCGCGATCAGGTACCAGCTTTTGGAGCTTGAGCGAGGCCGCAATGGCCTCGGGCCAGCGGTTGAGACGCGAGAGCAGGCGCTCGAGTGCAATCAAGGGGGCGGGCGCACGGGGGAGTGCCCCGGCGGCTTGCTCGTAGCAAGCGAGTGCCTCGTCGGCCGATTCTGTTTCCTCCAGCAATCGGCCGCGCAGCAGCAACAGTGCCGAGCGAACTTCATTCGAGAGGTCTTGTCGCGCCGTCAGTACTTCGACCACCCGCTCGGCCCGGGCGACGTCTCCACCGCGGCGCAACGTATCGCCGAACAGCAGAGAGAGCGAGGCGTCTTCACTGCTGGCTTCGATCGCCTGCCGCAGCGCAGCACCAGCGCCGACAAAGTCATCGGCGGTAAAGCGCGCGATGGCGGTTTCGATCAGTACTTGATAGGGGCCGGGCGTCTCGAAAGCCGGCTTGGCACGGCGCACAGTGGAGACCACGAGCGCCGTCACGATCACGCCGCTGAGAAACGCCACCAGGATAACCAACCCCGTCATGAGGGATCCGGCACCGAAGTCGGCCCGCTGTCCAAACGCGATGGCGCCGGCGCCGATTGCAGCGCCAGGTTGCGCAGATCGGCGGTCTCTTCTTCGAGCCTGCGCAAGCGGCGGCGCAGCCGCAGATTTTCGACGCGCAGCGTGAGACCTTCGATCAGGGCGAGCACGCCGATGAACAGCACCCCCGCACCGACGGAAGCGAAGATCACCACCGCCAGTGAGGCCTCGCGAGCCTTTTCAAAGCCAAGGCTGACGGTCACTGTTTCGTTCCAGTTGGCGACAGCAATCCAAACCAACAGCACGAAGAAAGCAAGGATCAAGACCGACAAGAGCGCTCTCACGGTAATTCCCCCCGACGTGCCGCGAGCAGGTGCTCGACCACCTCGCGAACAGCGCCACGGCCGCCCGGCTGAGTCGTGATCCAGAGGGCAGCGTTCTGCACCGCGGCGACCGCATCGCAGACCGCGATCGGCAGTCCCACGGCGGTCAGCACGGGAAGATCGACCAGATCATCGCCCACATAACAGCACTCCTCAGCGGCCAACCCGTGACGTGTGAGGATTTCGTCCAGCATGGATCGTTTGTCCTCCACGTCCAGATGAACTTCCGACAGTCCCAGATCGCGTGCGCGACGATGGGCTTCCGGGTGTTGGCGCGCGGAGATGATACCGGTGATAAGCCCCGCTTTTCGCGCGAGCACCAGGCCAAGTCCATCTTTGACATCAAACCGCACGGCGAACCCCTCGTCACCGGAGTAATACAACCCTCCGTCGGTGAGCACGCCGTCGACATCGCAAAGCAGGATACGAATTCGCGCCGCGCGGGCCTGCAGCCCCGTCGTCCAAGTCGTCTTCATACCAGGCCGGTCGACCACAGGTCGTGAATTTGAGCGACGCCCACCAGTCGTCCTTCCGCATCGACCACCGGCAAGGACGTGATCTTGCGCTCTTCCATGACTCGAAGTGCCGCACTGGCGAGAGCTTGCGGCGAGGTGGTCACGGGGTGGTGAGTCATCGCTTCGTTGACGGTGCGATCGAGCGGCGACTCGTTCTTTTCCAACAGCCGGCGCAAATCACCGTCGGTCACGATTCCCAAGAGCTTGTGATCCGGACCCACCACGATCGCGCAGCCTAGGCGTTTGCGGCTCATCTCCATCACGACGGCACGCATCGGCGCCTCGGGGGCCACGCGTGGAATCTGATCGCCGGTGCGCATCACCGATTCGACGCGCATCAACTTCCGTCCGAGCTTGCCGCCTGGATGCAGCATCGCGAACTGCTCCTCGCGAAACCCCTTGGCCAACATCAGCGCGGCCGCTAAGGCATCACCCAACGCGAGCGCGGCGGTGGTGCTGGCCATCGGAGCCAAGCCAAGCGGGCAGCCTTCTTCGTCGACCGAGGTGTCCAACCAAACGTCTGCCTCGCGCGCCAGCGTGGAGTTGCGGTTTCCAGAGACAACGATCAGCGGCGCGCCAAGCCGCCGGATTGTTTCGGTCAAGGCGAGAACCTCACTGGTTTCGCCGCTTTGAGACAGGGCGATTACCACGTCACCGCTGACGATCACCCCTAGATCGCCGTGCCGCGCCTCGGCGGGATGAAGAAACAGTGCGGGCGTGCCGGTCGATGCCAGCGTGGCTGCGATCTTGCGAGCGACCAGTCCCGACTTTCCCATGCCGGTCAACACGACACGCCCGCGAGCGTTGAAGATCAGGTCGACGGCTTGATCGAACTCCGCGCCGAGCCGCTCGGAGAGCGCACGCAGTGAGCGCGCTTCAACCTGCAGCACGCGACGTCCTTCGTCTCGATGGGTCATCGCACGCCTCGCCCGCGCACAATGGTGTGAATCGCTACGAGCTCGGCCAACAACGAAGGAACCAACTCCAGGTGCAAGGCGTTTGGTCCGTCGGAAAGAGCGTTCGCCGGGTCTTCGTGAACCTCGAAGAAGATCGCATCGGCACCGGCGGCAACGGCCGCACGCGCGAGTGTGGGGATGAATTCGGCATCGCCGCCGGACGCGTGACCAAGCCCGCCAGGACGTTGCACCGAGTGGGTGGCGTCGAACACCACCGGCACACCGAACGATCGCATGACTGGAATCGAACGCATGTCGGCGACGAGGTTGTTGTAGCCGAAGCTCGCACCGCGCTCGGTGAGCATGACGCGCGAAGCGCCGCCGATGTGCAGCTTCTCGACGATCGCGCGTGCGTCCCACGGCGCGAGAAATTGGCCCTTCTTGACGTTGACGACCCTGCCGGTTGCCGCGGCCGCGAGCAGCAGGTCGGTTTGCCGGCACAAGAAGGCAGGAATTTGCAGCACATCGACAACGGCTGCGGCGATGGCGCACTGCGACGCCTCGTGCACATCGGAGAGCACAGGTACCCCGACACGCTGTTTTACCTCGGCCAGGATTGCTAGCCCCTCGCTGATACCGGGCCCGCGAAAACTCTGATGCGAGGTGCGGTTGGCTTTGTCGTAGGACGCTTTGAAGACCCACGGCAATTCGAGCTCGGCAGTAAATTCGCGCAATGCCTGAGCGTGGCGCATGGCGCTCTCACGCGATTCGACCACGCAGGTCCCGGCAATCACGAGCAGCGGCTCGCCGTCACCACAGCGCACGCCTGGAGCGATCTCGATCGGACTGACGCGGCTCGGTCGTGTCATCAGCGCTGATCCTGCTTGTGGCGCCAAGCGGCGGCGACCAGTCCGGAGAACAACGGATGGGGCGCGAGCGGGCGGCTCTTGAACTCAGGATGGTACTGACAGGCGACGAAGTAAGGATGATCGGCACGCTCGACGATTTCGACGAGTTCACGCTTGGGGTAGATCCCCGAAATTGTCAGACCGGCGGCCTTGAGCTTGTCGAGGTAGCTGTTGTTGACTTCGTAGCGATGACGATGGCGCTCGGAAATCTCGGACTTCCCGTACAACTGCATGGCGAGAGTTCCCGGCGAGACCCTGCAGGGGTAGGCGCCGAGTCGCATCGTGCCGCCCATATCGTTGATCCCGAGCTGTTCGGGCAGCAAATCGATGACGGGGTGCGGCGTCTTCGGATCGAACTCCGTGGAATGTGCGCCGCGCAGCCCTGCCACATTGCGAGCGGTTTCGATCGTGGCGCATTGCAATCCGAGACAGATGCCGAGGAACGGGATCTTGTGCACGCGAACATGCTCGATAGCGCGGATCATGCCTTCGACACCGCGCGCGCCGAATCCGCCCGGAACGAGTACCGCATCCATTTTGTCGAGCTGAGTCAGATCGCCGGTTTCCAGCGCTTCCGACTCGAGGAACTCGAGTTTGACCGCTAGCTTTTGAGGAAAGCCTCCGTGATGCAGGGCTTCGTTGAGCGACTTATAGGAGTCTTCGTAGGCGACATACTTGCCCACCATCCCGATCGTCACTTCGCCCTGCGGTTTACGAACGCGCTCGGTGAGATCGATCCACGCCGACAGATCGCGCTTGCGGTATGGCAGATCGAGCAGTTTTGTAATGATCTCATCGACGCCTTCGGCTGAGAGCGACATCGGTACTTCGTAGATATTGGCGACATCGGGCGCCGCAATCACTTGGTCTTCACTGACGTTACAAAACAGCGCGATCTTGCGTTTGATGTCGGTCGGCAAGGTGCGGTCACTGCGGCACAACAAGACGTCGGGCTGAATACCGATCTCACGCAGTTCGCGGACTGAATGCTGGGTCGGCTTGGTCTTCAACTCGTGTGCCGTATGAATCCACGGCACCAGCGTCAGATGCACAAAAATTCCGCGCCGTGGGCCGATCTCGTTGCGCAGTTGACGAATCGCCTCGAGAAACGGCAACGATTCGATATCACCGACGGTTCCGCCAATCTCGACGATCTGGATCTCGTAGCCGTTGGAGAGTTCCCGAATACAGCGCTTGATCTCGTCGGTAATGTGCGGGATCACCTGGACTGTGGCGCCCAGGTAGTCGCCGCGCCGCTCGCGCTCGATGACCTCCTTGTAGATGCGGCCGGTGGTGTAGTTGTTCTGGCGAGTCGTGACAATCGAGGTAAATCGCTCGTAGTGGCCGAGGTCGAGGTCGGTTTCGGCGCCGTCATCGGTGACATACACCTCGCCGTGTTGAAACGGACTCATCGTTCCAGGATCGACGTTGATGTATGGATCGAGTTTCTGGATCGTGACAGAAAATCCGCGCGACTCGAGCAGCCGGGCGATCGACGCTGCCGCGAGTCCCTTCCCAAGGGAAGAGACCACTCCTCCGGTCACGAAAATGTAGCGAGTTTCGTCACGACGCATCATGAGACGGTATTCCCTCGCGCCCATTTCAATTCAGCGCGGTGTAGGTCTTCTGGGGTGTCGACGCCGAACGGCTCACCGGCGGCGGGGAGTACACGAATAGTCCATCCGGCTTCAAGCGCGCGCAATTGCTCCAAGCCTTCGCACCGCTCCAAGCTCGACGCTGGCATGGCCGGGAACTTGATGAGGGCTTCACGTCGCCAGGCATAAACGCCAATGTGTTTGCGGCACAGGTGAGCGGGTGGCAAACGATCGGGCGGAGCCGGCAAGTGTGCCGCACCCTCGGGACGCGGGTAGGGAATCGGGGAACGGGAGAAGTAAAGCGCGCGATTGTCAGTGCCGAGCACCACCTTGACCACGTTCGGATCGAGAAAGTCGCGCAGCCCGTCAAGCGGTGCCGACAGCGTCGCCAACCAGCACTCGGTGTCCTCCAGCACGGCTTGCGCGAGACGATCGAGATCGGACGGATCGAGAAATGGCTCGTCCGCTTGCAGGCCGATCACGGCAGCGACGTCGCTCGTGGCCACTGCTTCTGCCACGCGATCTGTGCCGCTCGGATGGTCGTTGCGCGTCATGACTGCCTGAAAACCGCCACGCCGAACCACCTCGAGGATCCGTTCGTCATCGGTGGCGACGAGGATCTGAGTGACTCGCGTGGCGCGCGCCGCGAGCTCGCAAGCGTGCAACACCAGCGGTTTGCCGGCGAGTGTAGCGACGACTTTTCCCGGAAAACGTGAGGACCCCCAGCGGGCCGGAATGACAACTGCACAAGCAGCCAAGGGAGCGCTCCGGGCGAGAAAAACTGCGTTGCACATGGAGGGGCGAAACCCCTGAAGCCCGGGCGAGGATGCTAGTAGAGCGTACAGCGTCGGTCAACCTGAATTTCGAAATCAAATTCGCAGCGAATTTCCGCTATTCTGCGGCGCCGTGATCGAAACCAGTTCTATGCACCCGCCCGCAGTGAGCGTCAGCAAGCTCTCGAAGAGCTTTCCACGGCGGCGTCCGTTCGGCGAGTTGGTGAAGCGGCCGTGGGCGAAGTCAGAGCGATTGGCGGTGTTGTCCGAGATCGACTTCACGATCGGTCGTGGGGAGATGGTGGGATTGCTCGGTCCCAACGGAGCGGGAAAGACAACACTCATCAAGATCCTGTGCGGCTTGGTGTTACCGGAAACCGGCAGTGCGGAAATTCTCGGTGCACCGGCCGACTCACACGCGCGCGCACGGCTGTTGGGTTTGGTCCATGGAGAAGAGCGCTCGTTCTACTGGCGCTTGACCGCGCGCGAGAACTTGAACTTTTTCGCACGCCTGCACGGCTTGTCAGGGACGGCGCGGTCGCGTCGAGTCAGTGAGTTGCTCGAGCGAGTCGAACTCGGTGCCGACGCCGATCGGCGATTCGGCGACTACTCCTCCGGAATGCGACAGCGGTTGGCGATCGCGCGGGCGTTGCTCGCTGATCCGCCTGTGGTCTTGATGGATGAGCCGACGCGCAGTCTCGATCCGGTCAGCGCTGCGCACCTGCGTGAGTGGATTCAGCGTCAGCTTCATATCGAGGGCGGCAAGACGATCCTGATCGCGACACACAATTTGCGTGAGGCCGAGTTGTTGTGCAGCCGCGTCGCGATCTTGGCAGAGGGCCGCTTGCGGGCGATGGCGACCCCCGACGAGCTGCGCCGGGCCGGTGCCGAGAACGTCAGCTACCGCGTGAGGATTCGCGGTCCGGTGCCATCAACGCTCCAGTTCGGGAAGATCGTGGCCCAGGAAAGCGAGCCCGAAGGAGTCACTGCCCTCACGATCGAGATCTTCAGCGATGAGCAGTTCGACGCGTTGCTCGGAGAGCTTCGTGAGGACGGCCGGCGCGTGGTCTCATGTTCACAACACGAAGCCGATCTGGAGAGCGTGTTCCATCGCCTCGTGGGGACGCGACGCGAATGAACTTCCTTCGTGCCTTGTGGGCGTTTATCGTTCGCGATTTCCAGACCGAGGTTTCCTACCGGCTGGCGTTCTTGATGCAGTTCTTCGGGTTGTTCGTCAGCTCCACGCTGTGGTTTTTCATGGCGAGGTTCATCGGCCCCAAAGACCCCGCGCTGTTGGGCGGCTTGGATTACTTCCCGTGGGCCTTGGCCGGGTTGATGGTGAGCCGGTTTCTCGATGTTTCGCTGCATGTCTACGCCTCGAGCATCCGGACCGAGCAAACCACCGGTACGTTGGAGGCGATGTTGGTCACGCCGACGCGGCTGGGGAGCATCGTGATGGCATCCAGCGCCTTCAGCTTCTTCTTCGCAGCGCTGCAGGCGGTGCTTTACATGGCCTTCGGGATGTTGTTCTTTGGCGTCAAGCCCAACGTGGGAAGCGTGTTGGGGCTGTTCGTCGCGATCTTCTTTACGGTCATCGGGATGTCCGGCATCGGGATCCTCAGCGCCGCCTTCGTGCTGTATTTCAAACGCGGCAATCCGATCGAGTTCTTGATCAGCACCGCTTCGTTGTTGCTGGGCGGAGTGCTCATTCCACCGTCGGTGTTGGGTAGCAAGGTCTCCTGGCTGTCGGAGTTCATTCCGACCTACCACGCGTCTGAAGCCGTCCGCGACGTTCTGTTTCGCGGCAAGGGGATAGCGGAAACGAGTCATCACCTGCTCGCGCTGGCCGGATTTGCTGCGGTGCTCGTGCCAATCGGTCTGATTGGGGCGCGAATCGCCGTACGCCGCGCCAAACGCGAAGGTTCTCTGGTTCAGTACTGACGGCCGAGCGTCGATGAACTGGGCGTTGGTGGTATTGCTCGGATACATCGCCGCGCAACTGGCGATCGGATTCGTGGTCTCCCGGCGTGTCACGACCGAGGAAGACTACATCCTGGCAGGGCGAAAACTCGGGCCATGGCTGGCCACGTTCAGCATCTTTGCAACTTGGTTCGGCGCCGAAACCTGCATCGGTGCATCCGGCGCCGTTTACGCGGGCGGCTTGTCGGAGGCGCATGCCGATCCGTTCGGCTACACGATCTGTTTGCTGTTGATGGCGGTGCTGTTTGCGGCCGCGCTCTGGCGCCGACAACTGATGACGCTCGGGGATCTGTTTCGTGAGCGGTACGGACCTCGCGCCGAGTCGATCGCTGTGTTGATGATGATTCCCACCTCGCTGCTTTGGGCGGGCGCACAAATTAGAGCGTTCGGTCAGGTACTCGCGGTCAACTCAGGCTGGCAGCTCAATAGTGCGATTACGCTCGCGGCGGCAGTGGTCGTGATCTACACCGTTGCCGGGGGTCTCTGGGCCGATGCAGCCACCGACTTGCTCCAGGGGATCGTGTTGATCGTCGGTTTGGTGGTGGTGTTCATTGCGGTGATCGTTCAAGCGGGGGGGATCAACGCGCTGTGGGGAACCGTGCCCGCCGAACGATGGAATCCGCTTGGCAGTGGCCACGGTTTCCACGTTCAAACCCTCGAGTCGTGGTTGGTGCCGATCCTCGGCTCAGTGACCGCCCAGGAACTGGCGTCTCGCGTCATGGCGAGTCGTTCGGTGCGTGTGGCGCGCAACGCGACCTATGCCGCGGCTGCGCTCTACCTCGCGATCGGGATGATCCCGGTGCTGCTCGGACTCGCGGGCCCGACGTTGCTGCCCGGATTGACCGACAGCGAGACGTTCTTGCCGCAGTTGGCTCACGCCAAACTCGGTCCGATCCTGGCCGCAGTTTTCTCGGGTGCCTTGATCTCAGCGATTCTCTCCACCGTCGATAGCAGCTTGTTGGCGGTGGGGGCACTCGGTTCGCATAACCTGGTGATGCGGGCCTATCCGCGTGCAAGCGAGCGTCAAAGAGTGCGCGCCGCACGCATCGGAGTGGTCCTCGCCGGCTTCGGCGCCTATGCGCTTGCGTTCTCTGCCGACGGTGTCTACGGATTGGTCGAGCAGGCCTCGGCGTTTGGAGGCGCGGGAATTTTCGTGTTGATGGTCTTCGGACTTTTCAGCCGGTTCGGCGGCCGATGGGCCGGTGGCACCGCGCTGATCGTCAGCATCGTGGTGCAACTGTGGGGCACATACGTCAGCGATCATCCCTATCCGTTCACGCTGTCCTTGGCCGTGAGTGCGGCGGCCTACGTGCTCGTCGGGTGGATCGAGCGTTTTCGCGGATAACTCGCGCTGAAGAAATTCGGGGCGGTCTTAGCGACCGCCCCGAGAGATCGGGAGGGAAGGAGGGATTCTCTCCCGGAGGGAGGTCAACAGAAAAACATCAGCGCGTGCCCTTCTTGGCTTCCGCTTCTTTCAGACGCTGCTCGAGGTCGCGCAATTTCTTTTCCAGTTCCTTCATGCGCGCCTCGACCTCGTCGTTGGTGCTCTGCCAGACCCGCAACCGGTCTTTGAATTCGGGGCTTTCGAGTGTCTCGCCAAGCCCCTTGGAAAACTTCTCCAGATCGGAGGGATCGAGGCTGAAGACCATCGCGCGCTCCTCGTCGAGTTGCGACAAGTCGGCCAGATGACCCTCCAGCGAGCCGCGCATCAGCGGGGCCAGGTCGATCTCCGGTTTCTCGCGTTGGACGACATCGGCGCTGATGGTGCGCACCCGCTTGTCGCGGTAGACATCCAGCGAGACCGACTGTCCATCTTCTTTCTCACCAACGAGCCGGCCCACATCCACCGAACTGTCGACCGGCTTGCCATCGACCGCCACGATGACGTCGCCGACCTCGAGGCCAGCCTTGTCCGCAGGGCTGCCCGCTTCGATCTTGCTGATCAGCACGCCGGCCGCTTGCTGGGCACCGAAAAATGCGCGCAATTCCTGATTCAAGTTGAGCAAGCCCACACCCAAAAAACCGCGTTTGACCGTGCGGCCGACCCATTGGCCGTCCCCATCGCCGGTCCAAACACGAACCTCAGGGGCTTTCTCGCCGTCGCTGTTGAGCGTGACGATCTTGACCTTGGTTCGAGCCTTCGAGGGCGGCGCCGCCGGTGCGGTGGTGTCTGCCTCAGGGCCGGCAAAGGCGTTGCCGGCTGCGGCGATGAGTAGGGAGACTGCAACGTGGAAGAGTACAGAGCGGAGTTTCATGGTGGCCATCTCCTCGCGAGGCGGGCGATTAGTAGGTGTCTGTAGCGGCTGGGAAATTGACCGGCGTCGCCACGCCACTGTGGCGCTGGCGGGGGAGTTGCGAGATCTCGTTCAAACCGAGGACAAAATCGACCTGATCATTGCCGTCGACGTGAAGCACCGGCCGAGCGCTTTGGGAGAGTGCGCGTAACGAATCGAATTCCTTGGCGAGTTGCTGATGCTCAGCGGCAATGCTGCTGATCGAAAGTGTTCCATGCTGCAATCGATCGCCGCGCCGCTGCCAGTTCGCCACCAGCGCCACCATCGCGAAGACTGCGGCAGCCGCAACCAGCGGTTGCCAGGCCGACGGCGACACCGCAGCAGCCTGCCGCCGTTGCAGCTTGGCCAAGACCTGAGTGGTGAAGTCGGGTCTGGCGTCAACGCGTGGCAAATCGCGGAGCGTCGAATTCAAGTCGAGGTCGTTTGGCATGTGGCCACTCCACTCCAGTAAGGGGCGAGACGCTCGCGTAACCGTTGACGGCCACGATTGATGCGCGACTTGACTGTGCCTTCCGGCACGCCGCAGATCGTGGCGATCTCGTCGTAGGCAAGACCTTCGATCTCGTGCAGCACGAGCGGAACTCGATAGACCAGCGGGAGTTGTGCGATCGCAGCGGAAACCTGGGCCTGCGCCTCGGTTTGCAGCACGCCGTACTCCTGCTGATGCGGTGTGATCGACGCGCTCGCGTAAGAAACGAACGGCAACAACAAGCGCCAGCGTCGCCGTCGCCGCTCCTCCGTTCGTACCAAATTCGAAGCGATCTGGTAGAGGTAGGGCAGCAGCTTGCCTTGCTCGATGTAGCGATCCGCATGTTGATACAGCCGCAAGAAGGCCTCTTGCGCCAGGTCTTCGGCGCGATCGCGTGTGCCCGTCAGGCGGGTCAGGAGATTGACCAGCACATCTTTGTGACGATCGACCAAGAGGGCGAACGCCTGCTGATCCCCCATGCGGGTCTTTACCATCAGCTCAGCGTCGCTGTCTTGCTCCATCGCGCCTCCAGCCATTCAAACGCCGGACCCGCCCGAGGGTTCCAACCTATCCTCGATCGTCCATCGCGATTTCTGCGACCAGGCTCGTGAGCCAGCGAGCATGGGCGGACATCATCTGCAGGGAGGTGAACTCCTTCTCGCTCTCGGGTGCGAAGTAACCTGTGCCGAGATTGGCGACCGGAATTCCGCGATCCAGGAACGGGTCGACCCCGGTGCCGCCTCGAATCGGGAGAATGCGGGGCTCGATGCCAGCGGCCGCTGCGGCTCGGCGAGGCCATTCGATCAGTTCGGGATGCGGGGCCAAGCGCGGCCCCATGTTCACGTACTGGGCGGTGATGGTTGCGGCAAGACCGTGCTTTTGGGCTTGTGCGCGAACGTGAGCCTCGCGCGCCGCCAGTCCTTCCAGCGTGAAGTCACGCAACCTGATGTCGAGTTTGACGCCGCCCTCGACCGGCAGGGCTCGATACGGATTGGAATACCCGTCTCGCCCCTCTGAGTCCTCGCAGGGGAGCACAAAGCCTGGCTTGCTGGCGAAGAATTCGGTGACGAACTGCAGCATGTCGCAGGTCGCGCGGCTGTGCTGGATCGCGCTATCGAACGGCTCCGGTTCTCCGATCGAAAAACTCGCGCCTCGTTTGAGATGGGCACCGACCACGGCGTCCAGCGCGCGGCTCAATACACCCCAGGTATCGCAGGCTGCTTCGGGGCTGTCGCCGCCAATCACCAAGGTCAGTTCGGCGTCGCAATCGCGCAACGGCATCGATTGAAACGAGAGCGGGACGATGCGGGCCGGAAACACGCCGTCGGCTCGCAACTGTTCGAGCAGTTCTGCGGCCAATCGCGTTGCCGCGCGGAAACCTTCCGCTTTGGCGGTCGCCCCATGAGTATTGACCCCGCCAATGAAGACACGGCACAAGCGCGCATGTGGCCCAGGTAGCGCCTCGGCACGCCGATCGGGCAGCACAATCGAAGCCTGTGACGCGTTGAAGTTCTCGACGTTGACTTCAAACGGGAGGATTCCGTCGATTGTGAACCCGCGACGGACACCTTTCTTTTGCAGCAGATCGGCGACCCCTTCGACGGCTGCCATGCGCCCGATCTCTTCGTCGGGCCGGCACACGATCAGAAGCGGCGGGTGTGGAATCTCGGGATTGGTGCGCAACAACACGACCAAGGTCATCAGGTGCGCGAGGCCCAACTTGTCGTCGAGTCCAAACGGTGCATCGCCTGGCCCGAACAGAATGTCGTGCCCGACAAATTCCTTGGCCACGGGGTAGTTTTGTACATCGACCCACAGCCGATCGTTGGCCGGATAGGGAATACGCGTGCCGTTCCACGTTTCCTCGTGCTGCAGCGCTGGAACCGCTTGTGTTCCTCGCGACGTATCGACATGCACCATCAGCGCCAGCGGGTGCTTCGAGGCGCCGGCCCCACGGCCAGGGATCGAGGCCACCAGACTTGCCGAGACATCGATTTCGGTAGCGCACCCTTGCGCGGCGAAGAAGCCTTCGAGCCAGCGTGCGAGTGTTTTCTGCCCCTCGGTGCTGGGGATGGTGGCGGAGCGTTCGTCGCTTTGGCTGTCGATCGCAACGGTGGCTTCCAAGTGGCGGCGGGAGAGCACGGCGATGTCGTCATCGGTCTGGCGCAGGGTCTGTTTCACGGGGTCCTCCGGGGTGAGGAGTTTACGGTCTGCGGTAGGATCTGGCGCATGGCGATACATTGCTTTACACGCGACGAATTGGTGAGCGCCCCTTCGGCCTCGTTCCACTACCCACACACGGTCCGGTTGCAGGAGGTCGATGCGGCGGGCGTCGTGTTCTTTGGACACTACTTGGGCCTGTTCAACGATGCGCTCTTGGATTGGATGGAGCGTGCCGGACTGTCGGCCCCCACGCTGATTCAGGAGCGCGGGATCTTGGCGCCGGTCAAGCACGCCGAGGCCGACTATCTCGCCCCGGCACGGTTCGGCGACAAACTGACCGTGGAGTTGGTGCGTGCCGCCGTCGAGCCGACCCAATTCACGATTGGCTATCGGGTGTCGCGGCGCGCGGATCAGGCGGTGCTTGCGGTCGGCCAAACCGCGCATGTGTTTGTCGATGCGAGCCGCTTTCAACGGGTCGAAGCGCCGCTCGAGTTGCGGATCGCACTCGAGGCCTTACGCGACTGTGGGTCCTAAACCGTTTCCCAGCGTTTGACACCGCGCCGCGCCAACCACAACGCAACGATCGCGGTGCCTGCCAGCACGCTCAGTGCGATCCATTGCTGCGTCAATGCTTCCTCGCGCCAAAAAATGCCGTGATACGCATCGAGCGCCCAGCCATTGGGGACGAAGTCGCCGAACCGTCGAAACAATGGAGGCATGAACAGGCGCGGCACCATGCTTCCGCCGAAGGCAGCCAAGACCAGCGGGATCGCCGTGGCCAGTGCTTCCCCTTGTGCTTGAGACCGGCACCACGCCATGACCGCCATCGCCAACGCTCCGGCCATCGCGGCGGTCAGCACGGTGACCACCACGAACGCACCGAAGTGCTGCCACAGGGGAACATCGTGCACGAGCCAAGCGACCAGAAACACGCCCGTCAGTTGCAACACACCGGTGATCGTTGCGGCCAGAAAGCGGCCCATCAGCACTGGGCCAAGTCCTTTGGGAGTCGCCAAGAAACGGTCGAGCAATCCGCTGGTTCGCTCTTCCTGCAACCGCACGGCGGAATGGAACATCGAGAACAGCAAGAACATGACGGCCGTACCGCCTGCATAGTAAGCGACGAGATTTCGTCCCTGCGGCTTACTGTTGACCTCTTCGGTGGCGATGGCCCCGCCAAACGGTGAGCCCCCGGACGACGCGGCAGAACGGCTCGACGCGTCGCTGTCCAACTCAGTGCTCACGCGCTCCATCGCCTGCTTCTGCTCAGGTGTCAGCGGCGCCACCAGTGTGTCGAAGGAGCGCATCCCCTCGCGCAGCATCGACGAAGGCATGGACGTAAACAGATTTTTCTGCAACAGCCCTGAGACCATTTGTCCGGCGACCGCGCGCGATGGATCGATCACCATGGTGATCGACGCTGGGCGTCCGGCTGGCTGCGGGCCGAAGGTGACAAGCCCGTCCTTGGCGGCAGCAGTGACGATCACACCGGCATCGGCCTTGCCGCTGCGCACCAACTCGCGGACTTGATCGGCGGTGAGCAGCGTGGGAGCCGCGTCGTCGCCAGGCTTGCCAAGCGTATCGAGCGAGCGGACGGCATCTTCGCGGGCGAAGGCTCGCAGCAAAGCGGCGCTCTGTGTGGTCGCGGCTTCGTCGGCCATCGCCACGTCGAGCCGGCCCGCATCGCTGCTGTTGCCGCCGAAAATTGCCGCGAAGATCAAGAACATCACCACCGGCACCACGAACGTGAGCACCAGTGCGGCGCGATCCCGCAGGTGCTGGCGAAGCATCGATGCCGCGATTACCCAGGCTTCACTCATTCGCGAAGTTCCTTGCCGGTGAGATGGAAGAACAAATCGGCGAGGCTCGGCTCGGCCATCGATAGTTCTGCCAGGTTCAACCCCAGGCTTTCGATCTGGTTGCGGCGTGCGCTGAGTGCATCGAATCCGCCCGAGAGCGTGCCCGACCAGCGTCGCTCGTCTTCAGCGTGCGGCGTCAACGAAAGCTCGCGTAGCTTCGCAGCGAAGGCCGCAGCCGGCGCTGTTGTGAAGCGAACCGAGAGCCGGCGCTGGTCACCAAAGTTCTTGGCGATCAACGCGGCGAGCGTCCCTTCCGCCAACAACTTGCCTTCATCGAGCACGCCAATGCGATCGGCGAGTTCTTCCGCTTGGGCAAGGTCATGAGTGGTCAACAGCATGCCGACCCCTTGCGCGCGCAGCCCCACCAGCATTTCGTGAATCTTCAATCGAGCCTGCGGATCGACGCCCACGGTTGGTTCATCCAGCAATAGGATCGCCGGACGATGCAACAAACCGGCTGCGATATTGACGCGGCGCTTCATGCCGCCGGAGAGCGTCGACAGCCGGCTGGCAGCGCGATCGGCGAGACCGATCCACTGCAGCGCTTCATCGATGCGCGCGGCGATTTCCGCCGAGGAAACGCCCGACAGGCGACCCATTGTGTACAGGTTCTCGCGTGTGGTCAGCCCATCCCAAAGTGCGATTTCCTGTGGCACCAAGCCGAGCCACTCGCGCGCTTGTGGATCGTGGCGTGGATCGCGTCCACCAATCGACACACTCCCGGCTTCGAGTCTGACTTGGCCGCAAATCGCACGAATCAGCGATGTCTTACCGGCGCCGTTGGGGCCGAGCAACGCATAGATCTCACCCGGATGAATCGTCAGGGTCACGCCGCCCAAAGCCAGGCGCGTGCCGAAGGCGCGCGTGGCCTGACGAACCTCGAGCACGGCCTGGGGGCGTTGACTCACTGGCCGGACTGTTGCTTCTGGATCATCTGCATCATGTCTAGCGGCTTCACGCTGTAGTCGGCAGGCACGTCGTAGGTGCCGACCGGTGCGGCTTTCTCCTCAGCCGAGACCACCTCGCTCTTGGTGTTGATCTTGTTGCCCATGACGTCGATCGCAACCACCGACCGCACGGCGTAGCCTTCGAGCTTCATCAGGTCCTTCATCCAAGCGGTCGCCGGTTGCAACTCACTCATTCCTTCGATCATTTCTTTGTAGCGTGCCTGTTGGGGAAACTTGAGTTCCGTCGTGAGCCAGAACGTCATATCCATCGTCAAGCCCATCGCCGTGGTCGCTTTCATCTGCACCTGTTTGGCGTTGAACTTCCCAACCTTCTCGACCTTGTCGGTGGGTGTCACTGTCACGGTCATGGCGCTCATCTGCTTCATTTGGTCGGCCATCGCTTCCATGCCCGCCGGAAACAGTTTCTTGAAATCGATAGGCAGGTCGACGAACAGGGCCGTCTTCGCCTTGGGATCGAGGAGGTACAACTTCTTCTGATCCAAGCGCACGATCACGAGTTGTTCGTCACTACCGGTGCGCATACGATCGGCGCCAATCCACAAGGTGTTGGTCTTGTCTTGTGCGGGCCGATTTTGACCCATCATCGAGGTCGGATCTGTGTGCACGTTTTCGACGATCATCATGTCGGCGCTGGCGAGGCTGGCGGCGAACAGAAGTACTGCTGAACTGAAGGCTCGGATTCGGATCATGACTCACTCCCTCAGGGCGTGTGCGGGTGCGCATTCGGACGACCCCCGCAGCGGAATGGCGCAGCCTAGCACGCGAGCCCGATGCGTCGAGGGGCGCGCTGAGGTAAGGTGCTGAGTCTCGTCCAGCGACCGCATCCAGCGAGCCAACGGCTCGCTCTATGGGAGAACAAGCTATGCCCCCGCGCCTACTCGTATTCGCCGGCAGTCTTCGTGCTGCGTCCTTCAACAAGCGCCTCGCTCATCTGGCAGCCGAGGCAGCGCAACGCGCGGGTGCCGAGGTCGTGGAGATCGACCTGCGCGATTTCGCGCTGCCACTGCTTGACGAAGACCTCGAAGCGGCCCAAGGCCTGCCCGAAGCGGCGCTACGACTCAAGGACCTGTTCAAGCAGAGTCAGGGGCTGATCCTCGCGTGTCCCGAATACAACAGCTCGATCACCGCGGTCCTCAAGAACACGATCGATTGGGTTTCTCGCCCAGCCCCCGGGGAGCGACCGTTCGAGCCATTCGAGGGGAAGGTCGTGGGACTCGTCAGTGCCTCACCGGGCGCGCTGGGTGGAATGCGCGGGCTGGTTGTCGTGCGCATGCTGCTGGGCAATCTGCGGATGTTGGTGCTTCCCGATCAGCTCAGCGTGTCCCAAGCCCATCAAGCGTTCGATGACGCGGGCGGTCTGAAAGACGCGCGCCAACTCGCCACGCTCGAGCAACTCGCCGGCCGCGTGGTCAACGCCGCAGCACGCTTGAATTGAAACCACGCGCGGTCTAAATCGCTTGGAGTCCGCTTGCAAACTGCGCGGCGGCCGCGCGTCGATTCGGTTTGCCGTCGCCGGTGAGAGGCAGAGCTTTCACCCAGATCACGCGGCGCGGGCGTGCCGCCCCGTGCAGGCGCGATTCGAGCGCGGCGCGCAGCACGCGAGCGTCGAGCGGCTCGCCTACCAACGCTGCCGCCACCAACGCACCCCACTTGGGATCTGAAACTCCAAACACCAGGACGTCGCGAACTCCCGGCAGATCGCGCAACGCGGACTCGATCGTGGAGGGGTGAACTTTTTCTCCGCCGCTCACGATCACGTCGTCGAGTCTGCCCAGCACGTGCCATCGGCCAGCGTCATCGACGCGGCCAGCATCGCCGGTGCTCCAGTAACCGTCGAGACTGAGCGTGCGAGGGATCGGCTGCAGATAGCCGCTGAAGAGCGACGGTGAGTTGACTTCGATTCGATCATCGGTTCCGAGCCGCAACGAGTAGCCCGCCAAAGGTGTGCCGACACCGTGACGGGCGTCCGGTGGCGTGCCGGGTGCGACGGTTGCAACCTGTGCGGCGGTTTCCGTCATGCCGTACGTCGGCAGCACCTTCACCCCGCGTTCACGAGCATCGCGCAGCAGTTCTGCCGAGGCGGGCGCGCCCCCGAGCAAGACGGCGCGCAGCGTCGCCGGCGGTTGCCAGGCAGGCTGCAAGTCCAGCAAGTCGCGCAGCATCGCTGGGACCAACGAGAGCAGCGTTACCGCATGTCGCGCGCAGGCCGCGGCAACCGCCGTCGCAGAAAACTTCGGCAGCAACACGACGGATCGCTGTGCCCACAAGCAGCGCAGCACAATTGACAGGCCGCCGATCCGATGCGGCGGAAGACACAACAACCAGCGGTCGTCGTCGTTCCAGCCCAACCGTGCGGCGCTGGCGTCCGCCGCGGCGATCAAAGCCGCGTGCGTCAGGACCGCAAGTTTGGGTTCTGTTGCGGTAGAGGCCGAAGTCGAGATCGCGAACGCCTCATCGGCAAACCGGAAGGCAGCCGCGGGCTCGAACGATGCAACCGCGGCGCCGGTTCGCACTGGAACGATCAGTTGCTGAGTGTCCAACAGCGCATACAAGCAGAGCATCGACTCGATCTCGCTTGCCGCCGGCCAAGCGACGGTTGGGGATCCACGTGCTGGTTCGACCTGCTTTCGAACGAGCGCCTCGACCTGCGCGAACGTCAGCGACCGGTTGTCGTCGATCAACGCCAGACGATGCGGAGCCGCTTCGGCGGCACGGCGTAAGGAGAGTTTCATTCCGGCGCCGTTCCCAGGCCGACATAGCCGTCGCCCTCGAGACGGTTGCCGCAGCGTTGCGGCAGCGACTGGCAAGCGACGCTGCAGTCGTCGATGGCAAGTGGCACCAGGCCGCAGGCGAGGGGAGTCGGGTCGATCGCGAGCGCCAACTCGCACGCTGCCGCAAACGCGACCTCAGCCTCGAGCATGTGCGTGATGACCACCTGTTTTCCAGCCGCTCGAGCGCGACGAACCAACGAAAGCGCCGGCACGATTCCACCGGCGAGCGCCGGCTTGATCACCAGCACGCGAACAGCGGGATGACTCAACGCGCGTTCTACTCCAGGCGCGTCGCGCAACTCCTCATCGGCCGCAATCGGCAGCGCGAGCCGATGAGGCACACGATCCATTTCTCCAACGGGCAGCGGTTGCTCCAGATAGTCGAAATCCCACGGCGCAAGCTCGCAGCAGAAGTCTGACAGTGTTGCTGCGTCGAGCGACCCGTTGGCGTCGGCGCGAAGTACCAGTTGACGACCCAGCCGCTGTCGCCACCGTTGCAAGACGAGCGACTGAGCCTGCGTCAACCCCGCTGCGGAGAGTTTGACCTTCCACGTCAGAATGCCGCTGGCGTGGAGCTGCTCGGCCTGAGCGTCGAGTGTCGACCCATCGGTTCCCCCCAAGAGACCAGAGAGCAAAACAGGTTTCGCTCTGTCGGCGCGCAACAGTTGGTGCAGAGGAACACCCCGTGCTCGAGCCAGCAAATCGAGCAACGCTGTCTCGAGCGCGAACCGCGCCGATGCTGGCAGCGGTTCGAAGCGCGCCAACCAGTGAGTGACCGACAGCGCTGCGTCGTCCTCGTCGAGGCCCGGTAGCGGCGCGTGGAGTACTCGCTGCAGCGCGTGTGTGGCGTCCGATTCGTTCTCGACAGAATGTCCAGCCAGCGGCGCCGCCTCGCCCCAACCCCGGCGGCCCGTGCTATCGCGCAACCAAAGGAACGTGCCGCAACGCAGCGTGTATGTCGTCTGTGATGTCGTCACCGGCTGCGCGAAGGAAAAACGGTAGGGGGACAAGCCGCCGGCCTCGAGACGGATCATGGCCGGCAACACCACAGCGCCCATGCGAAGAGCGCACTGTGAACGAACAGCAGTTGTGCCGTGCCGGCCAGGATCGGATTGAGTGCGGTTCCGCGCCGCCGCGACAGACCGATCGCAAGCCTTGCACTCCACGGCAGTGTCAAGAGCGGAAGCAGCAGCACCGTGCGATTCGACTGCCACCACAAGTAAACCGGTATTGCAGCGGCGACCGCTAACAAGACGCTGTATTCGGCAACACCGAAGCGTCGTCCCAACAGCACCGGCAGCGTGCGTTTGCCGGTACGTCGATCGCTCGATTCATCGCGCACGTTGTTGACCACCAGAATCGCTGTGGCGAGCGCGCCGGGAGCGAGTGCTGCGCGCCAGGCCTCGATCGGAACGTGGCCTGAAACGACGAACGACGTGCCGCAAACGGCGACGAAGCCAAAGAAGATCAACACGAAGAGATCGCCGAGCGCGTTGTACGCGAGCGGAAACGGACCGGCGGTGTAGGCCCAACCCGCCGCGATCGATGCGAGTCCGATCACGACGATGGGAAAGCCCGCGAGCGCGGTGAGCGCTAAGCCGCACAACAGGGCCGTTGCGAAGGCGGCCACTGCGCCACGCCAGGCTTGGCGCGACGTAAGCAGACCCAAGGCCACCGCGCGTGGCGGACCGAGACGTTCCTCGTTGTCAGCGCCGCGCGCATGATCGGCGGCGTCATTGACGAAGTTGGTGCCGATCTGCAAGCAAAGCGCGCCCAGCGCGCAGAGCGGCAGTCCAAAAGCGAGACGGTGGGATGGATCCTGAAACGCGCTGGGCTGCAAGGAGCCCACGGCGGCTCCGACCAGCACGGGTGCGACTGCCGCGGTGAGCGTCTTGGGGCGCGCGGCCAAGAGCCACGCGCCCGCGGATCCCGGACGCGGCAGCGACGAGGTCACGGCAGGCGCTTGAACTGCTTGAAGTTGGGAGCGCGCTTTTCGAGGAACGCGGTCTTGCCTTCTTTGGCTTCCTCGCTGAGGTAGTACAAGAGCGTGGCGTCCCCCGCCAGTTGTTGCAGTCCGGCCTGACCGTCGCAGTCGGCATTCAATCCAGCTTTCAACAAGCGCAATGCGATGGGGCTGAGGCACAACATCTCGCGACACCACTGCACGGTTTCCGCTTCCAACCGGTCCAGCGGCACGACGGTATTCACCAACCCCATTTGCAACGCCTGCTGTGCATCGTATTGCCGGCATAGAAACCAAATCTCGCGAGCCTTCTTTTGCCCCACGATGCGCGCGAGGTAAGACGCGCCGAAGCCCGCATCGAAGCTCCCGACGCGCGGGCCGGTTTGTCCGAAGCGCGCGTTGTCGGCCGCAATCGTGAGATCGCAGACGACGTGCAGCACATGTCCGCCGCCAATCGCGTAGCCCGCGACCATCGCGACGACCGGTTTGGGGAGCGTGCGGATCTGTCGCTGCAGATCGAGAACGTTGAGCCGCGGGATCCCATCGTCCCCGACGTAGCCGCCATGGCCGCGCACGCGTTGGTCGCCGCCACTGCAAAACGCTTCGTTCCCGACGCCGGTCAAGATCACGACACCGATCTGCGCATCATCACGAGCGCGATCGAAGGCTTGCATCAGCTCTTGCACCGTCTGGGGACGAAAGGCATTGCGGACTTGCGGCCGATTGATGGAGATCTTGGCAATCCCGTCATCGCTGGTCTCATACAAGATGTCGTCGAAGCCTGGATGGTTGTTCCAGTTCACGCTGTTCATACGCTCGCTCGCTCCTCGATCCATCGCGCCACTTTGGATGGATTCTCTAACACCGCGTTGTGCCCGGCCTGTGGAACCAACCCTACGCGTGCTCGCGGCAGGCGGCTCGCGATCGTTTCGGCGAGTGTGCAGAACGCTTCGTCCGAAGCCCCCGCCAGCAGATCGACCGGTAGTGTCAGGTGGGGGAGATCGTCCAGGAAACAGGGCATTTGCGCCAGCCCGAGAGATTCCAGCACGAAGGCTAGCTGCTCGGCCTCGTGTCGCAAGCGCTGGGCGTGTTGCTGGCTTCTGCTGGCCTCGGGAAGCGAGGCCTGGGACTCGAACAACGGCTGTTGCTCCCAGGCCTGAATAAACAGTTCCAGCCCATCGTGCCGCAACGTTTGAATCCAGACCGCGTCGCGCTCGGCGCGCGCGGCTCGCTCGGTAGCGAGGGATAACCCTGGGTGCACCGCGATCAGAGTACCGGCGCGAAAGAGCGCGCGGTGGCGCACCAAGAGTGCCAACGCGAGGCGCGCACCCAAGGAGTAACCGACGACATGCAGGTCGCGCAGGCCGCGCTTCAGCAGGTCGGCGGCGAATCGATCGACGACAGTCTCGAAGCTCTCGCCGCCCTCGAGTCTTGGTCCCTCGACATGACCCGGCAGTGGCATCGCGCGAAGGTCGAACCGCTTGTCGATGCGCAACAGCACCGGCCGGAAGCTCTCGACGGTTTGCGAGAAGCCATGCAGCAACAGCGTGGGCGCTCGCGCGAACACGATGGTCAGCGATCCATGGTCTGGTCGAGTGCGGCGACACGCGACTCGAGGACGGACTGCGCCGAATCCGGCACGACATCCGCCCAAATCACGCGCGTTGGGGCCTGAAACGGTGTCGCCAGCGTCAGGCGCAGTTGCTCGGGTGTGGCGACACGCTCACAGGAAATGCCGAAGGCGCGACACGCGTCGGCGATATCGAGTTGCGGCGGCGTGCGGAAGAATCGCTCGAATAGCTCGCCTAACTCGGGTCGCGAGGCAATCGGTAACTGATCGAAGATCCGACCGCCATCGTTGTCGAGCACGACGATCGTCAGCTGCTCGGCATGCGTGCGCGCGGTCGCGAGGCTCCCTAAATCGTGAAGGAAGGCCACATCACCGATCAAGAGCGTGGTTGGTTGTGCTGCGGCAGCTGCCGCGGCGATCAGTCCGTCGATCCCGTTGGCGCCGCGTTGATGCAGGATCGGCGCGGCGAGCGTTGGCAGAGCGAATAGATCGATGCTCCGAATCGGCAGGCTATTACCGAGCATCAACGCCTGATCGGCCGAGAGCGACGCGGCCACCGCATGCACCGCGTCGGCTTCGGTCAGTGGCACGCGTGGATCGGAGCAGGGGATCGTCAACGCTCGCGCCACGCGATCCGCTCGGTTCCACCCTTCGGTCCAGTCAGAAGCACGGCGGGGCGAGGCATCGACCTCGCGTTGCAGTTGAGCGATCAGCGCCACAAGGGTTGGCTCGAGGTCACCCACCAGCCACTGCGCCACGCGGTTTTCTGGATCGGGCAGCGACTCGGCACTGATGTAGAGCCACTCTGTTTGCGACAACGCGGCACTCCATCGAGTCCAACCCATGCCCGATGGTTCATTGCCGATCACCACCACAAGGTCGGGTTGCTGACGCAAAGCCCAGTGCGTGCGCAGCAGCAGCTCGTGAAAGGCAATCACCGAGATCGCGTCGGGCCGGCGCAACTGACTGGAGCTGTCGGCCAACAGCGGCCAGCCCAAGTGCGCCGACAGCGCCCGCGCACTGAGTCCGGCGCGCCCCGGTGTGGCGGCGCCCGCCACGACCAGGCCACGTGTGGCCTGAGTCAAACGAGTAGCGAACTCGGCGAGTGCGGCTTGATCAGGAACAGCAACAGGTCGCGAGGCGCGTGGCGGGGGCGTTTGCGAGAGTTCCGCCAGTTGCGCGCGTCGCTGGCTGTCGCGCGCCGTCTCGGGCTGCGGCTCGAGCGGTTTGCGAAACGAAGCGTTGAGATGCACTGGGCCACTCGCCCTAGCCTGCGCCTGCGCCACGGCGCGCGCCGCGGTGGCTCTCAATCCACGCCAAGCCTCGGGGCTGTCGTCGGCCGGTCCGAGTTCGTAGCTCACGCGCACGAAACTGCCGAACAGCGATCGTTGGTCGATGGTCTGAGCCGCGCCGCGATGCTGAAGTTCCGGCGGCCGATCCGCCGTGAGGATCAAGAGCGGCAGTTGCGACAGGCTGGCTTCGATCACGGCAGGGTAGTAGTGCGCGGCTGCTGTACCCGAGGTGCAGATGAGCAGCGGCGTGACTCCGCGCGCGCGCGCCAGCCCTAACGCAAAGAACGCAGCGCTGCGTTCGTCGATGATCGGGATCGCTTCGATTTCAGGATGGCGTGCTGCGGCCAACGTCAGCGGCGTCGATCGAGATCCGGGGCTGATGACGGCGTAACGCACGCCGCACTGGGCCAGTGTATCGATCAACACCTCAGCCCAGGCGATCTGCAGATTGCCCAGGCTCATCCCGAAATTCCAAGTGCCGACAACAGGTTCTTTTCTTTGACCGCGGTCTCTTCGTATTCGGCATCAGGTTGCGAATCGCGCACGATTCCGGCACCGGCGTAGAGCCACGCCTCGTCGCCCTCGATCAGCGCCGAGCGAATCGCGACGGCGATCTCGCCGTTGCCTTCCGCATCGACCCAACCGATCGGTCCTGCATACCAGCCGCGCGGCGCCGGTTCGTGGGTTTTGAGAAACTCCAACGCTGCGCCCGACGGGTGCCCGCCGACCGACGGCGTTGGGCCCAGCGCGTCGGCCAACGCCAAAAGCGGAACTGGCGCGTCGAGCGTGGCGCGGATTGGTGTGTGCAGGTGGAGAATCTCCGGCATCTCTCGCACCAAAGGGTGCTCGGGAATATCGAGATCGGCGGCCAACGGTCGCAGCCGGCGCCGCAGTTCGTCCACGACGACGCGATGCTCACCCAGATCCTTCGCGTTGGCGAGCAACCAAGCGCGGCGTTGGGCACGTTGATCCGGATCAGCGGACGACGGCACCGAGCCCGCCAGTGCCTCGCTGCGAAGCGACAAGCCCTGCTTGGCAACCAACAGTTCGGGCGTGAGTCCGACGAAGGCGCGGCCCTCGCGTCGAAACCCGAAACGAAACGCGCCGCTGCCTGCTGCCCGCCGCGCGAGGCGGCGCAAGACATCGACCGGATCGAGCGCCGCTTCGAATCGAAGCCGCGAGCGTCGCGCGAGTACCACCTTGTCGAAACGGCCTTCGCGTATCCCTAACTTGATTTCGTCGACGAGCACCGCCCAAGCCTGGCGAGGCATGCGCGCGACGGTGCGCAATGCTGGCAGCGGCTCGGCCTCAGGCAACGGAGCGGAGAGCGCGGCGTGAATCGCGGTGAACTCACGCAACCACAAATCGCGCTGCGCGAAGTCGCGCTGATCGCAAAGCGCCAAACTCAGTGAGGCTCCGCGCTCGTCGCAGCGATACGTCCAACGCGGCAGAACGAACAGTCCCTCGCCGAACGGCGCCCACGCATCGTCCACGGCTGCGCCCGGTGCGAAAGAAGCGCCGCCCCAGAGTGTCGGAGAGGCGGCCACGGCACCGGGATGCCGCACGATCACCATGGCCGACAACCGCGACTCGATTTCAGCGTGCAGCGCTGTCAGGCGTTGCGGCCCCAGCCCAACGGGCAGTTGTATCGCGTCGCCCCACCCAGCCGCCGTCAAGCCGGGCCTATCCCACAGCAACGCGGGCTGCATGAGGTCGAGCTGCCAGATCGATTCGGGAGCGATTTGTCGCGGGGCAGGCAACGTAATGAACGCGCCGCCACCGAGCTTGCGGAGATGCTCGACCGCATCGGCGAGAAACGTCGAGAGGTCGGTGATTTGGGCCGTGCTGCGCGGGTCTGTCATGGGTTGTCTGTCGCCGATGTGGCGACGAAGATCGTGGCAACGCCCCAGCAGAGCGAGATCGTTTCGAGCGGCCGCAACCCGCTGGATTGCATCATCGCAACGAATTCTTCAGCCGGCGGAAACGCGGCGATCGAACTCTCGAGATAGCGATACTCGCGCGCGCCAGACAGCAGCGCGCCGATCGACGGCACCATGCGATGCACCCAAAGGCGTGCGAGCGGAGCTAGCCACGACCCGCGAGGTTCGGTGAGTTCGAGAATCACGACGCGCCCACTGGGTCGAGTCACGCGCGCCATCTCGCGTAACGCGCGTGCGCGGTCCGGAACGTTGCGAATTCCGAAGGCGATCGCCACAGCATCGAAACTGCCCTGTGCAAACGGCAGCGCCTCGGCGTCGGCCACTCCCAACCCGACACTGCGCTGCAAGTCGAGCTTGATCAGTTTGTGCTTGGCCACGTCCAACATGTTGCGCGACGGATCGAGCGCTTCAACGCGAGCGCCGGGCTGTTGCCGCATCATCTCGATCGCAACATCGCCCGTACCCGTCGCCAAGTCGAGGGCGCGTGCTCCCGGAGCCAGCTGCAACTGCGCCACCGCACGGCGGCGCCAACGCCGATCGATTCCGAGCGAGAGCACGCGATTGAGCAAGTCGTAGCGCGCGGCGATTCGATCGAACATCGCGCCACTGCCCGGCCGAACATGAGGCGCGACGAGTGGACTCGTGGCCGGTGCTTTGTCGCTCACAAAGAGCCTGCTGCGCACCGCAGCCTGCAGCTCACCGCCATGAGCAGGAGGCTCCGACCGCAGCCGAAAGCTGTTTCATTTGATCTGTCGTCAACGCCTGCGGTCCATCGGAGAGTGAGCCGCCGGGATCATCGTGTGTTTCGACCATGATTCCTGCGGCGCCCGCCGCGAGTGCTGCCCGGCTGAGCGGCAGGATCAGATCGCGACGTCCCGTCGCGTGCGACGGATCGACCACCACCGGCAACGACCGCACCCCCGCTAACAACGCAACCGCCGAGAGATCGAGCAGGTTACGAGTGCTGGTATCGAAACTCCGGACCCCACGCTCGCAAAAAATCACACCAGGTGACCCGTGCAAGCGCAGGTACTCACCGGCCGAAAGCCATTCATCGATCGATGCCGCCATGCCGCGTTTGAGCAAGACCGGTTTGCCCGCAGCGGCTACACACTTCAGCAGCGCGAAATTCTGCATGTTGCGAGAGCCGACCTGAATCAGATCGGCCCATTCGGCGACCTCGGCAACAGTGTTCTCGCTCATCGCTTCAGTGACGATACGCATTTGATGCCGGCGTGCCGCGTCGCTTAGCCAACGAAGTGCCTGACTGCCATGTCCCTGAAACGCGTAGGGAGACGTGCGTGGTTTGAATGCGCCACCACGCAAAAACGAGACGCCCATGGCCGTCAGTCGCTCCGCGGCGGCATCGATTTGATCGGGCGACTCGACACTGCATGGGCCTGCCATCAAGACCGGCGAGTGCCCTGGTCCGACCCACAAACCCGAGACGTGAATCGGCCCAGAGTGCTGGTCGACGAGGGGGTGAGCCGTTCCCGCAACGCTTACCGACTCGACGCCAGGCAAGGCTGCTAAGTCTTGGCTGGAACACTCGCTGGAATACGTCGAGATCAAAAACAACGATCGCCCGTCGACATCGCGATGCAGCTCTGGCCAAAGGCCACGAGCTACCAGTTCCCGCCGAATCTGCTCAGGATCGGCTTGTTTCGCGACGACGATGATCATCCAGGGTTTTTCCGGGCGCAGAGCATAACAGAATCATAAGGGAGGACCAGGCAGACCCCTCCGCCGGCACAGCCGTGTGTACTGTCTGGCATCGCAGGGAGCGCCGCTTAGAATGGTGCCCGTGACGATGCTTTCGCAAAGTGGTTTCCCAATCCGCGCCCCCAGAGACCTGCGGGAATGTTAGGTCGCCGAAGCCGGCTGGTGTGGGTTGCCAACGCCGGGCTTGTGCTCGGGGCGCTGGTGCTTATCGCGATGCTCTGGACCGGTGGGGCCAGCCTCGATCCCGGGCGCCTGTTGCCGAATGAGCTGCCGTTTTTTCCTGTGCTGGTTTGGCTTGGGAGCTTCGCCGCCCTGCGATTGTTTTTCTCGCAGCGAACCCGCGGTCTCGAAGGGCGATGTGTCGCATTCTTCGCGCGGCGCGGTATGCCGCCGCGCGATGCGCCGGCCACAGTGCAATCGGCAGCATCCAGCGGCGCGTTCATTGGTGCTGGATTTGGTGTCGCCGCCAGCGCTGGCGACGCGCTGCGAGTCGTGCTGGCAACCAGTCACCCCGGACCCTCCCCCTTGCAAGCGTTCGCCATCGTGTTTGCGACGCTCGGCAGCGGAGCACTCGCCGGAGGCAGCGTTGGCGCTCTCTTGAGTCTCGCCATCCGAAGACTATCGAGTGGTAGGCGCTTCGAGGTTGGGCGCGCCACACTGCTTTGCCTGTTGCCGAGTGCGCCGCTGGTGGCGGCGTTGGCGCCCTGGGCGGGACCCGATGAGCGCGCGCCACATACACTGCTCGCGGTCACGGGCGGGGTGATTGCGACGGCACTGGTGTGGTTTTTCTTGGCGCCGATCGCTGTGGCGCGAGCACGCAATCATCAGTGGGGTTTGGCCGCAGTGGCGACGAGTCTGATTGCGTTTGTCTGCTTGGTGGTATTGCTCGGCGCCTTCGGCCCATTGGGCTCACTTCAATCCCCCGCCGAAGCAGAAGATGCCGCTCACCCGAACGTGTTGTTGGTTTCCGTTGCAGGACTGCGGGCTGATTTTGTCGGGGTCTACGGTTCAGGCGCTTCGTCGACACCGCATCTCGACAGTCTGGCGCTGCGAGGTGGGCTGTTCGCCTCCGCGATAACACCGTCCTCAAAGCACACAGAAGCATCGCAATCGATGCTTACGGGGCGTTATCCGGAGTTCTCAGCCGGTAGCCCGAACGTTGCGTCGTCAGGTCTGGCCGACCTGTTGTCGGCCTATGGTTATCGCACGGCCGCCTTCGTCTCGTGCCGGTGTGTCAACCGCGACAGCATGAGTCTGGCGGGGTCGTTCGATTCGTACGACGACCTCGCCGACCTCTCGACTTGGTTGTCCAAAACTGCGCTCGCGCGCGCGTGGGTGAATCTCGGAGCCGGTACCGAGCCGATCCGCACGCCCGTCGAAGCGGTGACGGCATTTCGTGACTGGGTTTCGGCGGCGAGCGGCGGGCCGTGGTTTGCCTGGGTCGAAATCGCTGCACCGAGTCGAGCACTGCCGATCCACAACGACGAAATCGCGATCTCCACCGACGATCCATCGGCGTTGCTGCAAACCCCGCTAGCACATGCCCCCACTTGGGCCGATGCAGCCACCCGTGGTGCCTCGACGGCGGACTGGTGGCGCGGCTACGCCGAGTCGGTGATTGAAACCGACGACGCGATTGGGGCCCTGCTCGAGACACTCGCGCAGCGCGGGGAGTTGCATCGCACCGTCGTGATCGTGGTGTCCGTGCACGGGATGCCGCTGGGTGAATCGGGCCACTGGTTCGACGCCGCGGCGAGCGATGACGACGCGGTGTTGCGCGTACCGTGGATCGTGGCGGGGCCAGGTGTCGGCGGTGCTCGGCGTGTTCATGGTCCCTGCTCGTTGGTGGATGTCGCTCCCACCCTGTTGGGGCTGCTCGGCTTGCGCGGCGGAGGGAGCGAGGGTTGGGAGGGGGAGGATCTGTCGGGCTACTTGCGTGAACGCGAGATGGTCGAGCGCTCTCCCCATTCGGGCCCGGTTTTTGCGCGTGTCGACGTTTCTGGGGACGACAGTGGTGCCGTGTTGGTGGCGCGCTACGGCCCCTACCGGCTCGTCCGGCACGCCAATGGGAAGGAACAGTTGACGATGGTTGCCGGTGAGGAACCCGGTGAGTATTCCGGGCAGAACGAGCCGATCCGCGACGATGGGCGAATTCGCAACCTCATGTCCGAGCTATTGACGAGGCACATCTCGGCTTCCCACCCAAGGTGACGCATTCGCGGAGGGAACGCCGCGGGGCGTGGGGGGTTGCGGTGCAAAGCGGACCAGCCTGGGCTAGTCTACGCGCCGCTATGGGATCCCCACTCAGGCCTTTCGCCGCTGCCACTGCGCTGTCGATTCTCTTTGCCTTCTCGACGGCGACGGCGCAGGAGAGCGAGCCGACCGACCCGTGCGCAACGATCGCAGCCATCGAAGTGCGCGGAAACACGCGCATGAGTGCCGATGCCGTGCGATTCGATCTGGAGTTGAAGAAGGGCGATCCCTGGGACGAGCTTCGCGTTCAACGCGAGTTCCGCCGCTTCTGGGAGCGCGGTTATTTTTCTGACCTGCGATTTTTTCGCCGCTGCGAACCGCAGGGCGCCGTGCTGGTGATCGAGATCAAAGAACGCCCCACGATCCTCTCGGTGACCTACGAGAAGAACAAGGTACTCGGCCAACAACAAATCGAGGATCACTACAAAGAGCGCGACTTCACGCTGAGCATCGGGACGCCGCTGGATCGTAAAAAGCTGTGGCGTGCCGAATCGTTGATCGAAGAGTTGTTGGGCGCCAAGGGGTACTTGGATCCGCAGGTCAAGGCCGAGATCGAAACGGTTTCACCGACGGCGCGCAAGGTAACGTTTCGCATCCGCCCCGGAGGCAAGACTCGCATCCGGGCGATCGACTTTACCGGCAACACGGCGTTCTCCGACCGCAACCTGCGGGACCAGCTAAAGCTGACGCAGGCGCGCCGCTGGTGGTGGCCGTTCGGCACCAAGTCCTTGTATCACCCGCTCAAGTTCGGTCAGGACGTTGCCAATATTCTCGAGTACTACCGCAATCGCGGTTACCTCGATGTCGACGTCAAACCGCCGGTCACGGACTTTGTGACGCGTCGCGACGAGGGTGCCGAGCGGAAAGCGCTCAAGCGCATCGAACGTGACCGTGAAAAGGCTGAGAAGGCGCGGCAAGAAGCTCTGGCCAAAGGGGAAATTCCCGACGAACCGGCGCTCCCCAGCACGCAGTCGGTGGGAATTATCGAGAAAAAGTCGGTGGCGTTGACGGTGCCGATCAACGAAGGGCAAGTCTACAAACTCGGCGAGGTGAAGTTCGAAGGCAACACGGTGTTCCCCGGCAGCGACCTGCGCGCCTCGCTTCCACTCAAAGAGGGCGCGTTGCTCTCCGACGGTGCTATCGATTTCGGGTTGCAGCGCATTCGCGCTTTGTATGGCACGAAAGGGTACGTATACGCCGCGGTCTCACGCCGCTTCGAGCGCAAGGAAGGACAGCCGGTCGCAGACGTCGTCGTCGAGATCGATGAAGATCAGGCGTACAGCGTTCGGCGCATCGATTTCGTTGGCAACAACCTGACGCAAGACGAAGTGTTGCGCCGCGAGATGAATGTCACCGAAGGCGAGTTGATCGACAAGAATGCGCTGACGCGTTCGATGGACAAACTGCGTCAGCTTGGCTATTGGCAGCCCACGGGCGAGGCTGATCTGCAGCCGGTGACTGGCACATCGCAAGTCGATGTGAAAGTTCATGGCGAGGAACAATCACGCAACGAGATCCAAGTCGGTGGCGGATACAGCGAACTCGATGGCGGGTTCTTCTTGGCCAGTTACAGCACCCGCAACTTCTTGGGGCGCGGTGATTCGCTCAACCTCTTCGCCCAGGTCGGTGGCCGCGCGAGCCGCGCCTCGATCCAGTTCGTCGAGCCTTGGTTCTTAGGGAAGCCCTATCTGTTTTCGTTCTCGATCTTCCGGCGCGACGTCGACTTCGGCCGCACGACCGATGCCTCCGGCCAGCTAGGGCGACTGCGTCAACGCGCGACGGGCGGATCGGTCTCGTTCGGCAAGCGAATCGGCGACTACACGTCGGCACAGGTCGAGTATCAGTACCAGAGCATCGAGGCCGATACCTTCGACATTTCACGAACGTTCGACACCACCACGACTCGTCTCGGAACAGTGTCGCCCTCGATTTGGTATCGCAATATTTGGCCCGATCCCTATCGGCCCACCCGCGGCTACGACTTGCGGCTGACGTTGCCCGTCACAGCCGAACCGTTCGGCGCCGACGTCAACTACGTGCGACCGCGTGCCGAGGTGACGGTTTATAAGCCGCTCTCGAAACGTTTGTTTGTCGCCGCCCATGTCGAAGGCTCCTGGATTCGCAAGTTCGGGACGCTGTTTCGTCAGCCTGGGTTCATCGATGGCGTTCCGCGGTTCGATCGCTTCTATTTAGGCGGCGACCTGCTCGGGCCGCGCGTGTTCGAAACCCGGACCATCTCTCCCGTTCAGTTCCTGCAGCAGGTTGATACCAATGGCAACCCCGTTGGGGCTCCAGGCCTTGCCTTTGTCGGCGGAACAAAGATGCTGTTGACCCAATTCGAGCTTGGGTTTCCCGTGGGGAAGACGGCGACGATTGCAGGGTTTGCCGATGCCGGGGGTGTTTACGCTGCCGGTGAAGACATTGGGTGGGACGCCGCGCGCGTTTCAGCCGGCTTCGAGTTTCGCGTGTTCTTGCCGGTGTTCCAGGCGCCGATTCGCTTGATCTATGGTTGGCCGATCAAGCAGAAGGACGGCGATCGGACCAGTAGCTTCCAGTTTTCGATCGGCCTGCCGTTCTAGTGTTCAACCGCTAGAGCGCCCGTTCTATTCGGGCCGATCGGCCCGGTGCGAGAGCAGGTCCGGCCTGATAAAGTCCCCCCGCTTCGTTCGCCGAATTACCGCGCCGGTGTCGCGCGCGCGGTTTCCCTCACTGGAGGAGTTGTGAACCTTCACGAATATCAGGCCAAGGAAATTCTTGCGCGCTTCGGTATGCCGATCCCACCCGGCATTGTCGCCGAGACACCGGCCGCGGTCCGAGTTGCTGCCGAAACACTGGGCGGGACGGTGGTGGTCAAAGCCCAGGTCCATGCGGGCGGTCGAGGCAAGGGGGGCGGTATCAAACTGGCGACGTCTCCGGCCGAGGCCGAGGCCGCCGCAGCGAAGATCCTCGGGATGACGTTGGTGACACCACAAACGGGACCCAAAGGGCGGTTGGTCCGCAAGGTGCTCGTCACCAGTGCGATCGAGATTGCGCGCGAGTACTACTTGAGCCTCCTGGTCGATCGAGCGCGAGCCCGTCTGATCGTGATGGCGAGCCAAGAAGGCGGCGTCGAGATCGAAAAGGTCGCCGCTGAACAACCAGAAAAAATTATCATCGTCGAGATCGATCCGATCGCTGGATTCCAACCTTACGTAGCGCGCAAGGTGGCACGCGGACTTGGCCTGACCGGAAGCGCCTTCAAGCAATTCGGTCCGCTGTTGGCATCGGCCGTGGCCGCCTTCCAGGGCAGCGATGCGTCGCTCATCGAAATCAATCCGTTGATTCTCACGCCGTCGGGAGAGCTGTTCGCACTCGATGCCAAGGTCGCGCTGGATGACAACGCGTTGTTTCGTCACCCCGAGTTGGCGGCGATGCGCGACGAAGGCGAGGAGGATCCGTTGGAGGTCGAGGCCTCGCACGCAGGTCTCAACTACGTGAAGCTCGACGGGTCGGTGGCGTGCATGGTCAACGGCGCTGGGTTGGCGATGGCGACCATGGACATCATCGATCTGTGCGGCGCACGCCCGGCAAATTTTCTAGACGTCGGCGGCGGCGCCAGAAAAGAAACCGTCACGGCTGCGTTTCGAATTCTGCTGAAGGATCCCAATGTGAAGGCGGTGCTCGTGAATATCTTCGGGGGGATCGTGCGGTGTGATCGCGTCGCGGAGGGAATCATCGCTGCGGCCAAGGAAGTACACCTCACGGTGCCGCTGGTCGTGCGCTTGCAAGGGACCAATGCCGAGGAGGCCCGCACGCTGCTCAACCAGTCCGGCTTGAAGCTGCAAGCCGCCACCGTCTTGGACGAAGCCGCCAAGGCTGTGGTCGCGTCCTTGGGAGGTGCTCGATGAGCATTCTCGTCGACGCAGGCACCAAGCTGATCGTGCAGGGGATTACCGGAGGCGAGGGAACGTTTCATGCGACCCAGATGATCGAAGCGGGGACGCGTGTTGTGGGCGGCGTCACCCCTGGCAAAGGCGGGACGACGCACCTTGGAGTCCCTGTCTTCGATAGCGTTGAAGAAGCGATGCAGGCCACCGGCGCGAACGCCACCGTGATCTTCGTGCCCGCATCGTTTGCCGCCGATGCCATCTTGGAGGCGATCGACGCTGCCATTCCGCTGGCGGTGGCGATCACCGAAGGGATTCCGGTACTCGACATGCTGCGCGTGAAAAACGCGCTCGGTCTGGCGGGCAAGACGCGACTGATCGGACCGAACTGTCCTGGAATCATTACGCCGGGGCGCTGCAAGATCGGCATCATGCCGGCCTTCATCCACTCGCCTGGAACGGTGGGTGTGATTTCACGTTCGGGCACGCTCACCTACGAAGCGGTCGATCAGCTCACCAAGGTCGGTCTCGGGCAAAGCACGTGCGTCGGGATTGGTGGCGATCCGTTGGTCGGTTCACCGTTTCTTTCGATCTTGCCGTTGTTCGAGGCCGATCCGCAGACCGAAGCCGTGGTCATGATTGGCGAGATCGGCGGGAATGCCGAGGAACTCGCCGCGGCCTGGATCGGTGCCAACATGAAAAAGCCAGTGGTCGCCTTCATCGCAGGGGCGACAGCGCCTCCGGGACGCCGCATGGGACATGCCGGGGCGATCATCAGTGGCGGCAAAGGGACGGCGGCCGAAAAGAAAGCGACGTTGCGTTCGCATGGAATTACGGTGTGCGATTCGCCGGCCGAATTGGGCAGCACGGTGGCGCGGCTCTTGGGCCGCGCTTGAGGCAATAAACCAAAAGACAATCAGAGGGGCCCCCGTGCCGGGGCCCGCGGTGCAGGAGGGTGTCGTGGCGGTTGAGCGTACGTTGGCGATGGTCAAGCCAGATGGCGTCAAGAGAAACTGTGTGGGATCCGCACTCGCGGCGGCAGAGGCGGCGGGGCTGCGAATCGTGGCATTGAAGAAGATGCAGATGACGCGGCGACAGGCCGAAGGCTTTTATGCCGTTCACAAAGAGCGTTCGTTCTTTGGGGAGTTGACGGAGTTCATGAGCGAGGGACCGGTCGTGATGATCGTGTTCGAGGGCGACAACGCGATCGCGACCTGGCGCAACCTGCTCGGCGCCACAAACCCAGCCCAAGCGGCGGACGGAACGCTGCGTAAGCGCTTCGGGACCGACATCCAGCGCAACGGGTTTCATGGGTCGGACGCTCCCGAGACGGCCAGCTTCGAGTCTGGGTACCTGTTCAGTGGGCTCGAACTCGCGGGCTAGCGCTTCCCCGAGTAGATAGTCAGGCCCCGCATCGTGCTCCCGATGCGGGGCGCCTGACGGCACGCTTCATCGCGGGTTACTCTCTGGAAATGAAGCGCCGGTCTTTCTGGGTCACGGTGTTGCTTTCAGCGTTGGTCTCTAGTCTTGCGCTGACTCAGTTACAGGCCGCGGTGCCGGCCGCTTCCAGCGCCCCCTCTCTAGCCCAGGGCAAACGCCCCAATCTGTTGCTGATCACACTCGACACCACGCGCGCCGATCACCTGGGGAGCTACGGCTATCGCTTGGGTGCGACACCGCGTCTCGATCGGCTTGGCAAGGAAGGTGTGGTTGTCGAGGCCGCGTTGGCGGTGACGCCACTCACGCTCCCCTCGCACTGTTCGCTGATGACGGGGCTCTATCCGCCTCGGCACGGGGTGAGAGACAACGCCGATTTTCGGTTGCCCGATGCCGAGACCACGTTGGCGGAGCTGCTGTTGCGCGCTGGGTATCGCACCGAGGCGGTCGTGGGTTCGATCGTCTTGAGCGGCGCGCTGGGGATCTCTCAAGGGTTTCAAGGCTACGACGAGCCAAAGCCGGCCGAGGCCGTCGCCGGCAAAGAGATCGCCTTCCAAGAGATCCTCGAGCGGCGCGCGGGCGAGGTTACCGATCGCGCCCTGGCCCGGCTGGCAGCGGTGGGGGACGACCCGTTCTTTCTTTGGGTTCATTACTTCGATCCGCACAGCTCGTACGACCCGCCCGAACCGTTTCGAACGCGATTCAGCAGCAGGCTGTACGACGGCGAGATCGCGTATGTCGATCAACAGATCGGCCGCTTGCTCGATCGTCTCAGCGCGCAAAACAAACTCGACTCGACGCTCGTCGTGGTGACCGCCGATCACGGTGAGAGCCTCGGCGAGCATGGCGAGGCGACCCACGGTGTCTTCATCTACGACGCCACGATGCGGGTGCCGCTGCTGCTGCGCTGGCCGACACAACTGCACGCCGGAACGCGGTACAAGCCGGTTGTTTCGGGCGTCGATCTGGCGCCGACCCTCTTGGATCTGTTTGGACTGCCGCCATTTCCTCAGGGTCAGGGCAAGAGTCATGCGAGCGCGCTGCGCGGCGGTGCCCGGGTCGAGCGCGAGCCGGTGTACTTGGAGACGCTGCTCCCGGCGCGCGCTTATGGTTGGGCGCCGCTGTTTGGCTTGCGCGACGCCACACACAAATACATTCAGGCGCCGAGTCCAGAGCTTTTCGATCTGACGACCGATCCGCGAGAGACAAACAACACGCTCTCCAAGCCGTCACCGCAGGCCGCGTTTTGGAGCCAGCGGTTGGACGCTGTTCAGCGCGCCATGGGGTCGCCGAATCCAACGGCCAGCGAGCCTGCGGATGCCGAGCGGCTGGAACGACTGAAGAGCCTTGGCTACGTCTCGGGAGGACCAGGCGCGCCTGTGGACCCGCCCAGTGGCGGACCCGATCCCAAGCAGATGATCGCGATTACGAGTCAAGTTGATCAGGCTCGACAGTTGCTGACATCGCGGCGCGTCCTGGACGCGATGCGACTGGCTGAAGCGGTGCTCAAACTCGATCCAGCAAACCCGGCAGCTCACGGTGTCTTGGGAATGGCTTTGTCGCTCAAAGGCGAGCGCGTGCGCGGCCTGTCGTCGCTGCAAACCGCGGCGAAACTCGCGCCTAAGACGTTCGAGCATCAGCGCAATCTGGGTGTGGCGTTGCAACAGCTCGGGCGCGCTGCCGAGGCGATTGTCGCTTTTCGTGCTGCGCTGGCGATCCAGCCCCAGTCTGCGCCGACGCGATTTTCATTGGGCGCGGCGCTGCTTTCTGCGGGCGACGCACAGGCTGCCGTGGTCGAGCTTCAAGCGGCGATTCGTCAAGGGTATGCAACGGTGGGGGCGCGCTGTGCGTTGGCGGCGGCGTTCGAGCGCAGCGGTTCGCCGGATGAAGCGCAAACAGTGCTGCGCGCGATTGTCGCCAAGGAGCCTCGCGCGATCGATGCGTGGTTGCAGCTGGCAGCATTGCTTCAGCGGCGCGGGTTGCGAGAGGAAGCTGCCGTCTGCTACCGCCGTGCCTATGAACAACTGAAGGTCGAACGTGCGAGTAACGATCCGCTCTTGCGCGTCGTGCATGCGCAGGTGTTGTTGTTGGACGGCGACTCGAATGCGGCGATTCGTCAACTCGAGGCGGTGTTGGGTGAGAAGAACCTGCCGCCGGATGTTGCCGAGCTTGCGCGTCGACTGCTGCGCACGGCGCGGCCCTAGCACTGGGCGTTGAGAGCGCGCCGCGCAGGATGTTCGCGATCAGATCGCCAGCTGATTGGCGCGGCGCCGTGGCCTAACGCGCGAACGATCAGGGTGGACAAAAAACGGGGCCGGCCCGAAGGCCGACCCCGAGGGTAGTGCGAAAACTACTACAGCGAGTTCAGGCGCTTACGGGCAGGCCGTAACGTTACGGCTGCCGGTTTGCGTGTTGTCGTTGTAGTTGCTGGGACCGGTCGAGCAGCGGACCAGGTAATAGAAACCCTGACCAGCAGCCGGCGTCACAGCATCGGTGGTGCTATTCGCGGCAGTGTCGTTGGCCAAGCATGTGGCCGTGGACCACGTGGGCGTGCTCTGGAACTCTGAGCAGTTGCCACGAACTGCGTCGAACGTACCGGTACCACCCCAGTTGATCTGCGTCTTGCCAGTGAAACCAACCGAGTTGGTAGTTACCTGACAGCCACCCGGAACGTCAACGGTGAGTCCCTGCGTACCTTGGCAGGAAGTCGCCGAAGAGCAGCGCACGGTGAGGGTGTAGGTCGTATCCACATCCGGATTGACCAACACCTGCGGGTCCGTCAGGAAGTCACGAACCAGCGTCGCGCCTGCGGTCCACTTGTACTCGAGCGTGCCGTTGAGGCAACGATCCGCCGAGGAAGCAGAACCGTCCAGGAAGAACGCGTGGCCAGCGGCAGCAGAAGCGGCCACTGTCGACGCGGTATCAACCGTTCCATCGCTGTTGAAGTCACAGTCGGCAAGGACTGGCGAGGTGCAAGCCTTTGCCGCCTTCGGGTTGCCGTTCTTGTCGTTGCGCGGATTTTCGAGCGCAGCGGCCTTGGCGGTAACCGCACTGCAGTTGGTGGCGGGGCAAGCCGCGCCACCCTTGTCGGCGTTGTCTGCCGCGAGGGTGAGGCCCGACGCGACGCCGGTGAGCCGGACATCGTCGACGAACCAACCATCGTCCTCGTTACCGATGCCGGTGAACTGCGACCAGCGTTCGATACCGGGCCAACCGAACGGCGAGATGTGGAAGCGGACCAGAACCCTGCGTCCACGATACACCTCGAGGTTGTACTTCTTTTGGATCCAGCGGCCAGCGGCCGCTCCGCCGAAGCCGAGCGAACTGGCGTTCGGATCGTCGAGCACGCCGGTTTCCGGATAGCAACCGGTTCCAACGTCGGCCGCGATCGTACCCGCAGGCGTGTCGCGATCGTTTTGGGTACGTCCGAGGCAGTTGTTGACAGACTGGGGGAAGCAGGTCGACGACGGACCGACATCGAGTTGATTCGGGAAGAACTGATTCTCGTTGTTGCCGTCGTCGGAAGGATCGTAGCTGCAGTTGATGAAGTTGTTGCGACGGAACGCTTGTTCCGGGTTGAAGTAGGAACGCAACGGTTCCCAGTTTTCGGTGCTGTTCTTCGCACCGGTTTCGGCGGTGTCGCAGTCGTTGTTGCCGTTCTCGTCGATGCAGATGTAGGCCAAACCGACGGTGACACCCAAATCGCGGGGCAAGCCGGCGAGCCGGTTGTCTTGCAGCGACATTTGCGTCCAGTAGGTGAGTTCCGGTGCACCGGTGCCGAGTTGCACGGAGTTCTGCATCTCGACCCAGGTCATACGGTTGACGTCCATCGTCTTGTCGTCACCCAAGAAGGCCGTTTCATCGCCTTCCTGAACGTTGGTTGAGGACAGCGCTTGTTTACAGCCAGTGCAGCCAGAATCGGGGCGCTGCACCGAACGTCCACCGTTTTCACACCCCGTGCCGTCATTCTCGCAAGCGTTGGCGCGCGCGGCGTGTAAGTGCCAGTGGTTTTCCTTGTTGTTGAAACCTTCACCCAACTCACAGAAGAAGTTAACGTCGACGTTGTTGCCGAAAGGATTCGACGGGTCGTTCGTCTGGCAGCGGGTGCCTTCGAGTTCTGATGAATCGTCACCAGTGTTGAAGCGTGGCCAACTGTTCAACATCAACGTGTCGGTTGTGTAACCTTCGAAGTTGTCGAAGAAGTCAGCGGCGGCTACGGCGCCGGTGGCGCTGAGGTTATGCACGATCCGGAAAGACTGCGCGACGCGGGTTCCGAAAACACGAACGTCTGCCGGAATCGAGAAGGCTGGACCGCCCTTCGCCAACCCCTGCAACGCCAGCGTCCACAGCGACGAAACGTCGTCGTTGATGTTGGAACGCGTGATCAATGCGCCCTTGAACGAGATGTGGTCCGTACCGAGTGAGGTGTCGACGACACCTGGGACGCCGGTCAGGCTCTCTCGCTGAGGGATCGTGATGTTGCGGATCTCGTTGTCCAAGACGCACGCGACGTTGGGGCTGTCGGTGGCCACGGTCAACGTGACCTGGTTGATCGGGAAGTTGGAGTAGTTCTTGAGCACGAGGTCGACATTCACGACCTCGCCTGGGTCTGCCCAACCGTCGTTGTCGCCGTTTCCGGTGCCGCTGACGTTGGTGTCACGGACGATCACGTCCGCAATCACCACGTCCGCTGCGTCGAAGCGAGCCAGCGTAACAGCGACGAGTGGGTTGTCGAGGCAACCACAGTTGTCGTCCGAGTAGCGCGCCTTCTGACCAGGCTGGTGCGGGCTACGGCCCGTCGCCAACGTGGTGGTGTTGGGGCACAACTCGGCGGCGTTGTCGACGACGCCGTTACCGTCGTCGTCGAACCCGGCGATACCGGGTTGTCCGTCGGGTCCGTTGTCCACACCGCGAACGCCGTCGTTCTTGTCGATGTAGCGAGCGGAAACCGAAGGATTGTCGGCGCCATTGATCGCCAAGTAGACGAGTTTGTCGCCGCCCTTGTTGATGCGGGTGGTGGTACGAATCGTGCCAGCGAACGTGTTGGTTCCAGCACCGGTCTGCACCAAGCAGAAGGTCTCTGGAACCGACTCGGCTTCAGACCAGGCTTCGATCTGAACGTCGTTGACCGCCGCGTCACCATTGCAATCGATCAGATTGCCGGTGGTGATCGGGTCCACGACGGTGACCTGAATTTCGGTGTCACCGTCGAGGGTGTCGAACTGGCTGGCCATGCTGATGTTGCCGCACTGGCCGTCGAAGTTTCCGCCAGCGCACGCGGTACCAGCCTGAGCGACAGGCTTGACTTCCATCCACTCCAGGACCATGTCGTCGATACCAGCGCCGTAACCCTGTTTGGGCTGTTCGCCGGAACCTTCGAACACGATGAATCCGACTTCACCTTGCCAGGAAGACCCTACGAACTCGCCGTAGAAATCTTCCAGGGTGTTGAAGCGGATGTTACCAACGGGGGTTCCAACCGAGCCGATGCCGTTGGCGTCGCCGTCAATTCGCATGTTGCGAATTTGACGGAGAGTTGCGCTGGTGCCGAACGTTGCTGCCACACCTTCGTCGATCGAACCGTCGCCGCAGACGTCGTCCGTTTCACCGACGGGGACACCGTCGGGGCTGGCGAACGCCGTGGCTTTGGTGGCACCGGTTGCGTCGGCGCAGGCGTTGGTGAGAGACCCGTCGGGGTTGCAGTCGGCGGGCCCGTTGCAGGCTGCCAAGTTGCGTGGACCACCGTTGCAGCGGAAGCACGGGCAGATCTCACGGAAGTCATCGACGATTCCGTTGCCATCGTCGTCGACGCCGCAGTTACCCGGGCAGCCGTTGGCGCCGAGACTGTAATCGTTGTCGCAATCGTCATCCAACGGTCTCGGCAGGTTGAGCGGACGTTCCGACGCGGTCTTGCCGCCGGCCGATGCACCCTGCTCTGGGATGGCGTTGAGGTCGTTGAACCAGCAGCCGCGCTTACCGGTGCGGTTGCCGCCGCGAGCGGTGTTCTTATTGTCACCGTAGTTTGGTTCGTTCTTTTGATTGGTGCCGGCAAATACGAAGGCGCCGCCATAGATGTTGTTCTGGCCGCCACCGGTGACGCCGACGTTCCCAATCGCGAAGCCACCGCCCTGAATCAAGTCATCGCCGAGCACGATGTTGTTGTCGGCGGTGTCGAGGTCGAGGTCAGCGTCGATCAAACCGTATCCGTCGGCGGACGGGAAATCCAATTGGGCATTCCACGACCAGTCGAGGATTTGGGTACGCCACTTGAAGCCATCCGGATCGGTTCCGAAACGAGTCGGGTGAACGACCGGGGTACGGAGTGTTTCGAACCAGTACTCGGTGGCGGAAGTACCACCCATCTGGTCGTACTGCTCGCACTTGGTATCGTTCGGCCGGCAAACGGTGTTGTCGTCTGTGGCTACGTACGAACCAATGGTGCCGGTGTGCCAGATACCACGGTTGCTGCCGTTGGAGGTCATAAAGCCGCAGCCACCACCCAGCGCCCAGTTTTGATTGAGGACGCTGTTCGAGTTCTGGTCTTCACCACCATCCAGCACGCCGTTCCAGTTCTTGTCCTCGCCCCAGTTGCTGATCGGCAGTGACGTTGTCGACAGCTTGGATTGAGCACTGATACCGGAACGGAACCCTTCGTCGTTGGCGTCGAAGTCCCAAACGCCCGCGAACCCGGCGTTGCCGCAGTTGGCGCATTGTGGGACGCCCACGTTATTGACCGTCAGGTTTTCGAACACGACGGAGGTTTCATCCAATCCGCGACGAGCAATGTCGAACACATCGAACGGGTTGCGCGCGATCTTGTTCTCGTTTTTCTCGTCGTTGTTGCGATCGTAGTTGAGTGTGCAACCCGTTGGGCAGTCGGTGATGAACTCGTGCTTCTCGTCGTCAGCCTGTAACAGCACCTGAACGCCGATACAGTCCTGAACCGATTGGCCCGTCTTGTTGCCGGCCAGCGAGAACACCAAGTCGACCTTGGTGCGCGGCGCCGGCGTGCCGTTCACGCGGAGCGAGAACGAGGTGCTTTCGAAGAACTGCCCTGGAATGCGTCCCATGTTGCGGGAGCCGTCCAAGACCGTGAGGTTCGTACTCGCTACGTTGTTAGTACGGCATTCGTCGGAGCTGTCGTCGAGGTCCGGGACAACTGCCTTGAGGCCGATGGTGGCATCGAGCAAGTCACCCAGATCCGCGTTGTAGTAGTCGATCGACAGCGTGAACACTTCGCCGGCGTCGAGGTAGCGGTCAAGGTCGCAACCGTCGGAGAGGTCGATAAACGAATCCAACCCGATGATAAACGAACGCAGCAGCACCAAGTCGGGTTGGCAGTCCACCTGAGCGGTTGCCGTGCGGGTCTTGGCGCCGGGTTGGTCGGTGTAGGTGACCCGCAGCTTGAATCCGTTGTCCACGTTCAGGATGCCGTCGTTGTTAACGGCGGTTCCGGTCGAGGACAGCGGTAGCTGGTTGGACTCATAGCGGAACAACTGGGTTGCACCGCTCACAGCTTGTGTGAAGGTGAGAGCGTTTTGCGTGTCGACCACCACGTTCGAGGCGTTCAACACATCGACTACGGTGCGGCCCGCAATGACCGAAGGACCGCAACCTGCCGGATTCGGACAGGCTGTATCCGCACCATCGACGATTTCCGCCACGACCACACCCACGTCACCGTTACAAGTAACCGGGTTGGAATCGAAGCGAGCCGACGATCCGGCCGTCACAGGCCCGGCGATCGCTACGGCGTACTTGAGACTGTTGGTGGTACCAGATTGGCGAATAACGCGAACCTGCCACTTTCCGGTCTTGGGGTTGACGACGCCGAGCGCATCGTCGGACAGCGCATCGATATCGGGCTGGCCGTTGGCGTTGCGGTCGGGAGCGTTGTTGAAGATCGGAATGAACACGGCCTCGGTGTTGTTGGCCGAGTCACGCCAGGTGGCAGGCACCTTGCCCGCATCGGTGATCCGCTTGGTGGAGATAGAGTAGTAGTAACCGTCGATCGAACCGTCAGCATCGAGGTCGTCGAAGGTCGTTCCATCACGGTCGAAGTCTTCGCTGAAGTTGTTGCCTTGGAAGACGCGATCGTCGACATCAGGCGTTGATGTGGCCGAGCAGGTTTGGTTGGCGCCGCAGTACCAGACCTCGACATTGAGGTCGTTGACCAAGTTGGCGCCGCTCGGATCGTCCCAAACGACCGAGACCCCGAGATCGGTCCTGGCGTCGAGGACTTGGAAGTCGGAGGTTTGGGTTTCACCGACCGTGGTGCTGATCGTTCCCAAACCGCTGAGACTGCAGACGCCGTCGTTTCCGGCGACCTTGTCGATGTTGCCTGGATCGTCGCAAACGATCAGACCAGGAACGGTCTGAGGGGCGTCGGCGAGTGGCAGGGCACGGGTGAGGAAGAATTGGCCGTAACCCCACACGTTGTTGAAACGGGTTTGACGGAATGGGCTGCCGTCACCGGTCATCGGACGGCCACCGACGATCATCAATGCCTTGAGCAACCGGTTGGAAATCCCGGCGACCTTGTCGGCGTTGTTGGTGGAGTTGCCGTCGCTGCCATCGGGATAGAACCCGTTGGCGAAGTACTCGCGGATCACCGCTGCAGCACCCGCGATGTTCGGTGCAGAAAACGAGGTACCGCTGCTCTGTTGGAAGAAGCAAGTCGAGGCGCCCGTCTGATTTTCGGAGGCACCGTCTTCTCCGCGGCAACCATCGTCAACGCCTTCGCCCATGACCGTTGGTGCGACGCGCTTGTTGTTGTTGGGCGCATTCTGCGCGGGACCGTGGGAGCTGAAGCCCCAGATCGCGCCGATGCCATTGGAGGCACCGACGGAGACACAGTTCTTGCAGCTCGCTTCGTTGCCGATGTTGCCGATCGCGCCGGACTGGCCTTCGTTGGTTCCGGCATTTCCGGCAGAAATCGCCACGAAGTTGATCGGCTTGTTGATGATGGCGGTGTCGATTTGACTCGCGCCGCTGCCGTAGATCGCACCGGTCGATGTGGATGGATCTGATCCGAACGAGAAGTTGTGGATTGCAGCGTCGTAGCTGTCCCAGGTTTGTTCGATCGTGGACTGCAGGTTACCCACGTTTACACCCGCGAAGACGCTTTCCGGACAGCTTGCATTGGCGTCGACGAAAACGACTCGACCGCCCTTGGCGATACCGTCAGAGCTGTCATCGTTGATCTCATCGAAGACGCCGTTGCCGTCTCTGTCGGTGAACCAACCTGTGGCGCCGTAGGCACGGACATACGTGGAATCGGCGCTATCTGTCGGCCGCGGTGCGGCCGGCGCTGGAACAACGCCTCGCAAGCCGTTGCCGATCGCCAGACCTGAGGTCAGCTGACCATGGGCGAAACCGCCCGAGATTCCGCTGTCGCAGCTTTGGAAGTCGCCTGCGCCGCCGAAATCAGCGGCCGAGCGATAGCAGCGGATCTTGCGGTGATCGGCCAGAACGTTGCAGCCCGGACCACCCACGCCCCCGGTCCAACCGGAGTCGGCTTTGGTATCGGACATGTCGCCAGCGTCGGCCGAGAGTCCGGAGTCGCTGACCTGCACGATTTGTCCATCGCCGTCGAGGCCGGCTTTCCAGTAGGGAAAGTCGCCGCGAAGTCCCGTGTTGCTCTGCATGAACAAAGCGCCACGGGTGCCGTGCAACTTGACGGGGTTTTCTTCCGTGATCAGCGCCACGCCCTCGATCATGGCCAAGCGGCTCACCAGCGACGCATGCGCGCGCAGTGTGACCCAACCTGGGTTGCTCGAGTCAAGGCCAGAGATCGCGGACACGACCTCGACGCCCAACTTGCGCGCCGCGGCCAGTACGTCGTTGACGGGCTCACCAGAGAAGACGCGCACTCCCAACGTGAACGTTGGGGAAGCCGCCGCTTCCGGAGAGACCTGCGGCATCGTGCCGATACCCGGGTGAAGCTTATAAGCGGGTTGATACGGTTCGACGTGCTGCACCAGAGGTGAACTGTTCAGCAGCGAATAGGTGGCGGCGTTGGCGCGCACGATCAGCGCGTTGACCGGAACCTGCTCGACGATGCTGGCGCCCATCGAGGTGAGCGTGCCCCAGAAGTCGGTTTCGAGCGCCGACGGCCGGAGTTGAACCAAGAAGTACTGCGATACCCGGCCGTACTTCGCCGGATCCGCCACCACCGTCAACTCTGCCGGAATGGGCAGAGCCTGACCAGCCTTGAACGAGCCGACTGCCGTATAGATCACGTCATTTTCGCGATCGTGACGGCTGTCGACCGCCCCGTAGAACGGACCGCTGGTGAAAGGCCACCAAGCGACCGTGCGGGGATAGGCCGGACCAGTTTTCGGCGGCGCGGGGTTCTCGTCGAGCGTGCCTCCCGACTGCATGGCCGAGACTGGTGTCGACTTTCCGAGGGGTACCGGAGCACTCGATGCCGCAAATGCGAGCACCGGCGCCACCAGCAACGCCCCCACGCAGAGGATGTTGACCATCCACCGCGAACGAGCCAAGCGTTCTTGCATGACCTCCTCCTCCAGGAGAAAACCGCGATTCTTCGGTCCACCCGTGCCACGGGGCGGACCCCCACGAACCCTTCCAATCGATTTTGGATCCAGCGTCCTGACCGCGGCGTTGCTCCCCGGGAGAGGGAGCGACACGTCGGGCAGAAGATGAGCCGCCGGGAACCTACGCTGATGGTCCATACGCGTCAAGACGAATGTTGATGGTCGTTGTTATCGCTTGAACGGGCGCAAACGCTGGCAGCAACGACGTTTTGACCGCTTCGTACCTGTCGAATCGCGAAACGCGATGCTGCGGCTCCAGAGTCGCAGCTTGACTCGAACCTCGCTCCGCAGCCGCGCTGCTAGATAGAGTTGGGAGACCCGCTGTCGTGCGGCTTACACTCCACGTATGTCTGAAGCTTTGGATGGGTCCGCCACGTCATCGGAAACCAGCGATGACCGGAAGGAGTTAAGACTACGCGAGCAGTTGCGTCTCGCTGGCCGCGCCGTCGTGGCTTTTTCTGGAGGCGTCGACAGCGGCTTGTTGCTGCGGGTCGCCGTCGAGGAGTTGGGCGCGAATGCGCTGGGAGTCATGGCGGTCGGTGCGTCCCTGCCCGAACGGGATCGACGAGACGCGCTGGAAATGGCGACGCGGCTCGGAGCCCGTTTGGAACTGGTCGCGACGGACGAGTTCGACGACCCAAGGTATCTCGCGAATCGAAGCGATCGTTGTTACTGGTGTCGCGCGTCATTGGTGCGGGCTCTCGAGCCGATCGCCGAACGAGAGCAGGCCGTCATGATGTACGGCGCGATCGTCGACGATCTTGATGACGATCGTCCGGGAATGCGGGCGGCGGCGGAAGGCGGGATCACCGCTCCGTTGCTCGATGCCGGTTTTTCCAAGGACGACGTGCGGCGATTGGCTCGGCGGCTCGGCCTCCAGGTTTGGAACAAACCAGCCTCGGCGTGCCTCAGCTCGCGCATTCCTACCGGTACGGCGATCGATCGCGAATCGCTGCTTCGTGTCGATCGAGCCGAGGCGGCCGTAGCGGCGTTAGGGCTGAACGTGATTCGGGTCCGCGATCTGGGACAACATGCGCGACTCGAACTCGGTCCCGACGAACTGCAACAAGTGGTTCAGAACCAGGGCTGGCTCGCGTCGATCGAGCAGGCCGTGTTGGGTGCCGGCTTCTTATCTGTGGAACTCGACCCGCTTGGATACCGGACGGCGTGGGAGCGTCATCGGCTTCCCGCGGCGGGCGCCGGGACCGCTCCAGGTCGCGGGTAGATCCGGACCCATACCACGCCGACGAGCCCCGCGGCGGGCACCGTGCCGTAATCTCGACTGTCGCGGCTTGCCGCTGAGTTATCGCCTGCGAGCGTCCAGCGCTCGAGGTCGGTACTCCCCTCGACAGCGGTCACTCGCTTTACGACCAGGTCCTGTCCGATCCCGTCCTCGCCCGGAACACGGGCGACGACGACGGAACCGGCCAACGAATGGCGGCTCACTCCAGGACCAATCCAGACCAGTACCACGTCGCCTTGTCTGAGTGCTGGGGACATGCTGTCGCCTTGGATGCGAATCGGCCGGATCAAAAACAGCAACGTCGCCGTCACGATCAGCAACGCAACGCCGATGGCAACCAGGGGGGCTCGCGGCATGGCGACGTTGGCCTCAGTTAGAAACGGTCGGCGAAAGACGGGAGCGCAGCGCATCGCCGATCAGTGCCAGCGCAAGGCTGGCCAAGAAGATCGCTCCACCGGGCGCGGCGATCATCCACCAGGGGCGGCCGGGAATGCCGAACGCTTCACCCAACATGTTTCCCCAAGACGGAGCGGGAGGGGCGACACCGAGTCCGAGAAACCCAAGCGCCGCATCGACGACCAACGCGCCCGAGGCGAGAAACGCAGCCGGAACGATGCAGGGCAACGCAGCCTCGGGAAGCACGTGAACGGTGATCGCGGAGAATCTCGTTCGACCAGCCGCGATCGCGGCCGCGAATCTTTCCGTGCGCCGAAGACGCGCTGCTTCGGCACGCAGCAATCGAAACAGGCCCGGCCAGGAAACGGCACCGATCGTGATGCCGAGTATCAGTTCGGTGCTCCCGGTCGAAACCAGTCCGCGCATGATCGATCCCACCACGAGCGCGGCGAGCAGAGCAGGAAAGCTGTTGACGGCGTCGGCGATGCGCGACAGCACGCTGTCGATCGCGGGCGGCGACGACGCAGCCCACATGCCGCACAGCAACCCGAGTGTCAACGCCGAAAGCACGGCGGTAATGCTGGTCAACAAGCTGCTGCGACCACCGACCAACAGCCGGCTCCACGTATCGCGCCCCAGGCTATCGGTGCCGAGCCAATGAGCCGAACTTGGAGCCCGGAGAATTTGCTCGAGCGCGACCGAGTTGGGCAACTGCTGCCACGGCGCAAACAACACGAACAGCAGCACGACGCCGAGCAAGCTGCTCCCGATCCAGAGCGAAATGTTGTGTCGAGTCATCGTTGCTCTCCGCGACTGACACCGACGAGTTCTGCGCGCCGGTCACTCAGCAACGACAAATGATCGGCAAGCCAACTACCCAGCAAGGTGGCAGCTCCCCACAGGAGGGTGAGTCCCAGGACACAGGGCACGTCGCGATCGAGCAAGCTATCGACGTAGAAAGTCCCCAGTCCAGGCCAGGAAAATATCCACTCGATCAAGACCGATCCGGTGATCAAACCGGGAACAACCCATCCCAACCAGGTTGCCAACGGTAGCAACGAAGGACGGATCGCGTGCTGCAGGAACAATCTCGACTCAGTCATCCCCGACGCGCGGCCGGTGCGATGTGCTGCCGAGTGCAGTCTCCCCAGCGCGTTGGCACGAACGAATCGCGTCAAGAAAGAAAGCCCGTGCAGCGCCAAGCAAATCGCCGGTAATGCCAGATGCCAAAGCCACGCGAGCGGGTCGACGCCGAACGCGGAATGCCCATAGAGCGGGACGATATGCCACTCCACCGCGAAGGTCTGCTGCAACAACAAAGCGAGCCAAAAGCCTGGCGCGGCATAAAGCAAAAGCAAAGCAATGCTAATCGCGTGATCGGGCCATCGGCCCGCAGACTGCGCGGCGTACCAGCCCAATGGAAGTCCGGCGATCAAAAGCAATCCGAGCGCGGCGAGATTGAGTTGGAGCGTCGGACCAAGCCGGCTGCCGAGCTCGGCGCGGACGGAACGTCCTGAACGCCACGATATTCCCAGGTCTCCTTGCAGCACGTTGCCCACCCACGCACCGTAACGCTCGAGCCACGGCCGGTGCAGTCCGAAATCGGTGAGCAGCTTGGCGCGTTCGGCGGCGGGGATAACGCCGCGTCCCTCGGCTTGAATCACGGCGGTGAGTTGATCGCCCGGAACAATCGAGATCGCGGCGAACGTCGCGAGCGTCAGCAACAGAAGGGTGGCAACCGCGCCGCCAAGACGACGCAGCGCACTTCCGATCACGGTTGTGCGGCCCAATGCCACGCGGCCAATCCGGGGCGTGAATCCCAAAACAGCGGGCTGCTTCTCACGCCGAGCAAGTCGCGACGCACGGCGATTCGAGAGATCGGATAGAACATTACTGTCCAAGGTTCCAACTCGTGAACGCGCGCTTGAAGCAACGCCAGCAACTTGTCTCGAGCTGATACATCGAGCGTCGCTCGCGCTTGCTCGAGCCACTGATCGACCTGAGGGTCGTTGAGTCCGGCGTAGTTGTTGCCCTCGAAGCGTTGCGAGCTGTGCAGCATATCGAAGAAATCGGGATTGGGATCGAGCCAGACCCCGAGCATGATCGCTTCGAACTTCCTGGTGCTCAGTCGTTCGTAGAGTTGCGCGTTCTCGACGGCTTCGGGGCGACAGATGATCCCCAGCTTTCCCAATTCGCTTTGCAGAAACAGCGCGATTCGTTCTGCCTCGGGGTTACGTCCGTAGGTGAGCGCAAAACGAAACGTGCGGCCGTCTTTGCCCATCGTGCCGTCTCCGTCGGCGTCGACCCAGCCTGACTCGCGCAACAGCGCGGCGGCGGCAGCCGGATCGTGAGGCCAGGCCTTCACACCAGGATCGAAGCCAGGGAGGTCGGGATGGTGCACCGTAATGCCGACCACACCGAGCCCGCTGGCAACATGCTGAATGTAAGACTGACGATCGATTCCGAGCGTCAGCGCTCGTCGGACACGCGGGTCGACGAACAACGGGTTGCTGCCATCGCCACGCCACGCTACGTAGTAGAGAAACGGGAAGCGCTGTGAGATCAACTCGAAGCGGCGGAGGAAGTCCGCATCGCTCTCTGTCTTCGCTGCGATGTCTGGATGCAGCGACGTCAAATCGACTTGTCCAGAGCGCAGGGCGTTATAGCGAGTCGTGTAGTCGGGGATGATCTCGAAACGCAACTCGGACACGACCGGCGGTTCGAAATGCTCGGGGTTTGCGCGCAAGACGATTCGCCGGCCGCGCTCCCACGACACGAACTTCCACGCCCCGCAGCCGATCGGATGATCGGCATCGATGGCGCGGTGCGCTGGCAATAAAGGAGACGAGGCCCAGGCGTCGAAGACACCGGTGTAACTGCGTGAAAGAACGACCTCGACCGTCGCCTCGTTCAGCGCGCGAACCGCGGTGATTGCGTCGAACTTCACACTCTTTGCGGGGGAACTCTGGAGCGGATCGCGCAATACCTCCCATGTATGAACAACATCTCGGGCGGTGACCGCGACGCCGTCATGCCAGCGAACATTGCCGCGCAGGTGAAACACCAGACGTTTGCCGTCCTCGTACATATCCCAGCGTTCTGCGACACGCGGTATGACATGCAGCGATGCGTCGTACGCGACCAACGTATCGCCCACCAACATGCAAATCTTCCGTGCATGTGGGTCGCGCCACTTGGCAAAGTCCAGTGTAAGAGGCTCAGCCGGGAGGTCCAGCGTGACCGCTCGTTCAGAGCCGGGGACCGGCGTAGGCCGCCAGCAAGAAGACGCCAGCAGCGTGGCGGCCAGGGTGAGCAGTACCCACCCACAACGCAGCCTTCGACTCAGCGAGTCGCAGCGAGTTTCTGCGCACACCATCGGGCCGTCTCCAGCGTGGCCTTCGCACCGGGTGTCAAGAGGCGTGAGGTCTTGGCGTAGACATCGTCTTTGACGAGAGTCCGTTCACCGGAACCGTATTCAGCCAATCCCGCGATCCTTTCTTGCGACGGAGCGAAGGCGGACGCTACCAGCAGCGCGGGCCGCGCCCCGAGTGTCGAGAGATCGCGCGAGGGATCGAACCCGGCGGCTGGTTCGGTTGGATCGATCATCACCAAGAGACGGAAATCGGGGAGGCGAGCGGCCGCTTCAGAAGCCATCAGCGCACCCTCGCCGGCTCCGGCGAGGCCGAGCCGACGCATGTCGACACCGCTCTCTTTTCCGAGCACACCGATCAAGCTGCGCAGGTCGTTCAAGGTCTTGTGAAAGTCGGTCCACGGAATGAGCGGGAAGGCGTACAGGTGCCGGCCATCTGCCATCTGACGCGACTTGCCGTGACCGCGCAGATCGAGCAAGACCGCGCCCACGCCGTCGCGTACAAGCTGATAGGCGAGTTCCCCCATCGCGTCGCGATCGAGAATGATGGGATGCAGCAGCACGACGACTGGGAAGGACTTGGCGGGCGCTTGAGGGTCGGACGAACGCGGGAGCATGAGGGTCCCGGAGATCACCACGCCGTCGTCAGCAGTGAACTGGATCTCGCGTTCGATCGTGTCCGGAGGAGCGAAGTAGTCCGGAGCAGCGGAAGGGTCGGCTGCCAGCACGGCGCCAACGAAGCCTGACAAAGTGAGTGCGAGGAGGGGTCGGTACATGCGGCAAACGCTACCGCGTAGACGCCGCGATGCCAAGTCTCGTCGACCGAATGCGCGGTGTGAAGCCGCCGCCGCAGTCAAAGCTGACTCGGATCAGGCGCCTGGCGCGACCAGATGAAATCGGCCGCACCGAACGCGATCACTCGATTCCCGCCGCGCTTTTGCGCTTGGACCATCGACTCGAGGGCTCGGCCGAGCAGATCGGACGAAGTCTCCATGCCTCTCGCGGGGATCGCCGCCACGCCGGCGCTGACGGTGAGTCTTAGCACGCCCGCATGGCGAGTCGTGGTGCGAGCCGAGCCAACGGCGAAGGAATGGGCGTCGATCGCAGCGCGGAGTCGCTCGCCAGCCACCACGGCGCCTTCGCCATCGGTTTCGGGGAGAATCACCGCGAATCGCTTACCCGAAAGCCGCCCGAGCAAGTCGACATCTCGAACCAGGCCGCGCAGGTGTTGAGCCAAATCTCGCAGCAATGTGTCCGAAGCCTCTCCGCCCTGTTTTTGACTCGCCAACTCCAGGCCGTCAGGTTCGACGACGACGAGCGCCAAACTGCGCTTGTATCGAACGGCACGATCGAATTCGTGACGCAGCAGTTCTTGCAGTCTCCGATGTCCGCTGAGTCCAGTGAGTGGGTCGAGTCTTGGCGCACCGCCAAGATGTGCGCGGCGCGCCAAAGCCATCAAGCGCAGTGCCAGGTCTTGCGGCGATTCGTCGAGTGAGAGCCAAACATCGGCACCGTTTTCGAGTGCAGCCCGGCCCTCAGCAGGGGGTGCCCAAACCGCGATCGGCAGCGTCGACGATTCAACATCGGCGCGAAGCCGCGCGACCCAGTCGCCATGTCTTTGCGCGTCGAACAGCAGTAGGTCGCATTCAGAGGCCAGTGTGGCTGGTTCGGGCGCGGCCGTCGCAGCGTCGTCGATCACGACATCGAGCCCGCGTTGCTTCAGAGCAAGTACCGCTTGCTCGATCACGGCCGGAATCGACCCGTGTGCGACGATTCTCAGTGTGGCGCTCACATTCGGGCCGGAACGGCGACGCCCATCAGTTCGAGCGCCTCGCGTAGTGAGCGTTCGGCCACGAGCAGTACCGCCAGCCGCGCGGTGCGCACGTCGTCACGATCCTCCTTCAGCACGGGATAACGGTGATAGAAACCATTGATCTCCTGAGCCAACTCGAAGCCGAACTTGGCGAGCACGGCGAACTCCAGATTGTCGACCGACTGACGCACCGCTTCTGGAAGGCGAGCGGCGCGGTGAACGAGCTTCCAATGGTCGAGGGCAACTTCGGGAGGCAGCACATCGAATGACGCGAGCGCCGCGTCAGCGCGCAGCGTCTCGACGCTCTTGCCCGACTTCTCGGCGAGCTTGTCCAAAATCCGCGCGATACGAACCAGCGCGTACTGAGCGTACGGACCGGTCTCGCCTTCGAACGCCAAGGCCGCATCGATGTCGAAAGCGACCACTTTGTTGCGCCCGAAACGCAGCATGTAGTAGCGCAGCGCACCGATCGCGACATCCAGTGCGATGTTGCGGCACTCCTGAGGTGACAACTCGGGATTGCGCGTGTCGACCTCGCTGCGTGCTTTGCGCTCCAGTTGGTCGAGCAGGTCGTCAGCTTTGACCCCCAGTCCGCGCCGCCCGCTCATGTCCAGGTAGGGGCGTGCGCGGTCTTCATCGCTGAGTGCGAGATCGGGACGGAGCTGCTGTGCGGTGTCGGGAGACAGCGCCACCATTTCGTAGGAGAAGTGAATCGATCGCGCCGCTTCGTCGGCGTGCCCGAGCCGCTCCAAACCTTGTTTGACCACGCGCTGCAGGTAGGCCTGACGCACATCGATCACGTTGTAGACGGTTTCCGCGCGACCAAACGAGGGAGGGGAAGCCAGACCCGTTCCCGGAGGGGTTGTTTGGTAAAGGGTGCGGTTACCTGGGTAATGAAAGTCCTCGATTTTCACGTACTCGAAGTCACGGCCAAGCAGGCCGAACTTCCAGAGTTGATAAGCGATGTCTTTTCCGACGTACGTGACGACTCCATTGGAGCGAACGATCACTTTCTCGTATTCCTCGCCGCCATCCTCTTCTTCGGAATGCGGGAGATTCATGATCCAGCATCCAGCGGTCTTGCCCTCTTCACTAAGCACGATTGCCTGTGTCTCTTGCAGCCGCTCGAAAGCCTGTTGCCAAAAACGATGAGCAAGAATGTCGCTCTCTTTGGGCAACAGGTCGTACTCGATTCCAAGTCTCAACATGGTGCGCAAATGGCAGCGCACCACAGCATCGGCAACCAGACGGCCGAGCCGTGAGAGTTGCGCGTCGCCATGTTCGAGCGCCGCGATCACCTCTTGGCGTCGCGCGAGCCGTGACTCGTCCTCTTCGTACCAGCGCGTCACGCGTGCGTACAGATCCCAGAGATCGTGATCGATGCCGTGCCCATCGACCGCCGCGCGCTGCTCAGCGAGCTGTTGGAGTGCTTGCACGCCGGAATAGTCCAAGCCTGCGAGTTCCGTCAGTGCCACCAAGGCATCGGCGACCTGTACGCCGGTGTCGTCGATGTAGTTTTGTACTTCGACGAAACGGCCCTGTGCGCGCAGGCAGCGCACCAAGGTGTCTCCCAAGACGGCATTTCGAAGATGGCCGATATGCGCGGCTTTGTTGGGATTGATGTTGGTGTGTTCGACCACGATCTTGCCGCCTGTCGCGCGCACATCCGTGCGCGGAGCGAGCATGCGATGCACCACCGAGGTTCGATCGAAACGGATATTGACGTGACCCGGGCCCGCAACCTCGACCGAAGCGACGACAGGAAGTGCGCGCAGCGCTTCGGCAATGGAATTGGCAATCTCACGCGGCGGACGCTGCAGACGGCGCGCCAGTGCCAGCGCGATCGGAGTCGTCAGATCGCCGTGCTCCGGGTCGGTGGGGATCCCCAACGAAATGTTTTCCAAAGGCGCCTGTAGCGCACCTCGGATGGCATGTTCGACGGCTTCTTTGGCAAAAACGAACGGATCGAGCATAGCCTCGCTGTACCCAGCTCTACGGCGGGGGCGGGAGTATACGCGCGGACTCAGTCTCGGTACTTGGCGGCAATCAGTCCGACGAGGTTTGCAATGCGACGGCCGGGCCTGTGATGCGCATCCCTTCGCGGGTGACGCCAACAACACGATAGAAAACTCGCCGCGATCCGACCGGCGGTAGATCGTGCACGGTGTAATGCGTTTCGGCCCGAGGCTGGCCAACGGCGGGCACAGCGACAGGACTGCAGATTTCCCAAGGACCGGCCGCGTTCTGAGCTCGCTCGACCACCCAGCTATGAAGCTCCTGCTCCCACGCGCTGGACCATCGGATTTCTGCTAACCCCTCGCCAGCGGCTTGAGCCCCGACGGATGAGAGCGCAAACAACGGGGACTGGCCCTGGCCTGCAGCGCGATAGCGCAGTTGACCCGTGCCGGACCCAAGTGCCGATCTCGCCAAAAGAACGACTCCGCGATCGTAGTCCGACCACGGCAGTACGATTTCGCCCGCGCGTCCATGATCGAAGCGGACCGGAACGCGGTCCCATCCACCGCTGACCCGGTGCGCAATCAAACTGCCGGTCCAGCCATCCTCGGAGGCGACAATCGTAAGGCGAGTCGCAATCGGATCGCGCGCATCGGGCGTGATGGTAATGAGCGCGATTCCTAACGGGGCCACCAGCATCGAGACTTCCTGATCGAGGATGGGGAGAGAGGAGATCGATCCTGCCCAGCGCGTCGGGTTGCGCCCATCGACCAACTCAGCGATGCCGGCACGCAGTTGCATTTCTATCAGGGTCATTCCTGTGGCCGCTAAGACGCCATCTTCGACGGCGCTGAGCGGGGCTTGTGTTTCGGCACGTGCGGCCAGACGGCGCCAGCTTGCTTGCAGCAGGCGTGCAACTCGAGCGTCGTCCTGCAAACCTTGAAAGAGAGTGACGTTGCCTTGCATGAGCAGCGGGTCTGAGGCGTCGAGACCACGCTCCGGATGGTTCCACCGAACCTGTAACGCGCGGTCTTGCTCGACAGTGCCTCCGACCACGTTGAGTTGGACCCACTGGACCGTCGGTTCGACCCACCATGCGGGCGCATCAGCATCGAGCGCGGCGAGTCCGAGCCTGGTCACCGAACGCACCACCGCCGAAGAGAACGCTTCTTCGCGCTGACGGGCCGAGGCGTCGACAACGCCGTAGCCGGCGGCCCCCCGGCCAGGAGGCAGCCGCGTCTCGAGTGCGACCAGTGAGGGGGTGACACCATCGAGCGGCAGAAGATAAAGGTCGATTTCGCCGTCACCGTCGTCGGCAGGCATCGACAGTCCCAGTTGCCGCAGCGAGTGAAGCGTCCGCAGTGCTAGCTTCAGCGCCAGCGCTCCGCGATCGGGAACGCCATCCGCGTCGCTGTCCCGAAACGAGGAACCAACCGAGATGTGAATGCGGATCGCGGGATCCGAGCTGTGGATTTCTACGAAGCGTCCGGCTGGACGTTGCATCCAGGTGCTGCGCTCGCCTGCGGCCGGGACCGGGATTGAGCCGAGGTCCGCGCCCTGAAGCCCACGAGCGGCGGCCGCGGCTCGCAGTTCTTCGAGAGGGAAACCAGCCGCCGGGACTGGGCGAGCGGCCCAGGCCTGAGTGGCGCCAACCAACGCGAACAGCAATGACAGCGATCGAAGACGCAGTGGCACGTGGGTGTCCCTCTCGTGGCGCTGAATATAAGGACGGAACTAAACCCGGTCAAATCAATGAGTTCGGGTCAGTTAGGCACGCCTCTCAAAGACGGGACGATGATTTGAGAGCCACGGGGACGAGTGGACCGTCGATGGGCCCTATTGAGGGCGTGTGGCCTCGGCCTCGCCGTCCTCGACCCTGGCCTGCAACACAACCACCGTAATGTTGTCTTCGCCGCCAGCCTCGTTGGCCGCGGCGACGAGACGTTCGCAGATTTCCTCGAGGGTTTTTGAAGGCGCTGCGAGCAGATCGGAGATTCGCTTGTCGCCGAGCATGGTGTTGAGCCCATCAGAACACAGCAGCACCAGATCGCCTGCCAGAAGCAGTTCTTGCTGGATGTCGGGGACGACCACGGTGCCGCTCCCTAACGCACGCGTGACGACGTTCCGCCGAGGGTCGCGGGCGGCTTGCTCGCGCGAAAGCATCCCCAGTCGCACCAGCTCGTTGACAAAGGAATGGTCGGTAGTGATCTGTCGCAAACTACCGTCGCGCAGCAGATAGGCGCGCGAGTCCCCAACATGGGCCACCCAAAATTGAGCGCCATTGACGACCGCGACAACGACCGTCGTCCCCATGCCGCGGCATTCGGGGCGTTCTTCCATCCGCTTGGCGATGCGCTGATTTGCCTCTTCTACCGCCTGTAGCAGCAGCTCAGGGACCGATAACTCCAACTCTCGGCCACGCTCCCGAAGGCTCTCGCCAATTGCTTCGATCGCGAGGTTGGAGGCAACTTCACCAGCGGCGTGACCCCCCATGCCATCCGCTACGGCAAAGACCCCGTTGGGCGGCTCGACGAGCAACGCATCTTCGTTGTGGGGACGGATGAGACCTTTGTCCGTAAGTCCGGCAGCAAGAACCCTCACGGCTCACCCTGCGCCGCGACGTGCCGAGGCCGGCTGCGCGTGGTAGACGAAAGCTGTTCTGCGAGATGAAGTGCGGGGGAGTTATCCGGCTCGCGTTCGAGCACTTCCTGCAAACAAAGTCGCGCTTGCTCGACGTCGTCGAGACTGAAGCAAACGTATGCGAGGTTGAGCCACGCTACCAAGTAGCCAGCGTTGATTTCGACCGAGCGCCTGAACGCATCGCAGGCCGCCTCACGCTCGGTACCTTCGGCGAGCGCCACCCCCAGATAATTCTGCACATCGGCAAACCGCGGGCAGATCGTAGATGCCTCGGTCAACTCGCGCACCGCATCGTCCCACTTCTCGGTACGCAAGTGCGCTAGTCCAGCGTCGAGATGAGCGCGGAACTGGCCGTAATCTTCTCGGAAAACGTCCTGGTACAACTCCCGTGCCTCGTCGATCTGCCCTTTGACCAGCGCTTCTTCAGCGGCGACCACGCGCCCTTCCTGAAGCTGAATCCGGTCAACGTGCGAGGCTCGGAATTCGCGGCGCGCCTCATCGAACCTGCCCTCAGCCAAGAGTGTGTAAGCCAAGCGCAGTCGAGCGTCGACGTAAAGCGGGTTGGACTCGAGTGCGGCACGGTAGTGTTCGATTGAAGCATCGGCCTGGCCCTGCTGCGCATAGGCGTCCGCAAGCTTGAGCTCGACATCTGGATAGCCGGGCATGACATCGAGGGCCAAGCGGTACTGCTCGATGGCCCGGTCGATCTCTGCCTTAGCCTCGAACTCGGCCGCTGCGCCGATTCGCGTGTGGACCAAGTAGTAGATGGCGGCGCGCCGGTCGGCCGCGGAAAGATCGGAGTCCTCCGTGAGCGCGCGCGTCAGAAACTCGGCGGCGGGCCCATGCTCGCCCCGATAGAAGTGGAACACCCCAGACTTGAGGTGGTAATTCTTGAGATGCTGACGAACTTCCTTCAGCACGCGCATCACAAACCCTCGGTCACGGTAGCAGTACGGCCGGCATCGAGCCGCGTAGCGGGCGCCATTCTAGAACCCAGATGGCTTTCGATGCAGCACTTCCTCAATGCTTCTTTCCAGGGTTTCTGACTCGGCGTCGATCTTCGCGTGCCTGGAACAGCTTTTTGGCCTGGCGCCGGACCGCGTCTGAGACATTGCGATTCTTCAACAAGAGCGTGACATCGCGGTCGTTGAGTCTGGGCAGGAAGATCAGGGCCAGATCGATCGGGCAGCGAGGATTCCGCACCATGTTCAGTTGAATCGTGTAGTTCGAACCGAAATCCTGGTGGCGCGCGACAAGCCGCATGACCACATCGCTGACGTTCCTACTCTTGGAAACAGTCTCGGCTTCTTGTTCGGTGAACTTGGGGTTTTTGACCACTGTCGCGGCAACCAGCCGATTGCTGTCACGCACGAGAATCGCGCGCTCCGCTCCAGTCCCAAACAACGCGACCCGCAATTTTTGCCCTACGTTCATCCGCGATAGTTTGGTGAACGCGGAGGCGTCGTCGTCCTCTTCCATTCCGCCGATCAACTCGCTCTTTTCTGCCAGTTCTCCAATATCGATATCGAGTTGCGGCAAAAGTGCTTCGACTTCGGCGTCGATTCCAAGTGCCGCCAGAAAAGGGTTGCGCGCCGGCTGCAGCGCCAATGCTCCGTCCAGCCGAGCTTCCGTGGCGGTCGACGCCAGCATTTCACGCAGCCGATCGGCCTTGCCGATCTCTTCAATCAGGTCGAGTAGGCGACCTCGCGCGCCCTCGGGAAGCGCGGGATTGAGACTTAGTTTCTCGCCAAGCCGCCGGTCTGAGGTCAGCGCTACTTGATTGAGAGCCAGAATCGAAAGAGTGTCGGGATCGTTCGAATCACACAACTGAAGCAGTGCCTCGAACTCGAGCGCCTGACGCGCCGCCAAGGTGCGCCCTGCACGTGTCCAGCGACCGATCTCGCGGCAAAGGAACAAGAGCACGGCCGGTGGCGTATCCAACTCGTTGGCGAGCTCGGTGGCGCTGTCATCCGTCATCTCTGTCAGCGTTTGTCGAGCCGCCGTCGCGATTTCCTGATCCGCGTCGTCCTGCAGTGCGATCTGGATTTGAACTAGCTCTCCCGGCGCGAGGGGCAACGCACCGCGTGCTGCCGCCAAACGTGCGGGCCTGGGTGCGGCACCCGAGATGATTCGTTCGACGACAGTCGAGGCCGAGGTAAGCGTACTCACGGCTGTGCCGTGTCACTCAGCGATGGTTGTGAGTATCGCGCGCTCGTGGAGCGCGATAGCAGGTACCAAGATCCGATTCCAATCAGCGCTGCCAACAACAGGATTCCGCCAAGCACCACGGCCAACCTCAGGCGCCGGCGTCGCCGATCGTCGGATCCGTATTCGACCTGGAAGTGCTCACGCAGCGTGTCAACGCTGCCGGTTGGCTCCAAAGCTGTCTGCTCCTTTTCCTTGTTCGCAATTTCGAACAAGTAGGCGTTGAGCATCTCGGCCTCATCGACTCCGATATAACGCGCGTAGGCGCGAATGAACCCTTTCGTGAACGCACCGCCGGGGAGGTAAGTGAATTCGTTGCGTTCCAGCGCTTCGAGGTAGCGACTATTGATTTTCGTCGCCTCTGAGACTTCGCGCAGAGTGATCCGCCTCAGCTCTCGCTCGCGTCGCAAACTTTCTCCGAAGGACGCCATCCTCGAAGAGTCTCCAGAGGTTGTCGAAAGCGACGACGCCGCGGGCTGCGGGGGGCCGGGATCATAGGCGGGTGCTCCGGTCGAAGTCAAACCGAACGAACTCGGACCCGTTTGGGAGGACAAACCGGGGACAGGCAGTGTCGCGACTCCGGCGCCCGTCTGCTCAATGCTCCTGCGGTGCCTGTTCCGCCGACTCATGCGAATCCTCCCGAGGAGGGAATATAGGAGAGGGGTAGGCGATCAGGCACGTCTCTCAATGAGCTGGTAGCGGTGAGAGTGGCGTGCCCGCGACTCGAGAGATCGCGGCGACGGCAGCCGAGAGGTCTTTTTCACTCGTCGCGGGGGCGACGCTCACTCTTAGCCAACGCGGCTCCGTGGTGGGCACCACCCCTAGCGCGGGGGTGCCAGCAGGTCCGGCGACCCAAACGCCGAAAACTTCTCGCAGCATCGTGACCGCTTCCTCAGGCGCCCAGTGTTCGAAGCGAAACGAAATCGTCCCGGTTTCAAACGGGGGGGCCGGCGAGACAATCACCCCTTCAAGGCCGGTCATGGCTGTTCGTAACCGTGCGGCATTCAGGGTCGTCCTCTTCGCAAGAGATGTTCGTGTTCCGAGCGGGGCCTGAAGAGCGAGACCCCAGCAGCCCATCGGCTCGTCATGCCAGCGGTCGAGTGCAGCGATCAGGGCGTGGGGCGTCCACTCCGAGAAGGCCCGGATGGTGGTCCACGGCGCTAAGGTCGCGTCGACGACAGCGGTGACGCCAAGACGCTCGCAGAGGCGGGAGAGGTGGGTCAAATCTGCCGGGGCCCCGTCAGCATGGACGGCGCTTGCGAATACCAGTACCGGCAGGGGTGCGTGGCGCTTTACCAGTTCTTCGATCAGGCCAGGGTCGAACGCACTCTGACCTTCGCTCGGCACCACGGCAAGCTTGTCCTCCGCCTGACGAAGGGTCTTGCCCGCTGCTTCGACAAGGGTCGCCGGCTCGCCCGCGCCGACCGCGACCAAACATGGGCCCGAGTCGAGCCCGGCTTTGGAACGCGCCTTGAGCAGGGTCTGATCAAGCCCCTGTAGATGCTCTGCGAACGGGGCGGGCCAATGGCAATACCGCGCGGCGCAGGGCGCGACACGTCCGCTACGCCGTGGGTCATCGGGACGGGTGGGTGGTTCTGTCCAGGCGAGAAAAACCATCGTGGCTTCGTCCTATCGGTTTGCGGCTCTGCTGCTGTAACTTGGTGCAGCGACCCGCTCTGTTGCCAGTGCTCGATCGATCCAGCGCGGCGCGCAGGAGGAAGCCATTTCCGGTTTCGAACAGGCGCCGCAGCGTGTGGCGGTCGCGCAACTGGCGTTCATCGGCGACATGGTTTTTTCCACGCCCCTGCTGGCGTCATTGCGGCATTACTGGCCTGACGCGGAGCTCTTGGTCGTGGGTCGCCCCGCGGCGTTGGAGGTGCTCGAGGATCATCCATCCGCGCCCACACTCGTGCCGTACGACAAGGATCGAGATCGGGGATGGTCCGCGCTGCGCAGCGCGGCCAGCGCGTTGCGGCGATGGCAGCCGGATTTGTGTTTGGCCGTCAGCCGCTCGTTTCGAACGGCGTTGCTGACCCGGTGGTCGGACGCGTCCACGCGCGTTGGTTTTCGCACACGTGGTTGCCGTTGGGCCTACACACACACGATCGATCGGAGCGATTCAACAACGTCGTTCCCGTTTCGACCGTTGCGTCTGCTTCGTAGCTTGGGCCTCGACCCAAAGCCTGAACCGCTGTTGCTCGCCGTGAGTGATCAACGGCGGGAAGCGAGCGCCGAACAACTCCGCTTGGCCGGCTGGAGCGGCGGGCCGCTGCTCGCGATAGCTCCCGGCGCGCACTACGCCACGAAGCGCTGGCCCGAGCAGCACTACGCGCAATTGCTCCAGAAGATCGAGCGCGATACAGACTGGTGGGTCGCGTTGTATGGCGGACCGATCGAAGAACCGTTGATGCAGCGCTTGGCAAAGGGGCGAGCGCGGGTCGCGGCTCGTCACGGGATTGGCATCCGCGGGGTGTTGTCGGAACTACCGCACGCGCGCGTTTTTCTAGGGGGTGATTCAGGGCCTGCCCACATGGCGCGCGCTTTGGGAGTCCCCGCAGTGATCCTGCACGGACCGACCGACCCTCGTCCGCTCTCGGACGGCCGCGAGTACCCCGCCCTCACGCTGGGGATCGACTGCCAGCCTTGCAGCCCGCACGGCGATGCGGTCTGTCCACTTAAGCATCATCGATGCATGCTCGACCTGACTCCCCAGCGCGTGTTCGAAACGCTCGAGCGGCACTCGCTGGTGCGGTCGTGAATCGACCGAGGCTGTCGATCCTGCATGTCGACACGGGGCGCGAATACCGCGGAGGACAACGTCAGGTCGAGATCCTGCTGCGTGGACTGGTGGAGCGCGGTCACCGAGTCGGTTTGGCGGTTCCTCCCGAGGCTCCCTTGGCCACACGGCTTGCCGACGAGTCTCGAGTCGGAATTTATCCGATCGCGTTTCGAGGTGAGCTGTCGCTGAGGACAGCGCTCGCGCTGCGAACAGAACTGAAGGCAGGGGGGTTTCGAATCCTGCACACACACACGGCGCATGCGATCACGCCGGCGCAGTGGGCGCGAGCCGGTCGGCCGGTCGCGTTGATCGCGCATCGGCGCGTCGACTTTCCGTTGCGCAGGAATCCGTTCGCGCAGTGGAAATCGCGGTGGCCGGATGCCTGGATAGCGGTGAGCGAGGGTGTCCGCCGGCAACTCGTGCGCGACGGACTGGAGGCGCAACGGATCGCCGTGGTCGAGAGCGCCATCGATCCGGGCCGGCTGACAGCGATGCGAGACCGGAATGCCGTACGCCGGGAATTCGGCGCCTCGGAGTCTCAGCCCATCATCGTGACGGTAGGCGAGTTGGCAACACACAAAGGGCATACCGACCTGATCACGGCGATCGGCGCGTGTGACGGCGTCGTTGCTTGGATCGTCGGGGAAGGAGATCGGCGCGGTTCGCTCCAGTCACAGATCGATCGATTGGGTTTGGGCATGCGGATCCGGTTGCTGGGTACGAGAAGCGACATCGCCGATCTGCTCAGTGCGTGCGACGTGTTCGTGTTCCCATCGATCTCCGGCGAAGGCTCTCCCGCTGCCCTGAAAGAGGCGATGGCATTAGGGTTGCCGATCGTAGCCAGCGACATCCCGGCTCATCGCGATCTCGGGCTCCTGGAAGAGAGTCTTTACCCGCCAGGAGATTCGGCTGGCTTGCGTCAGAGTCTGGCCGGCGTGCTCGGGGATCTGAACCAGGCTCGCGCCTTGGCGCAGTCGCGCACCCGCGACATCACGCGCTTTCTGCCGGAACGACTGATCGCTCGAACTGAGGCTGTTTATCAAGCAGTGCTTGCCGGCGGCAGCGTCGGCCAAGCTCTATCGCTAGAATCCCCGCCGGCATGAAGCATGGGAGGCGCAACGGTCATGACGTGGACAGCACGGCAAGTCTGGAAGGCAATGAGCCGGGAACAGCGATTGCAGGCCGCCGAGGCGCTGTTTGCGGATGAGCGGCTGGACAAGCCCAGTCGGGTTCAGGCTCTCGCCCCGTGGATGGTGGCCCAAGGTCTGCGCCTGCAGTTTGTAGATTCCTTGCCGCGTGCCCGCAGAGCGTCGCTCTTGGCCAGCTCGGGACTACCTGAGGAAACCGCGGCACAGGTGCTGCTCTCGTTTCATCTTGTCGCACGGCGGCCGCTGCTGGCACGTTTCCTCGACTTACTCGGCGTGAAACACAAGGACGGTCTGGTCGAGGAAGATCAGGACATGCGGCCCGACCCCGCCAAGTTGCCTGAAGCGATACTTGTCATGCGTCGCGAATTTTCGCCGGAGGATGTCGACGTATACTTCCGCACGCTGGTTGCAGCCGACCCCGAAGGGTGGGGAGCCCTAGCCAAGGAAATTTCGCCTCCAACGATCTGACCTGGCCGGTACGATGGGCGCTGCTGCGGCGGTAGTGGCGGAAGGGATTTCGAGCGGAGGTCCTCAATGAGTGATTTCTTATTCGTGGTGGTTGGAGCGTTCGCGGCGCTGGTGCTGCTCGCCATCGGGCTGTCGCTGTTGGGGTTGATCAGTTACGGGTGCCTGAGCTAACCCGACTCGTCCTCGAGAGAGACGACGCGAGTCATGTGAGCTTGCCGTCGCATTGATCGAGCGTCCAGCCTTTTGTGTCAAAATCACCGCGTGTCGCACGCCCGATGGAATCCGTACTCCTCGCACGTCATGCACGGACCGTTCGCCAAGGAAGCCCACTGGCTGTGCGAGTGGAGCGGTCCGAAATTTTGTGCTGCAGAGATTCCAGATCTCGGTGCCGACGCGGTTTTGAGTCTCGCTCGCGGTCATCGGTTGTCAGCCGTCGTCGGGTCGCAACTGTATGCAGCGGGGCAGACATCATCCGAGTGGCAGCGCGCTTTGGTCCACGATTGGCGCCAGGCGCTTGGCGACGAGACGCTCTTTGGTGAAGCGCTCGCTCGCCTCGACGCTGCCATGTCGCTGGAGGGAATCCGATTTGTCGTTCTAAAAGGGGCTGATCTCTCGCGCCGGGGGATTTACGAGCCTGGTCAACGGGCGCACAACGACCTGGACCTGTTGATCGAACCGTGCAACGGCAGCGTCTTTCATCGGGTGCTGTCGGAACAGGGGTATCACGCTGATCATCCGGCACTTGATCTGGCAAGTCAGCACTGGTTCGCGACGACTTATCGTCACCGCGCGCAACAGCGATTGCAGATCGATTTGCACTGGAGTCTCGGAGCTCCAGGTCGCGGTGATTGGGAGGTAACTCGAGTCGTGGGTGCGTCCGATCCGATAGGTGAGTGGCACGCCGCACGGCGCCTCTGCCGCGCCGATTTGTGGGCGCATTTGGCGCTGCACGCGGTGGCCTACCATGGCGCGGCGGGACGCTGGATTTGGTGGCTGGACATGCATCGGCTGGCGCAGCAAATGCCGGTCTCGCCTCAGGAATGGGACTCGGCACGCGAGCACGGTGCGTACGTTGCGTTGCAGGCGGCGCAGCTGCGAGCCGCCGGCCTGTTTGAGTCATCGAACACAGATGCGCCGACTGCCGGTTGGAGGGCGCGGCTGGTGGCGCGTAGCGGAGTCGAATTCGAGCGCGGTGGAGACTCGCGCGCCAAGCGTTGGTTGATCGGCGCGCTCAGCAGCGATCGACCAAGCAGCGTTGGCATCGCCGCTTGGAGCGTGGCGAAGCGACTGGCTTCATCGGTTCGCGGATCGCGCTCCTAGCCCAGATCGCAAACGACCTGACGCTCACCAAACTTGGACTTCAGCATCTCTTCGATGGTCTGCCCGCCCTTGGCGTGTGCCTCTTGGCGCACTTCGGCTTGAGTGCACGCCCAAGAATTGGGGCCGAAGAAATCACCATCCTCGAACAATGAATCAAGGCTGCATCGGCCACAGAACGAGTTGTTGTGACAGCCCGAACACGTCGGCAAATCCTGCGATGTGATGTTGCGCAGTCTGAGCAAGAGCGGAGAACTCTCCCAGATCTCGCGAAACGACTGTTCCCTCAGCGATCCAGCAGGCGGAAACCGTTGCGAGCAGGGGTAGACCAAACCACGCGCCGAGATCAAGGCAACACGGCGAGCCGTTGCGCAGATCGCCTGATCGTCTTTGGGTGTCGTGCCCGAGGCGGGTTGCACGGCAAGTCCGAGATGCGGATCGACACAGATGCCCAACAGGTCAGCGCGATTCATGCGGTGGGTAAGTGGTGTGTCGTCCAGGTCGTAACGCACAACCAGCGTCGGATCGAATCGGTACTCCGCACCGATCTCTCGTGCGAACGCAATTACCTGCTGATACTCGCGCGTGAGGCCCGCCATGATCGGGGCCTTGACCACGGTTGGAACGCCACGCTCGCGCAACATTCGCGCGGCACGCAACGTTTTGGCGTGGCTGCCGGGGATGCGTGTAATGCCATCGTGTTTGTCGGCGTCCATCGAATACAGCGATAACTCGACCGCGACGACGCCAATGCTCGCGATCTCATCGGCGACGGCGGGCGTAATCAATGTCCCATTGGAGAAGATCCGCAGCGCAAAGCCGAGGTTACGGGCATAGCGCACCAACGGCAGGGCATCTTTGCGCGTGAACAACTCACCGCCAGTGAACGTCAGGAACAGCGTTCCCATGGAATGCAGTTCATCGAGGATGCGCTCCGCCTCCTCACGTGTGAGTTCATCGTGAACGTCGCCTAAATCGACGTAACAGTGCTTGCAGTCTTCATTGCAACGATTGGTCAACTCGAACAGCACCGAGATCGGCACCTGCTGCCGCAACGCCTCGTTGAGTACCTTGGTCATCCCGATCATGGGCGAGTCTCCTGCACGAGTTTCACGAGCGCTTGAGGCTGCCAAGCGGTTGAGGTTTGGGACCAGATTTGGCGCTCAGCGAGGCGAGCTTCTTGGGTTTCGGACGGAAAAACGCGAACTCGGGCAAGCGATCGATCGCGCTCCAAAAACGTGGTTCTGGAGCGAATTCCAACCGGTAGGGAGCGACCCGTCGAAGCACCTCACCACAGGCGTTGAAGAAGGCTGCCTGGAAGTCGGCGAGCGGGAGCGGTGAACCGCCGGCCTTCAGAAGAAGTGGAAGTGCATCGGCTGGTTTGAGGCGAGTGGCTTTGTGCTGCGAGGCGTGAGCCAAGAAGAACAAGGCGCCCAGCGGTGCGGAGATGTTGCGGCCATGCCAGAACGGGGTGCCGAACACACGAGTTCCAGAGCCCTGCCTGCGAACCACCACCATTTCATCGGCGAGGACGGTTTGGCCGTCCTCGCGGCACACGCGCGCAATCGTGCTCTTGCCAGCGCCCGAGGGCCCTGAGAACACAACGCCGAAGTGATCGCGCACCACGGCCGCCGAATGCAGCAAGGTACTGCCCTCACGCAGGAGCAGGCCTCCCAGCGCGATTCGAACGAACAGATCCAAGTGTGCGAGTGAATCAGGGATCGTTGCCGAACCGCGCCCGAGCTCGAAGTCCAACACACCTTCGAAGCCTTCGCCGGCCACGCTCACCGCAGCCAAGCTACCGCGCGCGGTCAACGGGGGATTGTCGACGTAGGTGGGATGCAGTCGTTCGGGGTGGCGATCAGGATCGACGGTGAAGGTCAGGCAGAACGGAGCACTTGCCGACTCGGTAAGAAACCCCTCATAGCGTTCGAGCAGACGCGACGAAAAATCAACTCCGTTGACTCGAACATCAAAGGCCAGTCCGGCGATCTCAACAATCATCGAATGGCCATTCAGCGCGGAAGGAGGGCAAGAAGCTGCTTGGGGGCAGCCTCCTGCCACAGTGCGAACTCAGTCTCGAGCGCCGGCGCCGCAATTGAAGGGCTGGCTGGTGCATGACGCTGAGAAGACCACAGGCTCGTAGTCCTCTTCCCACTCGATGGCGGGACATTGCCACGCTTTCTTCTCGGTCGATTTCAAAGCGGTCGTCGAATTCATACAGACCCCCGAAAGGTTGTGGGCCGATCAACGGCCTGCTTCGATTGTAAAGGAAGTCGCGTTGGAAGAGAGCACTTTACCGTCCTTCATCGCGGAGATTTCTACCTGCCAGGTTCCGTACAGCCCGTGACTTGTGACCCAGGTGCCACTGACCGGAAGCGGGATCGACACGAGCGCCGCGTTCTTCAACTGGCGTGACGTGAGCATCCCTGCGGGCAGAGCTCTGGCCAAGCGTTTCGCACGCATGACGGGAAGCGTCTCCACCGGATGAGGGGCTAGATCGCCGCGCAGTACAGATCCTCGCAATCCGCTCGGATCGACCGGATCGATGCGCGTTTCGTAAACATTGCCGTCAGGCAGAACGAACTTGGCGACCTGATCAAATCCGATGTCGCCGAGTTTCGTCCGGTCATAGACCGCAATGACGTAGAGCTGAAGTGTCTTTGGTCCATCGAATGGGCCCGATTCGAGGCTGCCTGGCGCACGCCGCGCCTGCAGCAGTGACTGTGGATCGGTGTCTGTAACGACAACTCCCACGACGGCGTTGGCCGCAACCGGTTCCGGCTTGGGTTTGGCAATAATCGCTGCACGAGCGGTAAAACATGGAACTCCCAACGCGAGCACGACGGCGACGGCGAGGAGCTTTCGATCGATGCGCAACATGGTCGTCATCCTCATCTCGGCAGGGGCGGGGAGCCGCCCCTCGCCGGGTCTGAATCAATTGATCTTCACCCAGTGATAGGTGCCGCCGGTCGTGCCGACAACGATCCCTTGGTTGGTTCCGTTGTTGTAGTCGAAGGTCGGCGTTCCGATCGTGGTTCCCGATTCGACAACCCAAGAGCGCACGACCGTACCGGTGGTCGCGTCGATCTCGTAGAGCTTGCCGTCGGAGGATCCGGCGTACGCATAGGTATCGTTTCCGCCAGTAACGTCACGCAGGACGATCGGTGCGCTGGGCGAGGCGACGTTGGTGGTCCAGTACGTTGCCTCGTCAAAACTGCCATCACCCAACAGCTTGATTCCGTGCACCTTGGAGTCCGTCGTCCAGACAACCCAATTCACGGACAAGCCGTTCTCGCTGATGCTATTGCCGGGCGCGACGCCGCGAACCGCGCCATCGCTGTCCGCACAGCCACCGGCTACGGTGCAGCTATCGAGCGCCAGCAACGACCCGCTCTGGGCGACCAGGGCGTTGTAGACATAGACGTCGCCATTGGTGTTACCTGCCACCAAGATTCGGTCGGTACCCTTCTTGGCGATCGCAAGGCCAGCGTCGATGTCGCCAATGCCGCTGATGACGGCGTACTCAGGGCTATTGAACGCCGGCGTGGAGTTGACCTCGAGCACCACGATCGACTCGCCGCCATCGTCGCGAAGCCCGACGTAGACAAGATTATTGGCGCTGTCGCGATACTGAATCGTGGGTGACCCGTTGGAGATTCCCATCGAACCGCCACCTGTGTACGTATCACGCAACGTCGCAAGATCGTGGCTGTACATCAGGATCTTGTTGTTGCTGGCACCACAACGCGTGGCGACGATCACCACGTCGTCGTTGTTATTGGAATTCGCGTCGAATCCGTCGAGCATGACTACCGGTGAGGCTTGCAGCAGTCCAGAGGTGCAACTCGCATCGCCACCCGTACCCGCGACATTACGTGTGCCTTCCGCGACGGTGGTGCCGTCATCGGCGGAGTATCGGTAGAGCCGTCCGTTCTGGGAAGAAACGTAGCAGGTGTAGTCGGTACCACCGCCAGCATCGAGGTCGCCGCACAGCGGTCGAGCTTGTACCGCGCCGCCCGCTAGCGGTGGAATCCAGCTGCCGCGCGTGCCATCGGTTTCGCTCATTCGTTGCAGCAAGCGGTCGTTGCCGATCCCCATGACGTACGTCGCAGGGATGGCGCCCACCGGCGCAAGCGTCGTGGCGTTGGTCTTGAAGGCGAACTTATAAGAAGACGACGCACGCGGATAACCGGTGGTCGCGATACCAGCGGAGTAGTTGTGGTCACCATCGTAAGCGAACGCCTTGTAATAGTAGGTCGTGCCATTGGAAACGAGCAGATCGCTGCATGAATCGTTCGGGCTATCGCCGGAATCGACAATGCAGGTCACCGACGCGGTGCCAACGGCGTCACCAAGGTTGTAGGTGGTGCCGGCGACCGGTGCATCCGTCACCGCAGAGCCTGTCTGATTGAGTACCAACATGCCGGCATAGTCCGCGTCGACCGGGTTCTCCCACTCGGGGTTGACAAGCAGATCGGAGGAAGCGGCCGTCACCTTGCTAGGATTCGCGGGCGGCACGCTGTCGGCCAGCGAGAATGCCCACTGGTCTCCGGTTGTGGCCGCTGACGAACTGATATCACCGCTCGCCTTGTACCAAAGTCCGATCGTGCCGGCCCCATTCTCGCTGCCGATCAGGTTGGGGTGGTCGGCGGCGGCTGCACCGCTTTCGCTCACGATTTCGACGAAGGCTTCGTCGGAAACCGTATCGAGTGCAAGTTGGACGGTGACGGTCACGTCGAGGTCGATGGTGGGGACCCCGGTCCATTGCACGACGAAGCAGTGATCGTTACCACCACTTCCATCGCGATCGACGTTGCAGGTTGTCGACTGGTACTTGACCGTTCCACCGGCGCTGGGATCCAGATCGTCGCCGTACGCGTAGACGGCATTGTTCGGCGGTCCTGAATCGGGCACGCTCGATCCACCCGCGTCGTTGGTGTATCCCGCTCCGAACGACACATAGCCGTTGGATGAGATATACGCGCCGGAGTAGGTGTTGCCGTACCAGGTGAACGAGCCACCGATGTTGCTGACGAGCTTGTAGCAATCGTCGCCGCTGCAGCCACTCGGCTTCCACCCGGTAACCGTCGTGCCGGTACCCGAAATGTCCGGGATCCAGTCGTTCGTGTCGAGCTGACAGTAGTAGCCGGTCGTATCTCTCGTGGCAGACCCTGTGCACTCGGAGTCGGTAGCAAAACCTGCCGTCGCCAGTGACCCGACGACAACCAACACCAACGCGCGACAGAGCGTCGACCAAGCTCGCTTCTCGTTGTAACCCATCTCCTCGCTCCCGTTCATAACATGTCCTCCGAGGCGTTCCGCGGCGCCGCTGCCTCAGGCTCGGTGTGCGAACCTGCTGGGCCAGCGGGCGCCTCGACGATCAGCCCGCGAGAAACCAGCTCTCGCAGGAATGCATGCACATCGGGGGCGACAACCGCCTCGTCCTGGCCGGCGCCCGCCGCGAGCACGCGAGTGATCTCTTCGACCGTTCTAGACCCATCCAACAGCCCCCAGATTTGTGAGCCGTTTTCGTTCAGGCCGAACAGCTTTCGTCCTTCGTAATGGAGCACGACTGCTTTACCGCCGAGCAGTTGCTTGGCCAGACGCGGGTTGTGAGAGAAGCGCGTCGCCGTAGAGAACGGAATCGGCCGCTCAGAAGAGGGGACCACTTTTCCTGCCTTTCCTCTCGTCGGCGGTGTGGGCACACCGGCCGTGGGCGTTCACATGCGTCCGACTCAAAATCTAGGCACCGAACCAGACAACGCAATCCCGGCCGTGTGGCTTTTCATCGAGCGCCTCGCGCCGCCCCCTTCGGAGCCTTACGGAAGACTATGAAAGCGGACGGATCGTAGCGTACCCCCTCGATGCGTGTCTATCGGGGCAAGTCCCGTGACGGATTCCACCGGCAGCTTCCGATCCTGTGCGCGAAAGAAACCTGGGCCGGAAGAAGAACCGGTCCTATCTCGACGCTCTTTACAGGTGGCGGCGATGGGCCCCAGAGTCGCGAGTGGAGAGCCGCGCATGTCGTCCCCCCGTCAGCCAGTGGTCGTGCATGTGATCACCCGGATGATTCTGGGAGGGCCTACCCGGCCTGTGCTCGCAGCGCTCTCCCGAATGAGCGAGCGCGGCTTGAATCCCGTGCTTGTGACCGGATCGCCGACAGCCCACGAGCTGGCCGATCGCGCAGCGTACCTGACCGCACCGGGCCTGACCGTCATGGAATTGCGCAGCTTGGTGCGCGCACCTTCCGTCTGGAAGGACTTCTCAGCGACCATTGCCTTGAGTGGTGCCATCCGGCGGCTTCGCCCAGCGCTGATTCACACCCATACCGCCAAGGCCGGTGCGCTCGGGAGAATCGCGGGTTGGCTTCAAGGGCGCGATCGGCCGCGCGCCGTTCATACGTTTCATGGGCATTCACTCAATCGGGCCAGTGCCGGTCGATCCGCGGCCGTTTGGCGCCTGATAGAACGCAGGCTCGCGCGCTCCGCTACCGACTTGATCGTGACGCTCTCGCCGCAACAGCGAGATGAGATCACCAGTCTCTTGGGGGACCGTGTCGGCTCACGAGTGGTGGTGCTGCCGCTCGCCTTCGACCCTGCGATGTGTCCAGCCGATCACGACCAGACGAGGGCCTTTTCGGAGGCGATCCGGCGGCCAGGCGATCGAGTCCTGGCCTTCGTGGGACGCGGCGTACCGGTCAAAGGACTGTCCGATTTGGCGCGTGCTCACGCCAGGCTCAAGGCGACGGATGAACGGGCAGCTCGGGCGCTTCGCGTCGCGCTTGTTGGGCCACTCGAGCCAGCGGTCGAAAGCTCTGTGCGCTCGCTGCTTGCGGTCGCCGGCCTGGCGGATCGTTGGAACTTCTGGGGGCCGGCCTTCAATCCTCGCCCAGCATTGGACACGGTCGATGGCGTCGTTCTGCCCTCGCATAGCGAGGGAACCCCGGTTTCTATCTTGGAAGCGCTTTCGCTTGGCTTGCCGGTGTTGGCATCGGCCGTGGGGGGAGTCCCCGAACTATTGAGCGGCAACTGGAGTCGCCGCGGCGCTGGTGAGTGGCGGGTTGAGACAACGACCTCTCGAGGCCTGCTGGTGCCGGCCGGCGACATCGACGCTTGGGCTGCGGCGTTGCGAGCCTTCGCGGTCGACCCAGGGCAGATTCCAGGAGACGCGGACGAGCGGCGCGCATTTGTTGCCAAGACCTTCGATCCCGAACAACACGTGGCCGATCTGCTCGCGCTGTACGCACGGCTCGGCGTCACCGCCCGCGGTGGCCCGTCGACTTAGAGAGTGCGGCAGTAGTCGCGGATCTTCTCGTACGCTTCTACCAACAACGGTTCTTGAGGAAGGAAGACGATCCTCACGTGCTTGGTCCCTTGTTTTTGACCGAATCCGGTGCCGTGCACCAAAACCACCCCGGTGTGCTCGATCAGTCCTCGCACCAGGTCGATATCCGAAATTGGAAACTCGACGCGTGGGAAGGCGTAGAAGGCACCGTGCGGGGGCACGAGCGAAAAGCCGGGAATGCGGGCCAGTTGTTCGACGGTGATGTCTCGCCGCCGCCGCAGCTTGTGCTGTACTTCGCGGATGTGATCCTGCGGGCCTTCCAAGGCAGCCGGCACCGCGCACTGAACAGGGTGACTGGCACACAGTCGAGCGCGAGCGAGTTGGCCCATCGCGGCGGCGAGCGGCGCGGTGACGGCATCCGGCCCTGAGAGAATGCACCAGCCTAGCCGAAGCCCAGGACCAAGCCAGACCTTGGACAATCCAGCGAAGGTCGCGATCGGAACATCGCTGCGTAAGGACGCGGTGGCGACGTGGGTCACATCGTCGTCGAGAATCATGCGGTCGTAAATTTCATCCGAGAGCACAACCAATTCATGCCGCGCGGCGACCTCCAGCAACTCTTCCAGGATCCGCTTCGACGACACCGAGCCCGTCGGGTTGTTGGGGTTGATCAACACCAAGGCGCGCGTGCCGGGTTTGATCTTGGCGCCTAGCTCTGCCGGGTTTGGTTGCCAGTCATTGGCCTCGTCGAGATCGTAAGGAATCGCTTCGACGCCGAGCTTGGCCAGCACCGCTTGGTAAAGCGGATATCCAGGCTGCGGCACCAGCACGGACTCTCCTTCATTGAGCAGTGCGGTGAGCAAGATCTCGATTGGTTCGGAAGCGCCGTGTCCGATCAGCATGTAGCGGATGTCGCGAATTCCTTTCCGGTCCTCGGCATCCCGGCGGATCGCGGCCAGCGCTTGCGGTGTTCCTTCTGACGCCGTGTAAGAAGTTTTGTTCGCTCGCAGACCGCGTACGATCGCTTCGATCACGTGCTCCGGTGTTTTGAAGTCGAACAGGCAAGGATCGCCGATGTTGAGCGAAATCAGTGAACGCCCGGCAGCGGCCGCCGCCTGAGCCCACACCGCGACATCTCGCACGGCGTACGTGACATTCGCGACATGCCGAGAAGTGCGTATCGGATTCATTGCTGCCTCCTGCTCATTCGCCCGGTTGCAGGAACGGATAAGAAAAATGCGCCGCCGGAACGAACGTCTCCTTGATGGCTCGCGGCGATGTCCAACGAATCAGGTTGAGCGGCGAGCCAGCTTTGTCGTTGGTGCCCGACGCCCGCGCGCCACCGAACGGCTGCTGACCCACGACCGCGCCGGTGCACTTGTCGTTGATGTAGAAGTTGCCAGCGGCATTGCGCAGCGAATTGGAGAGCGCTTGGATCACGCGTCGATCGCGCGCGAAAATTGCCCCGGTAAGTGCGTAGCTGCTGGTCGAGTTGCACAACTCGAGGGTCGATTCGAGATTTCGATCGGGGTAGACGTAAATGGTAAGGACCGGCCCGAAGAGTTCCTCCTTCATCAGCCGGTGCTTCGGATCCTCGACCTGGATGACGGTCGGTTCGATAAACCAACCGACTCGTGCATCACACGTTCCGCCAGCGACGATCGTGCATGTCGAGGAACGCTTGGCCTGGGCAATCGCTCCGCTGAGCTTCTGGAAGGACGCTTTGTCGATCACGGCTCCCATGAAGTTCGTAAAGTCCGCGACGTCACCGGTCTTGATTTCGGCGAGTTGTGCTTTGATTTCTTTGCGGATCTTCGTCCACAACGACTGCGGCAGATAGGCGCGACTCGCCGCCGAACACTTTTGACCCTGGTACTCGAACGCTCCGCGGACGAGTGCCGTCGCAACTTCAGTCGCGTCTGCCGAGGCATGGACGAAGATGAAGTCTTTGCCGCCGGTTTCCCCGACCAAACGCGGGTAACCGTGATAGTTGCGAATGTTGGCCCCGACCGTCTCCCAGATCGAATGGAATGTGCTGGTCGATCCGGTGAAGTGCACTCCCGCTAGATCGGGCTGCGAGAGCGCGATGGGTCCCATTTCGCTGCCCGAGGAGGGAACGAAATTGATCACTCCAGGCGGCAACCCGGCCTGTTGAAGAACCTGGAAAAGAACGTAGTTGGAAGCGACAGACGTGGTCGCCGGCTTCCACAACGCGACGTTCCCCATCAAGGCCGGAGCACTCGGCAGGTTGCCGCCGATCGAGCTGAAGTTGAACGGCGTGATCGCGAGAACAAACCCTTCCAGCGGCCGATACTCGAGCGAATTCCAGGTGCCGGCCGGTGAGATCGGCTGATCGGCGTAGATCTGCTGCATGAAATGCGGATTGAAGCGCCAGAAGTCGATCATCTCGCAGGCACTGTCGATCTCCGCCTGATGAGCGGTCTTACTTTGTCCCAGCATGGTCGCTGCGTTGGACTGCTGACGCATTGGCCCGGCGAGGATCTCGGCCGCCCGCAAGAAAATTGCAGCGCGCGCTTCCCATGGCGTGCGGGACCACGACTCCCAGGCTTCACGCGCGGCCTTGACCGCCGCCACGATTTCGCGCGGGCCGGCCATATGAACGCGGGCCAAGACCTGCCGGTGACGGTGCGGAATCCGCTGCTCGACGATGCGTCCGGTGCGCACTTCGCGATCACCAATCACACAGGGGATATCGAGCACCTCGGAAGACATCTCGCTAAGTGTCAGCGTCAGCGCGGCGCGCTCCTTGGTGCGCGGCGCGTAGCTCAAGACCGGTTCATTGACGGGGGTGGGGACACGCCACAAGCCGTTAGGCATCGAAGACCTCCAAAGTCGCCAATTCGGGGCGGGAGTCTAGCAGCCGGACCCGCAGGATGCCGCGGGTCCGTATACTCCAAGCCTAAGAGGGTATCGATGGAGACGCGGACAAGTTATCAAGGCGGATTGCACCCTGATCTGTTGAAACGGGTGCTGGTCTACGTGTTAGCGGGCGGGCGCGGCGAGCGCCTATCGCCGCTCACCCGCGATCGCTCCAAGCCGGCGGTGCCTTTTGGCGGAAGCTACCGCATCATCGATTTCACGCTTTCCAATGTGCTCAACTCTGGAATGCGGCGAGTGTTCTTGATTACGCAGTACAAGGCCGCGTCGCTAGACACACACATTCGCTACGGTTGGAATATCTTCAGTCCGGAATTAGGCGAGTTTATCTCTTCGATTCCACCGCAATTGCGTGTCGGCGATACCTGGTACCTAGGCACGGCCGACGCGATCTACCAAAACCTCTACACGCTGGACGACGAGCGCCCCGAGCATGCCCTGATCCTTTCCGGCGATCACATCTATCGAATGGACTACCGCGCCATGCTTGCCGAGCACATGGAGCGCGACGCCGATATCACGATGGCGGTCATGCCGGTGCCGGCCAGTGACGCGCCGCGTTTTGGAATCGTCGATGCCGACGCCTCAGGCACGATTCGCGGATTTCGTGAAAAGCCGAAAGACATCGACCCCAGCGGTCCCGATGTTGTCGCCAACATGGGCGTCTACCTGTTCAAGTCCGAAGTCCTGCGGCAATCGTTGCTGGTCGATGCGGTGCGTCAAGGCTCCAAGCGGGACTTCGGACATGACGTACTGCCTTGGCTGGTGCAAACCGGCGCGACCGTAGTGGCTCATCGGTTTCAGGAGGCTGGTTCGCGGGCGGGTCACGTGGGCCTTCCGTATTGGCGTGATATTGGAACCATCGATGCGTTCTACGAGGCGACCATGGACTTGGTGTCGGTCACGCCTCAGTTCAGTCTCTACGACCCGCTCTGGCCGATTCGCAGCGCGCCCGTGCAGGCGCCGCCCTCGAAGTTCGTTTTCGCGGGCGGTGAAGAAGGGCGTATTGGTGAAGCGCTCGACTCGCTGGTCTGTCCCGGTGCGATCGTGAGCGGTGGACACGTCGAACGCTCGATCATTGGGTCGGGGGTACGCATCAACTCATGGTCGCGCGTGAGCGACAGCATCCTGATGGATCGTGTGGAAATCGGACGTCACGCCGTCGTGCAGCGGGCGATCATCGACAAGGGAGTGGTGGTGCCGGCAGGTATGCAGATTGGAGTGGACATCGAACGCGACCGCACACGTTATACGGTGAGCGAGGGCGGTATCGTCGTCATCGCGAAAGGGGCACGTCTCTCCTGATCCAGGTTCGCGCCAAGACAATCCAGATCAGTCCAGCCGTGACCAACACCGCACCGAGCAGCGCCGTCAATCCAGGAAGTCCAATCAAGCCTGCATCAAGCGCACGGCCATAGAGATGAGTCACGGCGCAACTCGTGATCGTGCAGGCTCCAATATCAAGAGCGAGCCAACGCCCGCGCAGACGATCCGGAGCGGCGCGCTGCACCAAGAGCGTCGAGTACACCCACAAGGCGCTCTCTCCGATCGAGCCGATAAATACGAAGCCGATCGCCAGCCAAAGCGTGTTGAGTCGACCCAGTACCGTGTAGGACACTCCGAAGGTAAGAAATCCAACTGCAATGGCGGTGGCCAAGCGACGGGTACCGAACGACGTCAAGCGGTGCAGTAACAGCGGTCCAATTCCCATACCGGCACCGCGGGCCACATAAAGCGCTGCGACCGCCAGTTCTGCTTCGCCGTTGGGGGCGAAAACGCGCGCTCCGAGCAGCGTGAGCAGCACCGTCATGGCGCCACCGAGTCCCCAGCCAGTTTTGATCCAAAACAATCGCAGAACGCTGCGGCGACGCAGCAACGAGCGGATCGCATGCAACATGTCCGGCCCGCCGACAAGCGCCCAGGCATCGAGCCTCCGCTCATGCTGCGGGGGTGGCGGCAACCGTAAGGGCCGCACGAGTGCGATCGAGACCAGGTACGAGAGAGCGTCCAGACCGAGCGCCACCTCCCAACCCAAATAGCGTGTCGCCAAACCGCCGGCGGCAGCGCCGAACGTATAGGTCGCCGACCACGCCAAGACCGAGAGGGTGTTGGCGGCGCCCAGCCATCCTGCCGGAACCGTGTTGGGAATCGATGCGGCGCGAGACGGCTCGCCGATCGCACCGAAGAAACTCTGCAAGAAGGTGAGCGTCAGCAGATAGACCGCGGCGCCGCGCGGCAGGAACGGCGTCGCGAACATCGCCGTCACGAGCAGAAATCGCACCGCGTCACAGACGATCATCACCTGGCGTCGTGGGAATCGATCGGCAATCACACCGGCGAGCGGACCGGCGATTGCCACCGGCAGGAACTTGAGGATCACAACGCCGCCGGTAGAGGTAGCGTCTCGATAGCCAAGTGTTTCCAGCAGAGAGAGCAGGGCGAGCAAATTGAACCAGTCGCCGAGCATGCTGACGGCGCGTGAGAAAAACAGCGCACGAAACTTCGGTGCGTCGCGCACGAGCAGCCACAACGACGCCGGTGGCCCCGCTGACGTCGAGGCGACGCCGTGCGAGGGTTCGAGCCGCGGACTGCTCATCGAATGGGCGGAGGAAACAGCTTTCCTTGCCTGCTGGACTTCTTGCGAGCACCACGTGAGCGACGGGCCGGTGCCGACGCAGCCAATGCCGGTGAGGCCGCGCCTGCAGTGCGACGTTCGCCGCCCTCGGGCTGGTAGATCCCATGCTCACGTGCCCAACGAAGCAGTTTTTGATCGAGCGCCCGGAACTCGGGTCCGTGATCCATGTGGCTCAAGTGGGCCAACTCGTGACACATCGTTGCGATCAAACTCGAATAGCGCAGAAACGCTCCGGTTGTGCGCGATCGCAGACGAATTCGGATGTTTCCATCAGCATCGCAGCAGCCATAGAGCTTGGCATCGGCACGGGTTCGTTTGACCGACGACCATCGCAGCCCGAAAGCGTCCGCAATCGGTTGGCAGTCGGTGCGCAACCGCTCCAGCAGAGAGTCTTCTTCTTGGCGTCGTTCGATCATGTCGAGGGGGGCCGGCAGTTGCGACCGGCGGGGCAGATTAGCACGCCGCTGGGGCCGTATGGCAAATTCCCGGAAAGCCGCTCCCAGAGCCGAGAGGCACGCGAAGTACCAGCCCCAAACGCGGCTTAGGCGCTGGCTCTTTCCCGCTTTTTGGCGAAGCTCAGGTGCCCGAGTCGCAGGTCTCACCAGCTGATTTCGTCAGGTTGCAGCTCCCGGTTCGCTCGTTTCTGGAAGACCCAAACGCGCTGCTCTTCGCGGTCGGCGCCTTGCTCTTCGTCGGGAGTGAGCGGTTCGGCAATGCTGACGTGAACTCGCAGAGGGTCTTGCAACCACACCAGTTGGCGACCGTCGTGAGTGCGATACAACTGCACATCGCCGGTTTCTTCCAACTGTGCTCCGCGTCTGGCTTTCTGCTCGCGCCGGTAGTGAAACACCAACACGCCATCGTTGGAGCGGTTCGGGTCGAGTTTCAATTCGAAGAAACCAGGGAAGCCGTCATAGACGAACTCGGCGCGTTGTTTGAACTCCGTATCGACAGAGACGCCTCCATCGATGTTCCAACGAAACGCCATCTCCCAGGCACCTGTTGCTCCCTTGCGCAGCATGATGACTTGCTTCCACTTCGGCTGTTGACGGGTCCACGTGCCGTAGAAATTGCCGTCGGCGACCGGGGTCGGGGGAGTCTGGCGTGCCGCCCAAACACACAGCGCAAACAGCACCGAAGCAACCACGGTAACGACCCAGCGCGCGCGATTCGAACGACTCATGGGGAACCCTCAGGGCGCGCCAGACGACGCGACCCGCGGAGGGTACGGCCAGGCGCTTGAGCGGGCAAACCGAGTGCCGCGAACAGTTGCGGCGCTTTGCCGGCATCGATCCGCTTCCCTTGGACGGCAATCTGAATGGCGAGTGCGGAGAGCCAGCGATGTGCCGACGCGGCCGGCGCCAGGCTGAGACCGCGGCGGTCGAGCGTTGCTGCGTGGCGTTGCATCGTGGCCAAATCGCCGCGCATGGCGGGACCTGTGAGCGCGTCGGCCGCGCTGAGCGACGCGAGGTTTCGAAGTGCTGTTTGGGCTAGTCCCAAGGCCGCGTCGCGCGCCGCCGCGGGTTTCAGCCCGGCGAGCATCAGCCACTCGATCGAGCCGGCAACCAGTGCCGTCAGATCGCCCGCAGCCAAAACGCTGGCCAAGTGCAACAGCGCTCGATCGCGGTCGGGAACAACGTGCGGCTCGAGCCCTGCCGCCCGCGCGAGCCGCCGCGCGGCGATCAGCGCGCGTCGGTCCCCGCTAATGTCCGCGAGGCCGTGAGCCGTTGACGCGCGGCCCGTGAGTGGCAACAGAGGATGCAGGACTCCGACCGAGTGCTTTCGTGCAGCGAGCGGCGACAGCAACTCCTGCGCTGGCCACGCGCCTGCCAAGTGCAGCACGACAGCCCGCCGCGATAGCAGATCCGTGAGCTCTCGTCCGACCGAGGCGATCGCCGCGTCGGGCACCGCCAGCACCACGACCTGAGCGTGACGGACGAGTTCTTCAAGTTGGTCACATCGTCGTGCACCAGTGTTCCGCGCGGCCCGCCGCGCTTGATCCGCGCCTCGCGCCCAAATGGCTACTGACAGCGATGAGTCGCGCCGCCAGGCCCGTCCCAATGCAATGGCGGCGTGACCGGCGCCAACGAGCCCCACCCTGAGGCGGGCTGCGCTCATCTCGGAATTCCGCCGAGCGCGCACCAGAGTTGTTTGAGATCGTCTGGCCAGAGCGCCTCGAAGACGACTCGCTTGCCACTTGTGGGATGGTCGAGTTCGAGCCGCCGCGCGTGAAGCGCTGGGCGTTGAAAAGCCAAGATGGCGCGACGTCGCACAGGATCCATGACCCCTGCGGCACGAGCACCGCCGTAGGTTTCGTCTCCGATCAGCGGATGCCCGAGCGCGGTGAGATGAACGCGTACTTGATGCGTACGGCCGGTGAGGATTTGTACCTGGACCCAAGCAAAACCAGGCAATTCCTGTGCAACGAGATAGCGGCTCTCGGCCGCGCGCGCTTGCATCGAACGGGTCGACATCTTCACTCGATTTTTCGGATCGCGTCCAACCGGGAGATCGATCGTGCCGGAGGGTTGGCGTGGTCTGCCCCAAACCAATGCGTCGTACAGTTTGTTCACGCCGCGTGCGACGAACTGAGCTTGCAGCACACGATGTGCGGCGTCATGGCGTGCGATCACCATCACACCTGTCGTGCCCTTGTCGAGTCGATGCACCAAGCCCGCTCGTCCCTCGCCACCGACGCGCGCAAGTTTTGGATCGCGATGCAAGAGCGCAGCAGCGAGTGTGCCATGCCGGACGCCAGCGCCCGGGTGCACGACGAGTCCCGCTTGCTTGTCGATGACCAGCAGATCGTCGTCTTCATACAAAACAGAGAGTGGAATCTCTTCGGGTGCCAAGATCTCGTCCCGCACCGGAGGGACGTCGATAGTCACGATCGAGCCGGCTCGAACCGCTTCAGAGGGACGCGCCTCGCGTCCGTCGATCTGCACCTGGCCAGCCTTGATCAACTCCGTCAGACGTGAACGCGATTGGTCGATGTGACGTGTGGCGCAGAAGCGATCGAGCCGTAGGCCCTCTTCTGCGGCGGAGACTTCGTGTTGAAAATGACCCTCGCGCGTCATGCGGAGGGCGCTTCTGTGTTGCGGGCTTGGGCGCGCCGGCTCAGCGCCCACCAGAGCATGGCGGCGGTTAGGATCATGGCGGCCGAAATGATTTGGCTGGTAGAGAGTCCGAACGCGAAGACTCCGCGAATCGCATCGCCGCGGCTTCGTTCGATGAAGAACCGTCCTAGGCCGTAAGCCATCAAGTACGTGAGGATCAGCTGGCCATGAAATCGCCGGCGGGACTGCATCCAGACCAAGAGCGGCAAAACCACCAGCAGATTCCAACCGGCCTCGTACAGTGGAGCGGGATGCAAGGGGGTGTCCAACGGGACTCCGGTGCGGAAGTTTCCTTCGGCGTTGTGATACGAAATTCCCCACGGCAAGGTAGTGGGGGAGCCGAAGCAGCAACCTGCGAGCAGGCATCCGAGCCGGCCGATCGCCTGAGCCAGCGGCAACGGAACTGCGGCGGCGTCGAGCACCGTTGCCAACGGCAGCCGGTAATAGCGAGACAGCGCGAGCAGTGCGCCGAGCCCGCCCAGCACTCCCGTCCAAATCACGCCTGCCGAACTGAGGAATTCAAAACTCACGAACTTCGAAGGGTTCGATAGAAACTCCTTCGGCTCGACCAATACCAAGCCGAGTTTGCCCCCGACGATTCCACAGATCACCGCCCAGAAGATAATGTTCGAGGCGGCTTCGCGATCGATTCCGTCGCGCGCTGCATTGCGCACGAACCAGCCCCAACCGATCACCATCGCAATCGCCACCAAGAGTCCATACGAGGGCAGCGCGAGACGAAACTCGCCGATCAACGGCAGCGTTCTGGTCCCGAAATCGATCAGATACGGATGCATCTAGCCCTGCCGCTTGCGGCCGATAACGGCCTCAGTCAATAGCAGAGCCGCGCCGCAGCAAAGCCCGGCATCGGCAATATTGAAGGTGGGCCACTGGTTGGTGCCGAACGTTCTGATCAACCATCCGTCCGGTTTGACCCAGCCAGCGTACGTCACGATGAAGTCGATCACGTGGCCGTGCATCAGCCTGTCGAGTACGTTGCCGGCCGCCCCGCCTAGGATCAGCGCCAGCGCAGGCCGGGCGAACACCTCCTGCAGTGGGGTACGCAGCAACAACCAGGCGATGAACGGGATCGCAATCAGCGGCAGGACCGTCAGCAAGAGGCTGCGCCACGGTTCGGACCAGCTTTCGAACAAGCTGAACATCGCGCCGGTGTTGTGCGCGAGTTGCAGGCGCAGAAAGTTGGGGATGAGTTGCACGTGCCCCTCGAGCCCCGATGCCCACAACTTGGTCGCTTGATCGAACAAGAACCAAATGCCCGCAATGGCCAGATCCCGAACCCTCGGATTCACCTCGTTGCTCCTCGCGGCTTCAGGCTTTTTCCGGCCGAGCCCGCACGCGTGGCAGAATAGCGCGCTTTCTCGAGCCCACCACAGGAGCCATCCATGCCGTATCAACGCCCGCGTGGCGATCACAAGTTCGCCGCGATCGAGCGCGAGATTCTCGAGTTCTGGCAGCAGCAGAAGATTTTCGAGCGTTCGCTCACGGCCCGCGAGGGTCGCCCAACCTTCGTGTTTTACGAAGGCCCGCCCACGGCCAACGGCCTTCCTCACAACGGCCACGTCCTGACCCGCGTCGTCAAAGACCTGTTCCCGCGCTACAAAGCGATGCGCGGATTCAACGTCCCACGAAAGGGTGGGTGGGATACCCACGGGCTGCCGGTCGAGGTCGAGGTCGAAAAGGAGCTTGGGATCCACGGCAAGGCCGACATCGAGGCGTACGGCATCGAGCCGTTTACCAAGCGTTGCATCGAAAGCGTTTTTCGCTACACCAAGGAATGGGAAACGCTGACGCGTCGGATCGGTTTTTGGGTCGATCTATCCGAAGCCTACGTCACCTACCACAAGCCGTACATCGAGTCGGTCTGGTGGGCGCTTTCGAGACTGTTCGAAAAGGGGCTGTTGTATCAGGGGCACAAGGTGGTCTGGTGGTGGCCTCAAGGCGGAACGGCGCTCAGTGCCGCCGAGGTTGGATTGGGCTATCGCAGCGTCGACGACCCCGAGGTCATCGTTCGCTTCCGCAGTCGCGACCGCGCAGGCGTTTCGTTCTTGGCGTGGACAACCACACCGTGGACGCTGCCGAGCAACGTGGGTCTCGCCGTTCGCGCCGACCTGGACTACGTCCTGGCTCGTGTCGAACGCGATGGCTACGCTCCCGAAGATGTCATCGTCGCCGAAACACTGGTAGCGCGCGTGCTCGGCGAGACCGGTGTCACGGTGCTCGAGCGATTCAAAGGCGCGAGTTTGGAAGGTGAGCGCTACGAACCGCTGTTTCGCTATGTCGAGCCCGAGGGCGGCAAGGCCTGGGAGGTCGTCACCGCTGATTTCGTCGGAGCCCACGATGGAACAGGGATCGTGCATTGCGCGACAGGTTTTGGTGAGGACGATTTCACGCTGACCAAAACCAAGGGGCTGGCGCTTCTGCAGTTGGTGCAGCCCGACGGCCGATTTCCGCCGGAGGTCACCGACTTCGCTGGCCGCTATATCAAGGAAGCCGATCGCGACATCGTGAAGCACTTGAAAGCCCGAGGACTGGTGTTTCACGAGGGGACTTATCGACATGACTATCCGTTCTGCTGGCGCGCGAGCAGCGATGCGTTGATCCAGTACGCACGACCCGCATGGTTCATTCGCACCACCGCAGAAATTCAGCACGCGATCGAAAACAACCGCGCCATCAACTGGCTGCCCGAGGCGATCAAGGAAGGGCGCTTCGGCGATTTCTTGGCCAACAACGTCGATTGGGCGCTGTCGCGTGAGCGCTATTGGGGGACGCCGCTTCCAATTTGGGAGTGCGCAGCGTGTGGACAACAAGAGGCGTTCGCGCGGCTGGACGATCTGTTGACACGCAACCCACAGGCGCTCGATCACTGGCATGAGGCCAAGCGGCAAGACCCGTCGTTATCCGAGCATCTCGTCGTGCACAAACCTTGGGTCGATTCGATCCTTGTACCGTGCGCCAAGTGCGGCTGGACTATGCGCCGCGTGCCCGAAGTCATCGATTGCTGGTTCGACTCCGGTTGCATGCCGTTCGCGCAATGGGGTTTTCCGCATGCGGGCCACGACGAATTCGCCAAGGCGTTTCCGGCCGATTTCATTTCGGAGGCGATCGATCAAACCCGCGGTTGGTTCTATTCCTTGCTGATGATCTCCACCCTGGTGTTCGACGAGGAGACGCAGCGCGAGTTTGGGCTGACGCCCTCGAGTGGATATCCGCATCCCTACAAGACCTGCATCGTGTTAGGTCACGTTTGTGATCCCGAGGGAAAGAAGGAATCCAAGAGCAGCGGCAACTACACCTCGCCCGATCTGGTGTTGGAAGGGAAGTTCACGCTTAACGTTGGCGCCGAAGATCGGGTCAAGGGTGCTGTTGCGCCCGACAGTGCCGTGCTGCTTCCTGCTCAGGTCAAGACCTTGGGGATAGCCGACGGCTCACCGCTCACGCTGCGACGCGTTGACGATCCAACGCGGAGCTTCGTCGCCAAGATCGCGTCCGGCACCGCGGGCAAGGAAGCGATCGTGTTGGGGTCGGCGGCTCGCGAAGCGTTAGGGCTGCATGCCGGCGACAAGGTGCAGATCGACGTGCTCGACGATCCGCCGGGTGCCGATGCGTTCCGTTGGTTTTTCTACAGCTCCGGCCCTCCCTGGAACAACACACGCAATTCGCTGAGGGCGATTCGCGACGGTCAAAACGAATTCTTGGTGCGCTGGCAGAACGTGCTGTCGTTTTTCTTGATCTACGCTGCGATCGACGGCTTCGATCCCGCGGCAGACAACCCGGCACAAGCGCAGAAGGTCCCGGCGCCCACGAAGGGTCGCGGCTATCGGCCCGCGCGTGAACGCGCCTTGCTCGATCGCTGGGTGCTCAGTGAGCTAGCCCTGACTGGCCAGCGCGTGACAGAGGCGCTCGACGGTTATCGCATTTACGAGAGCGCGTTGGCTCTCAAGGAATTCGTCGACGGCCTTTCGAACTGGTACGTGCGCCGGAGCCGGGACCGGTTTTGGAAAGGCGATCTCTCCGACCCGTCCAAAGCCGATGCCTACTGGACGCTCTGGGAATGTTTAGTCGGCGTCGCGCAGTTGGCGGCGCCATTCGTTCCGTTCTTTGCAGAACACACCTGGCGCACCTTGGTGGCGGATGCCTGGCGCGAGGCCGAACCGAGCTCCGTGCATCTGTCCGACTGGCCCACATTCGCTGCCGAGACGCTGGACGAGCCGCTCTCGCGTGCGATGTCCTTGGCGCGCGAAACCGTGTCGCTCGGTTTGGCGGCGCGCGGCGCGCACAAGTTGCGCGTCCGGCAGCCGTTGTCCACGGCGCGCATTTTTCTTGCCGATCCCAGCACGCAACGCGAACTCGAATCACTCTCGGCGATCGTGGCCGAGGAACTCAATGTCAAGCAGGTGGTGTTTGGTGGCGATGCCGATACCTACGTGCACTGGAAGATGCAGCCGAACTTCCGAGCGATTGGGCCGAAGTACGGCACGCTTGTTCCGCAGATCAAGCAGGTTTTGGCGAATGTCGATGCGGCGGTCTTGCGCCGGCAGCTCGATGCTGAGGGCGCCATCCAGATCACGGTGGAAGGTCAAGTCGTGACACTGGGCCCCGAGGAGATCGCGATTTCACTCTCGGCTCGCGATCACTATGCCGCTTCGTCGTCACCCCGCGTGGTGGTGGTGCTCGAAACCGACCTCAGTCCCGCGTTGATTCAAGAGGGGCTGGCACGCGAGCTGATCAATCGAATCCAATCGCTGCGCAAAGAACTCGATCTGGATTACACCGATCGAATTGCGGTTGCTTGCGAAACTGTGCCCGAGCACGCAGCGGCCATCGCTGCGCTCGTGGCGGAACACGGCGAACTCATCGCGGGCGAGACTCTTGCGGTGGAATTGGGTGTGACCCACGCCTCCGATCATCAGACCGTGAGACAAGACGAATTGGAAGGGATTGCGGTGACCCTGGGAATTTCGCGGCGCTAGTGGAGGCTTGGTGGTGACACGACTCTACATGGACTACAACGCGTCCACGCCGCCGGCTCCTGGCGTAGCGGAGGCGATCACCGAGTTTTTTCAGCAGAGCTGGGGCAATCCGTCGTCCTCGCATGTCGAAGGACGTCGTGCCCGCGCCGCGTGCGAAGAGGCGCGCGGCCGTGTGGCGCAAGTGCTGGACTGCGCGAGCGATGAAGTGGTCTTCACGTCGGGCGGTTCTGAAGCGGATGCGCTGGCGATTCGTGGCCTGTTCGAATCGGACGTGGTCGATGCGCTGGTGCTCGGTGGTCTGGAACATCCTGCCGTTGTGGCGACGGCACAGTGGTTGGCAGAGCAGCGCGGTGCCGTCGTTCGATCGGTGCCTCCCGATCGCAGCGGTTGCATTACCGCTGCCGCCGTCGACAAGGCGCTCGAAGGACTGAAGCGGCCGTTGGTTTCAGTCATGCTGGCGCAGAACGAACTCGGAACTCTCAACCCGTTGGCAGAAATCAGCACGGTTACCAAAGCACACGGTGCGTTACTTCACAGCGATGCCGTGGCGGCATTCGGCAAGATCCCAATCTCCGTGCGGCAGTTGGGGGTCGATCTGTTGACCGTGTCGGCGCACAAGATCGGAGGACCCGCCGGCACCGGCGCGCTGATCGTCCGGCGCAATCTCAAGCCGGCAGCTTTTTGTCTCGGTGGCCATCAAGAGCAAGGGCGCCGGCCCGGAACAGAGGCGTTGCCGCTGGTGGTCGGCTTCGGCGTGGCCGCACAGGCGGTGCCTCAACGAGTGCTGGCTGCCGCAGCGACGATCGAACTGCGAGCCCGGCTGGAAGCGCTGCTGCTGGAAAGAGTGCCGGGGGTGCTCATCGCGGCGGCGACGGTGCCGCGTCTGCCCAACACGGTGGCCGTCGTGTTTGAGGATGTGATCGGTGTGGATGTCGTGGCCGCTTGTGATGCCGCAGGACTTGCTGTTTCGGCGGGCGCCGCGTGCCATTCCGCGACCGGATCTCCCACGATGCTCGCGCTTGGGCTGCCGGAGCGGTTCAATCAAGGCCTGCTGCGGATTTCATTCGGGCCTCGGGTGCAGCCTGAGGAGATCGATCGCGCCGCGGCCATCGTGACCCGCGCGGTCCTAGCGCTGCGCGGAGCCGCGGCGTGATCTTCAAGCGTGGCCGCCGCGCTCCGAGCGCAGGCCCTGCAGCGCTCGGGGAGGGGTTCGTGCAGATCGGAAAGAGCGCGTCGCTGCGTGGCCGGCTCGAGGGGCAAGGGTTGGTGCTCGTGCATGGCCGCCTGGCAGGCGAGTTGTCGCTCAGCGGCGAACTCATCGTGGCTGCCGGGGGGGAAACGGCCGAGCTCAACGGGGCCGCCGATTCGCTGCGGGTGGAAGGCCGGGTCGAGGGCCGGCTGATCATCCATGGATTGGCCACGATCGCGTCGGGAGGACGCTTGGCCGGTGAACTCGACGCTCGAAAATTAGACGCTGCCCCCGACGCGACTGTGTCGGCGAACCTCCGCATTGTTCCATAGTGGTCCACTTTTCCCTCCACCCTTGTCCAATTCCCCTCAAGCGCTGAGGTTATTTGCCGAAAGGACCTGTGTAGCGCGACGGGATCAATTGGGGAGAGGTGGATGCAGCCGGCAGCACGTTTGCTTCTTGTGGACGACGATCCGTTTGCGTTGGAGACGTTGTCGGAGGCGTTGAGTCGCGCGGGGTACCTCGTCGAGGTTGCCGCAGACGGTCCTTCGGCCTTGAAGCGCATGGAAGAAAGCCGTTTCGACCTGGTCATTACCGACGTCCGCATGGAGCCGATGGATGGCCTGACGCTCTTGGCTCGGGTTGCCGAGTCTTTCCCACTGACACCGGCCCTGGTCGTGACCGGCTTTGCCTCACTGGAGGGGGCGGTCGAGGCCATGCGCGCCGGGGCCTTGGACTACGTCGCGAAACCGTTTCATGTCGAGGTCTTGACGCATGCCGTCAAACGCGCCCTTTCGCGCGGGACTGCGGGTGCGATCGACGACAGCATGGCACGCAGCGTCGGCACGTTAGGCGAGTTCGAAAGCCTGATCGGCCGCAACCCGCGGATGCAACGGGTCTACAACTTGGTCCGCACGGTCGCTCCGGCCAACAGCACGGTGCTGATCAGCGGGGAGTCGGGAACGGGGAAGGAGCGCGTCGCGGCAGCGATCCATCGTCAGAGTCCTCGACGCGGTGGTGCCTTCATTCGCGTCAACTGCTCTGCGTTCGCGGAAGGGGTGCTGGAGAGCGAACTGTTCGGTCACGAACAGGGCGCATTCACCGGCGCCGTCAAATCGCGCGCCGGAGTATTTCGCAAAGCCGATGGCGGCACGTTGTTCTTGGACGAGATTGGCGATTTGCCGTTGTCGACGCAGGTCAAGCTGCTGCGCGTGATCCAAGAGCGCGAGGTTCAACCGGTTGGAGGTGATCTCGCGGTGCCGGTGGATGTCCGGTTGGTGGCCGCGACGAATCGCGAGTTGACGGCAGAGGTGCGCGCCGGACGCTTTCGTGAGGACCTCTATTTCCGTCTGAATGTGATCCCCGTGCACTTGCCGCCGCTGCGCGAGCGAGCCGATGACATTCCGACGCTGGCCGAGCATTTCGTGAAGCGATTCGCCAAGGAGTGCACCAAGCCGGTGCGAGGTTTCACCGAGCGAGCGATCTCGTTGATGGAGCGCTATTCCTGGCCAGGCAATGTCCGCGAGTTGGAGAATGCCGTCGAACGCGCGGTGGTGCTGTGCGGCGAGGACGTGATCGACACTCAGGATCTACCGCCGGAGTTGCGTGGCAGCGGGACGTCCGTCGATGGTTCTTTCCAGCTCAACACCGTGCGGCTCGGCGAGGTCGAGGAAATCGTGATTCGCCGAGTGCTGGCCAAGACAGCTTGGAACATCAAGAAGTCCGCCTCGGTGCTGGGAATCACACGCGCCACGCTGTACTCGAAGATCAAGAAGTTCGGTCTGGCGGTCGCGCGCTGAGCCCTCTCGATCACGAGGGCGGCAGCCAAACCGTGCGCGGCCTGTGGTTCGCGCGCGCGGCGGGCTGATCTGGATCAAGGCCGCGCGGCACGATGTTTCGTATCGTCGCCCTATGCCGCGAACGATCATCGAGCCGTTTCGTATCAAAGTCGTCGAGCCCATTCGCATGACGACGCTGGCTGAACGCCAGCGTCTGATCGAGGAGGCTGGCTTTAATCCATTCAAGCTGCGGGCCGAGGACTGTTTGATCGATCTGCTCACCGACTCCGGGACCGGAGCGATGAGCAGCGAGCAGTGGGCGGCAATGATGCGTGGCGACGAGAGCTACGCGGGGGCCAAGAGTTGGTTTCGCTTCGAAGCTGCCGTGCGCGACGTCTTTGGCAAGCCGTTCGTGTTCCCGACGCATCAGGGGCGCGCCTCGGAGCGGCTGTTGTTTCAGGCCACCGTGCGGGCCGGACAGACGGTACCGGGGAACACGCACTTCGATACGACGCGGGCCAACATCGAGGCTCAAGGTGCGATCGCGCTCGATTTGCCGACACCACAAGCGCACGACCTGGAGAGCCTCTACCCCTTCAAAGGCAACATCGACCTGGCGGCCTTGGAGCGCGTGCTCTCCGAACTCGGATCGGATCGCGTCCCAATGGTGGTTCAAACGTTGACCAACAACAGCGGCGGCGGTCAACCCGGCAGCTTGGAGAATCTGCGCGCGTTGCGTCAGCTCTGCCGAGCTTTCGGTGTGCCGCTCTACATTGACGCGGCGCGATTCGCCGAGAACGCGTGGTTCATCAAGATGCGCGAACCGGGCCATTCTGGGCGCACGCCCAAAGAGATCGCGCAGGAGATCTTCTCGCTCTGCGACGGCGCCATGATGAGCATGAAGAAAGACGCCTTTGGCAACATCGGCGGCTTATTGACGTTCGACGACGAGCGGTTGGTCGAGATGGTGCGAGCACGCTTGATCTTGACCGAAGGGTACGTCACCTACGGCGGTTTAGCCGGACGTGATCTGGATGCGCTGGCCGTCGGGCTTACAGAAATCCTCGACGAGGACTACCTCAACTACCGGTTTGCTTCGGTGCGCTATTTGGAACGCAGGCTCACCGACGCGGGAGTACCCGTACTGGAGCCGGTGGGTGGCCACGCGGTCTACCTCGATGCGCGCCGCTTCTGCGCACACTTGAGCGACGAGGACCTACCTGGCTGGGCGCTCGCCGTGGCGCTCTATGTTTCGGCGGGCATCCGCAGTTGCGAGATTGGCCACGTCATGTTCGGAAAGCGCGATACCGATACCGGTCAAATGACATGGCCAGAAAAAGACCTCGTGCGATTGGCGATTCCGCGACGCGTCTACACTCAAAGCCATATCGACTACGTGGCCGAGGCGGTAATCGAGTTGTACGAGCGCCGCCAGGAAATCGAAGGGCTTCGTTTCTCGTACCGGCCTGAAGTACTGCCACATTTCACGGCCACTTTTTCGCCCGCGCCTTCGAGAGCCGGCCGAACCTAGCGCACCGCGACACGGTCGCCGAGTACAATCCGCGTATGGTCCGACTCTCGGTGAACGTCAACAAGGTTGCCCTGCTGCGTAACGCGCGCGGGCAAAACCGTCCCGATCTGCTCCAGGTCGCGCTCGACTGCGTGACGTTCGGAGCGCAAGGGATCACGGTTCATCCGCGCCCCGACCAGCGCCACGTTCGGTATGAAGACTGCGAGCTGTTGGCGCCGCGCGTAAGTGTCGAGTTCAACATCGAGGGGTATCCATCGCCGGAATATCTCCAGCTGGTGTCGCGTGTGAGACCAGCTCAGGCAACGCTCGTACCCGACCCTCCCGAGGCACTCACCTCCAATGCGGGTTGGGACACGCTGACGCATCAAGCGTTTCTGCGTGACGTCTGTGCCGGACTCAAGTCACAGGGAATCAGGGTCTCGCTCTTCATCGAGTGCGATCGCGCTCGCATCGAGGCGGCCAAAGCGGTAGGGGCCGATCGAGTCGAGTTGTACACCGGACCCTACGCGCACGACTACGCAAGCGACCGTACGCGCGCGGTGGCGCCGTTTCGCCAAGCAGCAGCGTGGGCCCACGATGTGGGGCTGGGTCTGAATGCCGGTCACGACTTGGACTTGCTCAACCTGAGTTGGTTCAAACAGCAGGTGCCGTACTTGGAAGAGGTCTCGATTGGGCATGCGCTCTGGAGCGATGCACTCTACTTGGGCCTTTCGGCGACGCTCCGGGAATACCTCGCGCGGCTGACGTGAGCGATCGCTGCACGGCCTCGTGCGCGCCTCACCGCCGCAGCTTCCTCGCGGCGCTTGCGGATGGCAGACGGCCAGGTTACCGTCTCGCTCCTTCGATAGCCGAACGTGTTCGTTTCATCGCACTGACGCGTTCACCACGAGCGGGCGTAGCTCAGTTGGCAGAGCATCAGCTTCCCAAGCTGAGGGTCGCGGGTTCGACCCCCGTCGCCCGCTCCATTCGTCTCGTCACGAGACAATCCGGAAGATCGCCACTGTTCGTGAGCGTTCCAGCCGGCCTTCTCGATTGTTCACCCTAGGGCGTAGTGGTAGATTCCGACCGGCGCTGGAGTCGCTTGCATCGTGCACGGGCTCGCGCGCGACGCAGTTGTGCAGTTGTCGCGCTGAGTGGATCTCTGACGCCGGGACGGAACCGATGCACCGCGTATTGCTCGTCGACGATGCCCGATTGCTCGCCGAGCTGGAAGGTACAGCTCTCGGCCGGCGGAGCCTGGCGCGTCGTGTCGTCTCTCGCGATGCCGACTTGCTGGCAGAAAGTTTGGCCCTGCGGCCGGACTTGATCGTGTTGGAAGAAGGGGAGTTTTGCCCCGACGCGCTCGACGCCACGCGTCAACTCGCCGCACATCCGGTGACCTGTTCGATACCGATCCTCTATGTCGGGAGTCCGCTGCACCGTGATCGCGTGGCCGAGTTGGGTGTGCGTGCGTTCGTTTCACGACCGGTGTCGCGGCGGGGCCTGCGAGAAGCGCTGAGTTCCTCCGGGCTGCTGCACGATCGTGCCAGCGTTCGCCGTCATGTCGAGCTGCCTGCGCAGTTTTTCCCTGACGAGGGTGACGCACAGCCGTGCCGTTGCCTCGATCTCTCGTTGGGCGGAGCGTTTTTGGATCTCGTTCCGTCGTTGGATCCTGGGAGCCGCGGCCGGTTGGTTATCGACGCGGCGCCGCGCCGCATTGATCTGCGCGCCACGGTTGTGCGTTGCGCCGGCGGCTACGGCATTCAGTTCGAGCCGCTCGCGCTCGCTGAAGCGGTTTTCTTCTCTCGCTTTGTGCGGCGCGCCGGTGAGCGCCGCCAGGTGATGCAGTCAGAGGCCGCAGCGGCACGCGAGGATTGGAAATGAACCCAGCGGTGCTGCTCGTCGATGACGATCGCGAGATCTTGGAGATGACCGAGTTATTGCTGCGCGCCTCCGGGTACTCAGTGCGACTGGCCGGTTCGGGGGAAGAAGCGCTCTTTCAGGTGCACGAGCTGCTTCCCGACTTGATCCTGCTCGATATCAACATGCCGGGCCTGGATGGTTGGGAAACGCTGCGCGTCTTGAAAGAGGACGAGGCGACCGCGGGCGTTCCGGTCGTCATGTTCTCGGTGAATTTCGAGGTGCGCGAGAAGTTGCGGGCGCTGCAACAAGGAGCGCGCGACTATGTGACCAAACCGTTCGATACCGAGGGGCTGCTGCGCCGCGTCGGCGAAATCGTGGGCAGCCCTGCGAGTCCAACGGTATGACGCAGCGTCCCCATGATGAGTTTCACCGGATGCGCACCGCGTACTTGCGATTGCGCGCCGCGATGCGCGATCCGGTGACCGGCTTGTTTCACTATGCCTTGGCGTTCGACGAGGTGCGTGCCCTGTTGGCCGATCGTACTCACATTGGGGTGCTCTGGGTCTCGCTCGGTGAGCGCCGCTTGATCGAGACGGTTTATGGCTGGGAAGCGTACGATCGGGTGCTGATGCAGGTCAGCCGGGTGCTTGCCGACGCAAAAACGTGCGAGCTGCCGGCTACCACGATCATCGCCAACGCTGGGATCCACGCCGACGCTTTCTGCCTGTTCATCAATGCCGATCTCGATGGCGCCGATCTAAGCCCCTCAGCGCTCGCCGAGATCGGGTCGCGCTTGGAAGCGTTGCTCGATGAGCGGCTGGCGGCGATCGGCGATGCCTCGGTGCCAGGCGCCGGCCGCGCGCGGATTGGCTCCGCGCTAATGAGCGACAACCCATTTCATCGCTTCGAGAGATTGGTCTACACAGCCTTGGAAGACGCTCGGTCCGTCGCCGATCGGCCCCGCGACTCCGAACGCCTGGCCTGGATGGCAGAGCTGCAGCGCGTGATTCGCGATGGAGACGTGCACGCCGTATTTCAACCGGTGATCAATTTGGAAGATGGTGCGGAGGTGGGGCTCGAAGCGTTCACGCGCGGACCCGACATTTCCGTGTTCCATCTGCCGCGTGTCATGTTTTCGGTGGGGCGTGAGGCGGGACTTGCCGGCGAACTCGATCGGCTGTGCCGGCACAGTGCGTTCGAGGCTTTGGCGGGCGGGGTTGCACCGCGCGTGTTGTTCGTAAACACGACAGCCGACAGCTTGGTCGATCCCGACTGGTGGGCGCCCGAAACACTCGCCGCCATGCGGCGGGCCGGCTTGGATCCCTCGCATGTCGTGCTCGAGGTGAACGAGAGTTCCGTGGCCGAAAACCCCGATGGCTATCGTGACGCCATCGATTGGTTGCGCAGCGTGGGGTACCGTTTGTCACTGGACGATGTCGGCTCCAGTCAACACACCTCTCTGATTGTCGAAAAGCTGCGCCCCGAGTTTTTGAAATTCGATCTCACGCTGGTGCGCGGGATCGAAGGCGATCAGCTGCGTCGCGAACTTGTGCGCTCACTCGTGCAGTTGGCGCAACGAGCGGGGGCGACGCTCATTGCCGAGCGGATCGAGAGCGAAGACGAACGCCGGACGCTGATCGAGTGCGGCGCACGCTGGGGGCAGGGCTATTTGTTCGCCGCCGAAACGTCGCGCTCGCCGGTGGCGGGCGCCGTACCGCGCCCGCGCGTCGAACTATGAACAGCGGCCTCAGCGAGCTGGGCACGTTTGCGGTGCTCTTGTTGCCCGGGCTGTTCCTGGCGGGTGTGGGAGCCTTGCTGCTGTGGCTCGGGTTTCGCTGGGGGCGTGCCACGCCCCCGCAAGGACTGCGCAGCGTTGAGCGCTATTTGCGCGGCCTAGCGTCCGGCCGCGAGGAACCACATCCCGAGGCAATGCGAGGCGATGCGTCGTCAGGTGTGGCGAACGCAGCGGTCGATTTAGGGCGCGCGCTTCGCGATCGGCATGGTGAACAGGAGCGCCGCCATTTGTTGGCGGGCCACGTGATCGACGCCGTTCCCGGCAGAGGCTTGATGCTGGTCGATCGCGAAGCCGTGGTCATGCAGTGCTCCGATGCGGTCGCGCGCTTGGTAGGCCTGCGATCTGCGGATCTGGAAGGAGCGCCGTTGGCGGCGCTCTTCACTGCGGACTCCTGGAAAGAGTTCCTGCCACGCTTCACCGCCAGCGACGAACGGGCCCGCGGGTTTACGCAGCCACTGCTGATGCAGCGGGAGCAAGCACCACCCTTGGCGGTCGTCGTGCACGCGGCGAGCGTCGAGCATCCGCCCGGCGCCACCGTGCTTTGGGTCGAACCCGATCCAGGCGCCGACAGCGAGCGCGACAAGGAACTGGCCGTACTCACTCGCTATCGTGCGATCTACGAAGCGCAGGTCGATGGCGTGTTGATCGTCGCCGACGGCGTCGTGCGGGAAGCGAACACCACAGCGCAACAGTGGTGGGGCAGCGCCTTGCAGGGATCTGTTTTGCGCGACTTGGTCGGTGCCGAGGAAATGCTGCGACTCACCGATCGCGCGCAGCGTGCGCAGCGCGGTGAAGCGGTCGCGCCCGTGCGCTGCCGGCTGGTTCCACAACGCGCTGGGTTGTCGACGCGTGACGTCGAGGTGCACCTCAAACCACTGACGCCAGGGTTGGCCGCGGTGATGCTGCGCGACCTCACGTCGCTGCGCACTCCTTACGAGCAGTTGCGCTTGCAGCAGGCGCGTTTGGCAGCGGTGTTGGAGGCGGCTGGCGATGGCATGGCGCTGTTGGCGCCACAAGGTGGTGACACCCAAGGCTGGCGCGTCTCGCTGGTCAATCGTCGCTTCGCCGAATGGGTCGGTTTGGAGGCATCGCTGCTCGCTGGTGCGCTCGAGGGCGATTTCGTCGCGCTCTTGTCCTCGCGCTTTGTCGAGCCTGCCGCGCTGGCGGCATTTCTCGAAATCTCAGTGCAAGAACCTGATCGCGAGCACCGCGGGAGTTTCGAACTCGCCGGTACCGAGGCTCGAGCGATGGAGTTGGTGACAGGACCCGTGGTCGCGCAGGGCGGCGATTTGAGTGGCCGCCTCTTGGTTCTGCGCGATGTCACCGAGCATCGCCAGACCGAGCGCCGCTTGCACGCCGACGCCGCCGCACTGGGGCGTTCACGCGAAGCGTTGCAACGCGCGTATGAAGAATTGGCAACGGTGCATCGCGATCTCGAAAGGAAGTCGACCGAACTGGATCGCGTGAATCGAGAGTTGGTCGAGCTCGACCGGGCTCGTGCACAACTGTTTTCGGAGGTCACGCACGAGCTGCAAACACCATTGGTGTCGATTCGTGGCTATACGCAAATGATTCTCGAAGGCCGGTTGGGCAAGATCAACGATGAGCAGCGGCGCGGGTTAGAGGTGGCGCTTCGCAACGTCGATCGCATGGTGGAGTTGATTCAAAACTTGCTTGCGCTGGCCAAGTCGGAAGGGCAGCAGCCCTTGCGTGCCGAACCGGTCGATTTGGATGCCGTGGTCGATGCCGTGTTCCAACGGGTCGAAGGGCAGGCGCGTCGCAAGAACGTCGAACTCGTGCGCCGCATCACCGCACCCGTCAAGGCCTTGGCCGAGCGCGATGGGCTGACCTTGGTACTCGAGAACTTGGTCAGCAACGCGATCAAGTTCAATCGCAGCGCCGGTCGTGTGGTGGTGAGTGTCAGTTCCAACGCTGCGGGGTTCGTCACGATCGAAGTCGAGGACACGGGTGTCGGAATTCCCGAGGATGAGCGCGCGCGTGTGTTCGAGCGCTTCTATCGCGGCCGCACCTCGACCGGTACGACGGGGTCCGGCATTGGATTGGCGACCGCCAAGAACGTCGTCGAGCGCCACGGCGGTCGAATCGAAGTCCTGCCTGCGCCCAGTGGCGGCACACTGATGCGCGTCTCCTGGCCTCAATCCAACATTCTCGTCTCCTAGGCGGGGACGATGCGGTGTGCCAGCGAGAGCAACACGGTGCCGGCCATCGCGACACCCAGTGATTCCACGCCGCCGGCCAGTGGAATTGTCAGCGTGGTGGCCGAGGCGCTGAGTGCCGGCGGCACACCTTGTGTTTCCGAGCCGAGCAGCAAGACATCGAACTGACTCCAGTCGGCCTGACGTGGATCGACTCCGCCGTGCGCGACAGCAGCCGCAACGCGCACTCCCTGCTCGAGCAAGAACGAAGTCATCGAGGACTCTTCAGCGCGCGCCACCGCAATTCGATGAATCGCTCCAGCACTGGCCCGCACCGATTTCTCGTTCCACGGATCGGCACCGCCGACCACAACGACGCCGCGCGCACCGAACGCGGCGGCACTTCGAATCAACGTCCCCACGTTTCCGGGTTGTACGGGCTGCCAAATCACGACAGCGAGTCCCGTTCCAGCGCGCAGCAGCGCCGCCGGGTCATCGCAGCTCGATGGCAGGCGACACGCGGCCAACAAGCCAGGGCCATGCTCGGTGGGCGCGAGCCGCACCAACAGTTCGCTCGCGACCGATTGCACCGCGATGTCACGGGCTCGAGCCGTCGAGAGTGCCGCTGCCAAACGCGGATCATCAGCGCGGTCGGCCGCGATCATGACCCAGGCCAGCGGTGCCTCGGCACGTAGCGCTTCGTCCAGCGCGCGTGGTCCTTCAATCAGGAACAAGCCGTGCTCGCGTCGCTCGCGCAGGCCCTTACCCAAATCGCGCGCTAGGCGCGCGAGCGGGTGAGATGCAGCGCGAATCGTGGTCGGCGAGAAGAGTTTGGTCATATCGATTTTGCGGTGCAGCATACCGTCCCAATGAGCGACCAGAAACCGTTTCTGCCCGCTGAATTCGGCTGGATAGAGTTCGTCGCCGCCCACATCGGCAGTGGTGGCGTCGCGGTGATCCCCACCGAGACCTTCTATGGCTTGGCAGCCGACCCGCGTAACCCTCGCGCCGTCGAGCGGATCTTCCGCTACAAGAATCGTGACGTTGGCAGAGCGCTGCCGCTGATTGCCGCGGATCAAGAGCAGGTGGATGCACTCGCACCAGGCTGGCGCGAGATCCCCGCGGCGCTTGAACTGGCCGAGCGGTTTTGGCCTGGCCCCTTGAGTTTGATTCTGCCCGCAGGGCCGGGGCTGGCCCCGGGTGTTGCGGCCCTCGATCGAACGATTGCTGTGCGCGTCACACCACATGGACGGGCCGCTGCGCTCGCGCGGCTGTGCCATACCGCGCTCATCGCCACCTCGGCCAACCTATCGGGCTTGCCTGCGCACACGCTGGCCGATGACGCGTGGCGCGCCTTGGGCAGTCCGCGTGACGTGTTGGTACTCAACGATGGCCCGACGCCGGGCGGCGCACCCTCGACCCTGGTCGACCCTCGCGTCGATCCGCCACGGGTCGTGAGACGCGGAGCGATCGAAATCTAACGAGAACCCGTCAGGACCTGGCGCAGCAGAACTGGCGTGGGCTGCTCTCGGGGCTGCGTGCTAGGCTCCCCGCCTGTTGCCGGTCGCCCCCAGCCGGCCGAGGGGTTAATGACGCGCCGATTCGTCTTCGCCGTGCTGTTGTGTCTATCTTGGCTGCCCGCTCTTGCGGCCGACAAACCGAAAAAGGTCGTGGTGATTGGGTTCGACGGCGCCGATCCGGGATTGGTCCAAACCTACATGGACCAAGGGTTGCTGCCGCATCTCAAGCATCTTTCCGAGCAAGGAAAGTTCACCCCACTCAACCCGACCAATCCACCGCAAACACCTGTTTCGTGGAGCGCGTTCGCGACCGGTCTCAATCCGGGCCGCACCGAAATCTTCGACTTCCTGCAGCGTGACAAAGGCACCTACACACCCGACTTCGCCTTGGTGCGCCGTCTCAAGAAGACATTTTTGTTCGGCGAGAACAACGGCCTCGTGGTGGCACTCTCGCTGGGTGCGGTCCTGGCGGTGCTGTCGCTCGTGACGTTGGGTGTCTTGGCCAAACGCTGGAAGACAGCGGCCGCGTGCGCAGCGGTGTTACTTGCCGGCACGACATTCGGCTTGAAAAACTCGATCGCTACGTTGCTGCCGGTCGAGGTACCCGATGGCGTCAACGCGAGGCAAGGCACACCGTTTTGGACCATTGCCGCCAATCACGGCAGCCGTGTCAAGGTCACGCATGTTCCGGTAACGTTCCCCGCCGAAGAGATGCCTGCTGGTTCGAACATGATTTCTGGGCTGGGTGTTCCCGACATGCGGGGCCGAGTTGGCTCTCCCACGATCTGGACTACCGACCGGCAGTTCGAGACACGACGCAACGAATTCAGCCTGACGCTCGACGTGCTGCCAGCACGCTCGGGACCGGTCGAATCGACCGTCTTGGGACCCACCAACTACCCGTTCAACATCTATGTGGTCGAGCGCGCACGTGACCAATGGAAGAAGGACGGGTTGTCGATCTCCGAGCGCGCCGCGAAAGAGAAAGAGCTCAAAGAGAAGTTGCGTGCCCAAGGCTACCCCGAACATCTCGACACCAAAGTGCGCTTCGATATCGGCCCGCAGAGTGTCGCTTGGTCGGTGGGAGATCAGAGTGGCACGTTGAAAGTGGGCGAGTGGTCCGACTGGGTAATTTTCGATTTCCGGCTCAACGCGTTGGTCGACAAACTGCAGCCACTGCGCGGCATGTCGCGCTTTCGTCTCAATCGCCTCGACGATCAGGTCGAGATCTACCTGGCACCGGTGAATTTCCATCCTTCATGTCATCCGGTGCGTTACAGCTGGCCACCCGATTGGGCCGAGGAACTCTCGGCGAAGACCGGGCTGTTCAAGACGATCGGTTGGCAGATCGATACGTGGACGCTGCCCACCGGGTTTGGCGGCCTCGAGCTGTTTGCTGAGGACATGTGGCATACCGTCGACCTGCAGCAAAAGATCCTCGACGAACAGCTCGGCCAACAACAGAGCGAGATGTACGTCCAGGTTTTCGACTTCCCTGATCGCGCCGGTCACATGCTTTGGCACCAACTCGATGACGGACACCCGCTGCACAAGCCTGAGACCGCCGAGAAGTACCGCGTCCTGATGAAAGATGTCTACGTGCGGATGGACGCGATTGTGGGGCGCGCACGAGAGCTGGCAGGCCCGGACGCCTTGTTCATCGTCGTCAGCGATCACGGATTTTCCAGCTTCCGTCGCCAGATCAATCTCAACACGTGGCTCTACAAGCACGGATTGTTGGCGCTAAAAGGAAACGTCCGCACCCGCGATCTCGAACAACTGTTCGACAAGGATGTTACCGGCGTCAACGTTTTCGAGGGGATCGACTGGTCGCGCACCAAAGCGTGGGCCATGGGGCTCGGCTCGATCTACATCAACTTGGTCGGGCGTGAGCCGCAAGGAATTGTGATGCCAGGAGACGACTACGAGCAGATCGTCAAAGAGATTCAAACGGGCCTGGAGAGTGAGCTTGATCCGGTTACCGGTTTGAAACCCATTAGCCGCATCTATCGTCGCGACGAGCTTTATCACGACTACGATCCCGGAAAGCTGCCCGACTTACGTGCCGCGAACATCTTGAACTACCGCGTTTCATGGCAGGACACGCTGGGTGGCTTGTCGACCGACGTGTTCGAGGACAACGATCGCACCTGGTCGGGTGATCACTGCTCGCTCGACCCGAAGTTCGTGCCGGGAATCCTGTTCGTGAATCGCAAGCTCACCGTCGACGACCCTTCGATCATGGACATCGCGCCGTCGATCCTGAACGAGCTGGCGCTGCAGCCCGATGTCAAGCTCGATGGGCGAGTGGTGTGGCAGCCGCAGGAGAAGTGATTTCGAATCGGACACAGCGTATCGCGGGTAGCGCTGCACTCTGGTTGATCGCCGTGAGCGCCGGTCGCACCGCTGACGATGCGGCGCTGCGCCAACTGGAACGAGTTCGCGCAGAAATCGTGCAGCTCAGCGCCGATCGCGAGCGCTTCGCGCGCGAAGAGCAGGGCCTGTTGGGCAAGCTGCAACGGATCGAAGCCGACGCTCGTTGGCTCGACGCCAAGCGCGAAGAAGCACAACTGCTCTCCGATCAGGCGCAGCGCGACCTGATCGAATCCGAGCGCAGTCTGGAACAGTCGGAGCGCGCCCTCGATCAAGCGCAGCTGCGCTTTCGCAACGTGCTTGGCGTGCTGCATCGAGCCGGACCACTTGGCCCTGTGCGCGCCTTGCTCATCGCGCAAACTGCCAGCGACTTGGCGCAAGGCGTGCGAATGGCGCATGAGTTGTCGCGGCGGCAGCGTGTCGAGGTGGTCGCCCTGCGCACGGCACGCCGCGACGTGGAACTGAGGCGTGACGAACGGATCAAACGGGCGTCAGAACTCGAGACCTCGCTGGCGCAAACCAGCCAAGCCGCTGCTGCACTGCAAGCAGCGAGCGTCGAGCGGCGCACGTTGTTGACGCGGATCCATCGCGAGCAAGCGGCGCGCGATCAAGCCCTGACGGAGTTGCGCCGCGCCGGCGATCAGTTGCAGGCAGTACTCGGACAGGGGTCCGAAGCCTCGCCGGTGACGCTGGATGTCACGCGTTTTCGCGGGCTGTTGAACCCCCCGCCAGGAAAACTGGTGCGCGGCTTCGGCGACAAGATCGACGCGCGCTTTGGCACGCGCCTGCCGCACCAAGGTTGGGACATCGAGTTGCCGTTTGGCGCGCCGGTCGAATCGGTATTCGACGGCAAGGTCGTTTTCGCCGATTGGTTTCGTGGCTACGGCCTGACGGTGGTGCTCGATCACGGTCACGGTATCCACACCGTTTATGCGCATCTGTCCGCGATCACCGCGTCCTCCGGGATGCTGGTAGGCAAAGGGCAAGCGCTCGGCCGCGTCGGCGACACCGGTTCTTTGGAAGGGGTCGGTTTGTACTTCGAGTTGCGACAAAAGGGCCGGGCGGTCGATCCCGCCGACTGGTTCCGGCGCGCTTCGACTGCAGAAAGAGAGTGAGATGAGCGATCCAGGGTTGTCCCTCGTCGATGCTGTGTATCGCCAGCTCGATCTCGACCCCGTCCGCGTCGTGCGTGAGCCGCGCGGCTTTTTGTGGTGGGGCGGAGGCTTGGCGCAACGCGTCTGGACCGACGAACCGTTGCACGGCAGTCAATTCACACTCGGCCGAGTGCACATGCGCACCGATCTGCTGCGCGGCTTCAAAGCGCGCCGCGACGACTTGGAAGAGTTGCAACTGTCGATGGACGACCTGGCTTTGTGCGGGATGATTCAAGGCGACGACCCGGCGCGCGCCCAGTTGCAGTTGGCAGCCAGCCTGTACTGCTCGGATGCCGACTTCGAGTGGCAACAACGTGTCGCGTCGCTGGCCTGCACGCTGCAGTCGGGGATCGCGCACCGTATCGCGGGCACGCTGGCGTTGTTGGTCGACGCCGACCCCGATCTTACGGCGCCTGCGTCGGGAGCGATCACGACCGGCGACGAGACGCTGCTCGCGATCGAAGAGACGGTCGTGCGCCCCTTGGGTGAGGGTGAGAGTGCGTGGGATCCGGCGCTCATCGCGCAGGTCGGCACGGTCGTCATCGAGAAGTTGTTGAGCGCTAAGACCAAGAATCACGAGGGCGTGCTCACGGCGCAATTGCCGTTCGGCGAATCCGAGGAACCGGCATTGCTCGTGATCGAGCCGACGCGCCGTCACGCTTTTCTGGGTGCCGGAGTGTGGTCGTGGCTGTTGCTCCCCAGCGGCGCCACGCCTGAACCATCAATGGCAATGGTGCTGGCACTCAACACGGCCGAGCAGCGTAGCTCGACCGGCGCGCACTTCTTGGGATCGTGGACGGAGCATCGCAGCCAACTCGCGCATCAAGTGTTCTTGCCCAACGCGATCTTCGGGCCCGGTGTGCTCGAGCCGATCGTGCTGTCCCAAGCGGTGCGTGCCAACTGGTCGGCAGCGTTTTTCGAGGCGGCGTTCGAAGAGTAGGGCGGCCCCTGCTTTGAGCCGCCCGGCTGAGCGAATGACGCTACAGATCGTCGCCGTGTGCGGGCAGCGAACCTAAGGAAGGGCCGTTGCCGTTGGCGCCGACGCGCTTGAGGTCTTCAGGTTTGTAGCCGACACCATTCTTCACGACCAACGTCACGCTGTCGGTGTTCTCGATCTTCTCCAGCGGGTTTCTTTCGAGCACCACGAAGTCGGCCAGCTTGCCGGCCTCGATCGAACCGAGATCACCGTCTAGGCCAAGTGTCTTGGCCGGCGAGAGCGTGGCGACGCGCAGCGCTTCCATGGGCGTCATGCCGCCTTGCACAAACCCCCAGATTTCCCAATGCGGACCAAGTCCTTGCAACTGACCGTGCCCCCCGAGGCAGACAGTGCCGCCTGCATCGATCACCTGCTTTGCGCCCGCGGCCACGTTGATGTGGTGCCAATCCTCGTCGGGGATCATCTCGCGTCGGCGCGCCTTCGGGTCGATGACACCTTGAGGTGTGACGCTCAACAAACGTTCGTTCTTCCACACGTCGTAGTGTTGATAAAACCACTTCTCGCCGGAGGGGCCGCCATAAGCGACCAGCAAGGTTGGTGTGTAGCTGGTTTTGCTCTTGCCCACCAGCGTGACGACGTCTTTGTACAGGGGCGTCATCGGCAAGGCGTGCTCGATCGTGGTGTGGCCGTCCAATACGAACGTCAAGTCCATCTCCAAGTCGCCGCCCCCTTCGGGCACGACCATCATGTTCAACTCACGCGCCGCTTGCAGAACCCATTGCCTCACATCGCGGCGCGGTTGCATGTACGACTTGACCGAGAACGCGCCCAATGTCTTGAGGCGCTGCAGATGATGGCGTGCATCATCGAGACTGCCGATCACGGCACCGTTCGGGTCGTCTGCGCCATAGAGGATGTAGCCGGTGGAGAAGATCCGCGGTCCAGGAACCAATCCGGCTTCCACCATTTCGCTCTGGCCAAACACCTCTTGCGTGCTGGCCGAAGGATCGTGGGTCGACGTCACACCGTAGGCGAGATTGGCCAAGTACTTCCAAGGACGTTGCGGAAAAACATCGAGTGTCGAGTAGTGCAGGTGGGCGTGTTCGTCGAACAGCCCAGGAATAACTGTCTTGCCCTTCAAGTCGACGACGGTGGCCCCGGCCGGGATCGCGACGGTGCTCGCCGGACCAACCGCCTTGATACGATCGCTTTCCACCACGATCGTGCCGCCCTCGATCACCTCGTCGCCCTTCATCGTGATCAGGCGTGCATTGGTGTACGCGACGGTGCCGCCCGGTTTGTCGCGCGGCAGTGTCAGTGAAATCTCGGTAACTTCTGGCTGCGGCAACGCCGGTTTGTCATCGGCTTTCTTTTCGGTTGGTTTCGTTGTCGCGGACGCGGCCACAGGTGTTGCGACCGGCTCTGGGAACGCCTTGGCGAGCGCGAGTCGAGAGTACTTCGGCCCAAAACTCCAACTGATCGTGTTGGCGCCCTCGGCCCAACCGACCCATTCACCGCCGCTCTCCGACAACTTCGCCACCGGGAACGCGCCGCCATCGGCGGCGACATCGATCGGTCCGGCACCCGCCTCCGGCAGCGCGGTGACGTAGACGTTGTGCGCTTCGCGATAGACCACCCACTGGCCGTCGGGAGAGACCGCCGCTTCTTCCGCGGGACCAAACTGCAGCAACTTGAGCTTGTCGGTGCCATCGAGTTTCACCGAGACCAACTGCGCTGCGGGGACCGTGAGCGGCTTGGCATCCGGATCGTCTTCCAGAAAGTAGACACGATCGCCGGTGGCATTGAACGATGGCCGCGCCGTGCGCCGATTGGGTCCGCGCACGGCGGTGGCAATCACCAGTTGTGATGGACCACCGTCGGCCGAAACCGAACGAATCTCGTGCCAAAGTTCATCGGACAAATCGTGATCGCGCATTGCGGCGCCACTGCTGGCCACGTACACCACTTGCTTGCCATCGGGCGAGAACGAAGGGTTGACGTACTGACCGGCTACGCGCGTGAGCCGCTTAGCAACACCTCCGGAGGCAGGGATCACAACAACGTGTCCCCCCAGCGTGTCATTCCACGTGGTGAACACGAGCCGCTTGCCATCGGGCGAGAACGCGGGTGCGTATTCGAAATCTTCCGCCGCGGTGAGCCGCTGCGGTGTGCCGCCCGGGAAGTCCATGCCGTACAAATGCCCGGCCGCCGAAAATACCAAGCGCTTGCCGTCAGGGGACATCGCCGGCCAGCGGATGACGCGGATTCGAACCGGGTCGGCGCCCAACTTCTGCGGCGAGCGCACCGCCTCACTGACGGTCTGATCCACCTGAGCCACGAACGGAATCGGCGTGCGTGCACCATCGGCCACGTTGTAGCGCCAGATCTTGCCGTCGGCCGTGGCAACGATGGAGTTGCCATCGGGCATCCACGCGTAGCCTGGGAATGTGCCGTGAAAGGAGAAGCCTTCTTGGTTGTCGCGGGTGAGGCCTTCGGCCACTCGTTGAATGCGGCCACTCGCGAGATCGAGCCACTCCAACATGGTGACCGACCGGACACGTCTGATGAACGCCAGCTTGGAACCATCCGGCGACAAGGTCGGCGCGGCGCAACCACCGAACTCGCCGGTGAGTGGAGTGATTTGCCCGTTGCGCCGATCGAACCGTTTGATTTGCCAAATCCCTTCGTTGGGATCGCGATCGTAGCGATAGCGCGCGTCTCGGCCCGAGAAGTAAACGAACCGGCCGTCTTTCGAGAATTGGGGATCGGCCGCATCGGGCTGCTCGGCCTTCTTGGTCAGAGCGACGCCCTCACCACCTTTGCGATGCCACATCCACAACTCGACAGTGCCGAGTGAGCTGACATCGGTCAGTCGCTTGCGGCCGATTAGGTATTGACCGTCAGGGGACCAGGCTGGACTGCTGACCGTACGCTTTTTCTCTCTGCTGATCTGACGGCAGTTGGCGCCGCTGCGATCGCAAATCCACAGATTTTCCAAACCGTCGCGGTCGGACGCGAAGGCGATCGATTGGCCGTCGGGACTGAAACGCGGCTGCACATCGTAGGCGGGGCCGCTGGTGATCCGGGTCGCAGTGCCGCCCTCAATCGGTAGCGTGTACAGATCGCCGAGCAGCGAGAAGACGATCTGCTTGCCGGCCGGATCGACATCCAAGGCCAGCCATGTACCCTCGTCGGTCGAGAACGACAGCGCGCTGCCCGGACCGTGAGACGCGTCGATCTTCCAGCCCTCGCTGCTGATCGGTGCCGACGGTCTGGCTGCGGCAGCCGGCTTGCTTTTGGCCGCGTCAACGCTGGGAATCACAAACGAGAATGCGGCCAATGCCGCGACAGCCTTGCTGCTCAAACGCATCCAGTCACCTCTTTGGCCTGTTAGTGGCCGCGGGCCTCGAGCCAACGTTCACAGTCGATGGCCGCAATACATCCCGTACCCGCAGCGGTTACTGCTTGGCGATAAACCCAGTCTTGCGCGTCACCGCACGCGAAGACGCCTTCAATATTGGTCAGCGAGGTTCCTGGTTTGGTGACGATGTAGCCGGCCTCGTTGAACGTCAGCTGGCCGGCGAAGAGTTCCGTGTTGGGCTTGTGTCCGATTGCAACGAACACCGCATTGATCGGCGTATCTTTCACGGTGTTGTCGACCAGGTTGCGCAGCCGTACCGCTTCGACTTTCTGCTCGCCGAGAATCTCTTCGACAGCGGTGTTCCAAATGAACTTGATCTTGGGGTTGGCCAGCGCGCGGTCTTGCATCGCCTTCGACGCGCGCAACGTATCGCGCCGGTGCACCACGTAGACCTGTTTGCCGAAGCGTGTCAAAAACGTGGCCTCTTCCATGGCGGTGTCGCCGCCACCCACCACCAAAATGTCCTGATCGCGAAAGAAAAAACCGTCGCAGGTGGCGCAGCCACTGACGCCGCGCCCCATCAGCCGTTGTTCCGCCGGCAGGCCGATCCACTTGGCGGAGGCTCCGGTAGCAACGATCACGGAGTCGGCCAGCAGGAGCTCTCCACCGTCATGCTGAACTTCGAACGGATACACCTTGAGGTTGACCCGGGTCGCCAGCCCCGGTCGAATGTCGGTACCGAAGCGAGCGGCTTGGCGCTTGAACATTTCCATCATCTCGGGCCCCATCACGCCGTCGGGGAATCCGGGGTAGTTCTCGACATCGGTGGTGATGGTGAGTTGCCCGCCGGGCTGCAGCCCTTCAAGCATCACCGGCGCCAGGTTGGCGCGCGCCGCATAGATCGCGGCGGTATAGCCGGCTGGGCCGGACCCAATGATGACCGTCTTATGTGAGTTGGACACAAAACCTCCGTAGTCGAAAGAGCGTCGGCGAGCCGTCGGGCTCGAGTTGTCGGGGCGTCGCGTTCAACGCGACCCACTACCTAGCAATCGGTCGGCGAGCGCTGTCAAATTCGGAACCGTGAGCGTGACGCGCACATCCTCCGGCAGCGGTTCGCCGCGCCTGTCGATGTAAGCCGAGGGGACACCGAGGTCCTCGGCGGCGGCCAAGTCGAACTGAGCGTAGGCCGACACATGCAACAGTTCTTCGGGTTCGAGTTCTCTTTCATGCAAGAGCGCCAACAGGTGATCGGGCTCCGGCTTGAAGCACTGGACGTCCTCGGCGGTGACGCGATGAGCGATCGGCACATCAATCAGCGCCAGCGTGAGGTCGAGATCGGCGCGATCAACGTTCGACAAGACCGCGAGCGGCCAGCGCGCGGCGAGCCGGCGCAGGGCGGCGGCGGTGTCGGCAAACGGCTGCCAACTCCCAATGCTCGCCGCGACCTCCTCAGCCTCGGCTTCTGAGAGCGTGACGCCGCGCGATTGGGATCCCGCTCGAACCGACTCCGCGAGCAGTTGGCGGTAGGGGATGAACTCCTCGAGTTCGACCAGCCGCTCCCATTCGGCGGCGTGAATCGCGTCGATCAAACCGCTGGGGAGCAACTGGCCTCGACGCTTGAGGACCTGAAACAGCGCCTCAGACAGCCCTCGATTCCAGTCGACGAGCGTTCCGTAGCAATCGAACGACAGGCAGCGGATCGAACGCAGTTCAGTGGGCAGCGGGGCCGGACGGGCGCCGTGACGGGGGGCGGGACGATGGCTTGGGCGCGGGTTCCGGTTCATTGAGAGGTCCAGTGAGGGGCCGCAGTTTGGACCGGGGAGTGGCTGGGAGCAACGTCGCACGGCCCGGAGGAACGATACCAAGTTGACCGGGCTCCACCAGGGTCCTTACCATCTCCTTCAGCCTGTTCCGCTGGAACGTGTATAAGGACACCGATGGGACTGGACTTCCCGGCTTCGATACTCGTGGTGGACGACAACCGGCTCGTGCGCGAGCTGGTGCGCGACGCGTTCCTGGACGCCGGGTTCGCGGTCCTGACCGCGGCCAACGGCAAGGAGGCGTTGGACCGCGTGGCGGAAGAGCGTCCCGACCTGATCATTACCGACGTCGTGATGCCCGATATGGATGGCTGGGCGCTGTGCGACGCGTTGAAGTCCGATCCGCACACGCGCGATGTCCCGTTGGTTTTTCTCGCCGGCCAGCGCGAGATACCGCAGAGAATTCGCGGACTCAAACTGGGCGCCTACGACTACTTGACCAAGCCTTTCTCGACGGAAGAGCTGTTGCTGCGCGTCAAACTGATTCTGGAGCGAACCCGTCACGGTTCGGCGGCCGGTGAAACGGCTCGGGCCTATTTGTCGGGACACACCAGTCATCTGCCGGTGGCCGACTTGGTTCAACTCCTGGCGATGAACGGCAAGACCGGTTGTTTGCGCCTGCGAGCGAGCGGGGAAGCGGGGCGCGTGCATTTCCGCGACGGTCATATTGCCGGAGCGTTCACCGCGCGGACCCGTGGGCGCAAAGCGCTGTTTCGGATCCTCGGCTGGTCGGAGGCCGATTTTCATTTCGATCCGATCGATGATCCGGCCGTCGGCGAAGATTTGGAGGCCAACACACAGCGGCTGTTGATGGATGCGCTGGTTTCGCTCGATGATCTGGCGC
>JANNUT010000059.1:0-8195 GCA_031395565.1 Acidobacteriota bacterium | reverse complement strand
TCCACCGTCGCGGTGGACTCCCACTCGCTGAGCGGGATCTCATCGTCAGTGCGAATCTCCACGGGCCGCCCTGGAGGGCCGTACTTCTCGACCACGCGCTGCAACCCTGCCAGCGTCAGTGGACCGGGCTTGCAACCCTCAACCCAGTCGACCTCGATCACGACTTTCTTCACCAGCCCATCGGCAACAAGCCACGGGTCGATGCGCTGGGCAATTCGCGTCAGCGGTGCGGGGCCCTTGCGTGGTTGCACTGACTTGTAGCGAGGGAGTGCGATGCATCCGGATGCGGAAACGACCATCGCTAGAACAGCCAGGCCAGTTATGCCGTACACAATGCGGTGGCGGTTGCTTGTCACTTTCCCCCCTTGATCCCCCGATGTGTACCTGTCTGTGGGCAGCACTACAACTGCCGTGAGTTAAGGGGTCTGGAATTTCGTTTTCCGCCGCCAGCCGGATCTCTCAGTGTTTATGAAGCCGATAAAAGCCATGACCGCGCAGAACTAGATCGTGCAGTCGCTGACTTGATGTCGGCGCTCACATCACGCAAACGCCTGCTTGCCTCGTCGCATCCGCGCGGACTTGGTCAAACGCAGGCAGATCCCGCCGACGAGTCCAGAAGGAGCACACGTTATATATGGCGGAACAACCTGAGCGCTTTGCTAAGCCTCTACTTATCAGTGCTTTGTGGCCTTCGGCCTCAACCGGGCTCGACTTATCTCAGTCATCCAAGGCAATAGCCTTGCTAATGTATTATCAATTTCACTACTACACCGGAGACTGGGCATGAGTGAGATCCTCGCAAGTCGGATTCGGCGCGCCCGCGTGGCAAAGGGCCTTTCCCAGGCTGATGTCGCACGGCAGCTCGGCATCACGCAGGGCGCGGTGTCCGCGCTCGAGCGATCGGCCTCGCGCCTATCGTGGAGTCGCGCGACGGAGTTGGCGCGCCTGTTCGATCAACCGCTGCAGTGGCTGCTTACCGGAACGGTGCATCCCCCCGCAGCGCCGCGCGATCTCGCGCTCGAGTTGACTCACTTCGGTCTTAGCGATCTGGTCACCGACTCGGCGCAAGTTCCGGGTTCGTTTCGACATTTCGAAGAGGTCTCGTCGCTCGCGTTGGTGGGAGAGCCGTCGCCGCGCGTCATCGATGCGTTGCCTGCGCTTTTTCTTGTCAACGCGTGCCAGGCTCCGCTGCTAGCCGCGTTCGCCGAGAGGTATCACACCGCACGACGCGTGGGTTGGGTCGTCGACGTCGCTGCAACGCTCGTCGAGAGCGGATTGCACCATCCGGCCATCCGCCCCGAGATTGCCAATCTGCGCAACGACCTCGCGGCGCGGATCCCGCGGGAGGAACGCGGCACTGCGGATTCGCTGGGCAGTCCTGCCGGCTCAGACACTACGCTTTCGATCGTGCATCGACGATGGGACATTCGATACGACCAAACGATCGACGGGTTTCGTCGGCGGGCGATTGCCCTGCTCGAGAAGCGTCCATGAAAGAAGATCTGCTGCGATTCATTGACGCGGTCGATGCCAAGATCGATTTCGCGACGTCTGAAGGAGATGCGCGATTGAGACGAAGACGATTTCGAGCTCCTCAACGGCCGATCGCTTCGAGTGATCGAGTTTTGGGAGGGTCGACGCAGAAGAAACACCGGCACTGTGCGCGTTGAGAGGTACCTCGGCCTAACTCGACTGATCACGGATCACGCCCGGAGCATCGGACGGGACCTTCAAATCTATACTGAGTCGGGGTTGTCAGGGCGGAAGCTCGTTCTAACGGCATCGACCGAGGTCGATGCCACTCATCGTTCCAATGGGCGTCGCCGCGACATTGGCTCGACTGGCGTCCCTCAGACCGCGATGCGGACGACGCGCTGCGATAAGAAGGTAATTCGCCTGTCCACAAGAGTGACGTCGTGTCAGCGGAAGTCTTCTCAGAGTTCCTCAACCACGACCGGTTCACTCTTGTATAGGCGCGCGATGAATGGACGGCGTGAGTTCTTGGAGACGCGTTGGATCTTGGGGAGCAGCCTCACCAATAACTCAGCTTGTTCGCGCCCTTGCAGCTTGCCCGAGACGAGTACGAAGAGGCCTACCTTAAATCGACGGATGGCCCGTTTCGCAAGCGCGTTGTATCTGATCCTGCCATCCCTAGTCAAAGCGACGAAGTTCTCGCGGCCGCAGTGTTCTAGCCACGCCTCGTCAGCGCAATCCGCGTCGAATAGCTCGTCATGGGCGATGGCAGCAACACCAGCAGTGCGAAGCGCCCCAACAACCAAGAGTGTTCCGAGACTCCTGTCGACGAAGTAGATCAAGCGCTAGGCCGCCCGTGTCTCAGCAACCCAACGGATCGATTCCTCTATCTCGGCCTGGCTCCTGGAAAAGTCTGCGCACAGTTCGTCTATGCTCTCACCGGCACGGAATCGTTCTGCGACTTCTGCCGCTGGTATTCCTGTACCTGCGATCACAGGTCGGCCGAACGCGATCGTGGCGTCAATTCGAATCAGACGCGGAGCGCTCTCTTGGATCTGAGGCCGCGTGAATGGATACAAGGCCCTGCCCAGGCCTTCCTCATCCCACTCGATCCGTGCTAGCCGCAGCGTCAAGGCTTCAATGACAGTCTGACCAGCTCGACTGGCGGTGACCAAATGACCAAGGTGTTCTACGAAAAGGTCTTTGCCGTCAGTTTGAAATCGCTGACTGAGCAGGGGGCGGCTGACGTTCATATGCTGGGCAACGAAGCGTAGCGCGTCACGTGTCTTCTGAAGCTTGACGCCGTGGGTACGGGTGATGGCGCCAAGAACGTGCGCTTCCAGGAGGTTCATGAACGAGAGCGAAGGCGGAGATTTCTGCGCAATCTCGAATACGGGCTGCATCCGACCACGACGCTCGCCCTTGCCGTACGTTGTGCCCTTAGCCCACGCCCCAACGGTCGCGGCGTTCAGTCGGAGAATCCGCGCCGCCTCAGCTATCGAGTAGGCCGGTTCCAACCGCGGATCCCAGTTCTCCATTGATGGCCTCCCTTCTCGGCCAAGGTAACCCTGTTGGCCCACCAGAGGCAAACTGCCTCGACTCGTACGATGCGCCCTTCCGTTCGAACGTCGCGTCAAGAGGGCTGGCAACGGACGTCCGGCCGCGGCGGTCAAGGCCTTGATCGTGTCCTCAAACGTCGTCGACCTCTTGCTGATCTCTGCTGCATGTCTGCTCGAAACTCGCTGACCGCGAATTCGTATGCGCCACATACCCGATCAAGATCAAGACAGATCGTGTCTTTTCCATCCGATGTGAGCGCCAATGCACTGGATCGCTAACTGCCTCCTCCTCGTGCTCCCAATGCTCAGCCGCCGAGTTCCTTCAACCATGCCGTCGCGATCGTTCGCCCCGCAGCAACGGCCTCGCGCCCGGCTCGAAAGCAGAGCTTCCAGTCGCGCGATTTCTTTTCGTACTGAGGATTTGCAAACACCATCTTTGGGCCTTTGGACACAAGCTCTGCATTGAAGTCGACATCGGCACTCGCTTCCAGAAAACGGCGCAGTTGCTTCGCAATCAGCGGGTTTGGGTTTTCCGGATACGTCGACTGCCAAGTTGCTAGCGCCTCTTGGTATTGCTCCTGTGCCTGACGGCGCGAGGAAGCGATCCCGTCGCGGATCATCTTCTGCATCTCGGGGGTGTTCATCATGTCCGCCGCTTGCTTCATCGCATCTTCCGCTTGCTTGCGCAGGTCGGCAGGCAGCTGTTCGAGCCCCTTCTTGCTTTCCGCCATTTGCGCTGCGTCGCTGGCTTTCTTGCGATTGAACTCCTCGTCTACGGTCCCCTCGAACTTCGGGGCTTCGGGAGCAATGCTGGTTCGATACGCGGCGTAGGCCGTTCGAAAGGCGGAAGAGATTGCGTAGGTCTTCGCCCACGCGCCCAGTTCCTGCACGAGCGACCCTCTTGCCGGCCCCGAGAGTGTCTTGAACATCGACACCGGAGTGCCATAGGGCATGCTGTTCTTGGCCACGGCGTCCAGGAGTTTCTGGCCGGCTTCGGACTCGCTGATCCCCAGCTGCGAGAACGGGTCAGCGGCCCAAATCGCGAACGTCACCGCAGTCATCGCCGCTGAAAGACTGAGTAGCTTCTTTAGCGAAGGGTTCCTCATCGGGTCTCTCCTTTGGTGTCGGTGCCGTTGTTGCAGAAGACGCGGGGAAGTCTACCAAAAGGCCTGTCGAGTGTGGCCCACGCTCGTCGAACTGGAGTTCAAGGGAGCACATGACTCCGCCGCTTGTTCGTCGCGCTCGAGCTGTCGCGATTGGCACGACTTGATCACTATTCGCGAAGAGCCCTCTCTACACGACGCGATCAGCACCCCAGATCCAGTTCGCAGCGGTCATACTGCCTCTCACCTAGCCCTAGAATGACTCGTGAGGGCGCGCGGCCAACAGTAGGAGCGCGCCGCCCTCGTCCCGACTCACAACGTGAAAGAACGGAGCGCTTGTTGACGCCAATCACGTCAGAACAAGAGGGAGCAGTCGCCGGAACTGCGAAACGGACACCGTCCGTCCGGTGGGCGCTCGCCAGCCTCTCGCTCTCGATGTTGATGCCCTCACTCGATACCAGCATCGCCAATGCTGGCTTGCCGACGCTGGCACATGCGTTCACCGCCTCGTTCCAGGCAGTTCAGTGGATTGTGCTCGCGTATTTGCTTGCGATCACCACGCTGATCGTCAGCGCCGGGCGGCTTGGGGACATCGTTGGACGCCGGCGACTGTTGCTGGTGGGGATTTGTCTGTTTACGGTGGCGTCGCTGTTGTGCGGCGTCGCGTCGACGCTGTGGTTGCTGATCGCGGCTCGCGCAGCGCAGGGCCTCGGAGCGGCAATCATGATGGCGCTGACCGTGGCCCTTGTTGGTGAGACGGTTTCAAAGGAGAAGACCGGGAGCGCCATGGGATTGCTCGGATCGATGTCCGCGATCGGCACCACGCTTGGCCCATCGCTCGGCGGGGTTCTCATCGCAGGGCTCGGTTGGCGGACGATCTTCCTGATCAACGTGCCGCTGGGTGTGCTGAATTTTCTTCTCGCGCAACGCTACTTGCCGGTTGATCGCCGAGGGCCGACGACAGTTCGGGCCAGCTTCGACACTCTGGGCACACTGCTGCTTGCGATCACACTCGCGGCATACGCACTGGCCATGACGATCGGGCGCGGCAACTTCGGTCCGCTCAACGTCGCCTTATTGTTGATCGCTGTCTTTGGGGTCGCGCTCTTCGTGCTCGCCGAGGCGAAGGCTGCATCTCCGTTGATTCAATTGGCGATGTTTCGCAGTCCATCGCTCAGTGCGAGCCTCACCATGAGTGCGCTCGTCTCGACGGTAATGATGGCAACGCTGGTGGTCGGGCCGTTTTATCTTTCTCGCGCACTCGGACTCAACGCGGCCGTTGTTGGAGTGGTCTTGTCGGTCGGTCCGCTTGCCGCCGCGCTGACCGGTGTGCCAGCCGGTCGGATTGCCGACCGCTTTGGCGCGCCACGCATGACCATCGTTGGACTCATTGGAATCGCGGCCGGATCCTTCATTCTCTCGATGATGCCGGCGAGATTCGGCATTGCGGGCTACATCGCGCCGATCGTCATCACCACGATCAGCTATGCGTTGTTTCAAACAGCCAACAACACGGCTGTCATGACGAACCTCCAGTCGGACCAGCGAGGCGTCATTTCGGGAATGCTCAGCCTATCGCGCAATCTCGGACTCATTACCGGCGCATCTGTAATGGGCGCTGTGTTCGCACTCGCATCGGCGACAAGTGACATCACAACGGCGCGCCCCGAGGCGGTTGCCACCGGCATGCGGACGACGTTCGCGGTCGCGGCGGCCTTGATTGTTGGTGCGCTCGCCATTGCGGTTGGAAGCCGGGCACTCTCGCGGCGCACGCCGATAGGCGTGGCGTAGCAGGAAGCTCTTGCCGCTGCATCGCGGCTCGGTGGCCACCACGCTCGTTGTGGTGACAAGGAGTTCTCCAGACCTATCGACAGCAGCCTAGGCGAAATCGAGCCTTCGTCGTAACATGCGCCGCTCACGGAGAACCTGCCGATGCATCGACACTCCCCCATCACTTCGACCGTCGCGATATTTGCACTGGTGGCCGGCGCTGCTTGCTCGCGCCCGCAGGCGCCGCCATCGGCTACCCACGAATCTGCGGCCGCGGCGGCAAAGATCCTGCCGTTCATCGAAAACGACTACGCCGCGGCGCTGACACTCGCGCAAACAAACAAGACTCCACTGTTCGTCGAACTCTGGGCTCCGTGGTGACACACCTGCCGGTTCATGCGCGCGCACGTCTTCACCGACGCGTCGCTCGCTGAACACGCCGGGCGGTTCGCCTGGCTTTCCATCGATGTCGAGCAAGCGGGCAACGCAGCGTTTCTGCAGAAGTTCCCGTGGGAAGCGATACCGGCTTTCTTGGTAATCGATCCAGCAAACGAAAGTGTCGCGTACAAGTGGCTCGGTACCGCCGATGTCGCGCAGTTGATTCGCCGATTGGACGACGCCGAGCGCGCGGTCCGCGGCCCCTCCGGCGACCCGGCGAGCATGGCCATTGCTGAAGCCGATCGTCTTTATGGCGCCGACAAAAAGCTCGAAGCAGCTAATGCGTACCAGCGAGCGATCGATGCCGGCGGCCCCAGCTGGCCCGAGCGCTCGCGCGCCGTCGAGACGATGGTGATTGCTTTAGCAATGTCGGACAAGGCCGAGGACTGCGCGAAGGCCGCGATGCATGAAGCCCCTAGCCTGCCCCGAGGATCTGCATTCGCGAACGTCGTTGCAACGGGATTGTCTTGCGCGCTCGACTCGGAGTCATCGTTGAGTTGGCGCGCTCCCGCGATCACGGCGCTCGAGCCGCTCGTGCGCGAAGCGTTGGCACTTCCCGATCTGCTGGGCGATGACCGCTCGGGGCTCTACATGACGTTAGTACAGGCGCGCGAAGTAGCAGGCGACGAAGCGGGCATGAAGAAACTCGCGGGTGACTGGCTCGACTTCCTCGAGCGCACCACCGCGTCAGCGAAGAACGCGGAAGAGCGGCTTGCCTACGATTCGCATCGAGTCTCGGCTGCACTCGCGCTCGGCTCACCGGAGCGAGTGCTTCCCGCGCTTCAGGCCTCGGCGCGCGATCTCCCTAACGACTACAACCCACCCGCGCGAATGGCGGTGATCTTGCGCGAGATGGGTCGTTACGACGAGGCACTCGCTGCCTCCGATCGGGCGCTCGCGCTGGCGTACGGTCCGCGCAAGATCGGCGTCTACGAAGCGCGCGCAGCGATCTACGAGAAGAAGGGCGACCCTGCCGCGGTCAAGCAGACGCTGCTTGATGCGATTGCCTTCGCGCGAACGCTGCCGCCGTCGTCGCGGATCGAGCAGACGATCGAGCGGTTAGAGAAACGACGGGCGAAGGTCGGTTGATCGGTGCTGGAACCGTGAACCTCGGTTCAGACGGCGGTGAGGGGTCCGCCGAATCAGTGGAGGGCTATGCGTTCGGCGCGAGTGGGTGCCGTAACGTCGTCTGGGAGGAGAAGAGTTATGAGCGGTGCATTGATTGGCGGTGTTGTTGCTGTTTGTCTGGGAGTGCTCGTCTACGTCTGGTCTCAAAAACGCAAGAAGTAGTATCAACGCTGACGTGCCCTCCGCGTACTCCGCAAGAATGTGGGTGACCGTCTCCTCCTGCGTGATCGCGTGCGCATCCTTCGCTTGCTCGTTTGTAGGAAAGCCAGCCAGCGTGTCGACATCCACGGTTCGACGTTCAAAGTCGTCGACCTTCCCATCCGGAGTGCGGCTGGCAGTTTTGAAATCCGTGCCCATCCTGGCAGCGTTATCGAACGCATCGAGCGCGGCTTGTTTCTTCTCCGTCACCGGCCCCTGCCCTCGTCGATATCGGCCGTCTTCTCCTTTTGTGATCGGCATTCCGATCGCCTTCTCGACTTGCGTTTCGAACTGCTCAACCGTGCTTGGATCCGCGCCCTCTGCCGGCGTGATACCAACTCCCGGCTCTTCGGTCGCACCGCTCTCCTGAGACGCCGCGGCGACCTTGTCCGACTTCGTCGAGTCGTCAGAGGAACTGCATGAGTAGCACGGGGCCACTTTGTCTGGGTTGTACATCGGCGTCCATCCGAGCCCGATGCGCAGGCTTCCGGGCAGCGCGAAGGGCGATGCAAAACCGAAACTCGAG
>JANNUT010000058.1:0-19203 GCA_031395565.1 Acidobacteriota bacterium | reverse complement strand
GCCGCTTCGCACCTATTAGGTAAACCGTCCCCGAAATAGCAGCCAGCGCTCGATTCGCACCTATTAGGTAAACCGTCCCCGAATCTTTAGAGGACTTGCATGCAGAGGCCGCAGAGGGCTAGGGCAGCGCCGGCAAGGGCGTGGGCGTAACGCTCGAGTGACGCGGTCGGGAGGGCGCGCAGGCCGCGCCGGCCGAGCAAGACGGTGGCGGTCATGGTGGTCAGCGTTGCGGCGCCGAAGGTCAGCGTGACCAGGACAAGGCCCCATGGGCTGTGCTGCGCCGCGGGGTACATCAGGATTGGAATCAACGGCTCGCAGGGGCCGAGCGCGAACACGATGAAGAGCACCCACGGAGTGCTCGCCGAGCGCTCTTCGGGATGAGCATGCGTGTGTGCGTGCCCGAGCCGATGGACGTGTGGATGCTGATGTTCGGTACCGTCGTCATGGCTGTGAAAGTGCCAGTGCTTGTGCGGCAGTCTTCGCAAGGCGCGACGCAAACCCCATAGTCCGTACGCCACCCCGAAGCCAAACATCAGCCATGCCGCGATCTCGCCACGCATTGCCTCGACCGCTTGCAAGCCGCCCACCGCCAACCCGAGCGCGACGCCCGCCAAACCGAGCAGTGCCGAGCTGGCCACATGCGCGACGCCGCACACGAGCGTCCAAGTCACGGTACGTGCGGTGCTCCAGCGGCGCGCATGACTGAGCGCGATGAAAGGCAAGTAGTGATCGGGACCGAGGATCGTGTGCACGGTGCCGATGAACACTGCTGTGATCGCAAGCGCATAAAGCGAGGCTTCGTTCATGGCCGCACTCAGGGTTCGTGACGAGGAAAATGCCGGTGGGAAGGCGCGACCCGATGCAGATGACTGTGGTCCGTTGCCGGGAAAAACTGCACACCGGGCGGGCGAAGCGCGTCGCGGCGTCGCGCCAACCAGTCGATCCACTCCGAGAGCCCGGCCTCGTCGACACGCGAGACGGCGATCGCTTCCGCCGCTGGCATGACCCGCGCCAAGTTCTCGCGGATCCGCTCCAAAGACACATCGGGAAGATGCGGCAGCAAATCGGTCTTGGTGATCAACACGAGATCGGCAACGCGGAACATGACGGGGTACTTCAGCGGTTTGTCTTCACCCTCGGTCACCGAAAGCGCCACGACGTTGGCGTGTTGACCGAGGTCGTACACCGCCGGGCAGACCAAATTTCCGACGTTCTCTATGAACAACAGATCGGCTCGTTCCCACGGCAACTCATGCAGCGCCTCATGCACGAGCCGTGCATCGAGATGACAGGCCGATCCTGTCGTGATCGACAACGCGGGGATTCCCGCCGCTTGCAAGCGCTGCGCATCACGATCGGTGGCCAGATCGCCGCTCATCGCCCCCAGCTTCCAACGCCCGGCAAGCTGCGCCGCTGTCGCTTCGAGCACCGCGGTCTTCCCTGCCCCGGGCGACCCCATCAGATTGATTGTCAACACGCCGCGCGCCGCAAAGTGTTCGCGGTTGTGGCGCGCCATGGTCTCGTTGCCGGCCAAGATCTTCTCTTGAATTTCCAGCGGGACCAGTTCGTGATCGCCGCAACCACAGCTCTCGCACATTAGGCCACCTCCAACTCGATCGAACTCAAAACGATTTCACCACCTGCCGAGAGCCGTGCGGGCACTTGGCACTCGAGGCACCGCAATGCCACACCAGGCGCGATCTCGGCACCGCAGCGCGGGCAGAGCCAGACGGCGGCAACCGACTCGATCTGCAGCGGTGCGCCGGCACACAGCGAGTGCTCCCGAAACATTTCCCACGCCGTTTGCAACAAGATCGGCTCGACGCCGGCCAACTCGCCGATTTGCACCTTCAACTGCCGCACGGCAATGGCGCCGTGCTGTTTCGCATGGCGCTCGACCTGCTCGAGCAAGGCAGAAACGATCGAATACTCGTGCATCGTCATTGCCCCTTGAACCGCGCCGGGCGCTTCTCGAAAAAGCTGGCGAGCCCTTCGGCGAAGTCGGGCGTGTCGGCGATGCGCGCCAGTTGTTCCAACTCCTGATCGAGATGGACGTCGAGCCGGTCGAAGCCGGCCGAACGGTTGAGCAATCCCTTGGCCACACCCAACGCGCGCGTTGGACCGGCCGCGACGCCTTGCGCGATTTCCATCACGCGTTGGTCGAAGCCTTCGACCGGCAGCACGGCGTTGATCAGCCCCCACTCGGTTGCTGCTGCTGCGTCGAGCCGCGGGTTGAGCAGCATCAGTTCCATCGCGCGACGAAAGCCGATCAACCGTGGCAGCAAAAACGTCGAACTCTCGGCGCCGGTCAGGCCGGTCTTTCCATAGGCCCACTCGAACGTGGCGCGCTCGGAGGCGAAGACCAGGTCGCAACACATCGCGATTCCAAAACCGCCCGCCGCCGCCATGCCGTCGACCGACGCGATGAACGGTTTCGGCGCGCGGCGAATCTCGGAGATGGTGCTGTGCAGGTACTCGAGGATCTGCTTGAAAACCGCACCAAAACCTTCGGAGCTCGTCTGACCGGCGGTGCGCAAGTACTCCAGATCGCCCGTGTTACCACCCGCACGGATGTACTTCAGGTCGGCGCCGCTGCAGAACACGCCGCCTTCACCCCGCACGATCACGGCGCGCACCTCGTCGTCACGCGCCAGCGTTAGACCGGCTTTACGAAAATCCCGCGCCGTGTCGACATCCATCGAGTTGAAGCGATCGCGCCGGTCGATGCTGATGATGCCGACGGGTCCGTCACGATCGATGCGAATGTGTGTCATCGCCGGCTCGCTCAACAGATCCGCGGCAGTGGATCGCCGTCGAGTTCGGTCAACAGCCGCCGGCCAAAACCGGTGTCGAGAATGACGGAGCCGGTGTGATCGGCCAAACAGTTTCCGATGATCGCGGCATCCCGGCCGCGTGGATGTTCGCGCAGCGCAGCCAGCACGGCGTCGGCCCGTTCCGGTGAAACACCAATGACAGCCTTGCCTTCGTTGGCCACATGCAACGGATCGATTCCCAACAGTTCTCCCGCGGCGCGCACCGCTTGCGTAATCGGTACCGCACGCTCGTCGATCAGGATTCCAACGCCGCTCTTGGCCGCCATTTCATGCAGGCTGCTCGCCAAACCACCACGCGTCGGATCTTTCATCGCCACGATCGACGCTCCGCCCACCAACAGCGCATGCCGCACCAACGCATTGATCGGAGCGACATCGCTGCGTAGATCGGCTTGCAGCCCGAGCGCGTGGCGCGTGGCCAGCACCGTGAGACCGTGATCGCCGATCGTGCCGGTGACCAGCAGTTTGTCGCCCGGGCGCAAGCCGCAATCGCGCACGATGCGATCGGCCAAGCCAACCCCCGCGGTGTTGATCACCAAGCCATCGAGTTCACCGCGCCCCATCACCTTCGTGTCGCCGGTGACGATCGGCGCACCCGCTTCGGCGCAAGCCGCTCGCATCGAATCCTGCACACGTTCCAACAGCGCGCGAGAGAATCCCTCTTCCACGATCACCGCGCAGGTCAGGCCGAGCGGTTCGGTCGCGCCCATCATCGCGAGATCGTTGACCGTACCGGCGACGGCCAGGCGTCCAATGTCGCCGCCGGGGAAAATGAGCGGTTTCACGACATGCGAGTCGGTGGTCATCACCAGCCAACGGTCGCCGAGCTTGATCGCGGCGCCATCGTCCATCGCTTCCAAACCGATTGTTTCGTTGGCGTCATCGGCATCGTCGGCATCGGCTCGCCAAGCGCCGGCAATGAACACTTCTTCGATCAGCGCGCGCATCGCGCGCCCGCCGGCTCCGTACTTGAGTGTGATCGTGTCGTCGGCAGGCTTGCGTGTGAGGCTCATGACAGTGCCGTCAATCGCGGGTGTCCGCCGTACTGATGCCAGATCTTGCAGGTTCCTTCACTCGACACCATGCACGCGCCGACCGGCGTATCGGGTTGGCACTCGTTGCCGAACAACGTGCAATCGCTCGGCTGACGAATGCCAGCCATGATGTTGCCGCAAATGCACGCATCGAGGAGGTGGGCGGGTGCCTGCTCCCACAAACTCTCGACGTCGATCTCGAAACGGCGGCGCGCATCGACCGACGCCCATTCATCGCGCAGCCGCAGATTGCCGTTGGGCACATGCGCGATGCCGCGCCAGCGCCCGCCGATGGTTTGAAACACATTCCACAGCGCCGCCTGCGCCTGAGCGTTTCCGTCCCTCGTCACGCAACGCGGGAACATGTTGACGACGCCGCGCTCACTGTTCTTTACCATCTCGATCAGCTTGGCCAACCCAGCCAATACATCGAGCGGCTCGAACCCAGCCACAACGACCGGAATCCCGTGACGCTTCACGAACGGCTCGAACACCGCGCTGCCGGTAATCGTGGCGGCGTGTCCAGCGGCGAGGAAACCTTCAACCCGGCTGCCCGGCATCTCGGCCACGATTTCCATTACCGGCGGAATGTACTTGTGAGCCGACAACACGCTGACGTTCGCGGGCAAGCCGCGCAGGATCGCAGCCGCCGTCGTGACCGCTGTGGTTTCGAACCCGGATGCGAAGAACACCAACTCCTCACCGTGCGCGAGCGTCGCGGCGACGTCGATCGCCTGCGCCACGCTATAGACCACGTGTACCTGCGCCCCTTCGGCCTGCGCATCGGCCAGCGATCGGCGCGTGCCGGGAACGCGCAGCATGTCGCCGAAGGTCGCGATGTGCACACCCTGACGGGCGAGCGCCACGGCTTCATCGACTTCTGGTACATCGGTGACACAGACCGGGCAGCCGGGACCCATGATCACGTTCAGTCCGGGTGGGAAGCTGGCGCGCAACCCGAACTTGGCGATCGCTTGCTCGTGGCTGCCGCAGACGTGCATCAACGACACCGGCGAGTGCTCGATCTGCTGCAACGTGCGCTCGATCTTGGCGGTCAGCGCGCGCGCTCGTTGCGGATCGCGAAACTTCAGTTCGGCAAACTGTCCGCCAGCGTTAGGGTCGTTCATCGCGGCCCCTCTCGATCTCACTCGCCGCGATCTCGCCGCGCACGTCGGCCGCCATGATGTCGCTGGTCTCGCTCTCACGCAGCAGTTGCTCGTAGAGTTCGAGCGTTTCGCCGATCTCGCTCTCCGGGATTCGGCGAATCGCGTAGCCGACATGGTTGAGCACGTAGTCGCCAATCGCGACGGTTTCGTCGACGATGTCGAGCCGTATGGTGCGTCGCACGCCCCAGAAGTCGACCGTGGCCAAGAGTCCATCGATCGACAACACCCGCCCGGGCACCCCTAGGCACATAGCGTGTCCTCTCGCATCGCGCGCGCTCGTGCGTCGGCGATCACTGCCTGTCCGAGTGAAATTCCACCATCGCCCGGCGGCACGTCACGATGCACCACCACTTCGAACTGCGCCGGCAGTTCGTCGGCAATTCGCTCCACCAAGAGCGGGTTCTGAAAACATCCGCCGCTGAGCACGACTCGAGTTGCCTCGCGTGGCGAGATCACGGCGAAGAGCATTTCCTTGGCCGCGCGTGCCAGCGTGTTGTGAAACCGCGCCGCAATCGTTGCGACAGCAACGCCGCGCTGCAGATCGGCCACCAGTTGCCAGGTCATCGGACGCAGATCGACCTCCCACAAGCCGTCCTCGTCAGGCTCGATGGCAAAGCTGTAGCGGCCGCGTTCGAGCGGTTGCGCTGCCATGTTCAATTCCACCGCGATCTGGCCTTCGAAGCGCGCCTGCGGGCGAGACAGCAGCAGCGCACCGACGGCATCGAAGTAACGTCCGACACCGCGCGCCTTGGGAGCGTTGACCTGTTGCAACAGCATCTGCTGCACGACCTCGAGAGCGCCGCTCGGGATCGCTTGGAAAAGTGGCAGTTCATGCAACGGCGCCTCGTCGCCGAATGCGTCGATGAGCAACGCCGCCGCCAACCGCCAGGGTTCGCGAATCGCGCGATCGGCGCCGGCGAGCGCCATCGGGCGAAATGTCGCGAGGCGCTCGAAGCGGTGCGGCTCGACACGCAACAACTCACCACCCCAGGCGGTGCGATCGAGACCGAAGCCGGTGCCATCCCAGGCCAGCCCCAGGCATGAGCCGGTCAAGCCGCGCTCGGTCATCGCACTCACCAGATGCGCGTGGTGGTGTTGAACTCCGATGGCCGCAGAGCCGGCGCGCTCGCGCGCGTAGCGGGTGGAAAGATAATCAGGATGCAGATCGTGAGCCATCAACTCGGGAGTGACGCCGACGAAACGCTCCAACTTTTCGATCGCATCGCAGTAGGCATCGTAGGCGTCGAGCGTTTCCAGATCGCCAATGTGCGGACCTAAGAAAGCGTTCTCGCCCACTGCCAAACAGAACGTGTTCTTCAGATGCGCGCCGCAGGCCAAGATCGGGCGTTCCACGGGTTGGCGCAGCAACATGGCGTGGGGCACGTAACCGCGCGAGCGCCGCAGCACGGTGGGTACGCCCGCAATCACACGCGCCACCGAGTCGTCGCAGCGTGTGGCGATTTCGCGGTCGTGTACCAGCAGCAAGTCGGCAATGTCCTTCAAACGCTCGCGCGCCTCATCGTTGCGATAGCAGATCGGTTCGTCGCTGAGGTTGGCCGACGTCATCACGAGTGGGAGGCCGGTGGCCGCCAGTAACAGATGATGCAGCGGCGTGTACGGCAGCATCAGTCCCAGTGTTTCGCTGTGCGGCGCCACATCTCGGCACGGCACATCCGGCTCGTCAGCGTGGCGACGGGTGAGCAGTACGATCGGCCGCGGTGCCGACGAAAGCAGCGCTTCCTCAGCGCGACTCAAGCGGGTCAAGCGGCTCGCGACGGCCAGGTCCGCAACCATGACCGCCAGCGGTTTCTCTTCGCGATGCTTGCGCTGGCGCAGGCGTTGCACCGCACTCGTCGACGTGGCATCGCAGGCAAGATGGAAGCCACCGAGCCCCTTGATTCCGACGATCAACCCCTGTTGCAACGCGTGCGCGGTCGCCGCGATCAGGTCCGTTTGCTCGACCGCCTCGCCACGCAAGTCGATCAGCTGCAGAGACGGTCCGCAGCGAGCGCACGCGTTGGGCTGTGCATGGAAGCGGCGATCGAGTGGATCGTGATACTCGCGAGCGCAATCGGCACAGAGAGTGAACGGCGCCATCGTGGTAGCCGGGCGATCGTAGGGCACATCGAGTGCAATCGTGAACCGTGGACCGCAATCGGTGCAGTTGATGAAGGGGTATCGATAACGGCGATTGGCGGGGTCGTTGAGTTCGGCTTGGCAAGCCTCGCACATCGGGAGATCGGCAGGGATCGAGATGCGCCGCTCGGCGTCGGCGTCGCTGTGCACGATCACGAACTCGTGAGCGTCCGAGGCTGGGATCGTCGCGGTGTGGAACTCACGGATAAGCGCCGCTGGTGGTGGTTTGGATTCGAGCCGTTCGACGAACGACGCCAGTTCGCGTTCGCCGCCAAACGCCTCGATCGTGACACCTGACGCGTCGTTGCGAACCCAGCCGGTGACGCCGGACTCGTGTGCCGTGCGGTAGACGAAGGGGCGGAAGCCAACCCCCTGCACCGTGCCGCGAATTTCGATGTGCAGACCTGTGCTCATCATTGCGTCACCCTATCCGGCGACGTGGCGACGGAGCGCAGATACGCCACCAACTGCCAGATCTGCTCGTCGCTCAGCACGTGCCAGGGCGGCATGGCCGTGTCTGGCTTGCCATGCTTGATCACGTCGAAGGCCTGCTGGGGCGAAACGCGTTCGCGCCACGTGCGATCGGTGAAGTCGGCCGGCTGCTTCTCGAAGCCTTGTTGCCGCAGTCCGTGACCGTCGGCGTTATCGCCATGGCACAGCGCGCAGTGTTCTTGATACAGGGCGCGGCCCTGCGCCCGCGCGACATCGTTATCGACGTGAGCCGGAAGCGATACTTGTCCAGGCGCGCTACAGCCCGACCACGCGAGCAAGGCAGTCGCCATTTCGATCCTGAAGTGGTGCTTCATCGATGCTCCTGGCCCGCATCGCGTGTCCCGCGCGACGGATTTCCTCCGCAACCGCCTCGACCAAATGCGGCAAACTGGCCTCTACCTCGGCCGAGCGTTCCAACCCTAACTCCAAAGTTCGCGGCACCAAACCGAGCAATGTCAATCGCGCCGGCAGGCAATCGAGCAACCGCAAGGCATCGAGCAAATCGACCACACCGACCTGGTGCACCGATAACCGCTCCCGCATCGCCGGTGCGACATCGTCCGCCTCCAACCGCACGAGTGTGCCGTAGGGAGCCTCAGCACGGATCGCGTCGACCAGCAGCACCTCGTCGCCCGGCTCGAACAACCCCATCAGAGACAACCCGAGCGTGCCGCCGTCGAGTACTCGCACTGTATCGGGCGGATCGTAGGCCAGCAGCAAGCGGCGCACCGCCTCGACACCCGCGCCATCGTCGCCGCACAGCACGTTGCCGAGGCCAAGCACCAACAATCGCGCACCGCCCGTTTGGTTCATTTGTGTTGATGGTCCTTTTGATCTTGGTAGTAGTGCGACACGTTGAGGTACTTGAAGCCCGAGAAGATCGAATCGAGGATCCCGTTGTGTTCTAGTCGCGACACCAACAAAGCGCTGGCCAGGTGGTGCACGAAGAAGCCAAGCAGCAGCCACATTCCAATGTGATGCAGCCAGCGCGACATTTGCAGGCCACCGAACATCGGAGCCAAAAACGCCAGCAGCCGCAGCGGCGATCCAAGATGCGTTTCGGGCGCATAGATCCCCAAGCCGGTGAGCATCATCATCACGTACAACGCGAAGACGAAGGTGTAGGTAAGCCCGGCCAGCGGATTGTGCCCAACCGTCATCGGGGAGTCGTGGCTGAGGAACAGATAAAAACGCAGCACATGCCAGAACTTCTGCCAGCGCCTGCGGGTCGTCGGAATGAACTGCCGCCAACTGGCGAAGCGATTGCGCGAGAAGAACATCCAATAGAGCCGCATGATCACCGCCACACCAAAAACTGTGGCCGCGTAGAAGTGCACGGCGCGCATGGTGCCCGTCGCGAAGTGGTCTTTGGCCTGGCCTGCAACCGAAATAAACGGCCGCCCCAGCGAGTAGCCGGTGAACGACAGCACGAAGATCGACAGCACGATCAACCAGTGCGAGAGCCGCACTGGAAACTCCCACACATACACCGGCACGATCGTCGCGGTCGGCTCTTGGGTCAGCCGCACGCCGCGCGTGGGAACGACCGTGTGGGCGTGGCGGGTCACAACGCCCTCACCCGCGCCAGCTCACGACGCTTGGTGTCGACCACATGCACCCCGCACGCCATGCATGGATCGAACGAGTGCACGGTGCGCAGGATCTCCAGCGGCTGCTCTGGGTCATGAACCGGTGTACCGACCAACGCTTGCTCGTATGGTCCCGGCTGCCCTTGAGCGTCTCGCGGTCCTCCATTCCAGGTGCTGGGGACGATGCACTGATAGTTGGCGATCACACCGTTCTTGATGTGCACCCAGTGCCCCAGCGCACCGCGGGGCGCTTCGTGGAAGCCGGCACCGGTGCAGTCGGCGGGCCAACTCGACGGGTCCCACTTGGAATTGTCGTGAATTGCCAACTCGCCACTTCCCATGTTGGCCGCAAGTTGGTCGAGCCAGTCGCCGAGTTTTTCGACCAACACCTGCGTTTCCAACGCTCGAGCCGCGATTCGCCCCAAGGTCGAAAACAGCGCCTCGGGTCCCACACCCAGATGCGCCAGCGCACCACCGACCAGTGTCTTCACCCGTTCATGCCCACGCGCGTAGGCCACCAACATGCGTGACAGCGGCCCAACCTCCATCACCAGACCGTCGTAGCGCGGCGACTTCAGCCAACTGTACTTTTCATCGGTGCGCAGCCGATCGTACGGAGGATTCGGTCCCGTGTAGTTGGGCTTGGTTTCGCCCTGGAACGGATGGCGGCCCTGCGCGTCACCGCCTTCGTACTCGTACCACGAGTGCGTCACGAACTCGGTGATCTTGGAGACATCGAGTTCTTCCACCGCCGCAAGGTTACGGCCGCGAATCACACCCGACGGCAGGTACAGTGATGGCCGGGCGCCGTCGCTTTCGGGGTACTCGCCATACACCAGATAGTTGCCGACCCCTTGTCCGTGACCGGCCCAATCCTTATAGAAAGAGGCCACGGCGAGCACGTCGGGAATGTAGACCTGCGTCACGAAATCGTGCGCGTTTCGGATCATCTGCCGCATGGTGGCGATCGATCCCGCATTCAATGCTGCTTGACTGTTGGGGTCGATCGGCGTCGCCATACCACCCACCAGGAAGCTTTGCAGATGCGGGTTCTTACCTCCGAGCACGGCGTGAATACGCGCAAACTCGCGTTGCCAGTCGAGTGCTTCGAGATAGTGCGCGACCGCCATCAAGTTGGCCTCGGCAGGCAGGCGATAGGCGGGATGACCCCAGTACGCGTTGGCGAACGGACCGAGTTGCCCGCGCTCCACAAACCCCTTCAGCCGGTCGCGCACGCCCGTGAAGTAGGTGGTGCTGGACTTCGGCCAGTTGGAAATCGATTGCGCGAGAGCCGACGTCTTGGCCGGGTCGGCCGACAGCGCTGAAACCACGTCGACCCAGTCGAGCGCATGCAGATGGTAGAAGTGCACGACGTGGTCGTGGACCATTTGCGAGGCCATGATCAGATTGCGCAGCAAGCGCGCATTCGGTGGCGGTGAGGCGCCGATCGCATTCTCCACCGCACGAATCGAGGCGATGGCGTGCACCGTGGTGCAGACGCCGCAGATGCGTTGCGTGAAGACCCACGCATCACGCGGATCTCTGCCCTTCAAGATGATCTCGATCCCGCGGAACATCGTGCAGCTCGACCATGCGTCCTTGACCTGACCGCCGTCGACTTCCGCTTCGATCCGCAGATGCCCCTCGATGCGCGTCACAGGATCGATCACGATGTGCTGGCTCATAGCTGACCTCCCTGATCCGGCGGATTCGTCGGCGGTTGCGCCGAAGGCAGTCGGTGCTGCTGCTTCTCACGGATGCGGCCCTCGACCGTCTTGAAGATTCCATGCGCGGCAAACGCCGCCGCCACACCGCCGGTGGCCCACAAACCGATGTGATCGATGTCGGTGTGTATGCCGAAGCCCGGAACAGGCGGCAGGTGCCGATAGAACGGCGTCATTCGATCCCAGAAGTTGGGCTCGGCACATCCGACGCACGGGTGACCGCAGCCAATCGGCCAATTGGTGCCCGAATTCCAGCCGATCGACGGGCAGTTCTGATAGGTGACCGGCCCCTTGCAGCCCATCTTGTACAGGCAGTACCCGACGCGATGGCCGGCATCGCCCCAGTTCTCGACGTACTGGCCCGCGTCGAAGTGCGCGCGGCGTTCGCAGTTGTCGTGAATCGTCTTGCCGTACGCAAACATCGGCCGATGGAGATGATCGAGCGTCGGCCACGCACCGAACGACAAGTAGTGCACCACGACCGCCGCGAGGTTCTCACCGTTGGCCGGACAGGCCGGCATGTTGATCAGGTTCTTCAACCCCGGGACGGCGTCGGCCACGCTCAGCGCGCCGGTCGGGTTGGGAGACGCCGCAGGGATTCCACCGAACGACGCGCAGGTCCCGATCGCGATCGTGGCCGCGGCACCGCCGCACACCTCGCGGGCAATCTGAAGTGCCGAACGTCCACCGATGGTGCAGTACGCGCCGCCCGCTCCAGTTGGAATCGAGCCCTCGACCACCACGATGTACTGCCCCTTCTTGTTCTCGACCACGCCGCGCAACGCGGCTTCGGCCTGATGCCCTGCCGCCGCCATGATCGTCTCTTGGTAATCGATCGAGAGCGTATCGAGCACGATGTCGGCGACGGTGGGGCGGCTGGCGCGCAAGAACGACTCGGTGTTGCCGCAGCAGTCCTGGAACTCGAGCCACACCAGAGTCGGCTTTTGTTTGTGCTGGATGGCGTCGGCGATCGCTGCGATCGCCGACTTGGGAAGGGCGAGCACGCTGGCCATCACACCGCAAAACCCGAGGAAATCACGGCGCGATACGCCGCGTCGCTGCAGTTCGGCCAGGAACGGGTCTCGAGTTGTTCGCATGCGGCACTCCTCATCAGGGGCGCCGCGGACGCGCGGCGCGCGCTCATCCGGCCAAGCTCTGTTTACCCAACAACACCACTTCGAACCCGACGGATGATAGGAAGCCTCTTAAGGCCAATAAAGCGCTTGCACGTGATCTAGGTTATTTGGATTGGGTCGGTGGTTAGGCGGGCTCTATCGCTGGACCCGCCTTGGCGTATAGCAGCATCTGGCCGCACGGACGCCTAGAATCACGGCATGCAACGTCGCCTGATTGCCATCGAAGGGAACACTCAACGGCTCGACGGGGGCGCCATGTTTGGAAATGTCCCCCGCCCCGTTTGGGAAAAGTGGGCCCCGCCCGACGAACGCCATCGGATTCCATTGGCCTGTCGCGCGCTCTTGGTTCAAGAGCAGCACCGCAACATTCTTTTCGAGACCGGAATCGGCGCGTTCTTCTCGCCAGAGCTTCGGGCCAGATACGGAGTGCAAGAAGAACGGCACATGCTGCTGCAAAATCTCGCGGAGCACGGTTTGGGCCACACCGACATCGACGTCGTGATGCTGAGCCACCTGCACTTCGATCATGCGGGAGGTTTGCTCACGCAGTACGCCGAGGGACAGCCCCTCGAACTGCTCTTCCCCAACGCCACCATCGTCGTCGGTCACAAGGCATTGGAGCGAGCGCGCAAGCCACACCCGCGCGATCGTGCGAGTTTCATTCCCGAGTTGCCGGCGCTCTTGGAAGCTTCGGGACGTCTAGAAATTGCCGATTGCCATGAAAGCGCCACGCTCGGCGATGGGTATCGCTTTCACGAAGTCAATGGCCACACACCCGGCATGCTCTGCACCGAAATCGCCACGGTAGAAGGACCGGTCGTTTTCGTCGCCGACCTGGCGCCCGGGCGGCACTGGGTGCACGTCCCGATTTCGATGGGGTACGACCGCTTCCCCGAATTGGTGGTCGACGAGAAGAAAGCGCTTTGGGAAGAGTTGCTCCCGCGGCAAGCTCGGCTGTTCTTCACGCACGATCCAGAGCTCGCGTTCGGTCAGCTCGTACGCGATGACAAGGGACGATTCGCCGTTCAACCATGAGCGCACCCCGAATGATCGTGCATCCCGATACACCTCAAGTGCGCTACATCCAGCGCGCGGCACAGGTGCTGTCGAATCACGGTGTCGTGGTCGTGCCCACCGACAGTTGTTATTCGCTGGCCATCGCTCCAGGATCCCGGCAGGCGCTCGAACGGGTCGCGCGTTTGAAGGGTTTCGATACCGTCAAGCATCTGTTCAGCCTGATTGTTCCCGATCTCTCCGAAGTGGCACGCTTTGCCGAGGTCGATACTCACAACTACCGCATCCTGAAACACTTTCTGCCCGGGCCGTACACGTTCGTGCTGCCCGCGACGCGCGAGGTGCCGCGCTTGTTGTTGGAAAAGCGCAAGACGATCGGCTTGCGTGTGCCCGACCACAATGTGCCGAGAGCCATCGCGCGCGAGGTGGGCGGTGCGATTCTCGCCACGACGCTGCGACTGCCTGGCGACGATCTCCCGCTGTCCGATCCTGACGAGATCGAACAGCGTGTCGGGAAGTTGGTCGATTTGATCGTGGAGTGTGGATGGGGTGGTGTGGAATCGTCGACGTTGATCGACTTGAGCGACGGCGAACCCAGTGTGCTTCGGACGGGCGCGGGAGATCCGGCCCCTTTCGAATCAAGTTGAGCGCCAGGCTCCGCACCCAAACCGGTTCGACAACCGGGCGACGCCTTATCCAGTGGTTCGAACCCGCGCTCCGGCGGCAAGGCTGTGCGTCAGGAGCGCTCCTACAGTGAGATTCAGGAGGGCTTCCCATGCGTGGACTGTTGTTTTTGCTCATTCTCGGCGCCATCGGTACGAGCCTGGCGCTCTTGGTTCGCTCGTTACTTCGCGCGCGCTCGGCTTCTGACACTCACACCATCGACGTGGGCGACGTACCACCCGGCGCCCGGCGAGCACTGCTGCCGCTCTTGATTTTGGTCGGGGCCCTGCTTTTCTCGTTCTTCTCCGTACACACCGTGCAGGTTGGCCACGCGTTGGTGATTTTCAACACCATCACCAAATCGTTTCGTGTTGCCAATCAAGGGGTGACCGTAGTTTGGCCGTTGGTCAGCGTCGCACAGGAATACGACCTGCGGCGCCAGGAATACACGATGACCAAGACCAGCGGTGAAGGTCGCAAGTCCGACTGGGACGATTCGTTGTGGTCTCCGACTCAAGAAGGACTGCAAGTCGGCATCGATCTCACGATCTGGCATCACCTCGATCCCAATCGGGTGGCTGAGATTCATCAGAAGATCGGCTTCGATTACGAGGAGAAGATCGTCCGCCCAGCCGTGCGGTCGGTGATCCGCATGGTGATCTCGGAATACCCGGTTGCGGATATCTATTCCTCCAAGCGAGCCAAGATCCAGGAAGAGATCAACAAGAAGGTCAAGCAGTTGTTGGAAAAGGACGGGTTTATCGTCGACGAGGTGGTGCTGCGTGACGTGCGTTTCACCGAACAGTTCGCGCAGGCGATCGAATCCAAGCAGATCGCGCAGCAAACAGCTGAGCAAATGAAGTACGTGCTCGAGAAAGAACAGCGAGAAGCGGAGCGCAAAGTGATTGAAGCTCAGGGCCGGTCCAAGGCGATCGAAACGATCAACCAGGCCCTACGCGACAACCCCAACTACATTCGCTACCTGTACGTCGAGAAGCTCTCGGACAAGATCTCCGTGATCGTGTCCGATCAGAACACGATCATGGACTTGAAAGGTGTTCTCGATAAGCGTCAGTAGACAGGGTCGAGGTCCAGACCGGACAGACGGATGAGCAATACACACATCTGCCGATAGCTGCCGGGTTCCGGCGACCACCGGTCGACGAGGTGATATCCATCCTTGGTCTGTGCTTCGAAGATCCAGCGTGCGCCGTCGGTGCGACCCTCGTCTGGCACGGGTTGAAGTGTCCAGAACGAGGACTCCTGCACGGCGGCGCGCAGCTGGGCAACCTCGGCTGGCACCAGTGTGCGTCGATAGGTTTTGATCCCACGCGCGGCACTTTCGCGCGGACCGAGTTGCCCCAGGGTCACGATCAACGCGCCTTGGCCCGCTTGATTGAGTTCGGCGCGAAACACGGCGCTTCGATTGGCACTGCGCAGCCACAAGAACCGGTAGCGTTCGCACTGCGGGCAGGGGGTGTCGTCCGTCAGCGGCCGTTCACGCAAGGCGGCCAATTCCCGCGAATAGGCAGCCGGCGGCGCAGGATCGACCCCTGGGAAGTACTGCGCCGAGCGGCATGCCGTGGCGATGGCAGCGGCCAGCAACAAGCCGGCGATCGTGAGTTTCTGAGTGTTTCTCATGGCAACAGTGTCCCCCGTCCTAGGACCGCTTCGGGATCGAGCGAGAGTTTTATTTGCTGCATTCTCGCCAGCACCGCAGGTGAATACAACATGCCCAGCAGATCGCGTTTGAGTTTGCCAAGCCCGTGCTCGGCCGAGACCGTCCCGCCCGCCGCTACCGCACGCTTCGTCAACTCTCCGAACGCCCGCCGGGCCAGCGGCGTTTGTGCGGCATCGCGAGCCAGTATGTTGAGGTGCAAGTGCTCGTCTCCAATATGACCAAACGCAACATGCTCCAACCCCTGTGAGTCGAGCCAGGCCCGGGACTCCGACAGCCAGCCCTCGGTGGCGCCGGGGGGTAACGCACTGTCGGTCGCCACTTTGGTCGCGCCGCGCCGCGACAGCGTCTCGTTGATCGCCAGCGGCACGGCGTGCCTGAGAGCACGAAAGTGAGCCTGATCGGCGAGGCCTTGCCCCAACCAAGAGCCGGGGTCGGCCGCATGCCGCTCGGCCAGTTGAATCCAGCCTTGGAGAGCGGTTTCGCGGGGAATGCCGGTCAGGAACTGCTCGAAGAAGATCGCTGCTGCGGCCGCGGGCACGCGGGGTTCGCGAGTGCGCGCCAGCGCTAGCGCCGTGCGATCGAAAAACTCGAGCGCGAGTGGCTCGACCTCAGCGCTGCGGTTTCGCGCCTCGCGCACCAAGCCGAAGGCATCCGATTCGCGCGCGAAGAACAGGACACCGCCCAACAGCTCGCGGGGCGCTGGAATCGTGGCGAGTTGTAGCTCGGCAACAACGCCCAGCGTGCCTTCGGAGCCGATGAACAGGTCGAGCAGATCCATCGACGGTGCGCTGTAATAGCCGGCCGCGTGTTTGGTGGTATGCGGGAGTTCCCAAGTGGGCGCGGGCACGCGACGTCCATCGGGGAGTGTGAACGCACCCTCGATCGCGACGATCGAACCGCGTTCGATGTCGAGCACGGTGCCGTCGGCGAGCAATACGACGGCGCGCTGGACCCAGCGTCGCGTCGCGCCAAAGGCGTACGAGCGCGCACCGGAAGCGTTGGTGGCAAACGTGCCGCCGATCGACGCGGACCATTCGGTGGGATCGGGCGGATAAAACCGTCCCATCGAGTGCGCGAGATCGAACACGGTTGCGAGCGTCGCGCCCGCGCCGCAGACGATCGATTCACCATGCGGTCGAACCGTCGCTAATCGTTCCGTCGAGATCACGATGCCGCCATTCGGAATGCGCCCGCCGACGACACCGGTCCCCGCCCCTGCCACCGTGATGAATTCGCCGCTCGCGTGAGCCTCGCACAATGCCTGGCGAAGCGTCTCGATCGAATCCGGAAGCCACACGGCGCTCGCCGTACCACCAGGCATGCGGCTCTCGTCGCTCAGGTATGGGGCAACGAGTGTGGGATCGGTCAGGACGCGCATGGCCGGCGATTATGCGCCATGGGAATGGCGCAGTTTTGAATGGAAGCGTTGCAACTTTGTCGACGCAACCCTGCCGCTTGCGCGCGAGAACGTCTAAGTCAACTCGGCCTGCAAGCGGCTACATCGACAGTAGACGCGTCACTCGTGCGAAGGATTTTGGCCGACGGTGACGATCGCCTGATCGACCGCACTTTCGATCGACTGCAGGATGTCGCGCGGCGGACCTTGATCTTTCAATCGCTGAGCGAAGTTCTTTTCCGAATGGTAGTACAGGGGCGGCGTGCGATTCATCGCCAAGCAGTAGATGTCTTCGATGCACTGCTGACAACGGCACACCTCGATGCAGGTTTCGAGCTTGCGTTCGAGGATCCGGCAGGTCAGCACCTCGACCGCGTTGCGCAGCCGATCGACGTTCACGCCCAAGACGCGACGCATCTCGGAGATTGACGAGGTCGCGACCGGCGCTTCATGGGGCAGTTCTTCATTGCGGCCGAAGTCGAAGCGGGAAATCTCGTTCACCTGTGCCTCCATGAGCCATCGATACCCGCGAGGCAAAAGGCGCACCCGGGGACCTTGGCCCGGCTGGGAAGGTCGGTCCCGTGCCGTGGAATGTCAACGTCCCGCCGCGCGTGGCAGAATCCGCGGATGTCCTCATGGCGCCACATTCTTTCTGGACTCGGGGTGGGAACGGTCCTGCTCGCCTGGGGACTGATCGCCGTGAGCTCGCTAGGGCAGCGCGACCTGTGGGCACCAGACGAACCGAAGTACGCCTTGGTCGCCCGGGAAATGACGGAATCGGGCGAATACCTCATCGCCCATGTCAACGGCCAGCCCTACCCGGACAAGCCACCACTCATGTTTTGGCTGATCGCCGTCGCCGGTAAGCTCACCGGCGGAATCGGGCAGCCAGCGGCGGTTTTGCCCTCAGTGCTGGCTGGGCTTGTCACCCTGATCGCGATCGGACGCCTGACCCGCCGTCTCGCCCCTGATGGCCCGGCGTGGTTGCCAACGCTGGCGGCCGGGCTCGCCGCGGTTTCGTTTCGTTTCACGATGCAGGGCACGACCGGTCAACTCGATATGTTGTTGACCGCGTTCACCACCTGGGCCTTCGTATTGCTGATCGAGGGTTGCGGAATCGCACCCGAAGCGCCGGCCGACAGCCGGCGTATCGCCCTGGCATTCGCACTCATGGGCTGCGGCACGCTCGCCAAGGGTCCGGTCGCTCTGTTGCTTCCACTGGGTGGATTGCTGTTGGGCGCGCGCTTGGCGCGACGCCCCTCGCCATGGCGCACCGTGCTGTTGAGCGGCTGGGGCTGGCTGGCGTTCGTGTTGGTGGTGGGCGCGTGGATCGTACCGGCGGCAGTGCACGCCCTATCGACAGGCCATCAAGACTGGCTCACCAACATCCTGTTCAAACAGACGGCAGTGCGATACGCCTCATCGTGGCACCACCTCAAACCGTTTTGGTACTTCTTCACCGTTCCTTGGTATGACTTCTTTCCAGCTTCGTTGCTGTTGCCGGCGGCGCTGTGGGGCCTGCGCGAGAAGAGCGAGGACAGTTCGCCGTGGCAACGCCGTCTCTTGTTTGGCGCGGTTTTGTTTGCGGTGTTGTTTTTTTCGATCTCACCGGGCAAGCGCGATCTGTATCTGATGCCGGTCTACCCTTTTGCCGCGGTATGGCTCGCACTCGATCTTGCGTGGCGGGTGCGCCGGCGCGGCGCCGCACTCACCTGGCCGCGTTTCGCCGCGTTGTGCTTGATGCTGATTTCAACGGCAGGTGTACTGGCCTCGCTGCGATACCTGCCGGGACTCGCCTTGAAACGAGGAGTGACGGTCGATCCAACGTGGCTGGCGCTCGCTTTCTCGGCGGTCGCGCTCACGTCGCTGGCGCTGCTCGTGGCGCCCCGAGCCGGGCGCTATGTGAAATATGTCGGCCTGTCGTGGCTGGGACTTTATGCGGCGATCTTCATGACGATCTACCCGGCTGTCGATCAGCGACGCTCGACCAAGAGTTTCATCGCCAACGTGCAGCGCGTGGTGGTCCCAGGTTCGCCCGGCGGCATGGTCGATTTTCGCGCGCAGTTCGGGTTTTACGCTGGGAGGCTCGATGAGACCGATTCCGGTGACGCTCAGGGCATGAATCGCCTGGCGAATCGATTGTCCAGCGAAGCGCCGTTTTGGGTGATCGTACAAGACGACCAAAAATCGCCTTTGCTGCGACGGCTGACGCAATCGCCGTGTGCGGTTTGGCGTCAACGTTTGGGAGAGAGCGACTACGTCGTGCTCGCCAATCGCGCGGCAGCCCTAGATACGAGTGCCAATGCTCGCTAGCCGTTGGAGCCTATCGCGTACAACG
>JANNUT010000057.1:0-78055 GCA_031395565.1 Acidobacteriota bacterium | reverse complement strand
CCGATCTGGTCCTTCCGGCCGGCGAGTTCGCCGTGGTCACCGAGCTCCTCGACGCGAGCGGCGGCGCCGTCGGTGGCGCCAGTGTGGGGTACCTGTCGGTCGTCGCGCTCCCGGCTGGTGGCGGAGGAGGCGGAGGCGGGGTCACGCCGACCACGCCGACCACTCCGACCACGCCGACCACGCCGACGACCACTCCGACCACGACGCCCCCGACCACGCCCCCGACCACGCCGACCACGCCGACCCCCCCGGCCCCCCCCCCGCCCGCCCCCCCCCCCACCCCCCCCCGCCCCCCCCCCCCCCCCCCCCCCCCCCCGCCGCGTACAATCCCGGCCCTGATGACCACCTACGAAACCCTCAGCCGGTTGATGCGCCAACGAATCCTCGTGATGGACGGGGCGATGGGGACCATGGTGCAGTCCTATCGGCTGACCGAAGCCGAGTTCCGCGGCACACGTTTTTTGAACCATGAGTCAGAGCTCAAAGGGGCCAACGATCTGCTGGTGTTGACGCAGCCGCAGATCGTCCGCGAGATCCATCGCAAGTACCTCGAAGCGGGCGCGGACATCATCGAAACCGACACGTTCAACGCCAACTCCATTTCGATGGCCGACTACGGATTGCAGTCGTTGGTCTACGAGATCAACAAGACGGCCGCCGAATTGGCGGTGGTCGAAGCACGCACGGCGAGCGCAAAGACCCCCGGGCAGCCGCGATTCGTGGCCGGCAGCATCGGGCCGACCACACGCACCGCCTCGCTCTCGCCCGACGTCAACGATCCTGCTTTTCGCGCTGTCTCGTTCGAACAATTGGTCGAGGTTTACTACGAGCAGGCCCGCGGCTTGATCGACGGGGGTGTCGACTTGCTGGTGCCCGAAACCACGATCGACACGCTCAACCTCAAGGCGGCGCTGTTTGCGATCGACCAGTTGCGCGAACGCTACTCGGGAAAAATGCCGCCGGTCTTGGCCTCGCTCACCGTCACCGACAACTCCGGCCGATTGTTGTCGGGACAAACGCTAGAGGCGGCGTACGTCTCGATCGATCACGCGCCGTTGTTGGCGGTTGGAATCAACTGCGCGTTGGGCGCCGAAGCGATGCGTCCGTATGTGGATGCATTGGCACGGGTCGCCCCTCACTTCGTCGCGTGCTACCCCAACGCTGGACTCCCCAACGAATTCGGCGGCTACGACGAAACGCCGGAAATGATGGCGAGCGTGCTGCGCAGCTACGCCTTGGAGGGCTGGCTCAACATTGCCGGCAGTTGCTGCGGCTCCAACGATGCGCACACGCGCGCGCTGGTCGACGCGGTGCGAGGCGTGGCACCGCATGTGCCGGCGGCGCGATCGAGTTTCACGACGCTCTCCGGCCTCGAACCTCTGACCATCCGCCCCGACTCCAACTTCACCATGATCGGCGAGCGCACCAACGTCACCGGCTCGAAGATGTTCGCGCGGCTGATTCGGGCGGGCGACTACGAATCGGCACTCGCGGTGGCGCGCGATCAAGTGCAGGGTGGCGCCAACATTCTGGACATCAACATGGACGAGGGGCTGCTCGACTCCGAGCAAGCCATGACCACGTTTCTAAGACTGGTTGCCTCCGAGCCCGAAATCTCGCGTTTGCCGATCATGGTCGACAGCAGCCGTTTCAGTGTGTTGGAGGCCGGGTTGAAGTGTTTGCAAGGCAAGGGCGTGGTCAACTCGATCTCGCTCAAGGAGGGCGAGGACGAGTTTCGCCGTCAGGCGCGGCTGATTCGCCGCTACGGCGCCGCGGTCGTGGTGATGGCGTTCGACGAACAGGGTCAGGCGACCGATGCCGCACGGCGCGTCGCGATTCTCTCGCGCGCGCACCAGATCCTCACCAGCGACGTGGGGTTCCCGCCCGAAGACATCATCTTCGACAGCAATATTCTGACCATTGGCACCGGCATCGACGAGCACAACCGTTATGCGATCGAATTCATCGAGGCGGCGCGGCAACTCAAGCAACTGTTTCCGCAATCCAAGCTCAGCGGCGGCGTCAGCAATATCTCCTTCAGCTTTCGCGGCAACGATGCCGTTCGCGAAGCGATGCACGCCGCGTTTTTGTACCACGCGATTCAGGCTGGGCTGGATATGGGCATCGTCAACGCCGGTCAGTTGGCTGTCTACGACGACATCCCCAAGGATCTCCTGGAACGTGTCGAGGACGTGTTGTTCGATCGGCGGCCCGATGCCACAGAAAACTTGATTCGCTTCGCCGAGAGCGTCAAGGATCAGGCCGGCACACGCAAAGAAGCGGACGACGCGTGGCGGCAAGCGCCGGTCGAGGCTCGACTGAAGCACGCGCTGGTGCGCGGCATCGTCGATTTCGTGGAAGCCGACGCGGAAGCAGCGCGGGTAGCGCTCGGCAGCCCGTTGGCGGTCATCGAAGGCCCCTTGATGGCCGGTATGAATCTGGTTGGCGATCTGTTCGGCGCCGGCAAGATGTTTTTGCCGCAGGTCGTGAAGAGTGCGCGCGTGATGAAACGCGCCGTGGCCTACTTGCAGCCATTCATGGAAGCAGACAAAGCTGAAGGCGCGGTCAGCAAGCAAGGACGCGTGCTGATGGCCACGGTCAAGGGCGATGTGCACGACATCGGCAAGAACATCGTCGGCGTCGTGTTGGGCTGCAACAACTACGAGGTCATCGATCTCGGCGTCATGGTTCCGTGTGAAACGATTTTGCGCACAGCGCGCGAACGCAACGTCGACGTGATTGGCTTGTCCGGTTTGATCACGCCGTCCTTGGATGAAATGGTTCACCTCGCACGCGAGATGCAGCACCAAGGATTTACGTTGCCGCTGTTGATCGGTGGCGCTACCACCAGCAAGAAGCACACGGCGGTCAAAATCGCGCCACAGTACCAGTCGGCCACGGTCTACGTGCCCGATGCCTCGCGTGCCGTCGACGTCGTCAGCTCATTGCTCAGCAGCGGGCAGCGCGACTCGTTCGTCGCCAACAACCGCGCCGACCAAGACAAGGTGCGGATCGCCTACGAAGGCCGCGACGTGGTCAAGCTGCTCAACTACAGCGACGCCACGGCGCGGCGGCCTCGTTACGACTGGAGCACGCTCCCCGAGGACACGCCAGCGTTCGTGGGCGTCAAGACGCTCCAACCCGAACTTTCCGAACTGCTGCCTTTCATCGACTGGAGCCCGTTCTTCCACACCTGGGAGTTGAAAGGCACCTTCCCGGCAATCCTCGACGACGCGCGGCTGGGCAGCGCGGCACGCGAGTTATACGACAACGCGCGACGGCAGTTGGACGAGATCGTCGACGGCGAGCTGCTTCAGGCGCGCGGAGTCTACGGATTCTTCCCTGCCGCCAGCGACGGTGACGATGTGCAGCTTTACAGTACCGAAGATCACCAACATCCACTCGTGCGGTTTCACTTCCTGCGCCAACAAGTCGAGAAGTCGTCGGACAACCCGCAATGGTGCTTGGCCGACTTCATCGCGCCGCGCGAGACGTCGCGGCGCGACCACCTCGGGGCGTTCGCGGTAACCGCAGGGCTTGGGTTGGACGTGTTGACCGCCCGCTTCGAACGCGAGCACGACGACTACCGTTCGATCATGGCCAAGGCTTTGGCCGATCGGTTGGCCGAGAGCTTCGCCGAGATGCTGCACGCGAGGGTGCGTAACGAGTGGGGCTACGGCCACAACGAGCAGCTCACGCCCGGTGATCTGATTGCCGAAAAGTACCGAGGAATTCGTCCGGCACCCGGCTATCCGGCGTGCCCCGATCACACCGAAAAGCGCACGCTGTTCGACCTGTTGCAGGTCGAGTCCAATGCCGGGATCACGCTCACCGAGAGTTTCGCGATGCTGCCTGCAGCGGCCGTCTCTGGGTTTTACTTCGGGCACCCCGAGAGCCGCTATTTCATGGTTGGCAAGATTGGGCGTGACCAGCTCGAGGCGTATGCACGGCGCAAAGGAATCAGCCTCGCCGAGGCCGAGCGATGGTTGGCTCCCAACCTGGGGTAGATCGATTCGTTGACCGCGGCGCGTCCTGTGCCGCGGATTTTTTTTGAAGAGTTCGGGAAGTGAACTGGAGCTAGGCAACTTCTTTGGCGGCGGATGGAAAGCTGACGCGGAAATCGGCGCCTGGTCCGTCTTGAGTTGCCAACGTCACATCGCCACCTTGAGCCCGCGCCAACGCGCGTGTCAATGCGAGCCCCAGGCCCAGACCGGCAGGAGCGTTGGCGTCGACCCCGCGCGTGAACGGCTCGAACAGGGTTCGTCGCAGCTTGGCAGCAATACCTGGCCCGTGGTCGGCAACTCGCAGCACGACGGCATCGCCATCGGCTTGCAGGGCCACGCGAATCGTCCGTGAGGCAGCGCCACGCGTGTACTTCTCGGCATTGTCGAGCAGGTTCTGCACGATGTGGCTCACGGCATCGCGATCGAATCGGGCGCGCGGGACATCGGCATCGATCGCAACATCGAGCTGGGCGCCTGCCGCTTCGAGCGTGGCGCGCTGGCGTTCGACGCACTGCGTCACCGCATCCGCGAGGTCGCCCGGTTGCGGGTTGAGCGATAAGTTCCCGCGCTCGAGTCGAGAGAAGTGATTGACGTTGCTGACCACACGACCGAGCCGTTCGGCTTCAGAGGCGATCCGGCGCGCATACTCCCGGTGGCGCTGCGGATCACCCAACCCTTCCGCCAACATCTCTCCGTACATCTGCAGGCCGGCCAACGGTGTGCGAAGTTCGTGAGCCGCGGCGGCGGCAAATTGCGATCGCTGCATCGCCAACCGGTCGGCCTGACGAACCACCATCACCACGCCAAATCCGGCCAGCGAGACCAAGCCTACCGTCAGCCAAAACATCCGCAGAAACTCAGCGTACAACTCGCGGCCGCGCTGCAGCGCTTTTTGAACAGCAACGCGATTGTCCAGCGCCACATTCCAACCGGTATCCCCGGCCGGCAGCGCCATCTCACCGTTGGCCATCCGCTTGGTGATGAATCGCGCATCGGGGGAGGCCGCGGCGAGCAACTTATCGATTTGCTCCCCATCCACAACGAAGCCTTGAACGAACCGGCCGATCGGCGTGCCGACACGGCGCAACGCCATCAACCGGTCTTCCCCGCCGATCGGTACGGTGATCCACTCGAGGGCTCCGACCTGAATCAGTACATTCCCGACGTCAGCTTTGCGGATCGCCTCGGGCACGCCACGCCCACCAGGGCGCATCCCTGCGTACAACTCGGCCGCCATCAGGTTTTGCCGCCAGGCGCCGTACTCGAGCACCTCGACGTGATCGGGCTGCACCGACGCACGCTCATCGGCGAAGGCTGCAAGTTTGGGAGCGTTGCACGTCCCCTGCGGACAGCTCAGCCCGGTCTTGATCGCGCGCTGCAACTGCTCACAACTTTTCGCACACAGCGCGGGCACCTCTTCATTCAGGGTCGGCAGGCTGATGCGCATCTTCGGATCGACCTGGAAATAGGCACTGACCAGCGGGTTGCCCGGCCCTTGCGCCAACGGCGATCGCACGATCGCCGGTCCCTGCGAGGCGCCCTGAGGATCGTGATAGAGATTTTGGTAGTGGTAGAAGGGGCGCGACGTTTCGGAGTCGCGGAGTTTTTCCAGTTCTTCATCGATGCGAATTGCCAAGCGCGCGATCGTCTCGCGCGTGCCGCGCTGGGCCTCGAAGACCAGACGTTTGGCTTCCTGACGCGCCTGATAGGACCCGGCAAAAAACCACGCGGCACACGGAAACGCGACGGTCACCGCCACCAGCAGCGCGGCGATGATCGTGCGGCTGCGCGGCATTCTCACTGCGCGCCCCAACTGTAGCCGGCCCCGATCACAGTCTGGATGATGCGCGGCTCAGCCGGATCGCGTTCGATCTTCTGTCGCAACTTGGCGATTGCCATGTCGACGGTGCGGGTTTGCAAATCGCCACGCATGCCCCAGACCTCTTGCAGCAGTTCACCGCGCGAGACGGCGCGAGCGCGATGTTGATAGAGAAATCTCACGATTCCTACTTCGCGCGGTGTCAACGAGAACGAGGACCCATCACGCTGCGCGACCAACCGCCCAAGGTCGAAACGGCAACCGTCAGCGTCGAGCAGGTCGGTCGCAGCGCCGCCGCTGCTGCGGCGACCCAACGCTTCGATCCGCGCCAACAGTTCGCGCGCACCGAACGGCTTGGTGACGTAATCATCGGCGCCCAGCGAGAGACCGAGCACCTTGTCGTCTTCCGAGCCGCGAGCCGTGAGCATCAGGATCGGCAATTCCGGTTTGGCTTGCCGCAAGCGGCGGCAGACGGTGAGTCCGTCGATCTGCGGCAGCATCAGGTCGAGCACTACCATGTCGATGGAGGTGTTGAGCCCTAGGTCCAAACCAACCGCGCCATCCGCCGCAGCGCGGACGTCATGTCCCGCAGAACTCAACAGGTCGACCAGCCCGTCGCGAAGCAGCGGCTCGTCTTCTACCACCAGGATGCGCATATCCGGTCTCATGCTGGCACAAGGTAGGGGTTCAGCCGGTGTGCTGCTGTAAGCGGTGTGTCAATTCCCCCGCTGCCAGCGAGCCAAGCTTCCCAAATATCCGGCGTGCACAAACAGCCTAAGTCCAATCAGGAGCAATGCGGCACCCAAGGCGAGACCCGCCCAAACGGCGGTACGCGCGTCCCACAGGCTGCGGGCGCCGGTGAACGCACCGATCACGGCGGTATCGAGCACCAACGCGACACCGCGAATCGCCCAAGGACGCCAGGACGAAGCGACGCCACGAAACCCGCGCGCGAGAGCGCGCAGACCCGAGTGCGTACCTTGCGCGGCGATCGACGCTCGAGCCAGATCGGCCGCAAGCTTGCCGGGCAAGGCCGCGATCACGAAGAGAACCTCGGGCAACGCCCACCACCAGATGCCGGCTGTCTCACTCTCCGCGCGCTTGCCCCAGGCCTCGAGTACGGAGCCAAGGGCGACCTGAAGCGTGGCGTTGCAAAGCGCGAGATACAAAAGCGACACCGCAGAAATCGTCAACAACGCCGGCGCGCAACGAAGGGCATCACCCCAGGCCGCACGTGCACCGGGCCATGGCCCAGCGGCCGCGCGAATCAGGACCGCATCGCCCAACGCGAACAACAGCAACGTGGCCAGCCCGGCGAGACTCCAACTCATACCGAGACCCGTCAGCCACGACGGATCGCGCCACGGCAAATCAGTCAACAGCGGCTGATCGAACGCGCTTGGGCCGTAGACTGGACCGGGCTGAGAAGAAACGGTGTCCAAGAGCGGCGCGGCCGCGATCGCTGCGCCCGCGAGGGCGATCAAGACGAGACCGCTCGTCATCCCCAAGACCGCCAGCGGCCGCTCGATGAGTGAAGCGAAACTGCGCTGCCATGCCGACATCAGCGTCATGCGGCGCTTCCAATCGCGATCAGCCGCTGAGCCAGCTGATGGAACAACGCGACGAACAGCCGCCAAAAGGAGCGTGAGTCATCGCTGGCTGCCAAGTTGTTGTTGCTGAGATCGGTATCGAACACCCAGCGCCGATCGGGATCGACACGCACGGCGACAACCTGGTTTTTGCCATGCCGCCGCACCTCATGCAGGCCGCCGTCCCCATTCCAGATTTCTCTTTCACGATGTCCATCGGCAAACTGCAGTTCGATTTCGACGGGCAACACGAAGGGACCACGGCGCGCGACGATCGCGCTGCAGGCAAAGTCATCCTTGGTCAAGCCGGGATCGCACTGCAAGTCGTAGGCGGCGAAATCGACCCAGCCGGGTGTCTTCCATACCTGGTCGAGGTAAGCGCGCGGATCAATCGGCAGTGCGCCCGGCGGCGCTGCCTGTGCAGCACGCTCAGCGGCGGCGAGAAAGTCTTCGGGGCGGGCAGTCTTGAAGGCGCGTGTTTGGACGTACCCGCGCAGCGCACCCCACAGCGCCAGATCACCGCGCGCGCGGCGATACGATTCCAGCGTCAGCGCCGTCATCGAGTAAACGTGACGGCGAAACACACTGCGATCCGGTGATCGCCATGACGCCCCCTCGACGCGTTCCAAGCCAGCGAAAGGGTGCCAGTCCGCGCGACGCTGCCATGGGAACACGCCGGTCCAAGGCTGATACGTCAGTGGCGGCAATTCGGCGGCGTAGGAAGCGATTCTTCCGCGCTGCATCCCGATGGCATCGCCCGACCCGAGTGCTGCAATCCACCCCAGGACACCGGACGGTCGAGCGGGCCGAACCATCGGAGCCCCTTCTTGATAGAACGGGCCAAACGCCGAGACCGTCGATTCGGGGCCAAACCATTCCGCCAACGCCACCTTCTCGGCGAAGCTGTTGAAACCTTCATCCAAGAACGCGTGCTCGAATTCGTCGTTGCCTGCCAATCCGTAGAAATACTGATGTCCAAACTCATGCAGCGTGACGCCTTCCGGCGTCGCCATGTGGGTTGGCGCCAAGCGTCGTGCATCGCAGACGATGAGCGTTGGGTATTCCATGCCGCCGGCATCGCGCGCATTGTGCTGAGGGTCGACCGCGCGGATCGTGGCGTAGGGAAACGGGCCAAAGGCCCGGCCGTACCAACGCAATCCAAATTCCATCGGATCCAAATGTCGCGTCGCGAGCGTTCGATGCTCTGGCTGAAGAAATAGTTCGATCACGACGCCGCCGTCTCGAATCCCCTCGCCAGTAACGGTGCGCCGCTCAACCACGAAATCGGGATCGGCAAACCACGCGAAGTCATGGACGCCGCGGGCCTCCCAAACCTGCGTCACCAAACTGCCGGAAGCGCTTTGCGTTTCAGAGACGAGCGTTCCACTGCCTGCCACATGTCCGCGATAGATCGCCGGCAACGTGAGCGTGACTCGATACTCGCCGTGCTCCGCATAGAACTCGGTCTTGTTGTGAAACTGCGGGCAATTCCATGTTGCCGGTGCGTCTGGTTGCGCTTCTGGCGGCTCGAATACACCGAGTTTTGGAAACCACTGTGCGAAGGCGAGGAAGTCACCGCGCCGGCCCGTCCGCTCCCAAATCCCCGGTAGGTCGATATGGAACTGGAGTTGCAACTCCAGCGTTGCACCCGGAGCGACCGGTTCAACAAGTAGCAACTGCGCCACCGTCGCGTCATCGGGATTGCCGTCATCGGGGCTAATGGTGTGCCATCGCTTCGTCAGATCGATCCCACCGGCTGAAACACGGGTGACATCGATGCCGCCGAACTCTGGACCGAGCACTCCCTGAACGCGGCGCGCTTCGCGCAAGAACGTGGTGCGTTCGTGCCTGAAGGCGTTGAGGTAGAGGTGGAAACGGATCTCGGTCGCTGGCGTCCTGGTGCGATTGCGCCACCTCACCCGTTGCTGCCCAGCGACCTTCGAGCCGATCAAATCGACCGAGGCGTCGATTTCATACTCCACTGCGTACTGAACGGGCTCGACGAGCGCCGGGGCCGGTGGGAACTGCAGTGCCGCGGAGCCAGGCTTGAGCGCCAGCGCTGCGAGCAGGATCGATGGGAAGTACATGGCCTGGACCATACCCGTGCCGCCGCTGGCGTGTAAAGCCGTCTCGCGTGTGTTTGAATGCACGCTTCGATAAGGGGAAACAGATGCGTGTATTAGCGATGCTCTTCCTGGCCGCGGCTTGCTGCGGCAGCGCAGTGATGGCCCAAAGCGACATGGACAAGGTAGAGGTCAAGACCGAAGCGGTCTCGGGTGCCGTGCACATGCTCGTCGGTATGGGCGGCAACATTGCGGTCAGCGCAGGTGCCGACGGGATCTTGATTGTCGACGATCAGTTCGAAGCGCTGGCCCCGAAGATCTCGGCCACGCTCGCCGCTCTGGGCTCGAACAAGCCGAAGTTCATTCTCAACACACACTGGCATGGCGATCATGTCGGCGGCAACAAGGTTTTCGGCGCGACCGGCACGATCGTGGCCAACGAGAATGTTCGCAAGCGCATGATTGCCGGCTCCGAAAAGCCTTTCAAGACGGCGCCTGCGGCGAAAGAAGCGTTGCCGATCATCACCTTCGATCAGTCGCTCAGCATCTACTTCAACGACGAAGAAATTCGCGCCTTGCATATGGGCCCCGGCCACACCGACGGCGACAGTGTGATCATTTTCACCAGGAGTAATGTGGTGCACACCGGAGATTTGTTCTTCAACGGAATGTTCCCGTTCATCGATCTGGACAGCGGCGGGAGCATTGATGGTTACATTGCTGGCGTGACCAAGGTGCTCGAGCTGCTCCCCGCTGGCGCCAAGATCGTGCCCGGCCATGGACCACTGGCCGATCGCACCGCGTACGAAAAATTCCTGAGGATGCTCAAGAGCACAGCGGGCACCGTTCGGGCAGCCATCAAAGCCGGCAAGAGCCTGGAAGCCATCAAACAGCAAGGACTCGGCGCCGAGTGGAAGAGCTGGTCCTGGGATTTCATCAATGAAGCGTCGTTTGTCGAAACGCTGTATCGCGGCTTGAAGTAGATCGCTCGCAGCGCGATTCAACACGTCTGGGACAAGGTCGACACGAAGACTCATGCGCGGGACGTGCTCAACGCATGGGGCTCACTCACGACACCGCAGCCCGCCGGTTTTCCCCAGCGGGCTGCGGCTTACTCTTGGCTTTGACTACAGGGAGGTGACGGAGGAGGGGTCTTTTAGAATCTCCAAGCCATGCCCATCGACACTTCGCGAGAGCGCAAGTCGAGTTCTCCGAAGTTCTCAAAATCGCCGTCCTTAGGATCGTCGTTGGCGTAGCTCCAACGGCCTTCCACGAACAATCCAGCGTTTCTGCTGACGCGCGCCTCGACACCAGCAACGAAGTAGTAGCCGAGCGTGGTGCCATCGGACTCGTACTCCGCGTTCACGATCTCAGCCGGCTCGACACTGAAGTCGATGAAGTCGCCTGCTTCGCGATACCTCCAGAGATAAAACCCACCACCGGCGCCGACGAACGGCCGGAACGTGTGGTCTTTTCCAAACGGGTATGCGGTAACACCTACCGTCAGCGGGGCCACTTCGAGTGTCTTGCGATGGCGTACTTCGTCGCCGAAGCCATCCGTGAAGTCCTCGTAGCTGCTGCGTAGCGAACCGGAGAACGCGGAAACACCGGCCCACAGTTCGACGTTGTCGCTCAGACCGTAAATGAACTCGCCGCCGACCGAGGGATCGTCCAGGCCGCCAACTTCACCGGTGAAACCGCTGAACGCATCGTCCCAAAATGCCGAGTTGCCTTCGGGCTCGACCATTCCAACGCGGGCACGAAAACCGAACTGCTCTTGAGTGCGATCGCTGTCACGGTCACCGTCGTCACGTGGATAACGACGCGGCTCGCCAGCCATAGCGGCCACGCTAGAAACCAACACTCCGATAGCAAGCAACGATTTCAGAATCTGCTTCGAATGCAGTGACATCGAATCCTCCCGGCGGGCCGTGTCTGTATCGGCCAGTTTCTGTGTCTTCGCTTGACAGCTGAAGCAACGTGGATGCCAAGCCTTTGTTGCACTCGGCGTTGCGATTCAACTGGTTGCAATACATGAGGTTACGCGCCGGCCCGAGACGGCCGAAGACGTGAACGAAGCGACGATGCCCACTTTCGAGGACAGGAGAGTTTGCGCAGGAGGACGTTTAGGAGTGCTTGAAGCCGGCTCTTCCAGGGAACGTGCGCCGTGTCCTTTGGCGCGTCGCCAAGGGCTTGAGCAGTGCGCGTGCGCGCGGGTCGCTGACTAAGTGGCCACGCAAGGCGATCCCCTCGACGTGCGGCAGCAAGGCATCGATCAACTCGGCCGCAATCGCGATCCCTTCCTCGGTAGCGCGTCCAGCACTTTCTGCATTCGTCATGCGCTCGACGATCTCGGGCGCGATGACCACACCCGGGACTTCTCCGGCAAAAAACTCTGCCTCGCGCAGCGATGAGAGCGGCCAGACCGATGCGATCAGTGGCACACGCGCCGCGGAGATGCGCGGCGCGAACTGCTGCAGCGTGTTGGCCTCGAACAACGGCGAGGTAATGACCAATTCAGCGCCGGCATCGACCTTCCACTCGAAGCGTCGCACTTCAGATTCGAGATCATCGGCGCCAGGCATGACCTGGACCGCCGCGGCCAGCCCGCAAGACTCGCCAATCGGGTTGTCTCCGACGTCCAGACCGTGATTGAGTCGCGTGATCACATTGGTCAACCCGATGGCGTCGACGTCGACCTCGGGCGCCGACCACACCCCTTCACCGGGTCGCGGTGTGGTGCCGGTAACGACCCAAAGATGCTGGATGCCCAACGCGCGCGCGCCGAGCAAATCGGACTGCATTTCGTGGAGCGTCCGGCTGCGACAAACGTACTGCAAGAATACGTCGATCGGGAGTTGTTGAGCTGTTGCTGCCGCGTGCGCGAGTTGCGCCATCGCCAACGGATTCATGCGCGCAGCACCGCGTGCCTCGTCGGGAATGAGCACGGCATCGATGCCCAACGCAGCGAGCGCAGCGATGTTCTCGGCAAGCGCGGCAACTTCCCAGCCGGTGGGTGGAGCGAATTCGATCAAGCTTACGAATTGGCCGCCGTAGGCTTTGCGAAGGAGTGCTGTCTTGGTCTCTCGGGCGGCCGCTGGTTTCGGCGTAATAGCGGGGAGCGGCCGGGAGAGACGTGTTGAAGGGGTACCTGGTTTGAGTCCATCGACAACGGCTCGCAAGGCCGCGATATGTTCGGGGGTCACACCGCAACACCCGCCGATCACACGCGCACCCGACTGCACGAAGCGGCGCGCGTAGCTGGCCATATAGCTCGGCGAACTGAGATAGAGCGTGCGGCCTTCGACCATGCGCGGCAGACCGGCGTTGGGCATGGCGGCGAGTGGTTTTCCGCTGACACTCTGCAGCGTTTCGATGACCGACAGCATGGGCGCGGGCCCAACAGAACAGTTCACACCAATCACGTCAGCGCCGAGAGCATCGAGTTTTTGACCCAACCACTCGGGGGGAACGCCCTCTGGCGACAACCCCTCCTCATCGACGGTCATCATCGCGATCAGCGGCAGATCGGGGGCCGCACGGCGCACCGCTGTGACGGCTGCTTGAATCATCAACAGATCGCCGAAGGTCTCGCAGACGAATAGATCGACGCCCCCTTCCAACAGTCCGTCGACCTGCTCGCGATAGATCGAGATCGCTTCGTCGAGGGTGGTCGGTCCCCACGGTTCGAGACGAATGCCGAGCGGGCCTAACGCGCCCGCCACGAAGCCCCGTTGTCCAGCGGCGCGTCGAGCAATTTCAGCGGCGGCACGATTGACGTCACGCACACGCTCGCCGAGCCCGTGCGGTTCGAGCTTGGGGCGATTGGCGGCGAAGCTGTTGGTCTCGATAGCATCGGCGCCGGCCGCCAGAAATGAGCGGTGGACCTCCTCGACGATCGAGGGGCGCTCCAGATTCAACTCTTCATAGCAGCGATTGAGAAAAACACCGCGCCGATAAATTTCTGTACCGGTGCCGCCATCGAACAACACAACCCGTTCGGCCAGCAGATCGAGGAAGCGAACTTCAGGCACGGCCACCGCCCCGGTATGAACTCAACGACGAGAAAAAAAACTGCGGGCCGCCCAGGGAAACCGGACGGCCCACAACGGATGACTTCGGTCTATTCGAGAACCAACACCTCAACGCGACGATTCTGCGCACGACCGGTGCGCGAGCCGTTGTCGGCCAACGGGCGATCTTCGCCGTAGGAAATCGTCGACATCAAGTTGAGCGGCATGCCCTGCTCATGCAGGTAGTCGCGCACTATATCGGCGCGCTTCTCGCCCAAATACTTGTTGTAGGTTTCGTTACCGCTGGCATCGGTGTGACCCTGAATCTCGACGAACACCATCTTGTCGAAGCTCTTGAGCTTGCCAACGAGCTCGTCGAGCACAAGCCGGCCGCTATCGGTCAACTCGGCCTTGTCGGGGCTGAAACGCAGATCGTTGTTGGTGAGCGTGACCTGCCAGAGCACCTTTCCTCGGGCCAACTTGGCGGCTTCATCGGCACGCCCAAGGGCCGATTCACCCGTGCGCTGCGCGACACCTGCGGCTTGATCGACACGCTGAATGCTGTCGTTGAGTTCGACATCTTTCTTCTCGAGGGTGTCCAAGCGCGTGCCGTGCTTTTCGACTTCGCTCGACACGCCATCAACGCGCGTTGTCATTTCGCCGACCGTGGTCTTGAACTTCTTGCTCGAGACACAGCCAGTGGTGAGTAGTGCCACTGCCAGCATTGCTACGATTAGATTGGTTTGGCGCTTCACGAATGCCTCCTTCGCTCTCGTTCCGGAGCCGACCGGGCTTTGCGCCGGCGACCGTTGTCCGCCCACCGCGGGCACGGGAGCTTGTTTGGACCGGGGGATTGTGGTCGTACTCACGTTCGTTCGCAACGGGGTATTCACCGTATGAGCGCGGTAAGTGCAGCAAACTCAACGAGTTTCGAAAGTTGGAGTGCGATTACACAAGTGCAATAGCAGAAACACGCTTCTCTATTTGTAGCCGGAGCGAGAGCGAATGCGGGCGCCGCCGCGGTCGACACTGACCTTGATGGGGCGGAAGCGCCCATCGGCTGGTCCCGACGGTTTGAAAGCTAGCCAGTACTGGTGACGTAATTCGTTGGCGAGTTGTTCCGCGGCGCGCTGTGCTTGTTCTTCGCCGAGCACTTCGAAGAAAGCGCCGCCGCTTTGTTCGGCCACAACGCGCAGCGGATCCCACGGCGAATTGCCGGCACCGCGATCTTGGATTTGCCGGTCGAGGCCGCCAAGCCCGAGCACGTAGATGGGCGTCCCGATCGCGCGCGCCGCTTCGATCGCATCTTGGACCGATCCGCTGCTCGCGTTGTCCAGCCCGTCGGTGACCAACAGGATCGCGGGGCGCGAACGATCCGGCTCGGGCATCAGGCGCGACGCCTCACGCAGTGCATCGACGATGGCCGTCTCTCCGCTGGCCGGCACTTCGAGCGCCTGATGGACGAGATCGGTGACTTCGTCGGTCCATTCGCGTTGGGTGCGAACCTCGGCGGATGCGAACGTCATCAACTGCATCTGATCGCCGCGTTTGAGGGTAGAAAGCACCGCCGTAAGTGCATCCTTCAAGCGCGCATGTTGCTCGTCTTGAGCCATTGAGCCCGAGACGTCCAGCAATACCGCGAGGCGCAATGGCAAGCTATTGTCGCTGTTGAAAAATGCGAGCGGAAGCCGCCGGCCGCCAACTTCCAGCGAGAAGTCCTTTTGCCGCAAACCGGTCAACGGGCGGCCCCAACGTGAGGTCACCAAGACCGGCACCATGATCAAGTCGACGTCGACCTCTTCCGCCGGCATCGCACGCAACAACTCGTCGACCTCGGCATCGCTCAAGTGCTGCCCGTGGTTGAGCCGACGCTGAAGTTCTTCGATCCGCGCAGGGTCGGGAGCCGCGGCACCAGGGGTAAGGCTCACCGCAATCACCAACACTGCGGCGGTCATCGTTCGTAGGGTGAGTCGGGTCACGAGTAGATTCGCTCCACCAGAGCTGGATGCCGGGCCTGCACTTGTGTGCGGCGTATCTTGCGAGTCGGTGTGAGCATGCCGTTGGCCTCGGTGGGTTCTTCGAGTAGGAATTCATAACGCCTGGCGCGCTCAAAATCCGCAAGTCCGGCTTGGAGCCGCGAAAGCTCCGCGTTGAACAACGAGTTGGTCTGGGGCAATCCGAGCAGCCCCTCATCGTCCATCTCGTCAATCCCCTGCTCTTCCGCCCAGTGACGAACCGCGTCGATGTTCGGGACGAGAATCACGCCCACCGACGGCTTTCCGTCACCTACGGCGATGGCGAACTTGATGAGGCTCGACGCGGCCAGGGCATCTTCGATCAAGCGGGGCGCGACGTTCTTCCCGGTGGAAAGCACCAAGATCTCCTTCTTGCGCCCGGTAATCTGCAGAAACCCGTCCCGGTCGATCCGCCCAAGGTCCCCGGTATATAGCACCCCGTCGCGGACGGTGACCGCTGTTTCTTCCGGCCTGTTCCAATAGCCGAGCATGACGTTAGGTCCTTGTGCAAGAATCTCGCCGTCCTCGGCAATCGACAGTGCCACGTTGGGGAGGGCTGGGCCAACCGTGCCGAATCGGGTCCGCCCCCGGCGGTTCACCGCCAATACTGGTGACGCTTCCGTCATCCCGTACCCTTCGATGACCGGCAAACCGATCCCCCAAAAAAAACGGCAGAGGTCAACCGGCAGCGCAGCACCACCAACGATCACCGCGAGCAGCTGACCTCCCAGCCGGGCGCGCAACTGTCGAAACAAAATCCGATCGCAGATCGCCCAGCGAATCCGGCGCCAAAGCGGCAGCGGCTGGAGCACGGAAAGCCGTTCAGCCTCCTGCCCGCCCCATGCCAGCATCCGCTCTGACAGGGCACGCTTGAACCATTTCTCCTTGGCGATTCGCGCGCTGATCCGCGAGCGGATCAGCGCCAGCACACCCGGAACCGAGACCAACAGGTGCGGTCGCAGTTCTTCGCAGGCATCGGCGACACGCTCTACATGCGCGACGTATCCGATCGACATCCCCGCTTGCAGATATGCGTAGGTCACCAACCGCTCGGTGGCGTGACACAACGGAAGAAACGAAACCGCTCGGTAACCGAATGTAAAAGTCTGTTCGAGTGCCGACAACACTTGGCCCACGTTGTGGCAAAAGTTCCCGTGCGTGAGCATCACTCCCTTAGGCTCGCCTGTTGTGCCGGAGGTGTAGATGAGTGTGGCGAGCGACTCGGGCCTCAAACCAGCGATACGCTGCTGAATTGCGTCGGGATGTCGAGTGAGATGTTCGCGTCCGCGCTGCCTCAACTCCGCAAGCGATGTGGTGCCGTCAATCCCTGGTTCAAAGCAGATGACATGCTCGACGTTAGGAAGCGAGGAACGCCCTTGAATCAGCTTCGCGGCTTGCGCCCTGTTCGAGACGAAAACCGCTCTGGCCTGAGCGTCCCTCAGGATGAAAGCGGTTTGGTCGGCGGGCAGCGTCGGATAAACGGGCACATCGGCCAACGCAGCGTGCTGCGCGCCAAAATCGGTGAATACCCACTCGGGTCGGTTTTCGGAAATCAGTCCGACACGCTCGCCCGGTTCAAGTCCCAGAGCGATCAGACCGGCAGCCACTTCGTAGACGGCGGTCTTGACCTCGTCAGGGCTATGCCACGACCAATCGCGATGGGCCCGGGCACCCAGCAGTTCTTGCTGCGCGGTGTTGGCCACTGCGGCCGTGAAAAGCGCCGGTAGATGCGGATGTACGAGCACGCCTGTCCCTCATCGCCTCACGAACCGGCGGGTACCGAAGGTTATACTGCCGACGTGAACCTGTGCAGCCGTCTCAATCGAACCAGGTTTTGGACCATTGCGGTGGCGTTGCTGTTTTTGTTCGTGGCCGCCTTTTCCGCCGAACCAAGTAAGCGGAGTCGCAGTGACCGGACCCGCGATCTGAAGTTCGCCGGGGAGATGGCGCGCCAAGGACTTTGGCGCGAGGCGATGTTCCGTTGGGAACGTTTGTTGCGTGAAGAACCCGACAACCCCTATTTGCTCAACAACGTCGCGGTCGCCAAAGAAGCGCTGGGCGATCGTGCCGGGGCCAAGGCTGCCTATGAGCGGGCGGCCGGCCTGGCGAAGGATCAGAAGTTGCTCGCTAACGTCGACCTCTTTATGCGTGGCGAGCCCAAGCCTGTGGACGACTTGGTCGAACCCGAAGGATCCCCGGCACCGAAGCCGCCGGAGGCTCCATGATCGTTCGCGCTGCGGCACTTTGCTTTCTGTTGGCCGTGATCACCGCGCCTCAGACTCGGGCTGGCTGGGAGGAGGTCGCGATCGACGTGGCGACCCCCGCGAAACTCGAAACCCAGGCCGGCGAGCGGCTGCTGGTGGCCAAAGTGCGAGCCAACGATCACGAGCGGATCGACATTGGCGCCGAAATCACACGCTGGCTGCGGCGCGAAATCGGGCGCGGCACCCCTTTGTCGGTGCTCGACGTCCCTCCACCAGAATTGCCTGAGCAACGCCCCGAAGTGATGGCGGTCAACGATCTGTTCTTCCGCCGGATGGGGCAGCAGTTCCGAGCCGACATGATCGTCGCCGCGGTCGCGGAGTTGCGTGTCGAAGACCGCTCCGGCTTCGTGTCGCGCGACGTGGAAAGTCCAATTACAGGTCAGACGGTGCGCACCTCACAGTACGTGGAGCGCAAAGGTTATCGACTGAAGATCGATGTGTTCTTCCTCAAGGGCGACAATGGCGCCCTGCTATTCAAAGACAACTGGCAAGAGGAGCGGGTTGTCGAATCGCAGGGTGCCGAAGACCTTCAAACCCTGTTCGAGTTATTGGAATTGATGAAAGACGATCTGTTGGCTGTCTTGAAACCGGTGAAGATTCGCGAACCGCGTTTCATTTGGGTTGATTGACCCCCCCCGCGGAGGTCCACGTGTTCATTGTCCGGCGTTTGGTTCCTGTTTTCGTAGCGATCGTCCTCGCCGTTCTGCCGGCTCTGGCACAGACCGACGGATATTTCGGCCAGAACAAGATCTCCTACAAGAAGTTCGACTGGAAGATCTATCGCGCCCCGCACTTCGACGTGCATTACTACGATGCTGTCGAGCCTCAGCTGCAGTCGTTGGTCAGCGCGATGGAGAGCGCCTACCTGGATGTCAGCCGGCAGCTCGATCACGAAGTGCGCGAGCGTATCCCGATCATCCTCTACGCCACGCATTCCGACTTCGAGCAGACCAACGTGATACTTGAAGAGCTGGACGAAGGGATCGGCGCGTTTGCCGAACCATTCAGCAATCGAATGGTCGTGCCGGTCGATGATCCGCCCGACTTCCGTTTTGCACTGATCAAGCACGAACTGACGCATATCTTCGAATACGACATTCTGTTTGGAGGGTCGTTGCGGCGGACGCTGCGCGCCCGGCCGCCGCTATGGTTGATGGAAGGGTTGGCCAGCTACATTGGCGACGACGAGGACGCGTTCGCGCAGATGATCATTCGCGATGGCGTCGTCAACAACCTCGTCCCCCCGATCAATCAGATCCCGAACGGATACCTGGCCTATCGATACGGCCACGCCGTGTTTGACTTCATCGAGCAGGAGTATGGCAAGGAAGGTTTGCGCACGTTCTTGTTCGAGTTCCGCAAGGTGCTCTTGGCCAACAACCTCGAGAAGGCATTTCAGGATGCGTTTGGACTGAGCATCGATCAGTTCGATCGGCGATTCGCGCGCTTTCTGCGCCAAAAGTACCTGCCCGTACTCACCGGCAAACGCTCTCCCGACGAATACGGCAAGGAGATCGGCCTGACGGCACCGGGGCGGTTCACCTTCTCCCCGACGCTCAGTCCATCGGGCGAGTTGATCGCCGCGTTGGCGACCCCGGGGTTGGAACTCGATGTGGTGATCCTGTCGCCGAAGGATGGCAAGGTGATCCGCAACCTCACGAAGGGTTTCACCAATCGCTATGCCTCGATCGTGTCCGAGGCGTTCGACGGACAACGCGACCTCAGCTGGGCTCCCGACGGCGATCGCTTGGCCTTCTTCGTGCGACGTGAGAACTATCGAGAGTTGATGATCTACGACCCGGTTGGCGGGGGTCGTGTCGACTCGATCAAATTCAAGGAGATCGCAAGCTGCGCCTCGCCGGCTTTTTCGCCCGACGGAAAGTGGATCGCTTTTTCGGGCAACAAAGACGGGGTGTGGGACATCTTCCGAATCAATCTGGAAACGCGAGAGCTGCAGAATCTCACGCAAGACGAGTACTACGACACCAATCCGACGTGGTCGGCAGACGGTGCTCAGGTGCTGTACAACCGCCGGATCTCACGCTTTGCCAAGATCTTCACAGTGGAAGTCGGTGCGCCAGCGCGTAAGGCAGCGCTCACGACCGGCCCGGCGACCGACCTCATGCCCGCCTTCAGCCGCGACGGTAAGTCCATCTACTTCACGTCGGATCGCGGTCAGTACGGTGTCTACAACGTTCACGCGTTGGACTTGGCCACGGGCGACATTACGCGTTTGACTGACCTCACCGGAGGCGCGTTCTCGCCGGTCGAAATGACGCCGGCCGACGATGGCTCCGCACAATTGGCGTACGTCGCCTTTCAGGCCAGCACGTTCCGTTTGTATCAGATGCGAACTTCTGGAGGCGAAGTCGACAACGCCAAGAAGTCCGGCACGGCCGAGCCAGCCAGTTCGCCGCTGGCCCCGTCGCGGCGCGAAGCTCCGTCCGACAGCAAGCCGCCCAACGACGCTGGCAGCGAAGAAGACCTCAAACCGTTCGAGCCGCCGCTGACTCTGACGCTCGACGCCGACAAACGCGAGCCGTACCAGTTGAAGTGGATTCTCGACGCACCCGACATCGCGGTTGGCGTCACCGACGATGGCACGTTCTTGTCGAATGTTTCTGTCAACTTCTCGGACATGCTCGGCGATCAACGCGTCAACATCCGCTCCTACTCGGTATCCAGTTTTACCAACATCGATGTTTCCTACTGGAATCTGAAGCGCCGGATCGACTGGGGCGCGCGCGCCTTCGACTACCGTGACTACTACGTCTCCAATTCCTCCTCCGGGTTCAACGATCGCTTTCAGCGACGGCAGCGGTTTACTTCGGTGGGAGGATTCGCCTCGTACCCGTTGAATCGTCTCTATCGGATCGAAGGCAACCTGGGCTACACACAACAGCGTTCTGCCCGCCCGTTCCGCACCAGCATCGGCAGTGTCCAGTTCGACGAATTCTCCAGCGACTTTCTTTCCAGCGGCGTCGATCTGGTGGGCGATAGCACGCGTTGGCAGAGCTTCGGTCCGTTCCAAGGGCATCGATTGCGCATCGGCCCGTCCTACAACTTCAAGGTCTCGGGCGACGACTACTATGAAAGCTACGGTGGTGTGCAAGTCGACTATCGCGGCTACCAACACATGACGCGCCGTAGCTTGTTGGCGCTGCGCCTCTCGGGAGCCAAACAGACCAGCGACTCCGGCCGGATCTTCGCGATTGGCGGCATCAACCAGCTTCGCGGTTCCGAGTTCCGCGACTTCTTCGGTACCAATTACATGCTCGCCAACTTCGAGATCCGCTTTCCGCTGCTGAGCGCAGTCATCCTTCCCTGGGGAGGAGTGATTGCGCCGATACGAGGTTTTGCCTTCGTCGATGCTGGCACCACGTGGTTTGACGATCAGATATTCTGCACACCCAACCCGTTCTGCCTCAACGGATCGACGTTGGAAAGAGGCAAGGCAATCTTCGATCGGAGACTCGGCGTGTTCCGCAAGTACGAGACCAAGGATGCAGACGGCCTGTACCGCGATCTGCATGCCTCGGGCGGCCTGGGCGTATGGCTGCCGCTGTTGGGCTTGCCCTGCAACTGGTCGTTTTCTTTCGACTTCGACGGTAAGAATCGCGGTGCCTGGCACTCTAACTTCTACATCGTGTTCGATTGGTGATCCGGTGTCGGTTTTCGTTCATTTCGAGATCGTCGACGACGAGACGATCGCACGAGATCAGGCACTCGGTGGTCAGACAGCCGTCACGAAGCTGGCGGCTGTTGGAATGGCATCGTGACAGCTGTTTCAGTTGGCTACTCGGGTACGCCGCTTTGGAAAAAACTCGGCGTGAAGCCGGAAATGACCGTGCTCACGATCAACGCTCCCGATCAGTACGTGAAGTTGCTGGACGGGATGCCGGACAATGCGCGGCTGACCTCTCGTAGCACGGGTGAGTTCGCGTTGATCCACTTGTTCGTAAGCCAAAGGGCCGAGCTAGAACGTCAAATCGTGGCGCTGGAATCCAAGCTCGCCCGCGGCGGATCGCTTTGGATCTCATGGCCGAAGAAAAGCTCCAAAGTTGCGACCGACATTACCGAAAACACGATCCGCGAGGTAGTACTGCCGCGCGGCTTGGTCGACGTAAAGGTCTGTGCTGTCGATGAGATCTGGTCCGGCTTGAAAATCATGAGGCGCAAGTCCTGACCCGACAGCGACGCCGTCGCTCAGCGCAATGAAGCACGTCCAGCGGCCAAGCCGGCCGCCGCCACACCAGAACCGATACCGAACACAATCAGAGAAACGATCTGATCGGTGGTGAGTCCTTGGCCCATAACGAGCGTGGTGAAACCGGCGAGTGGGGTTGCCGCCGACCACGACACGATGGCGCTGCGCAACCATCCAGCCGCTTGCACGGCAATCACGCCTCCGATTCCACCCAACACACCACCGGCGATCAACACGGGCGCCACGACGAACGATACCGACGCGCCGACCAGCCGCATCAACGCGACCTCCTCGCGTTTGTCATCCAGTGCCAAGCGGACCACGGCGCCGACAATCGTCCAAGCCGCGAGCAACAACACCAACGCACCACCCAACGCAATCCACGAGGCTGCGCGGGTAGCCTCCGACAACGCGGAGATCCACTCCTGGTCGTAGCGCACCGCTTCCACCGCAGGCTGCTGTTTCGCTGTCTCGACCAGCGCTGCGACGAGCGCGCTCTCGGAGGATGCCGGCCAAACGCGCAGCGACGGTGGAAACGGATTGCCACCGAGTTGCCCTTCGATGTCTCCAAGATCTGGGTAGAGCGAACGAAACTCGGTGAGCGCCCGCTGTGGCGTGATTGTCTCTAAACGTGCGACGCGGGCGTCGGACTGCAGCGCGTTCGTGGCCAGGGAAATTTGTTGGTCGGTCGCGTCTGGCAGGAGGTAAACCTCAATGACCGCCTGTTCGCCCAGTTTGAGCAGCACCGCGTCGATGCCGCGACTCGCGCTGAGAAAAGTCGCCAACAGAAACAGCGCCAGGCCCATCGCCAACACTGAGATCAACGCTGACAACGGGCGCCGCGCGAGATCCGCCAACGCCGTTCGAAGCGCCTGCCCCGTCGCGATCAGGAGCTTCACGGGACCAGCCTCCCACCCGCTAGGCGCAAGACACGTGATCCGGCCTCGCCGACGATCAACGGGTCGTGCGAGGCCAACAACACGGTGGCACCTCGCGCATGGATCTCGCGCATGAGCGTCAGAATCTCTCGCGATCTTTCCGGATCGAGATTGCCGGTCGGTTCATCGGCCAGCACGATCCGGGGCTCCGGCGCCAAGGCGCGCGCAATCGCCACGCGCTGCTTTTCACCACCCGAGAGCATCTCGGGCCAATCGTTGGCGCGGTGCAACAGCCCGACCCACTCCAACACGCGACGCACGCGCTCTTTTCGCCGCGCTCCTGGCCACGCCAAGGCGCGCAGCACAAAGCCGACGTTCTCGGCGACCGTGCGCCGCGGCAACAGCCGGAAGTCTTGAAACACGACTCCAATTTGGCGCCGCACCTGTGGAATTTTTCGCCACGACAGGGCTGAAACGTCGAAGCCCCCGACAAGCACGCGCCCGCGTGTCGGCCGCGTTTCGCAAGTGATGAGTTGCAACAGCGTGGTCTTGCCGGCCCCGGATGAACCGGTGAGCACGGCAAATTCACCCTGCGCCAAATCGAACGACAAGTCGCGCAAGACGACATCGGGTTCGCGGTAGATCTTGGTCACTTGGTCGAAACTGATCATGGTGCGAGCGCGCACTCCAACGCTTGTCGAATGAGGGCCGGATCGAAGCGCCCGCGGGTTTGTTTCATCACCTCACCCATCAGAACACCGAGCACCTGTCGTTTGCCGGCGCGATATTGCGCCACAAGCGCCGGCGCCGCAGCCAGCGTCGCGAGCACCACCGCATCGAGTGCGAGCGGATCGTCCTCGCGCCCAAGACCGCGAGTCTCGACGATTTCCTCCACCGTTCCCTCGCCGCTGGCAAGCGCGAAAAACACCTGCTTTGCGCTCGCGGCTGTGAGCCGCCCCTGATCGACCGCGCGAATGACAGCGGCCAGTGCGGCCGCCGAAACAGGGCTAGCCGAGGGCTTCAGACCATCGAGGTTGAGTCGGGCCGTCCATTCTCCCAACACCCAGCGCGCGGACGCATGCGCGTTCCCACTGGCGATCACCACTTGGTCGAAGAAGTCGGCGACCTCGTGGTCGAGACTCAGGCGGTGCGCCTCGTCCTCGGCCAGCGCGTACTCGCGTTGATAACGATCGCGACGCGCGTGCGTCAACTCGGGGAGCCCGTCCTGAGCGCTCTCCCGCAAGAGCGTATCGACGACCAAGGGACGTAGATCGGGATCAGGAAAATAGCGATAGTCCTCGGCCTGCTCTTTGTCGCGCATGGTGCGCGTGACCGCCTGCGCTTCGTCCCACAAACGCGTCTCCTGCACCACCTCGCTGCCGCTAGATACGACCTCGATTTGGCGATCGATCTCGTGCTGCAACGCGCGGCGCACGAAGCGAAATGAATTGAGATTCTTGATCTCGACACGCGCCGAAAGCGGCTCGCCGGCACGCCGTACCGAGACGTTCGCATCGCAACGTAGCGTCCCCTTCTCCAGGTCCGCATCGCAGACCGCCGTAACGCGCAGAATCGACCTCAGTCGCTCCAAGTACAGGTAGGAATCTTCGGGTGAATGCAATTGCGGCTGACTGACGATCTCGACCAGCGGTACCCCCGCGCGATTCAGATCGATGCCGCTCCTCCCGGCGCCGACCCGATCGTGCGTCGATTTGCCGGCATCTTCCTCCAGGTGCACCCGACTCACGCCAATCTGTTGCGGTGAACCTCCAGCCGGCTCGATCCGAATCGACCCCGACGTTGCCAACGGACGCTCGTATTGAGTGATCTGGTACCCCTTGGGGAGGTCGGGATAGAAGTAGTGCTTGCGCGCCCAGATCGAGACGGGGTGTACGTCGGCCTGGATCGACAACGCAAATCGTACGGCGAGTCGGATCGCCTCTGCGTTTGGCCGTGGCAGCGCTCCTGGCAGCCCCAAACAGATGGGGCAAGTGCGCGAGTTCGGATCTCCTCCAAACTCGTTGGCGCAGCCGCAAAACAGCTTGGTCCGGGTCATCAGTTGTGCGTGGACCTCGAGCCCGATCACCGGCTGCCATTCGGACAAGGGCGCCTCACCTCGCGAAACGGCGCGCAGAATAACACGGCCGCGGCCGGGCGCCGCGCGTGACGAACCCGTGACAGCGCTGTGACGCAGCCGTGAAAGCTATTGGCCTGCATGGACTTACAGCAGAACGGCCAGGTAGCCGGTGATACTATTCAGCCTCGAATGACACAGCGCATCGTATTGGTGGAAGACGACAGTGACATCGCTGAGATCCTGCGTGTGAATCTGGCGCGTGAGGGCTTTACGCTCGACGTCTTCACTCGCGGCGACAGTGCGTTGGCCGCCATCCGTTCGCTCCCGCCGGACCTGGTGCTGCTGGACCTTATGCTGCCCGGACTCGATGGCCTCGAGTTGTGTCGCATGCTCAAGCGCGACCCCAAGACCTCGGCCGTACCGTTGATCATGCTGACGGCCAAGGGCACCGAGACCGACCGGATCGTGGGACTCGAACTCGGCGCAGACGACTACATCGCCAAGCCGTTCAGTCCACGCGAAGTGATCCTGAGGATCAAGTCGGTTTTGCGCCGCCAGGCCGATGAAGAAAAAACGGGTGATGTGCTCCGCGCCGGCAAGATCGAAATGTCGTTGGGCTCGCACACACTCAAGGTCGAAGGCGACGAAGTCCCGCTCACCGCCACCGAGTTCAAGCTGTTGCAGTTCTTGATGCAGCGCGCGGGCCGGGTACAAACGCGCATGGTGCTGCTGACAGAAGTGTGGGCCTATTCCGAGGGCGTCGACAGCCGCACCGTCGATACTCATGTACGCCGCTTGCGCCGCAAGCTCGGAGTCGACGCCGACCGGATCGAGACGCTCGTCGGTGTCGGCTACCGCTTTCGCCCGTAACCCGCCGGTACAAACCTCAATCGGGAAAGTACAGGGTGAACGTCGAGCCTTTGCCGAGTTCGCTGTCGAGATCGACGCTGCCGCCATGCAAGCGCATCAGGTGCTTGACGATCGATAGACCGAGCCCGGTGCCGGGTGTTTCACCGGCGCGTGAGGCGTCGACGCGGAAGAAGCGATGAAACACATCCTGGGCAGCATCGGACGGAATTCCGATGCCGGTGTCGGTGACTCGAAGTGTGACGCCGTTCGGACCGCGTTGGGCCTCGAATTTGATGAGTCCGCCCGGGCGATTGAACTTCAATCCGTTGTCGATCAGGTTGACCAAGATTTGTTCGAGCCGGCGCCGATCAGCGTGGACCATCAGTGAGGGAGGGATCTTGGTCTCGAACGAGACGTACCGCTCCTCGGCCTGGCGCGCGAATTGCTGAACCAGATCGGAGACGACCACCGAGAGATCGACCTCTTGGCGGTCGAGCCGAATTGCACCGGTTTCGATCTGCGACAGATCGGTCAGATCGGCGACCAGCGCCTCCATGCGCTGCGCTTGTCGCCGCGCAATGACCAACAGTCGCGAGCGCATTTCAACATCGAGCGAAAGCTCGGTATCGAGCAGCGTTTCGACCGCTCCCTTGATCGACGTGAGCGGTGTGCGCAGTTCGTGCGAGACATTGGCGACGAACTCGCGGCGCACCCTTTCGAGCGACTCGATGCGCGTGACATCGTGGAACACCACCAGGACGCCACGCGTCAACGCTCCAGGTGCCGCCACCGCCGCAACCCGAACCTCGAACCGTCGCCCGGCGATTCCGGGCTCGCTGTGCCCCACCACCTGCGGTTCACTGCCGCGGCCAGTCGAGATCACGGCCTCGATCACGCCAGGGGCGCGCAACACCTCATCCAACCGTCTGCCTAGCAACTCCTGGCGCATCGAGGCCACGTCGCCGAACGCTTGGTTGGCGAAGCGAATCCGTCCATCGCCATCGACGAGTGCGATTCCATCCGCCATTGTTTCGAGCACTGCCAAGATGGTGGCGTATTCCTCCTGACGTTGCTGCAGCAGCTTCTCGTTGTTGTGGCGCAACCAAACCAGGCTGCCTGCGATCTGACCAATCTCGTCGTCGCGGTCCTCACCTGGGATTTCGACGGTAGCCCCGGCAGCCATGCGCTCGGCCGCATCGGCCAAGCGCTCGAGCGGGCGGAAAGCGCGACGCGATGCCTTCGCGAAGAAAAAAGCGACGAGCGCTGCTGCTCCCAACAACCAGGGTGTTTCCGGGCCCAGCCGATCGCGCCGGTCGGTGAAGAAAACAACCGCCATGGCGACGAGCAAGAACAAGGCGCCGAAGCCCATTGCATAGCCAACTAGACGACGCCTGAGACTGCCTTCCATGCCGTGGTCTAGTCCTTGTCCAAGGCGTGCTTGATGACCTTGCCCTCGGCCATGTAGACCACCTGCTCGCAGATGTTGGTGGCTTGATCGCCGATTCGCTCGAAGTACTTGGCGATGAAAATCAGCCGGATCGCGCGGCTGATGGTGCGCGGATCCTCGAGCATGTAAGACAGCAGTTCGCGAAACACCGTTTCCATTCGCGAGTCGAGGTCGTCGTCGAGTTGGATCACGCGACGCGCTGTTTCGGCGTCTCGATTGACGAACGCATCCAGCGCGCCCCGGACCATCTCTTGCGAGCGCCGCGCCATCAAGGGGATATCGACATACGGTTTGAGCGGTGGCTCCTCATTGAGTTCGAGCGCGCGCTCGCAGACATTGACCGCGTGATCGGCCATCCGCTCCAGGTCTTCCGCCATCTTCATGGCGGTGGTCACAAACCTCAGATCGCGGGCAGCCAGTTGGTAACGCGCCAACAACTCCAGGGTAAAGGCGTCTACTTCCAGCTCGAGCTGGTCGACAGATTCGTCTTCCGCAATGGTGCGCTGAGCGAGGGCCCCGTCGCGCTCTGTCAACGCCCGGACCGAATTGCCGATCGCGTTTTCGACCAGACCGCCGAGCCGCTGAACCATCGATGCCAGCCGCTCCAATTCGTGTTCGAAGTGCCGTTCCATTCCTTCAGTCTCCGTGACGATCCTGTGCACCCTGACCGTCTTATGTGACAAGGCTGCAAGGCTCGGGTGACGAACGTGTGACGGCCGTGGGCCGGCCGGCGCACTTTCTATTGTAAGGCCCGCCAAATCGATTCGGACAGAGGCTTGTGTGACGAGATCGTGCGTCAAAGCGGTTACAGCAGGTGCGACTCACCAAGACGTGGCACGTAGACCTCGTTCACCCCTTCCTGCTTCAGGATCTCGGCCATGGCGCTCAACGGCCCGCGTTCGCCGTGTACGACGAAGGCGCGACGGACCGGGCCGCCGAGAGCTCGAACCCAAGCCCTCAACTCGTCGCGATCGGCATGCGCGGAGTAACCGCCGAGCGTCACGATCTCGGCTTCGATCTCGACGGGGTCACCCAAGATCGTCACGGTGCGTTGCCCCTCTTGGATTTTGCGGCCGAGGGTGTGCTCCGCCTGGAACCCCACGAACAGGATGGTGTTTTTGCGATCGTTACCGTGGTGCTTGAGGTGGTGCAGGATCCGCCCTGACTCGGCCATCCCGGACGCGGCGATGATGACCGCACCTCCCGGCAAGCCGTTAAGCGCTCGTGAGTCCTCGACACGCCGGACATAGGAGACCAACGGGAAGTCGAACAGGTCGGCGGTCTCGGATACGAGCCGTTCATGACGATCGAAGAGCTCCGGGTGCAGCCGGAAGATCGCCGTAGCCTCTACCGCTAGCGGGCTGTCGACGTAGATCGGCAGCTTGGGAATCTGGCCGGCGCGGTGCAACGAATGCAGTGCATAGATCAACTCTTGGGCTCGCCCGACCGCAAACGACGGGATCAACACCTTGCCGCCGCGTGCTGCCGTGCGACTGACGATCTCACCGAGCGTCTGCTCGGCGACACCAACTGTCTCGTGCAGCTTGGTGGCGTAGGTCGACTCGATGATCAGCGTATCGATCGGGCCCGAGGGTGGATCCGGATCGCGGATCACCGGCATCCCTTTGCGCCCGATGTCACCCGAGAACACCAGGCGATGTGCGCCGCCCGGGTATGTGATCGCGAGATCGACGCTGGCAGACCCTAAGATGTGCCCCGCGTCGCGAAAGGTCACCAAGAGCCCGTCGAGCGGTTGATGTGGCCGCAAATATCCGACGGTCATCATTCGTTTCTGCACCGCAGCCGCGTCCTCGGCGTCGTAAAGAGGCTCGGATACAGGCCCGGCTTTGCCGTGTTTACGCAGAAATTCGGCGTCTTTCATCTGGATGAAGGCGGCGTCGGCCAGCATGATCGCCGACAGGTCGCGGGTGGCCGGCGTGCACAAGATCGGGGCGTTGAGTCCCCAGCGCGTCAACAGCGGCAGTCGCCCCGCGTGATCGATGTGAGCGTGGCTGAGCACCACCGCATCGACCTTGCCTGCCTCGATCGGAAGTTCAGCGTTCTTGGCGCGCGCCTCGGCGCGTCGGCCCTGAAACAGACCCGCGTCGAGCAAGACCGTACGATCGCCAATCTCGAGTCGATGCATCGAGCCGGTGACTTCACCGGCAGCGCCGTGAAACGTGAGCTTGAGTTGTCCCATGGCCGAGGATTCTACTCGTGCGCTCATGAGTTTCGGACCAGGCGGGCCAAGCAAAGGGCAGAGATCTGTTGCCGCGACCCTCGTGCCAGGCAGGATGCCCGGTCCTTGCACCTTCGCAGAGGCCGTCGCTCGGCGAGCGGCTCAGGCTCCGCGCAACGCCACGGATACAGGTGTGCGCGCGGCGCGGATTGCGGGTAAGACCCCCCCAACGAAGCCCATCGTGACCGCAAAGATCATCCCAGAACGCAGCGCAGAAGGCGTGACCTTGAAGGCATACGCGACCTGACTGAAGTTGGCGCCTTGCGAGGTGTACTCGAGGAAATTCACCGCCTGCGACAGGATGCATCCGAGGATGCCGGCGATGACAGCCAAACAGATCGACTCGAACACGAAGCTGATGAGAATCGCACTGCGCGAAAAACCCAAGGCTCGCAGCGTCGCAATTTCGCGGCCGCGGGCCGCAACGGTGGCGTACATCGTGTTGGTAGCCGCGAACACCGCTCCAATTCCCATCACGACGGCCACGAAGTAGGCCAAGATCATCACCAGCGTGCCCGAACTACCGGCCTGTTGCTCGTAGAACGCGCGTTCTTGCTTCAGGTCGACACGCAACTGCGGATCGCGCACGAGCTCTGCCTGCCAACGTGCGAGTTCGCGCGGGTCGGCAAGCCGCACGGTGATCGATTGATAGCCGCCCGTCCGATTGAACGCGGATGCCATGACGTTGAGATCGCCCCAAACCTCGTTCTCGAAACCGCTGCCTTCAGCGGTGAAGATCCCGACGATTTTCCATTCTCTCCGCTGCATCCGAATGGATTGTCCGAAGTCCATGTTGCGAAACCGGTCGGCAAGCTTGGCGCCGACCACGATCTCCTGGAGCCCAGGCGTGAACGGCCGGCCCTTCACGAACGTCAAACCCGTGCGCACGGCGAACGCTTGTCGCGTCACACCGCGTACCGTGACGTTGGTCTGGGCGCCATCCCTTTTGCGCGGGAAGTTGGCGATCACGACGATCTCCGGAGAGGCCATCGGCTTTTTGTTTCCGTCGCGTTCGATGCGGTCGTCGGCTATCAGACGCACGGCCAGATCGCGGCCGATGCCCGATTGAAGCTCCGAGTTGGCACCGCGCTGCACCATGATCCCGTTGGCGGGTGAGCCGGTGGCCGAGAGCGCGATACGAAACCCATCCTTCAGCGCGATCAACCCTATGAACACAGCCACCACCAGCGCGATGGCGACCACGGCGAGCAGATTGGTTTGCCAACGCACGACAGCGTTCCGCACGTTGTAGACCAGCGGGATCGCCATTAGACCTGCCTCAGCGTTTCCGTGATCCGCGCGCGATAGGCCAGCAACGCGGGGAAAAACCCTGCGGCCAAACCCAGCGCCATAGCAACCGCGAACGCCTCTCCCGCGATCACGGGCGACAGACCCAAGTTGGGGAAGGCTCTGAAGGCGTCACCGATAAACGGAATCTTGGGTAGTAACTTGATTGCGCTCGCACCCAGACCCATGCCAAGTGCTCCGCCCAGAGCACCGATCAGCGCCGCCTCCACGAGAAAGAGACCCATCACTTGACCGCTCCCGAATCCGAGCGTCTTGAGCACACCGACTTCCGTGCGTCGCTCGCGGACGGCGATGCTCATGGTGTTGGCAGTCACCAACAGGATCGTGAAGGTCACCGCGAAACCGATGAATCGCAACAACAGCGCGAGATCACCGACAAGCGCCACGAAACCAGCGCGAAACGCCGACTCGGTTTCGGTCTTCGTCTCGGCTTCGCTGTTGGCAAACTGAGCGTCGATCGCCTGACTGATCCGGCCTGCCTCGCGCGGGTCGTAGAGCTTGGTGACGTAGGTGCCAATGCGCGCGCGACGATTGGTGGCCTCGAACACGTAGTCCCAGCGCAAGAACATGATGCCGAGATTGGTGGAAGGGTATTTGACGGTGTCGGTATCGTAAATGCCACGAACGACGAACTCGTAGGGGCGGCCGGTCTGGTAGTACGGAATCGTGGGAGAAAGCTGAAACCGATCACCCAGTTTCCAACCGAACTTGGTGGCCAAATCGCGACCGATCACGGCGCCCTGACGATCGGCCTCATAGGCGCGTCGTTGATCGGGCGGCAAGATGTATTCGGGGTAGCAGTCGAGGTAATCGTTATCGATCGCGAAGTTGGGGAAGAAATCTTTGAAGTCGCCTAGTTTGCGCTGCCCGCCGAACCAGTTGGCGTGACCGACACGTTCGACGCCCGGCAGCTTCTCGATTTTCTGACCGTAGGTCAACGGAAGATTGAAGATCAGGCTGACCGAGTGCCGCGTGATCAACCGGCCGTCGTTGGCGCTCTTGAGCCCATAGTTGATTCCTTCGATTGCCGTTTCCAAGAAACAGAACATGAAAATACAAACGGCCATGGCCGACACCGTGAGCAGGGTGCGCAGCTTCTTGTGCCACAAATGCTTGAGCGCGAGCGCAAACAACTTCATGCGACCGCCAACACGCCCTTATCGAGGTGATGCTGCGTGCGCGCTCGATGGGCGGCGCGCGGATCGTGGGTGACCATCAAGATCGTCTTGCCGAAGTCGGAATTGAGCGAGTCGAGCAAGTCCAAGATCTCGCCGGCACTCCTGGCATCCAGATCACCTGTTGGCTCATCGGCTACCAGCAGCAGTGGATCGGTCACGATCGCACGCGCGATCGCAACTCGTTGCTCTTGGCCGCCGGAGAGCTGTCGTGGGTAGTGCTTGTAACGATCAGCCAAGCCGACCACGCGCAGTGCCGTCATCGCACGTTCGCGCCGCTCGCGGGCCGAGAGGTCGGTGAGCAACAGCGGCAGCACCACGTTCTCGAGGGCGGTCAGCACAGGAATGAGGTTGTAGAACTGGAAGATGAACCCGACGCTGCGGCTTCTCCAGCGCGCCAACTCGGCTTCGCCAAGATCGGAGACATGCACACCGCCGACAAAGATGTCGCCTGACGATGGGCGATCGATGCCTGCAATCAAGTTGAGCAGCGTGGTCTTGCCCGACCCCGAGGGCCCCATCAGTGCAACGTATTCGCCTTCGGTGATCGCCAGGCTCAAGCCGTCGAGGACGACAATTCGTTCGGCGTCCCGCCGGTAGATTTTTCGAACATCGGTCACCTGCACCAGGGCCATTAGGGCGCTCCGGATACGACAGACTCGCCGCTCTTCAAATCGTCGGGCGGCGCCGAGAGCAGCGTTTCAGTTCCAGCAAGCCCTGAGCTGACGATGATGTTGGCGCCTCGCCGGTCGCCCAACTTGACGGGGCGCGCAACGGCCTTGCCGGCCTCGACGACAAATACCAAGTCGGCTCCATCGCGTACCACGACTGCCGTCGATGGAACCGTAATCTCGGGCTGCGGGGCGGGGGCGTTTGGATCTTGTACTTTGGCGACGGAGAGAAACGCGACCTTGGCGCTCATCTCCGGCTTGAGGTTTGGATCTTTGTCGAGCAACGTCACCTTCACCAAAACCGTTGCTTTGGTTCGGTCGGCGGTAGGGATCACTTGGCGCAGCGCCGCTTTGTAGACCTTGTCAGGGAACGCCTCGACGGTAACCTCGGCCGGATTCTCCGGTGTCAAGAGCGCAACGTTCGCTTCGGCAACATCGACTTCGCTTTCGAGTGTGTCGAGATCGGCCAAGACGACGATCGCACCTGACGCGCTGGAGATGTTCACGCCTGGCGGAATCGGGGCCACGCTCTCGCCGACTTCCGCCATCTTGCGCAAGACAGTTCCAGTGAACGGTGCGCGAATCACCGTGTTTTCTAACTGCGCTCGCGAGACATCGGTCTCAGCCCTGGATTGCGCGAGTGTCGCCTCGCCGAGGCGCACCCTGCTTTCCGCAGCGTCACGTGTGTCCCGGTTACCCACTCCCTCGTCGAGCAAGCGTTGCGCCACCGTTAGCTGGCGTCGCGATTCGCTCAGATCGGCTTGGCTGCGGCCGACCGCCGCCGCGGTGCGCGCGAGTTGCGCACGGAAATCGTTGTCCTCCAAGCGCGCAATCACGTCGCCAGACTTGACTCGCGCTCCTTCTTCGACGCGCAGTTCCAACAGGCGCCCTTGAATCTTCGAGGAGACGACAGCCTTTCGTCGCGGAACCAAGTAGCCAGCCGCGTTCAGGATTGGCGTACCTGCTGGCGGGCCGCCCACGGTCACCGTGGGCTGGATGGTCAGCACCGCACGAGGAGCACGATCGCGCTTGAGGAGAAAGCCGCCCGCGAGCACCACCAAAATGACTGCCGACGTCAAAATGAACCACGGTCTGCGGCGTCTCGACTTGTGGCTGCGATCGATTCGGAGCGACGCCAAATCCTCTTTCAAATCGGTCACGACATTGCCCTTTCCAAGCGAGCCAGGGAGACTGCGTTGCGATCAATTCTTGGGGGATCGGTCGGCAGCGAGCGCGGGCTTGAGCTTGCGTTCGAACGCGATCGACTCAAGCACGCTCTGCGCCTCGGGATGACCGATCTTCTGAGCGAGCAGCGCCTGCTTCTCGGCCTCGTCATAACGCCCCGTGCGCTGCAACGTCTGCGCCAGCTTCAGGCGTGCACTCGAGTCCGCAGCATTGATAGCAACGCACTTCTGAAAACTCTTCTCAGCGAGCGACCACATTTGTTTCTCGAAGCAATATGAGCCGAACACAAAGTGGATTCCGGGATCCTCGGGGGCCAGCTCGACCAAGCGCTTCCACCGCTCGAAGGCCTTGTCCAACATGCCGCGTGCTTCGAAGGTCCGCGCTAAGGACTTGAGCACCCCGGGGTTGTCCTGGCCGACGAGAGCTGCCTGCTCCAACATCGCCATTCCGTCCGACAGCTTCTCTTGATCGAGGTAGAGAAGTCCGAGATTCATATACGCGCCCGCACTGTGCCGATCACGCGTGATCGCTTCCTTCAAGAGTTTCTCGGCCTCGTCAAGATCGTTGCGCCGCCACTCGAGCGATCCCGCTGTAAACAGGGCTTCAGCTGCGAGCTTCGGAGTCGCCAGCGGAGAGCGTGCGGCTTTCATTGAAAACTCAATCGCCTCAGCCACGTGACCCGTCTTGGCCAAACCCTTGGCGTGCAGCAGCAGAACCTCCGGCTCGTCTGGAGACATCGAACGCGCGCGAGTCAGCGCCGCTAGTCCGTCTTCGTTGCGGCCGGCCCGCACCAAAGCAAGGCCGTACTTGGCCAGTTTGCGGGCGTCGCTCGGGTTGGCCTTGGCATCAGCCTCCAATTCCGCGAGCAACCTCTCGGAGTCCCCGCCGGTGGCGGTTTCGAGCGTGGTAGTAGCGGTCGCTACCGGAACCGGCAGTTCCCCGACAGTTGGTGGGCGTGTCTCAGCCGCAACAATCGCAGGGGCAGCCAGCAGCGACACGAGTGCGAAGATGTACTTCACGAGATCTCCCGGGAGTGCTGGTGGGCAATGCGCGCTAGATCGTGATGTTCCAATTTCTTGTAAAGGTTAGAGCGCGGCGTCCCGATCGCTTGTGCGGTGCGGGTGATGTTCCAACCGTGACGCTCGAGTTTTCGCAACAGGAACTGCCGCTCGGAGAGGTCCTTGAATTCGCGCAGACTCTCGACCTCGAGCCAGTCAGTCGACAAATCGCTCGGCTGAGCTTCTGCTTCGGGCAGGGCTGAAACATCGATCTGCTCGCCAGTCGAAAGAATAATGGCGCGTTCGACTGCGTTGCGTAGCTCGCGAACGTTTCCTGGCCACGCACGATTGCGAAGCACCTCGAGCGCTGCGGACGTGAATCGTCGCGCCCGCAGATTGTTATCGCGGCAAATCAGCGCGACAAGGTGATCGACGAGCGAAGGAATGTCGTCTCGCCGCTCGCGCAAGGGCGCCAGATGAATCGGCAAGACATTGAGACGGTAGTACAGATCCTCGCGAAACTCACCGTTCTTGATGGCGGCACGAAGCTCCTTGTTGGTGGCGGCAACGACGCGCACATCGACGCGTACCGGTCCGCCAGCGCCAAGCGGTTCGATCTCACCGTCCTGCAGTGCACGTAGCACCTTGGCTTGCGTCTTCAGCGACATGTCGCCGATTTCGTCGAGAAAAATCGTCCCGCCGTGTGCGTTGGCAAATCGTCCGCGCTGGCGCGTCGCGGCGCCGGTAAACGCCCCCTTCTCGTACCCGAACAATTCCGATTCGATCAGCTCATCGGGAATCGCGGCGCAGTTGACCTTGACGAACGGCCCTCCGTGCCGCGCCGATGCGGTATGAATCGCGCGTGCAACGAGCTCCTTGCCTGTGCCCGACTCGCCCGTAATCAACACCGTTGCGTTTACCGGCCCTGCCCGGGCGATCAGTTCTCTGACTTTCTCCAATGTCGTCGAACTGCCGACCAGCGTGTAGCGGCCTTCTTCGTCCGCATTCCGTAATGCTGCATCGATCGTGAGCTTGCTTCGTTCCAGTGCAAGCCGTAGACGATGAAGCACCACCTCTCGTTCGAGTGGTTTCTCGAGGAAGTCCTGCGCGCCGAGCGCCAGCGCCTCCACTGCCGTGGAGATGGTGCCGTGGCCGGAGATCATCAGCACAGGCGCATCGGTGATGCCGTCGCGCAGACGTTTGAGCACGTCCATGCCTGATACCTTCGGCAACTTCACGTCCAACAAGATCGCGTGCGGCGGCACGCTGCGGGCGCGACGCAACGCCTCTTCCCCGTCCGGCGCATCGACCACACGAAAACCCTCGTACTCGAGGATCATTCGCAAGGCCTCGCGAATCGCCGGTTCGTCATCGACCACCAGGATGGTCGTTGCATCGCTCATACCGTTGTCGTCACTTACTCAGTCGGAAGAACACGAGCCGATCATCCATTCCTGGCGACAGCGTACGCAGGCGAACGACTTGGCCAGGCTTGATTGCCGCTGCTGCCTTCCGGAAGTCCGCAACCGTTACCGTTGGGGTCCCGTTGATCTCGAGCACGACATACGGAGCCGATAGCCCCTCACGTGCCGCATCGGACGTTTCATCGACATCCTTGATTAGGACACCACCCTTGAAGCCGAGATCGGAGAGGCGTTCACGTAGAGCGGCGGGCAACGGCGCGACGGTCAAACCCAACCCCTCGGCTTCGCCGTTGTCCTCGGACGGAGCTTTTTCCGGCTCGCCCTGCGAGGGCGCCTGCGCGATCTCGGTTGGGCGTTCGGTCAATGTCACGACGACACTCGTTTCGCTGCCGTCTCGCCACAGCTTGAGTTTGATCTTGTCGCCGGGCTTGTAACTGCTGACGACGTTAACCAGTTCGTTGCTGCTGCGAATGGGGCGTCCCTCGACCGCCATGATGATGTCGCCTTGCTTGAGGCCTGCCGCATCCGCGGGAGTGCCTTTGGTGACACCACCGATGAGTGCACCGCTGGTGCCACTTGGGAAGCGATACGAATCAGCCGCCAGGGGCTGGATCGGCTCGACCGCTGCGCCCATGTAACCGCGCTTGACGGTGCCGGTTTTGATCAACTGTTCGAGCGAGCGCTTGGCCTGAGAGATCGGCAGTGCGAAGCCGAGCCCTTCGAGCGTATTGTCCGGTCCACCGGAGAACTGAGAACCGCCACCACGGATGATGGCGGTGTTGATTCCGATTACCTCGCCGCGCGCATTGAGCAGCGGTCCGCCCGAATTGCCGAAGTTGATCGCAGCATCGGTTTGAATGTAATCACCAATGTCGCTCGGAGCACCGACCTGAGTGCGCTCTTTGCCGCTGATCACGCCGACGGTCACCGAATTTTCGAAGTAGAGAGGATTGCCGATAGCGACTGCCCATTCGCCGACACGAAGTGCATCCGAGTCGCCGAGCGGAAGCGCCGGAGCGGGCTTGTCCAATTCGATCTTTACGATCGCCAGGTCGAGATGCGGATCGATGCCAATCAGTTTGCCGGTGTAGCGCTTTTCATCGTTGGTTTGGACCTCGAGTTCGTCGGCGTCCTCGACGACGTGACGATTGGTCATGATGTAGCCGTCAGTAGTAATGAAGAAACCGCTGCCGGCTGACCGCTGGCGCTCGCGTCTTGGGGCGCCGTTGCCTCGCTCGTCGCGCCGGCGATGATTCTCATCGTCGGGCATTTGTTCGAAGAAACGACGCAGTGGGCCAGGGATCGAGCCGCCATCCGATCCGCTCTGGACTAGCTGCGTTTTTCGGATGTGAACGATTGATGGGATCGCTCGTTCGGCGAGGTCGGCGAACGAAGGCACCGCGACCGCGGTCGGCACCACCGATGGCGACGGGGCGAGCTTCAGGTCCTGCGCCGAGGCTGGCCCAAACGGCGGCACCAGCGAACCGACAATGACACCGGCGAACAGCGCAACGCACAGCATGAGTGTCATCACAACGAAACGACCACGCGTCATATCGTCACCTCTCGCCGATCCACAGAGCCCGCAGGCTCGGACGGCTCTTGTTGTCGCTCCGGTTCACCCGTCGCCATTGTTCCTGGTTATCAATCGCCCCGCCAACGGGCGACCGCATCTCAGGCTGACCCGTCATACAGGTCATTTCCAACCACTGGATAACCTTCGTCTCGATACTGCTTGATCTTGCGCTGCAACGTGCGCAGCCCGATTCCGAGCAATTCGGCCGATTGTGTGCGATTGCCTCCGGTTTGCTCGAGTGTTCTGAGGATCACCTCGCGCTCGATCTCTTCCATCGTCTTGCCGTAAAAGCTGGCTCCCGCGGCAGGCGTTAACTCGGCGTCACGCGAGGCCTGCCGCAATTCCTCCGGCAAATCGGCGGCAGAAACTTCTGCCCCCTGGTGCAAGATCGCCAACGACTCCATGGCGTTGCGCAGTTCGCGCACATTTCCGGGCCACGGCGCCCACTTGAGTACCTGCAGAGTGTCGGAGTTCAACACCGGCGCCTGTCTGCCGTTCTCGCGCGCAAACCGCTCGAGCAACGCTGTTGCAATCAAAGGAATGTCATCGCGACGCTCACGAAGGGGTGGGATGCGCAGCGTTACGACGGCCAATCTGTAGTAGAGGTCGCGACGAAACTCGCCTGCTTCTGCCATCTCGTCGAGTGAGCGATTCGTGGCCGCCACGACGCGCACGTCCACTTTGACTTCCTCTGTACCACCGACACGCATGAAAGTCTGCGACTCCAGCGCCCGCAACAACTTCGCCTGCAAGGCCAGCGGCAACTCGCCGATTTCGTCCAGAAACAATGTACCGCCATTGGCGAGTTCGAACTTCCCGAGCTTGCGCCCCTGCGCCCCGGTAAACGAGCCGCGCTCGTGGCCGAACAGTTCGGACTCCAGGATCTCGGCCGGAATGGAAGCGCAGTCCAGCGGGAGATATGTCTTGCTCGAACGCAACGAGCGACGATGAATCGCGCTGGCGACCAACTCCTTGCCCGAGCCGGACTCGCCGAGAATAAGTACCGACGAACGGGCCTGCGCGACTTGTTGGATGGAGCGAAACAACTCCATCATCGAAGGCGAACGGCCGATCATCCCTTCGAACGAGCCTTGCTCGTGAATGATTGCCTCCACGCCTTTGTAGTCGCGCACCTCTCGCCCGAGTCGCACCTTCTCGGCCAAGTTGCCGACCCTCGCGCGGAGTACCTCGAGGTTTACTGGCTTTTCCAAGTAATCCTCGGCGCCGCGTTTCATCGCCCCTACGGCAGTCTCCACCGAACCGTGGGCGGTGATCATCAGAACTCCGACGTCAGCAACGACTTCGCGAGCACGACGCAAAACTTCGAGGCCATCGATCCCCGGCATTCGCAGGTCGGTGACGATCAGCAAAACGTCCGGGTGCTCTCGCAGAAACACGAGAGCGTCGAGGCCGTCGGCGAACGGGAAGACCTCGCAGCCATGCCGCTGTAGCGCACGAGTCATTGCCTGGCGCCCGCCGGCGTCGTCGTCGACGATGATTACTTTCCCGGAAATCTGCTCACTCATTTTTTCGATCCGATCCGTGCGAGAAACTCCGCTTCATTCAAGATTCTGACGCCCAGTTCTCGTGCTTTGTCCGATTTTGATCCAGCCTCATCGCCTGCGATCACGTAGTCGGTGCGTTTGCTGACGCTGCTGCTAATCCGCGCACCAGCGGCCTCTAGTCTTTCAGTCGCCGTGCGCCGATCCATGCTGCTCAGCGTACCGGTCAGCACCACAGTCTTGGCTTTGAACGGCCCCCCTTCTGCGGCGGTCGAAATCTCCGCGCGGTCCGGGAATAGCGGCGCCAGTCGATCGACCAACTCAGATCCTGCTTGGCTCGTGAAGAAAGAGATCAACGAGTGCGCCGTCTCGGGTCCGAGATCGGGCATCGTTTCGAAGAACTCCGCTGCGTTGTCCGAAGCGGCGTGCGCGGCCAGCGCTTTCAAACCAGACACGTGACGCGCGATGACACGAGCGGCGCGTTCGCCCACGTGCCGGATTCCAAGCCCGTACAGCAGCCGCGAAAACGGCCGTTCTCGACTCGCCGCCAACTGTGCGACGAGCGTTTCAGCTGACTTGGTCCCCATCCGGTCCAGATTGGACAAGACCGCTGCGTCCAGTCGATAGAGATCGGCGAGGTCTTTCACGAGTCCGCGCTCGACCAACTGGTCGATGAGTGCCGGCCCGAGGCCTTCGATATCCAATGCGTCGCGGCGCGCGAAATGTCGTAGCGACTCTCTTAGTCGAGCGGGGCATGTAGCGTTAGGACATCGGTAGGCCACTTCTCCTTCTGCACGCACCGCTTCGGTTCCGCACATGGGACAACGCAACGGCGGCATTGAAGGTACCGCGCTGGCCGGCCTTCGACTCAATACCGGCCCGTTGACCTTCGGTATGACTTCGCCACCCTTCTCGACGACGACGGTATCTCCCACGCGGATATCCAGGCGTGCGATTTCTTCGTAGTTGTGAAGGGTCGCCCGCGACACTGTGGTTCCCGCAAGTCTTACCGGGTCGAGTTCGGCCACCGGTGTAAGAACGCCCGTGCGCCCGACTTGCACCGTAATGGACAACAATCGAGTTTGCGCCTGCTCTGCAGCGTACTTGAATGCCACGGCCCAGCGCGGTGCCTTCGAGGTTTCCCCTGCTGCCTGTTGAATCTGGTGAGACAGCGCTTTGACGACGACACCGTCGATCTCGTAGGGCAATGAATCGCGCTCGCTCTCCCACTGGCGAATGAATTCGAGGACTTCCTCGAGCCCCTGGCCCGCACGCGTGTGGGGGTTGATGAGAAGCCCAGCCTGGGAGAGTCGAGAGAGCCCCGTGAAGTGGTCCTCGGGCGGTACCCCGTCGATGGAAACTGCCTGCCAGAAATGCAACTCCAAAGGGCGCGCGGCAACCAGCGCGGGGTCCTGCAAGCGAAGCGTACCGGCTGCCGCATTGCGGGGATTTGCAAACGGCGCCAATCCAGCTTCTTCACGTTCACGATTGAGCGCCGCAAATCCTGCTTTTGGGAAAAACACTTCCCCTCGAGCCAGCAACGCCGAAAACGGCGGATTGAGTCTCAACGGTAGCGAGGCAATCGTGCGGGCGTTGTGCGTGATTTCTTCACCGATCTGCCCGTCGCCGCGCGAGATGGCGCGCACGAGGACTCCACTCTCGTAGATCACTGAAACGGACACGCCGTCGATCTTGTGCTCTGCCGAATACGCGAGCGGGTCAGAAATGCCAAGACCGCTGACCCGGCGCAGCCTTCGTTCCCATTCGATGAGTTCTTGCTCGGAGTAAGCGTTTTCCAGCGACAGCATTGGCACGCTATGGCGTTGTTGTGGCAGATCCGAGGTTACGGGATAACCAACTCGCTGCGTAGGTGAGTCGGGCGTGATCAGTTCCGGATGTTGTTTCTCCAGCGCGGTCAACTGTTGTTCCAGTTGATCGTAGGCGGCGTCGGTAATCTCTGGCTGCGCCTTGGAGTAGTAGAGATAGCGGTGGCGCCATAGCGCCTCTCGCAGTCGTGCCGCTTCCTCACGCGCCTGATCGTTGCTCACACGACACTATCGCGGCCAGCGCTTCCGCGTGGACTCATCGCGGCAGGGGGCAGAATCATCGTGAACGTCGCACCCTGGCCTGGAGTCGATTCGACATCGATGCGGCCACCATGCTCTTCCACGGCTCGAAGCGCGATCGGCAAGCCCAGGCCGGAACCGGGCGTCTTGAGCTTCTTCGACCAGAAGATCTCGAAGATGTGGTTCAGATCTTCACGCGCGATTCCTTCCCCCTCATCGCGGATCACGATCTTGGCTTCACCTTGGACGGTTGGACCAACGACTACCTCGACTTTGCCACCAGCGCGACTTGCGTCGAGCGCGTTCGAGAGCACGTTCAGGATCGCTTGGCGAAGCTGGCCTGTATCAACGCGCACCGTCGGAGCGATGTCCTCATGTTTGAGTTCGAGTGCAACGCCGGCTTTGGCAAATTCTGGGCGGCTGAAACGCACGACGTCGGCGACGAGCTCGCCCGGGACGATCTCCTCCGTAATTGCTGCGCGAGGACGGGCGAAGGCCAAGAAGTCTTTCACCAATTGTTCCAGTCGCAGCACCTCTGAGCGACTCGCGCGCAACAACTCCAACGATTCGGCTCCAAGCTGTCCGGTCGCGACATCCTCTTCGAGCAGTTCGAGGTTGATGTTCATCGCGTTGAGTGGATTGCGAATTTCGTGCGCCAAGCCGGACGCAAGAGTACCCAGCGAAGCCAACTGCTTGCCGCGTTGTGACTCTTCCGTCAGCTTTCGGGTGCGGCGCACGAGGCTGAACGTATAGGAAAAGCCGATTCCACCGAGTAACAAGGAAACAACCGCGACGATGGCCAGCTTGCCAAGGGCGCGCCATCGCACCTCAATGACCGCGAGTTCGATCGACTTCGGATCGAGCAGCACGATCAGACTCGCGATACCTCCAAGTACGGGTGCTGCAACCGCGCGGGGCAGTCGGCCCCGCATCAGCGTGTTGGGGCGGTCGAAAGTGCGGCGTGGATCGTCCGGATCCCCCAAGTTGGGGCGGCTGGGCATGGATCTCGCTTCGTCCAGGATTACGATCCGGCCGTCAGCACCCCGAACAAACGGCCCGATCGTCTCGCGGCCCGCAATCACGATCACAACACGCGCCACAACCGGCACATCGCGAGCCGCGTCGTCGATCAGGGCCGCGAGCAGATCGAGCCGATCGGCCGACCATGGAACGTCGATCGCTCCCTCTGGCGCGAGCTGTGGACCGAGTCGCTGCGACAAGCGGGCCGCAACCTGCCGTGCCTCTCGAACCTGTTGATCGACGGCGAATGACTGGTGATCGTGCAGGAAGTACCAGCCGAAAAGCCCCAGCGTGGCGATGAAGAGGCCGAGGTACAGAGCTATCGCTCGGTGGACCATCGCGCGAAAAGCTAGACGAGCCTCGAACATCGGAGCAGTTTGCGCTGGGGTTGTTCGTGAGTCAAAGCGGCGTACCTGACTGGGGACGCTGCCTCGCCACAAAGAATAACCTGTTAGTAAAGAAAACAACCTAGACTTACATCCGGGTCCGAACTATTTTCTTTCGCTGAAGGAGGAGCCAGAAGTCGCTGCTCCACGGTACAGTTAGCGCGGCTCGGGAAGTTTCAAAAACGGCGCTTCACACCACAGATTGGGGGCTGCTGCTTTTTCACCGCAAGACGCGATTTATTCCGACTTACGTCGATGGTGATCGTGGTACCTATGCGGCTGCGGAGGGAGGTTGCCATGAATCGACCGTTGAGTGGTCTCTCTAGTACCGATCGGGCCCCGGAAGGGATGCCGATGCTGGAAACCAAGGGAAGTCCGCGGCTCGGCCAGTACCTCAAGAACTTGAGAAACGGGTACGGCTTCTCGCTTCGCAAAGTCGAAGAGAAGGCGAGGCTGCATGGCGGGGAAATCGACAACTCTCAGCTGAGCCGTTACGAGAAGGGGCTTTGCTACCCCTCGTTCGATAAGCTCCGCACACTGGCCAGAATCTTCAACGTGTCGATCCAGACGTTCTCGGATGTAGTCGACCTCGAAGAACTCGAAAACACCGAGCCCGAGGGGAACAATCCGGCCGAGCTGATGAAGGCGGGTCATGAGGAGTTTCGACTCGGCGATTACGCCCGTGCCTACGTTCACTACCAAAAGGCACGACGGATCCTCGGGAGCATTTCAGAGATTCCCGCAACCAATGCTGAGGCGGTAAACGACATCGCCAAGGCGCGATTAGCGGCTGCGATCAGTCTTTATCGAATGGGCAAAATTAGTCTCTCCGAATACGAGATCCGTCAGCTGCTCCGGCTAGAGCGCCATATCGATGGCGGCACCGTCGTTCGCGCCCTGCTACAACTCAGCAACGTTCATCGCGAATTCGGCGATTTCTTACTGGCGGAAGTCGAGGCGAGCCGGTCGCTCCAGATCGCCGAGAAGTCCGGAGACAAGCAACTCGAGGCCTATGCGCACCATGCGTTGGGCAGCATTTATCAGGAACGCGAAGAGCACGACGAGGCGTTGAATCACTTCCACGCTGCGCTCGGCCGCTATCGCGATTGTGGTGACTTGCACGAAGCACTCAAGGTCAAGCGCAATCTCGGTCCGATCTACGCAGCGCGTGGTCAGTTCCGCGAAGGCGTCCGGTTGCTCAAGGAAGCCCGCGATGAGGCGCGCAGCTTGGGTCATCGATGGACCGTGGCGTCGGCGTCGGCATGGTTGGCAGAAATCCACTTCCGGCGCGGCGACTTCGAGGCTTCCAAACAGTTCATCCGCGAATCGAACGCCATTGCCTCGGGCGGCGACGTTCACTACGTCGACATCCTGTTCTTGAATGCGTTCTACCAGTGGAAGATCGCCGTCGCAGAGCACAGTCCTGCCGAATCCAAGATCGCACTCGGGCGCCTGAAATATCTGCGTCCCAGCCTCGAGCAAAATCTTCCTGAGGTGCGCGAGTTCGACAGTCAAATCGAGAAAGGGGGCAACAAATGAAACGCCACCTGGTTTCCACATTGATTCTGGCGATCGTCACGGTGGGTTCGGCCTTCGCAGCGGCGCCACGGGGCGTCGAATCGCGTAGCTCCGTCACCGTACCGCAAGGATTCAGTGATCGCTGGGACGGACCGATCTCGATGGCCGTCGACAAGCAAGGTGCGATGTGGGGCGTGTGGTCCTATCGACGCGGTCTCGAGATCGACATCGCGGTCGCCCGATTGGTCGGTCGCACCTGGACGGCCCCTGAGTTGATCGGCACCGGAAACGGCGTCGCCGACCTCGACCCACGAATCACTTTCGTCGGCGAGATCCCGTTTGTGACGTGGTGGCAGGACGGGCCCGCGCTACGCGATGAGCGTGTCGTCTTCGCGATTCGTTGGAACAACACCTGGGTCGGCCCGATCCAGATCAATACCGAAGGCATTCCCGGTTCAAGACCCAATATTTTTGGCGGTGATGATGACGAAGTTACCATCGGCTGGGTTGATCCCGATGGGGTGCTGCATGGGAATGGCGTCCAGATCAAGCCGAAGGATCCGGAGCCGGAAGGCGGGACAATCGGACCTGATCCGCTGCCGTCGATCGTGGTTGGCGACCCGCCCAAGAACAGTGGAGGCAGTAGCCAAAACCGCTAGTCGAACTTGATTTCCTTCAGAGGTAGCCAAAAGCCCCGGTGATGAGCCGGGGCTTTTTCCTTTTCCCTCGCCCGCTGCGCCCACGAAACGCTCTTCGTAGCCGCGCTTCGTCGCTCGAACTCAGCTCACCATTCCGCAATTGTCATTTTTTGACCCGAAGGTCCTTGACTCGCTTCGGACAGGCTCGGTAACATCCGCGGTGGGAAAAAGTGGGAAATAGTGGAGAGAGAGGGGATCTTGGTCCCTCTCGAGCCCGAAGCACCCTCTCAGAGTTGATCGATCGGGGTCTCTGAGGGCCGTTCGTCGGGAGTTGGCCCACAGAGGTCCGGCGGGAGCCGTCATGCTGCGTGGTGGCGAGGTCGTCTCAGTAGACGAGAAGGGGCGGATGAAGATTCCGGCCCGCTTTTTCGATCGCTTCAAAGCGGTCGAGGGAGACGTTGCTCGCATTCTCACCACCTCCATCGATGGAAAGACAATTTGGGTATATCCCCTCCCAGCTTGGGAGGAACTCGAGGCGCGGCTTGTCGGTAAAGCAGCGACCGATGAAGCCGTAGAGAGCTTCGCACAAGCTGTCAACTATTGGGGCCGGGAATCGCAACTCGATGCACAGGGCCGCGTCCTCATTCACCCCTTGCTTCGCCAGCAGGCCGGCATCAAGGGCGAGGTTCACGTGTCGTGGTCCCGCGACCATCTTGAAGTCGTGGACCACGCGGCACTCGCCGCGAATCCGCCAACCGTCTCGCGCGAGCATCGCGCGCGGCTGACCGAGTTGGGGATCTAATGGCGGCCGAACTCCACGCCCCGCCGCAGGAAGTCCCTCGCCATCGACCGGTCATGTCCCGCGAGACACTCGACGCGCTCAACCCGCGCCCTGGCGCCGTATTGGTCGATGGAACTCTCGGGCTCGGTGGGCACGCGGCAGCCTGGTTGGAACAGACCGCGCCCGACGGCCAAGTGGTCGGCCTCGATCGCGACGAAGAGGCGCTCGAGTTGGCGCGAAAGTCGCTCGTTCGTTTCGGCGAGCGCGCCACCCTTATGTATGCCGACTATCGCGACGCTGGCGCGGTGCTCGACTCTTTGGGGTTGAAAACCATCGATGCTGCCCTGCTGGATTTGGGGCTCGGTTCGCATCAGCTCGATGATCCGTATCGAGGGTTCTCGTTTCGATTCGATGGCCCGCTCGACATGCGGTTCGATCGTTCACGCTCCGGAGCAACGGCTGCGGATTTGATCGAGCAGTCCTCCGAGGCGGAGTTAGCGCGCGTGTTCTCGGAATTTGGCGAGGAACGCATGGCACGCCGGATCGCGCGAGAGATCGTCGAGACACGCCGGCACACGCCGTTACGAACCACAGCCGAGTTGGCCAATCTGGTGCGTCGCATCGTGCCGGCATCGCGCCACGATCGTATCGATCCTGCGACTCGCACGTTCCAAGCACTGCGTATCGCTGTGAACCAAGAGCTCGACGGTCTCGGCGCGACGATCGAAACCCTGGTCGCTCGGCTCGCCCGTGGCGGCCGGATCGCGGTGATCGCTTTCCACAGTTTGGAGGACCGCATCTCCAAGACCACGTTGCGGCGCTTGGCAGAAACCTGCCGTTGTCGGCGCGGGGACCCGTGCACCTGCGGCGCCCTGGAATGGCTCGATCTTCCGGTTCGCCGCGCGGTCTCATGCACTCAAGCCGAAGCCAATGAAAACCCGCGCGCGCGCTCTGCAAAGCTGCGCTGGGGAATCAAACGATGAGCCTCCCAGCCGGCATCCTCAATCGCCCGCCGATGGTCGCGCCGCACCCGCGCGTGGTTGGACGTGTGTTCCAACGATTCGCGCGGATTCTGATCCTGGCTTTTCCACTCTTGCTGCACGTCAGCGGGCAGGTAACGGGTGTGTCTTGGCGGCGTGAGTGCGCACAACTCGAAAACGCGATTGCACAGGAGAAGTTGACACGGCGCACGCTGATGGCGCAGCGCGATCAGCTGCTGGCACCTGAACGGCTTCGATCCGAAGCACAGCGATTGGCTTTGCTGGCGCCGGGTCCCGCGCAACGACCAGTCGTACTTCAGCCGCTGCAACTTGCCGAGCGGCGGCGATGAACAATGAGTCCCAGGTGAGCCGCGGCCGGCGGCGCCTGGTCTCGGTTGGACTATTGCTTTTCTCGGTGCTGATCTCTTGGCGGCTGTTCGTGCTGCAGGTTTCGCATCACTCGGACTTGGCGGCTCGCGCGATCGCCCAATCCGAAAGCGTGATCACAATTCCTGGACCGCGCGGTGAAATCGTCGACCGCAGCACAGACCGCTACCTCGCCAACTCGGTCCCTTGTTCCGTGCTGGCCGCTGAGCCCGTTCGAATCGGCGTCGCGGGCCTGGCTGCACTGGAGCGTGCCGCGCAGGTCGCCCCGGGCCGATTGACGAGCCGCGCCGGTCACGCCTGGCTCGATGTTCGTCGCGATTGCGACGAGGGTTGTGTCGAGGCTGTACAGGCTTTGGTTGCGCGCGGACTGATTCCTGCGGACACCTTGCATTGGAGCCGCGGCTTCAAACGCGGCTACCCGCATCCTGGACAAGCGGCTCATGTGTTGGGGTTCGTCAATCTGGATGGCACGCTGACCGAAGGGATTGAACGCGTCTATGACGACGGACTCCGATCGCGCTCGGCCAAGCTGCTGCGTATCACCGATGCCAAGCGAACACCGGTCGAACACATTAGTGGTGACGCTACGCCACCACCTGCGGCCACGCTCCAACTCGCGCTCGACTTGCGCTTGCAGATGGTGCTGGAAGAAGCGCTCGAACGCGCTGCGACAGAGCACGGGGCGCGGGGCGCGCGTGGAGTTGTGCTCGATCCCGACACGGGGGATGTACTCGCGCTGGCTGCCTATCCTGGCTTCGACCCCAATCGCTTCAACAAGGCCCCGGATGAGTTGCGGCGCAATTCAGTGATCTCGCTCGCATCAGAACCGGGATCGGTGATGAAACCGTTCACGGCGGCAGCTTTGATGGAGCAGGGCTTGCACCGGCCGGGCGAGGCCGTGGACTGCGAGAGAGGCTTGTGGATGAAGGGCTCCCGCCCGATCCGCGACACGCATCCGCACGGTGTGTTGACTTTACCCGAGGTGATCGAAGTCAGCAGCAACATTGGAATCGTGAAGTTCGCGCAGAGGCTGCAAAACGACGACTTCTATCGTGTCCTCGTGAGGCTCGGGTTTGGCCGCCGGACCGGCGTTGATCTTCCGGCAGAGTCGGCAGGCGTTCTGACCAAACCGGATCAATGGAAAGTCGTGGATCACGACAGCATTGCTTTCGGCCACTCACTCTCGGTCACGACTCTTCAACTCGCGGTTGCGATGTCTGCGATCGCCAACGGCGGGTTTCGAGTGACACCGCGAGTCGGATTGTCGTGGGAGTTACCTGACGGAACGCGCCAGCCGATCCCCCGCCCGGCTCCCGAACGGGCGATCGCTGCCAACACATCGTGGCAGCTACGTCAGTTCCTGCGTCGCGTCGTGGAAGAGAAACACGGCACAGGAAAGAACGCTGCGGTCGAGGGCTTCTTCGTGGCCGGCAAGACAGGCACTGCCGAGTTGGTCATCGATGGTCACTACAACAAGACCGAGAACCTCTCGTCCTTCGTCGGGTTCGCTCCGGTAGATCATCCGGTTGCGATTGTCGTGATTAGCCTCGAAGCACCGAAAATCGGTGGGCGCACCGGTGGAGCGACGGCAGCCCCTGCGTTCAGCGTCGTGATGGCGGAAGTTCTGCGGTTGCGTCGCATCGCTCCCGACAACCTTCCCCCGGTGAATCCCGACGGCGACGGATCCGCCGCGATCGCCAAAGGCGACACAAAACGCAGCACCCGCGGAGTGCGCGGATGATGCGCCTGGACACACTCATCGAAGGCCTCGCGAGCGTGTCGTTGTACGGTGCTCCGGATGTCGACGTAACGTCGGTCACTCTCGACTCGCGGACTGTGCGTCCGGGGGCTTTGTTTGCTGCGCTTCCGGGGCGGGATACCGACGGACAGCGCTTTGTCGATGCCGCGGTCCATGCGGGGGCTGTCGCCGTGCTTGCCGCGAGTCCACGCCCGTCCGCAATGCGCGACACGATTGCGTGGCTGGAGTCGTCTCACCCGCGAGTCGCCTTGGCGAGCGTGGCGCGACGACTGGCCGGCGCTCCCGACGAACGACTCCAAGTGATTGGCGTCACTGGCACCAAGGGCAAGACCACCTGTGTCCATATGCTGGAAGCCGCTTTGGAAAACGCCGGCCTTCCGACGGCGATCGGCGGCACGCTCGGCCAACGGTTCCGCGGGCGCGAGTGGGTAAGTGGTTTGACAACTGCCGAAGCGCCGGAGCTTTGGTCCTTCCTGCATGACGTCGCCGATCAGGGCGCGCGCGCCGCAGCCTTGGAAGTCTCCAGCATTGCCCTCGACTCGGCGCGTGTTGAGTGCATGCGCTTCTCGGCGGCGATCCTGACCGGCATTGGTCACGATCACCTCGACTTTCACGGCAACCATGAGAACTACCGTCGTGCCAAACGACGATTGTTCGAGATGTTGGAGCCGCACGCCGTCGCCATTCTCCCAGCCGATGAACCGTATCTTGACGAGTTCGCACAAGCGACGAGCGCGCGGTGCATCAGCTTTGGGCAGGCGACTCACAGCGACTGGCAAGTCTCCAATCATCAGCCTACAGCGAGCGGCGCGACGTTCAGCTTGACGACACCGGTCGGAACCTTCTCGATCGAGTTCGCGCGCCCCGGACTTTGGGACGCCTTGAACCTCGCCGCTTCTGCGGCAGCCGCCCAGGCACTCGGGGCTCCGATCGATCGCGTTCTCGATGGACTTCGCGCGCTGGCCGACATTCCCGGGAGATTCGAGCGGATCGATGCGCAGCAGCCGTACTCAGTGGTGGTCGATTACGCGCACACACCCGAGTCACTCGAACGAGTTTTACGTCTCATGCGGCAAACGACGCCCGGCCGGCTGATCTGCGTCTTCGGCTGTGGCGGTGAACGCGATCGCGACAAGCGAGCGCGCATGGGCAAACTGGCGGCCGAGATCGCCGACATCGTGGTGATCACCGACGACAACCCGCGTCACGAGGATCCGGCGCAAATCGCTCGTCAGGTCCTGGAGGGTGCGCGTCACGGACGGGCCGATGTGCAGTGGATCACGCCGCGCGAAGCTGCGATCGAACATGCCGTGGGTATCGCCACGGAGGGTGATGCGCTGCTCGTGGCCGGAAAAGGGCACGAAACGTATCAGGACGTGGCGGGCGTCAAGCGCCCCTTCGACGATCGAGAAGTGTTGCGCGCTACGCTAACGCGACGACGGGGGCGAACATGATCGCGCGGAGCGCTGCAGAGATCGCCGCTGCCATCGGCGGAGCTGTCGTTCAAGGCGACGCTTCGGTCCGTGCGAGTGGAGTCTCGATCGATAGCCGAACGCTGAACGCCGGAGAAGCCTTCTTCGCAATTCGCGGCGAGACGCACGATGGCCATGCGTTCATCGATCGTGCGGCTGCCGGCGGGGCCAGCCTGGCGGTCATTCACGAGCGCTGCGCCTTACCGCCGGGCATGACGGTGGTGCAGGTCGCCGATACGACGAGCGCCCTGGGAGCGCTGGCCACTGACGAACGCAATCGCAGCCATTACAAGGTGGTCGCCATTACGGGGAGCTCGGGCAAGACAACCGTTCGCGCGCTGACGACCGCCGCTCTCTCGGCCCGGCTGAGGACCGCAAGCTCCGTCGGCAATTTCAACAATCAGTGGGGGTTGCCACTCTCGATGCTGCGGCTGCCGCCTTCGATCGATGTTGCCGTCCTCGAGCTCGGCATGAACCACGCTGGCGAAATCGCCGCGTTGACCCGCATTGCGCAACCCGATGTCGGTGTGATTACCAACGTCGGTACCGCACACCTCGGTAACTTCGCCGATCAGCGCGGCATCGCCGCTGCGAAGTGCGAACTGCTGGACGAGATGCCGGCGGATGCGAAGGGTGTCGTGCATTTCGGGTCGCCGTTGCTGATGGAGCGCGCGGTGCATTGCATCAAGCCGTTCTTGACCTTCGGTCTCGAATCAGAAGCGGCCTTGCGCGCCGAAGACTTGGGCGGAACGCTGTTGACCGGTACACGGTTTCGCGTGAGGGATGTCGCCGTTGCGTTGAACTTGTGGGGCACGCACGCGGCGCTCAATGCACTCGCCGCGCTCGGTGCTGGGCTTTGGCTCGGGCTCTCGATCGAGGAGATGGCGCCGTCGTTGCAAAGCGTAAAGCCGATCGCAGGACGCGGTCAGTTATCGTGGCTGGCCGGCGATCTGTTGGTCGTAGACGAGACCTACAACGCCAATCCCGGCGCGATGGATGCGGTCCTGTCTGGATTGGCCGCCAGTGACTGGCGCGGACGCCGCGTTGCCGTGCTGGGCGACATGCGAGAGCTTGGACCGCGAGCGAGTGCTCTGCACAATGAGTTGGGCGCTACCGCGGCGAGCTATGGAATCCAGCTTCTGCACGCCGTGGGCGCGCACGCCGAGACCATGGCGAGCGCTGCAAGGGCGGGGGGCGTGCCCGCGGTTTTCACTCATGCCAGTTCCGACGAGGCTTCGAGAGCGGTTCCGGCAACGCTTCGCGACGGTGATTTGGTCGTGCTCAAGGCGTCGCGCGGGACACATCTGGAAACAGTGCTGGATGCCGTTCTGGCCTCGCGCCCGCTTCAGGTGCGGGCATGATCTACAACTTGCTCTACCGGCTTCACGATTTGTTCTCACCGCTCAACGTCTTTCGCTACATTACGTTCCGCGCGTTCCTCGCTGCGGTGCTGTCGATCCTGCTCAGCTTCTTGATCGGTCCTTGGCTGATCCGGAAGCTGCAGCGAAATCAGTTTGGACAGCATGTCCGCGATGATGGTCCGCAGTCGCACTTGAAGAAACAAGGCACGCCCTCGAGCGGCGGACTCTTGATCTTGCTGGCTATCGTGATCCCCACTTTGCTCTGCGCCGATCTCTCGGATCCGTTCGTCTGGATGGGACTCGGGGCAGCGGTGGGCTTCGGCTTGATCGGTTTGTGGGACGACATGCGGAAGCGCGCGGACAAGAGCAGCAAAGGGCTCTCCGCACGAGGGAAGTTGGCAGCGCAGATCCTGTTGGCACTGTTCATCGGTACCGTCCTGTATCTGAGCGGCTTCAAAACCACACTCACTGTTCCGTTTCTCAAGGCGGCTGCTCCCGATCTGGGCCTCTTCTTCATCCCCTTCGTGGCGTTCGTTCTGGTCGGCGCCGCCAACGCTGTCAATCTCACAGATGGCCTCGATGGATTGGCGATCGGCGCATCCGGGGTTTCGGTGGCTACATTCACAGTGCTGGCGTACTGCGCTGGTAACGCGAAGATCGCGAGCTATCTCGGCATCCCGTTCGTTCTGGGCGCCGGGGAGGTGGCGGTCTTCGGTGCCAGCGTGGTGGGAGCCTGCTTGGGATTTCTCTGGTTCAACGCTCACCCCGCACAGATCTTCATGGGCGATGTTGGTTCGATGGCGCTGGGTGGCGCGATCGGGATGATCGCTGTGATTTGCAAGCAAGAACTCCTGCTCGCCATCGCCGGTGGACTGTTTGTATTGGAAGCGCTCTCGGTGATCGTCCAGGTTGCGTCGTTCAAGTGGAGGGGTAAGCGCGTACTGCGCATGGCGCCCCTGCATCACCACTTCGAGCTTGGCGGCTGGGCCGAAACCAAGGTCGTGATCCGTTTCTGGATCCTCTCGATTCTGTTTGCGTTGGCCGCACTGGCCACGCTGAAGTTGCGGTGAGGCCGGTGATGACGATGCCGCGCCCCGAACTCGCAGCGCTGGCTGGCGATCTGCGTGCATTGCGCGGACTGCCAGTGCTGGTGGTTGGCCTGGGTCGGTCGGGTTGCGCCGCGGCACGCTGGCTCTTGGCTCGAGGCGCCACAGTCACGGCAACCGATCTCAAACCGATCCATGAACTGAGTCGTGAAGCGACAGCACTCTCTGATGCAGGTGTCTGGCTGCAAGCCGGCCGGCACGACGACGCGTTATTCGATTCGGCTGCGTTGATTATCGTCTCTCCAGGGGTCTCGCTCGCGATGCCACCCTTGGCGGCAGCGCGGCAGCGCGGCACACCGATTATTTCCGAGATCGATCTGGTGGCGCCAGCACTCGGCTCGCGCTGCATTGGTATTACAGGCAGCAATGGCAAGAGCACGACGACCGCATTGGTCGAGGCGATGCTGTCGGCCGCGGGCCACGAAGCGATCGCCTGCGGCAATTTTGGAGTTCCGCTCTGCGACGCCATCCAAGGTGATCACGCAAACCGCTGGTACTCGATTGAAATATCGAGTTTCCAGCTCGAGACGACATTCTCACTGCGCACCTGTGCTGCGATTTTGCTCAACATCCAGGCCGATCATCTCGATCGGCATGGAAGCTTCGAAAACTATCGTGCCGCCAAGTATCGAATCGCCGAGTTGCGCGCGCCCGAAGCACCGCTGGTGCTCTGCGTGGACGATCCCGAGGTCGCTGCACTCGCAACGCGCGCGGCAAAGCCGCTGCTCGCTGTTTCGGTACGCACGAGCGTCGATGAAGGCGGGATGGTTCAGGACGGTGAGCTCCGGCTGCGCTTCGGCGGCACCGTCGAACGTTTGGCCAGCGTGCAAGAGCTACCGGTGCCAGGCCGCCACAATCAGCTCAACATGCTCGCCGCGGCCGTCGCCTGCCGCGCCGCTGGCGTGCCCTTGGATGCTGTCCGCCGCGGGCTTCTCAAGTTCCGCGCACTGCCGCATCGCTTGCAAGAGGTCGCACAGGTTCGCGGTGTCCGATTCGTCGACGACAGCAAAGCGACCAACGTCGGATCGGCACTCCAAGCGATCGATGCCTTGTCGAGCGTGAAGTTGTGGGTGTTGCTGGGTGGACGCGACAAAGCCTCCGACTTCGTTCCGCTCGCCGCTGCCATTGAAAAGGCCGACGCTACAGCCATCACGTTCGGCGAGGCGGGCGAGCATATTGCCGATGTGCTGACGCATGCCGGATGCGCGAGCTTGAAGCGCTCGACGACACTCGAAGCAGCACTCCGCACTGCGTTTCAGAGCGCGACGAGTGGCGACATCGTGCTGCTCGCCCCCGCCTGCGCCTCGTTCGATGCGTACGCAGGCTATGCCGCTCGCGGCGATCACTTTGCTCAACTCGCACGCAGCTTGTCGGAGGCGAACGCATGACTGTTGCGGCGCAGGTCCGACACCCCGATCCGGTATTGATGACCGTCGCGCTGGGGCTGGCGATCTTTGGAGTAGCGCTTTCGGGGTCGGCGCGTGTGTATCAAGACGCTGTGGGCGGAGCCCCCACCGGGATGATCTCTTCGTTGGTACATCTCATGCTCGGCTTATGCACGATGGCGTTGGCAATGATCCCTGACTATCGCGCACTGGCCCGTCCGCAGATCGTCTGGTTGATGCTGGCCGCCGCTACCGCGCTCTTGATCGCCGTGTTGTTCGCGCCTGAAGTCAACCACACGCACCGCTGGATGAGGATTGCCGGGTTCAGCTTGCAACCCAGTGAACTGGCCAAACCAGCGCTGCTGGTCGCAGTCGCCGCAGCGCTCGTGCGCGCTCGCGACGAAATCGGAACACGACGCGGACTGATGCGGCCGTTGGTCATTGCCGCCTGGCTGTGCGGACTCGTCGCGCTGGGAAAGGACCTCGGCACGCCAACGGTCATGTTCGGGACCGCGCTCGCAATGACGCTGGTCGCGGGAGCGCGTTGGCGACATATCGGACTGATGGCCGCGGGCAGTTCGGTAGTCTTCGCCGCGCTGGCATGGCTTGAACCCTATCGCTTGAAGCGCTTGACCGATTTCGCCGCCGCGTTGGAACTCCGTCCCGGCATGCTGGGAGAAATCCAATATCAGTTGTTGCAGTCGATTCTGGCGGTTGGGTCGGGTGGTTGGGCCGGCAAAGGTTTTGGAATGTCGACGCAGAAGGCACTGTTTCTGCCGGAAGCCGAAGACGACTTCATTTTCGCGGTGATCGGCGAAGAGCTGGGCATGATTGGCTCATTCGCAGTGATCGCCGCGTTCTTGGTGATCGCCTGGCGCGGTGTTCGCGCTGCAGAACGTGCCACCGATGATTTCGGAAAATTGCTGGCGCTCGGCGCCAGTTGGATGCTCACCGGACAAGCGCTAATACACGCAGGCGTCGTCACGGGGATACTGCCCACCAAGGGTTTACCGCTGCCGTTTCTTTCCGCGGGTGGCAGTTCGTTGATCGCCTCGTGCTTGCTCGCCGGTTTGATCTTGAATGTTTCGTTGCGTGGGAGGCGCGATGCCTGAGACGCAGCGAGGTGTGATCATCGCCGGCGGTGGTACGGGAGGTCACATCTTCCCGGGCCTGGCGCTGGCGCGCGCGATTCAAGCGCGCGAGCCTCGCCGCCCAGTGTCTTGGATCGGCGCACGCGGGGGTCTGGAAGAGTCGCTGGTAGCCAGCGCCGGTTTGCCGCTCAGGGTGTTGCCGTTGCGTGGCATGGCGCGCGCCGGACTACTGGGCGCATTGCGCGCGGCGCTGCTTGCGGGAAGTGCGACGTTGCGTCTGATTCTTGTTTTCCTCGAGACGCGCCCCGCGTTGCTGGTGGGAGTCGGCGGCTTCGCCTCTGGCCCAGCGGTCTTGGCCGCTGCGGTGCTAGGTGTCCCGACGTTGCTGTTGGAACAGAATGCAATCGCAGGCGCCACGAATCGCTATCTCTCGCGCGTGGCAACCGCCTCCGCGGTCAGTTTTCCCGAGAGTGCCGGCGGTTTGCGCGGTCGTGTCGTGGTTACGGGGAATCCAGTGCGCTTGGAGATCGCGGCGATCGAACCGCTCAGCGATCCGCCGCCGCGCCGCGTGTTGGCGTTTGGCGGCAGCCGTGGGGCGCGCGCGCTCAACGATGCGTGGATCGGTGCGCTGCCGCTGTTGTCCGGCCTTGATGTCGAAATCGTGCTGCAAACCGGCCCAGATGATCTCGCGCGTGTAAACGCTGCCGCTGCCGGGCATCCGAATGTAAGCGTGCTCGCGTTCATCGACGACATGCCGCGACGATTGGCAGAAAGCAGCCTGGTCGTGGCGCGTGCCGGAGCCACCACCGTGGCCGAGCTGACCGCGGCCGGCCGGCCATCCTTGCTGATCCCTTTCCCGTTCGCCGCCAACGATCATCAACGCGCCAATGCACGAGCGCTCGCCAATGCCGGTGCTGCGGTGGTGATCGAGCAGAACGACCTAACGCCGGAACGGCTCGCGCATGAAGTTCGCGCGCTGCTGGGCGAACCAAAGCGGTTGGTCGCGATGGCGAGTGCAGCGCGCGCGCTGGGCCGGGCCGATGCGACCGATCGGGTCGCGGACGTGGCGTGCTCGCTGTTGGAGGGACGCGCATGAAACTCGGGAAGGTGCGGAGAGTGCACTTCATCGGGATCGGCGGCTCCGGCATGAGCGGCATCGCCGAAGTTCTGCTCAATTTGGGATACAAGATCAGCGGCTCCGATCAAGCACCCTCCGAAACCACGCGGCGCCTGACAAGGCTCGGTGCCCGCGTGAGGATTGGTCATGAAGCCTCGGCCGTAGAGGGCGCGGATGTCGTTGTGGTCAGTTCCGCGATTACCACCGACAACGTCGAGTGCGTAGAAGCACAGCGGCAACGAATCCCCGTGATCCCGCGCGCCGAGATGCTGGGCGAGTTGATGCGGCTGAAGTACGGTGTGGCGGTCGCAGGTTCACACGGCAAGACCTCGACGACATCGATGATCGCGACGTTGCTGTCGCGCTGTGGCCTGGACCCCACCGCGGTGATTGGTGGGCGGCTCGGCGTGCTGGGCAGCAATGCCAAGCTGGGCAGCGGACACCTGATGGTCGCCGAGGCGGACGAGAGTGACGGTTCGTTCCTGAAACTCTATCCGAGCCTGGCCATCGTGACCGGCATCGATCACGAACACCTCGAAAACTTCGGCGGCAAGTACGAGACGTTGCTGGAGGCCTTCCACCGATTTCTAGGTCGCGTGCCGTTCTACGGCGCCGTCGTCGCCTGTGCCGATGACCCAGGCGTGCAGCGGCTGTTGCCGCAGGTCCCACGACGCATTCTGACCTACGGGCTCGAATCGGGCGCCGACTACACCGCCGTCGAGATTCAGCCCGATGGCTTCTCCATCTCTTACAGCTTGAAACGTGGCGCCGAAACGATCACCCGCGTGCGTTTGATGACACCCGGAAGGCATCAAGTACAGAACTCGCTTGCAGCGCTCGCCGTCGCCGATGAGTTGGGGTTGTCGCTGCGTGTTGCTGCCGCAGCCATCGAGGAATTCCAAGGCGCGGACCGGCGCATGCAGCGTAAGGGTGAGGCACGCGGCGTACTCGTGGTCGATGACTACGGTCATCACCCGCGCGAAATCGCCGCCACATTGGCCGCGCTGCGGGAAGCGGTCGGGCCGCGCCGGATCGTGGTGTTGTTCCAGCCGCACCGGTTTACTCGTTTGGCATCGCTGATGGATGACTTCGCCCGTTGCTTCAAGGCAGCCGATGCGCTGGTGCTGAGCGACGTCTATGCCGCGCACGAAGCACCGATCGCGGGAGCCGATGCCGCCACGCTCGCTGCCAAGGTGAGGCAACACGGTCCAGCCGACGTCACACATGCCGGCTCGCTCGAACTCGCGACACAGCATTTGATCGATCAGCTCGCGCGCGGTGATGTAGCGCTAACGCTCGGGGCCGGAAGCGTGGGCAAGACGGGCGACACCATCCTGGCAGCGCTCGGGCGCACGCGAGAGTCAGCATGAGCGCGGCGCGCGAGATGTGGTCTGCGTTCGATTACGCGGCGCTGGCCGCCGATCTCGATGTGCCGGCACGCGCCGAGGTGCCACTCTCCGAATACACCACGCTCAAGGTCGGCGGGCCCGCTGCTTGGCTGTTCGAACCGCGCACGAGCAGCGAAGCCGCGAGACTGTTTGCGGCGCTCTGCGAAGGGCCATTGCCAGTTCGCGTGTTGGGAGGCGGCAGCAATTTGATCGTTGCGGACGAGGGTGTACGCGCCGCGGTGGTTCACACCGGCCGGATGCATGCCGAACCGCAACGACTCGACGAAACCCGCGTGCTCGTCCCCGCGGGCTTGCCTGTTCCTGGGTTGGCGCGATGGGCTCAGCGCGAAGGACTGGCTGGGGTGGAGTTCGCCGAAGGGATCCCTGCGCAAGTCGGCGGCGCAGTTCGCATGAATGCCGGTGCCAACGGTGGTTGGTTCGGCGAGGTCTGTTCGCACGTCGCGGTGGTTGGTCCCAGTGGAGTGGTGGAACACAGATCGGTTTCCGCCGCCGACTTCGCCTACCGCGACAGTTTCGTGGCGCGCGAACATCTATTTGTGCTGGCGGCAGTGCTACGCCTTGCCGCAGACGATCCTGCTGCGATCAAGCAACGTCTCGTGCGTTACCGTGATCGCCGTCGCGCGTCGCAACCGTTGCAAGATCGCTCGGCAGGCTGCGCGTTCGCCAACTGGCCCGACCTCTCGGCCGGCAAGCTCATCGAACAACTCGGGTTGAAGGGCACCACCATCGGTGGCGCCGAGGTCTCCCCCGTGCACGGCAACTTCATCGTCAACCGCGACCGCGCCTCGGCGCGCGACGTGTTGGCCTTGATCGAGTCTGTGAAAGACACCATCCAGCGCGATACGGGACGCATCGCGCGCATAGAAGTCGAAATTTGGAGGGATGAGTCGTGATCGATCTATCCGCATTGCGACGGCTGCGCGGCAAGCGTAAGCGGCGCTCGCCGGTACGACCCGCGCGATGGATCTACGCCATCAAGCTGGCCGCTGCCGCCGGGATCGCCGCGCTTGTTCTTTGCGCAGGCTGGGCGCTGCTTACCATGCCGGCGCTATGCGTCGACCAGATTCACATCAGCGGCACGGCGCGTTTATCGACGTGGGCGGTCGAGCAGACGCTCGCCTCGGCCCGCCACTATCCCGTTCTGATGCTGCCCTTGGGCCGGCTTCGCGATGCGCTGGAAAGCATCCCTACGGTCCAGCGCGCCAGCGTCGTTCGACGTTTGCCCGACGAGTTGCAGATCGAGATCAAGGAGCGATTCGCGTTGGCTCGGGTCGACTTCTTTGGCAGCGAGCAACTGGTCGACGCCGACGGTGCACTGTTCCCAGCAGGCCAGCCCCAGATTGGAGACGAAGCGCTGCCCTTGCTGATCAATCCCGCGACGCCGGCCAGTGAGAAGCATTTGATTTCGCTGGACCGCTCCGCGTTGGTGGCACTCGCGGAACTGAAGCGTGTGCATGGTGGCGTTCCCGAGGGGACATTCGTCGATTTGCGTCCGCTCGATCGTTTGATTCTTCAGGCTGGGCCCGATGCTCCCGTGTTGTGGCTCGACCGCAGGCATCCCGAGACGAATCTCGAGAGCTACTTCCTCTATCAAAGCCGAGTGGCGGAGATGGGTCCGATCGGTCCGATCGACCTGCGCTTCCCCAATCGGTTGACGATTCAGCCCGCTCCTCAACAGCTCGAAGACCCGATGACGCCGTCCCAAGACGACGGCGCGATGGCGAGGTGATTTCATGGCAAGAAACGCAGACCTTCTGACCACAATCGATCTCGGCACGTATCGAACGTGCTGCGTGGTTTCAGAGATCACTGGCCCCGACTCCGTCCAGGTCATCGGGATCGGCACGAAGCGCACCGAGGGAATTCGCAAAGGCGTGATCGTGAATCTCGAAGCGCTGGTCAATTCGATCAAGAGTTCGATCGAGGCCGCCGAGCAGCAATCCAATCGAAGCGTCGACACGGTGGTGGCAACGGTGCCGGCAGCGCAGGCACGCTCGTTCACGTCGCGCGGCGTGGTCACGATCAACAGCCGCGACAAGGTCGTGAACCGCAAGGATCTGGTTCGTGTACTGGAAACAGTGCGCGCCGTTCAGATCCCGACCGGCCAGTCGATCCTTCACGCGTTACCGCAGGAGTACACGCTCGATGGCCAGGAAGGGATCCAAGATCCGGTAGGCATGACCGGGTCGCGATTGGAAGCGAGCGTGCACGTCGTCACGGTTCCGCAACAGGCGGCGCAGCACGTGGTCACCGCACTCAATCGAGCCAACGTCGAGGTTTCGTCGCTGGTGTTTCCGCTCTTGACCTCTGCCGAAGCGGTGCTCAGCCGCGAGGAGAAGGAGCAGGGCGTGTTCTTGATCGACATTGGCGGGGGCACCACCGATGTAGCGCTCTTCGAACGCGGTGCCTTGTGGTTTACCGGTTCGATTCCGGTGGGCGGTGATCACGTCACCAACGACATCTCGATCGGGCTGCGCACGCCGACGCCCGATGCCGAGAACATCAAGCGCACCTACGCGCGCGCCATCCCCTCGATCGACGACGATCTCGCGATCGAGGTGCCACCGATCGGTGGCGGCTCACCGCGTTTGGTGGCCGGTGCCTTGCTGACACAAGTTGTCGCGCCACGCGTGCTGGAAATCTTCGAGTTGGTGCGCGGCATGATCGATCGCGTGGGTCTGGGAAATCGGGGCCGTGCCGGCGCTGTGCTCGTGGGCGGCAGTGCCAATTTGGAAGGAATTTTGGAAATCGCCGAACAGGTGCTCGGGATGCCGGTTCGACTCGGGATTCCTCACGGTGCGGGTGGGATGTTGGAAGAAATCCGTCAGCCGAGCTTCGCAACTCCGGTCGGCTTGGCGCTTTGGGAGTTGCGGCATGGACGCCGCGAGCGACTGTCCGATTCGACAGGAACTGGGTGGATCCGCTCGCTGGGCGAGTGGTCGCGAGGCATGAAGCGCGCCACCGGTTGGTTGAGCGAGATGTTCTGAATAGTCGGCACGGTAACGGCCAGACGGGGGCAAGAAGATGCAAAGAAACAACCAGGGTTCAAGCACAGGGCGTATGCGATTGACGCTCGACGACATCGAAACGGTTCGCACACCGCAACAACAGGAGCGTCCACCCGGAGCTGTGATCAAGGTGGTCGGTATTGGCGGTGGTGGCGGTAACGCCATCAACCGCATGATCGGTGCCGGTGTTTGCGGTGTGGAGTTCATCGCCTGCAACACCGATCACCAAGCGCTGGCGGCGAATCGCGCACACATCAAGATCCAGATCGGCTCGAAGCTGACACGCGGGCTCGGCGCGGGCGCTAAGCCTGAGATCGGACGCGAGGCGGCGTTGGAAGATACGGAAGGACTGATCGAAGCGCTCTCCGGTGCGGACATGGTGTTCGTCACCACTGGGCTTGGAGGCGGCACTGGTACCGGCGCCAGCCCTGTCGTGGCCAGTTTGGCTGCCGATTTGGGCGCACTGGTGGTCGCCGTCGTCACCAAACCGTTCGGGTTCGAAGGCCGCCGGCGACGTGAGCAGGCCGAGATCGGCCTGGCTGAATTGAAGAAGGCCGTCGATACCGTGATCACCATTCCCAACGACAAGTTGCTGCACACAGTCGATCGCAACACCGGCATGCAGCAGGCCTTCAACTTGGCGGACGACGTGCTTCGTCAAGCGGTCCAAGGCATCAGTGACTTGATCCTCACCACCGGCGAAATCAACCGCGACTTCGCAGACGTTCGCACGGTGATGAAGGGCATGGGTATGGCGTTGATGGGAACCGGCATCGCCGAGGGCGAGAATCGTGCTGTCTCCGCCGCACAGCAAGCGATCAGCTCGCCGCTACTCGAGGATATTTCGATTCAAGGCGCCAAGGGCGTGATCATCAACATCACGGGTGGCGATGACTTGGCGTTGCATGAGGTCAACGATGCCGCCTCGATCATCCACGATGCCGCCGATCCGGACGCCACAATTTTGTTCGGCTACGTGACGCGGCCGGAGATGAACGGGAAGGTCAAGGTCACCGTCATCGCCACTGGCTTCGAGACCTCTGCGAACAAGAGCCCTAACATGTCGATCGCGACGCCGGCAATGCACTCGATCTATCCAGCGCGCGGCAATGAATTGCCTTACGAGACGATGCCGCTCGCAGCCGCTGCAACATCGCAACCGCCGTCTCCGATCGTGGTACCACAACGCTCGCAGCACTCGATCTTCGAGGATCTCGGCGCACTCGTCGACGACGGCATGCAGGCACACTTGGATTCGATCGATCGTCACGATTACGAAATTCCGGCATTCATGCGCCGGCAGATGGACTGACGCTCCGCGAGGAGCACAACCCCGTCCCGAAACGGCCCTGTGTCGCTCCCCGCGGCGCAGGGTTCAAAGGGGGGGGAGGGTCGACGGGTGAAAGCTGTGAACGCGCACTACCAACCCACCCAACTTGGCGTTTGTCACGCCGCCCCGGCGTGCGTTCCCCCGCACGCCTACCAACCCACTTCCCAAACACCCTCTCTCTCCCCCCTCGATTTTTTCTTCTTCCCCTCAAGACGAAGGGCGGCCGCAAGGCCGCCCACTTTTTCTAGAAAGGTGTCGAGAGTCTCGCGTTAGTGCTGGGGCTCATGCGCCTTGTCAACGGCGTGCTGCGTCGCTTCGTCGACATGCTCTGTCGCGTCTTGCACACTGCTGTCACCCACCGAGTCACCTTCGTGGAACGCTTTGCCGGGACGGAACGGATCGAGCACCACGATCGCGATCCGTCGATTGCGCGGATCGTCGAGATTCTGCGGGAACTTCGGATGTGTCGATCCATAACCGCGCACTTCGGCAACGTTCTCATGCGGCAACCCCGCCACTTCCAGCTGCCGGCGCGCGGCGTTGGCTCGATCGGTCGATAGTTCCCAATTGCTATAGCCATCGGGAGCTTGAAAGTGCTTGCCGTCGGTATGCCCTTCGATCGCCACATCCAGACCGAGCGGCGCGAGGATCTCGCCGATCTTGGTGACCACCTGCTGGCCATGAGCGAGCAACCGGGCGCTGCCGCTCTCGAAGAAACCACGGTCGGCCTCTTCGGTCAGCGTGATGCGCAGTCCTTCATCGGTCATCTCGACTTCGATTTGCTGCATCAGCTCGCGCAAGGTGGTGATCTTCACCAGAGAATCGAGGATCTCTTGTCCTGCTTTCTGAATCTTGGCACGTGACGCTTCTGGATCGGGAGAGACCAGGCGCTGTCCGACGGACATTGGCTGGGCGGCGCGCGCCAGACTTTGGCCACCTTCCAGGATTCCTGAACCTGATCGAGTCGAGAAGCTGACCGGATCGGCAAAGTAGCCTGCGACACTTTGCTTGACGTCGTCGCTCTGCCCCACCAGCCACATCACCAAGAAGAACGCCATCATGGCCGTCACGAAGTCGGCGTACGCAACCTTCCACGCGCCGCCATGGTGCCCAGCGTGCCCGCGCTTCTTCTTGATGATGATGACGGGGCGCTTCCCTTCCTTGGAGTTTTCGGCCACAGCGCCTTCCCGTTAGCTCTTGCCGCCGGAACGCGCGGCGCGGCAGGCTTGTTCCAACTCACTGAATCCCGGGCGGACTTCGCTGACAATCGAGCGGCGCGCAAACTCGACCGCGATCGCCGGCACGCATCCCTTGTGGAACGCCAGCAAAACCTGCTTGATCGCCAGGTAGTAGCGCGCTTCGGCCTCCACCTTGTTGTTCAAATTCGCTGCCAGCGGCTGGACGAATCCGTACGACATCAAGATGCCGATGAACGTTCCGACCAGAGCCGCACCGACGTGTTCGCCAATCTCTTCGGGCGGGCCATCGATGTGACCCATCGTGATCACGATCCCGAGCACGGCGGCCACGATCCCGAGTCCAGGCATCGCGTCACCAATAGTCGAAAGGATCTTCGTGGGCACCGATGATTCGGCATGGTGCGATTCCAGATCAGCGTCGAGCATCGCATCCAAGTCATGCGCTTCGACGCCTGCGTCGGAGATCATCAACCGCAAGGTGTCGGCCATGAAGTGCACCGCGTGGTGGTTCTTTCCGAAACCTGGGTACTTGCTGATCACGGGGCTCTTCTCTGGATGTTCGACGTGACTCTCCAGCGCTACCAGTCCGTCGCGCCGCGCGATGTTGAGCAGTTCGTAGAGCATCACGAGCAACTCGATGAACTCTTTTTTTGTCGGGCCGGACTTCATGATCCCGGCCAACTGACCCACCATGTCCTTCAGTGCCTTGGGCGAGTACCCGATCAGCATCGAGCCCAGCGCAGCGCCGCCAATCACGACGAATTCGCTGGGCTGATTGAGCACCATCAAATTGCCGCCGGCCATGAGGAAGCCGCCAACCACTGCCCCAAGGACGACGAACAAGCCGACGATCGACAGCACGGGCAACACCCTCCGAAGAAAAGGAATCTCTCCGGGCGGTGTATCGGCCCGAAGAGCCGGATCTGAAGACCGGGCGGCTGGATCGGTTGGACTCGCCTCCCCGGCATCGCCGCCGCCGAGGCGCCGATCGCGACCGCTCGTCACCCGCCGCTGGGGTGCACCGAGGCCACGTGGTACCTAGGTGCTGCCGATCCTGCCGGGGGATTGCGCTCAAACACCATCACCGAGGAGGCCCGATGCGCCGTTTCGTTACAGTTACCGGCACCGCTCCACTGGTTGTTTTCGCTTTGCTTTCCACGGGATGCGGCTTCGCCAGCCTGGCGCTCAACCACGTCAAAGGGTCGGGAAAAGTCGTTGAAGAAACACGAAATCTAGCCCCGTTCTCAAAGCTCGAAAGCCAAGGGTCAACCGATGTCGTGGTGACGATTGGCTCGCCATCGCGGGTCGTGGTCAAAGCCGACGACAACATCCTGCCGCTGATCACGACCTCGGTGACGGGCGACTCACTCTTGATCGGCAGCCGTGGCAACTACAGCACTGGCGCAAATATCCAGGTTTTGATCACCGTCCCATCACTGACGAGCTTGGAGTTAGCGGGCTCAGGGACATTGGCCGTGAGTGGCCTGCAGGAGCAAACCTTCCGCGTGGGCCTTTCTGGATCGGGTGATATTACGGCGGCAGGGACGGCGTCCGAGGTAAACGTTTCGATCGCGGGCTCGGGCGACGTGCACCTCTTCGGCCTGATCGCGCAGCATGGCCAGGTCAGCGTCACCGGCAGCGGCGATATCGAGGTTCATGCGGTTCAATCGCTGAACGCTTCCGTGATGGGCAGCGGCGACGTCCTCTATGAGGGCAACCCGGCGAAGCTGGAGCGCACTGTCGTGGGCTCAGGAGAAATCTCGGCACGGCAGTAGCGAAATCGTCTCGGAATCGATGGCAACCAATCCAGCTCACCCGCGTTGGGGTTTCATTGACGATGTTGGTTTGTGGATTTGCATCCCGTCGCCAGCTTTTCCGAAATCAAGCATGAGTCCTCGACTTGCGCAAACATGATCGAGATCTCACTCTGTTGGCCGTTGTGGCAACGCAGCATCTTCAATTCACCGTTACAACAAAACATTCGAGCCGGTAAGCCGGCTCGAGGAGGATCGAGACAGTGAAACGCTTTCTTTGTCTAGTGACCGTAGCTGCACTGACCACTCTTGGTTCCGTGGCGTTGGCCGAGACCCCGAAAATGCACGGGCGCGCGGCGCTCACCTTCATCTCCCCCAATGACAACATCTCCATCGATGGTGAGGACGTCGACTCCAAGATCGATAGCGCGCTCGGCCTCGGACTCGGTTGGGAGTATCGCTTCAACGAGCGTGTCGGACTGGACCTGAACTGGTTCTACGGCAAGCACGATGTTTCGCTCGGTGGCGAGAAGTTCGACAGCACCAAGTTCATGCCCGTCACCGTCGGCGCCAACTTCCATCTGACGCCCGACAAGAAGGTCGACTTGTTCGTGGGCCCAGTGGTCGGCTATGTGTTCTACAGCGATCTGCAGAACGGCAGCACCAAGATCGAGTTGGACAACGACATCGTTTATGGAGTCAATGTGGGTGTCGAGTATCCGTTCAAGGACAAGGTCGCGTTCTTCGGTTCGTTGAAATACCTCAAGGCCAGCTCGGACGGCGCGGTGAGGGTCCCGGAGCTCGTTCCAACCAGGGCTCTGGTAACCGTGGCAAATCCGGAAGTGGATGTCGATCCGCTGGTGCTTCAGGTTGGCGTGTCGTTCCGCTACTAAGTTCGTTCGTTTCGTTGTTGCGGGCCGGGGTTCCCCTGGCCCGCATTTTTTTGCACATGTCGTGACAGCGGTAACAGCCGTGAATCACGCGGCGGGAATCGTCACGGTTTCGGATGGTTCTTGTCGCACCAGCGCTCCCGCCAACGCAGCGGCCACCAACATGAGCAAGGCTCCAGCCCAATACGGCCACCCCTTTCCTACAGCTTTGTAGAGGTAGCCCCCGAGAAACGGGCCGATCACGCGCCCGAGGCTGCTGAGCGATTGATAGACACCCATCACCTCGCCCATCTCATGCGCGCGAGCACGCTTGGAGGTGAGTGCCGAAAGTGATGGGCCTGCGATGCCGACTCCGAACCCCAGCAGTATGAGCGGCGGGATCAAGACCGAGACGCTGTGCGCAGACGGCAACACTGCTAACCCGATCACGGCCAATATCGACCCCGTCAAGACCAGCTTGGCGTCGCCGAAGCGCCGGCTGAGTCGTCCAATCAATCCGCCTTGTACGATCGCGGCGAGCACGCCGACGCCGGCCAGCATCAAACCGATCGATCGCTCATCCAGCCTGAATTGTTGATTGAGCAAGAGTGCGAACGTCATCTCGAACGATGCGAACGCAACGGTCATGAACAACGCGAGAATCAGAGGGTTTCGCAACGTGGGCCGCGCCATGATCGCGGGCATACCTGCCAAGGCGAGCATTCCGTAGCGCGAGGGCGCTCGTTGCTCGTCATCCGGACGTGTCTCTGGCAGTAAGAACCAGACCATCCCCAGCGCGATCAGCGACGTGAGCGCCGCAGCAGCGGCCGGAAGCCAGGGAGCGACGGTCATGAGTACGCCACCCAACGCTGGTCCGCAGATGAACCCCAGACCGAACGCGGCACCGATGAGTCCCATCCCCTTGGCGCGATTGGCTGGCGTGGTGATATCGGAAATCACGGCGTGTGCGGTGGAGATATTCCCGCCCGAGATGCCATCGACAATTCGCGAGGCAAACAAGAGCGGCAAGGAGTGCGCCAGGGCCAGCAATACGTAGCCGCTTACCGACCCGATCAGAGACGCGATCAAGACCGGGCGGCGGCCGAAGCGGTCGGACAAGCGCCCGAGGACGGGCGCGGCGAGGAATTGCATCGTCGAGTACGAGGCCATGAGCAGCGCCAGAGTCAGTGCACTTGGTTGATGCTTCTCGGCCCACAGCGGAATGAACGGAATCACCATTCCAAAGCCGACCAGATCCACGAAAACGATCAAGAAGATCGTCGACAACTTGGCCTTGTGTCCTTGCATCAGCCTGCCATCACGCGCACATCGACGCGGCGCCGGTGCGGCGCACGACGGTGCTCGAAGAGATACAACGCTTGCCACGTTCCGAGTACCAGCCGGCCGGCGTCGACGGGAATTACTTCCGATGTGTGCGTCAGCGCTGTACGCAGATGTGAGGGCATATCGTCGGGACCCTCGTCATCGTGCGTGTAGCGCGGATCGCCTTCGGGAACGAGCCGTTGGAAAAACGAAAGAAAGTCGTGCTGTACCTTCGGGTCGTAGTTTTCCTGAATCACGAGGCTCGCTGTTGTATGCAACACGAAGATCAGCGCGAGTCCCTCTGAAACACCGCTGCCCCGCACCACTTCAGCGATCTCGGCGGTAATGTCGTACAGCCCTTGCCCGCGAGTGGGCACTTCGATTTGTGTTTTGTGCAACGGGATCCTCGAATCGTCAGCAAAGCATACCGAAACACTTGCCACGTGTGGGCGGTTGTCTCGCCCCCGTGGCGCGGCCAACGAACACCGACTGGCGAAGGCTCATGCCGACCGCTCGCCGAGAGCAGCCGTCTCGTGTCGGCCGTCGTGACCGGTCAGGCCGATGGCGGCGTGGAAACCAGCGCGCGCTGCACCGATTCGACCGCTTCTTTCTCGTTAGGAAAGAAGAGCATCCCCTTCTTCGCCACCATCTGCTGGTCGACCCAAACCGTGAACTCTCCCCGGTCGCCCGGCTGTAACTCGACGGTTTCGTTCAGTCGCTCTTGGATCAGGGCCGCCAAACTGGCGGCGCGAGGGCGGAACCCTCAGGACACGCAATGACGGATACGAACTCGCGACATGGCCACCTCCTCATCGACCCAGCTCTTGCCCGGGCTGCTTGATCTGTCGCGGTCATGCTGCCCCTCGGCCGGACGAGCGTCCAGTCCACTCGTCCGGAACTCTTGCGATGATGCGCGGTCTAACAATGATAACGAGCCCCCAGGCTGTGGCATCCTGCTTTCCCATGACCGATGAGGGGTTGCTGGTAGAACGTGCCCGTCGAGGCGATCGCGACGCTTTTGACGCGTTAGTGGAGCGACACATGGAACGAATCTGGCGCGTCGCCTATCGGACCGTGCGCCACGAGGACGATGCGGCGGACGTGGTCCAGGAAACATTCCTGACCGCGTGGCGCTCGCTCGCCAGCTTTCGTGGGGATTCATCGTTTGCGACCTGGCTCCATCACATCGCCACGACGCGCGCCCTGAATCACCTCGACCGGCGCGAAGAACGGGCGTCGCGACGGGCTGTCCGGCTCGATCTCGAGCCCGGCGAAGCGCCGGCGTTGCCTGACGCTACACCATCACCGTTGCAACAACTGGAGGAGCGTGAGCTGGCGTCACGGTTGCAGCGGTGTGTCGAACAGTTGCCGACTGCGTGGCGTGCCGTACTGGCACTGCGCGAGGGCGAAGGACTGTCCTACGAGGCGATTGCCAAGGCGATGGATGTCGCACTCGGTACCGTGCGTTCGCGCCTGGCGCGCGCCCGAGAGGCGCTCTTGCAATGCATCGAAGGAACAGCGCGATGAACGCGATGGTGCACCTGTCCAACGAACAGCTCTCGGGCCTGCTCGATTCCGCACTAGAGCCTGCCGAGGAACTGGCAACGCGAGCGCACCTGGCGAGCTGCGACTCATGCACCGGCAAACTCGAAGCCTTGACCCGCTTGGGAATCGCGCTGCAAGCCGAAGCCATTCCGCCGGCTCCACCTGAATTGCGGGCGCGCATTCGACAGCGCCTTGACAAGCGTCGCGGCATTCCCCGCTGGTCGTTAGGCGTTGCGGCCGTGATCGTCGCGGGAGCGATGATCGCAGTCTTGTTCCGGGACCAGAAACTGGCGCCTGCAACCGACTCGGTTACGTCCGAAGCAGCTTCCAACGCCATCGATCAGGACACGGAAGAGCAAAAGGATGCGCTTCGCTCGCTCGGCTATGTCGGAAACGCACCGGTATCCGATGAGCCATACCCAGTCGAAATGTCACAGCCGCGCAAGGAACAGCGCGACCAGAAACTGTCCGGACCGAGCGCTGCCGTCAAAGCGGAATCTCCCGCGGCGAGTGGCGCGGCGCTTCCTCCGATTGCAGACGCGCAAGAGGTAATGGCCGAGTCGGATGTTAGACAAGAATCGCGTGACAACTCCGCCGCCCCCCTTGCCGCGGTGCCGAGCGCGCCTCAGGCGAGCGAAAAACGCCAGCGTGCCGGCGCATCGTCCAGCGCCGATGAATCCGCACCGCCCGCTTGCGTCGATTTCGCGCCGGCGCTGACGCTGCGCTTCGAAATTGCCCATAGTTCAGAATTTCTCGGGGAGTTCTGGCGCATTACTGGCGTTCGGCCACGAGTTGAATCCGCCACCGATGACGGGGACCTCATGCTTTCGGTGCCACGTCAGGCGTGGGAACAATATCGAGTGTCGAGCGGCAAAGCGTCCTTACCGGTCACTCCCGAATTGGCCGCATGCGTTCGGTTTCGTCTGGTCACTTCTCCTAGGCATTGACGCCGACCGGGTCTCACCGTAAACAACGTGCGGTTCGTGGCCCGGTCCTTCGACCGGCGCGGCTCGCCCCCCACGAACTCGGCGATGTGTGTGTTGACTCGAACCCACGATGAAGGGTGAACGAATGGCTGGTTGGTTGCGGTCGCAACGTCGATTGTGGGTGATAGGCGCCGTGGCCTTCGTCGCTGCGGCGTGGCTCGTCGTGACGGCGTCTTCCGAGCAGGGCAACGGTCCCGACCTTGCAGGGACACAACCGGCCGACGGCCGCGGTAACCCGGCGCTGCCAGCGTTCAACAACGAAGGTGCGCCGGGAACGCTGCTCAACCCATCGCGCTGCGCCTCCTGCCACTTCAACTTCCGGCAAGGAGATCAGAAGATCTACGAGCCCTTCAATACGTGGGCCGGTTCGATGATGGCCAACTCGGCGCGCGATCCACTGTTTTGGGCCGCGCTCGACATTGCCAATCAAGACGACAAGCGGCACCTCGGAAACGTCGGGGTGGGTGACTTCTGCATCCGGTGTCATGTGCCGAAGGCGTGGTACGAGGGCCGCAGCGATTGCAATACTCCTTACGGGCAGAAGTTTGATGGCGCCTGCCTCAACGGCTCCGTGGCGCGACGCGATAGCGACTTCGAGGGGATCACGTGTGCGGTTTGCCATCGAACCTACGATGCATCGGCCGCAGCATTCCCTGGTGATTTCGTCGACCCTAAGGCGCCGTACGACGAGAATGGCCAACTGTATCTGACTCGCAATAGCTTCACGATGTTGGGCCCGTTCAGCGACGCGCGATCCAACGGACATGGCACAGCGCAGTCGACGCTGCATCAGTCGTCGGCGTTCTGCGGACAGTGCCACAACATTACCAACCCGGTGAAGAATCAGGTCGATGCGACGACCGGGGCCGATCTCGGCCGGCGATTCCCAATCGAGCGCACCTACCGAGAGTGGCAGCGCAGCGCCTTCGGTTTGGAAAACCGCACTTGCCAAAGTTGCCACATGCCGGAGCCGGACCACGAGGGTGATGGACGGCCCGATCCAGGTGTGATTTGCGCTGACCCGCCCGGTATTCGCGGTCGTAATACGAAGCTCCAAGGACCAATCCACACCCACACGTTCCGCGGCGGCAGCGTCTGGATGCAGGGAGTCTTGAAGGGTGAGTACGGGGAGATACTGCGCCGGACGGAATCGTTCGACGCGGCCATCGAGTCGGCCCTGCAAATGCTGCAGAAACAAACCGCGACGCTCTCGATCGACGTTCCTGCGGCGGCGCGTCCCGGATCGGTGGTGCGGCCCACGCTGCGAATTACCAATCTAGGGGGCCACAAGTTTCCGACCGGCTATAGCGAAGGGCGCCGCGCCTGGATCGGCGTGCAAGCGGGCGAAGACCTCAACGAGGACGGCACGCTCGATGCCAGCGAGATCAGTTTCGAGAGTGGCAAGTACGACGCCGCGACCGGTGAGTTGACACGCGATCCACAACTGAAAATCTACGAAATGTTGGCCGGCGTCTTCAATTACAACGGCGACCACAAGTGCGACTTGGTCGATGCCACCAGCGGCCAGGAGATGTTTCACTTCGTGCTCAACGATTGCCTGCTGAAGGACAACCGGATCCCTCCTCGAGGGTTTGTTCCTGACGAGGAGACCAAACCTGTCGGGTACAACTATCCGCCGCATCCCACGGTGCCAGGCACCTTGGTTCATTGGGACGACACGCGCTACGAAATCGAGGTGCCTGAAGGTACCTTCAAGCCATTCTTGTTGGTGACTTCCCTCTACTACCAGACGTCGTCGAAGGAGTATGTAGAGTTTTTGCGCGCGGAAAACGAAAGCAGCTGCGACCCTTCAGACCCAAGCTGCGATCCCACCGTCGCTGACGCGCGTCAGAATCGCGGCGAGAAGATGCACGCGCTGTGGGAGAAGTACGGCCGATCGGCGCCGGTATTGATCGCGCGGCAGCAGAAGCGATTGACGATCGGCACCTACGTCGCCGGTCCCAGCGAGGCGGGAAGTTCAGGAACATTGCGCGTCGACGCGGTCGACACATCGAGCGGAGATCTGACCGTGAGTTTCGATCCCGCGTGCGGCGCACAGTCCCACACCATCTACTGGGGGGACCTCCAACAGGTGGCGCAGTACCACTACCAAGGCGCTGCGTGCATCGACTCCCCCGAAGGGCACGCACGGTTCAATCCAGGATCGGGCTCCTCCTTCTTCTTGGTGACGGGGCGCAGTGCATCGCAGGAGGGCCCACTGGGTACTGATGCACAAGGGCAGCAGCGCCCGGAGGCGCAGGGAGTCGGTAGTTGCGATCTTCCACAAGCCTCGGAGGAAGAGCGCTGCGCGCGGTAGGCATAAGTCTGAAATTGGTGTTGGCGCTGGCGGTGACCGCAGGCGCCGCCACGAGTTCGATTGCCCAGGCGAGCAGTGGCAGTGCAACACCGACTCGCGTCGTGATCGAGACCGTCGTCGGTTCGTTCACACTCGAGCTCGACCCAACCGCAGCCCCAGAAACCGTTCGCCGCTTCCTCGCACGCCGTTACGAAGGGCTGCAACTGTGCGAGTCGCGCGCACACGGCTACCTTGTCTTTGGATGTTCCCCGTTTCGCCTGGATGGACCGAAGGGCGATGCGCCGCACCGCGAGCCGCCCTTGATTGAGGAAGTCGATGGGATCGCGATGGGGCTGCAACGTCAGCCGATCGAAGACCCGCAGCCGATCGAATGGCTGTGGCAGCAGGAGATCTTTCCGCTCTACATGCAACTGCACGACAACAACAAGCCGATTCCGCCTGGCCTGCAGTCGCTCATCGACGCCGCCAAAAACAAGGGGACAGCGGCCATCGATTTGCTCAGGGGCAAGACGCGATTGTGGTATCTGACGCAACTCGGCCACACGTTCACGCCAGGGCGATCGACAGCGCGATTCAAGCGCGGCGCGGTTGGAGTCGCCTCGTTTTGGCCGGCCGCTGGGGACGAGCGCTTCGTGATCGCGCTGACCGATCTTCCGGAACGTGATGGCCGCGCTACGGTTTTCGGCAGGGTCGCGGATGGCTGGCCGACGTTGGAGCGCATTGAGGGCTTGCCAGTCGACAAGTCGCACCGGACACTGTCCGCCGTTTTGATTACTGCCATTCATACCGAGAGTCATGCTCCTGGGGAGGGGCCGGTCTCAGACGAGGACACGAAGCGATGATCACGACGCTACTGCTTGCGACAGCCGCCGCTGCCACGATCCATGCGCCCGCTCCCGCGCGTGAGGCCGTGGTCGAGCCCCAGTCGTTGACTGTTTTCACGCCTCAGCCGGTAAGTGACGGTGCGGGAAGACTCATCCCGAACGTCTTCCCCAACGCGTCGGGATTGCCGCAAGGCACAACGGCCCCGTTGGAATGGCCGCGAAGCGGCACGCAGAACTTGACCTTCGTGACACCGGCGCCGTCGGCCGATGCTGCTTCCCCTGACGCCTTTCCTCCGATCGACGTGAAGTTCGACGCCGTATTCGACGGAGGCGTGGCGCCGCCGGACGCCGTGCTTGCCGTTGGAAAAAACAGCCTGGTGGTGCTTATCAACCTGCAGATCGCGATGTACGACAAGACCGGCGTGCTGAAGTCGGGACCGTTCTCGCTGTCTTCGTTCTTTGGTTTTCCATCTGGCTTCGGCGGCGGCTTCGACCCACTCGCGGTCTACGATCCATTCTCGGATCGCTTCGTCGTCTCGGCATTGGCCGACAATGGTGGCGCCAACGACTCACGCATCTTCGTCGCGTTTTCCCAAACGGGCGATGCTGCCGGTGCTTGGAACAAATACTCGATCGACGCCGATGCCAGTCAAGCAGGAACGTGGATCGACTACGCCTCGATCGGCCTCGATCGCAACGCCGTGTATTTCACCGGCAATATGTTCTTGCGCTCCGGTGGCTATTCCAACGGCACGCTCTTTATCTATGACAAGGAAGACGGCTACGCAGGACGGCCGTTGGACAACACACATCTGATCAACGTCAGGACTGCGAGCGGTGCTGCAACCTACCGGCTGCGGCCAGCCTACGTTGGCGAAGTCGTGCCAGGTGACGAGTACTACCTCGCTTATACCGATTCGAATTTCGGCGATCGCCTCAGTCTGTGGCGATTGACGGGCAATCGTTTCGCCAGCCCGACGCTTACTGCCAGCGATGTGGCGCTTCCCGGAACCTATTTCCCGATTGGCAACGGACGACAGCCCGGCAGCGGTGGTGGCGTTTCGACGCTCGGCACCAATGTCTGGAACGCCTACTACCGCGGCGGCGCGCTATGGGTTTCACAGGCGATCAATGGCGGGGCCGGGATCGCGGCGTGGATTCATCGGGTCCGGATGAGCAGCAATCCGGCGGTCCGTGAGCAAACCTATCAGGTCGAAGAATCAGGTAAAGATCTGTACTTCCCTTACGTGATCCCAGACACCGAGGACAATGATTTCGCCGTGTTCTCGGCGTACTCGAGCACCTCTATTTATGTCAGCGGCCGCTACACCAACGTCTCTGCCGCGGGTACGACGCGCTATGCAGAGACCGTCGCCACGGCGACGGTCCGCAACGACAGCGGCAGGCACGGCGATTACTTCGCGGTATCGCAAGACGGACTCGATCCGAATCGCTTGTGGTCGATCAACGGCTACATGAAGAACAGCACCTTCGCGGGAACCAATCGCGTTTCATCCGTGCGCTTCGAGGACGTCCCGCCACCGAGCAACCCCTCGCCGGTGCCCGACGGCAAGACTGTATTGGGTCAGCAAGTGCGTGCCACCAAGGCCTCGGCGGGGCAACTCACGATCACCTACGACAACGTTGCCTGCAACACCGTCGGACATCACATCGTGTGGTTCGATCTGGCGACTGTGTCGTCGTACACGCCCACGCAAGTCACCTGTGCGATCGGCAGCACCGGCACCTGGACCGGAGCTCCCGCCGCCGGCAACGTCGGCTACCTCGTTGTCAGCAACGACAACGCGGCGACCGAAGGCTCACACGGTCCCCGCAGCAACGGCCAGGAACGCCCCTCCCAATCCAACGCCTGTGGCATCACCCAAAAGTCCACCACCGGCAGCTGCGGCCCCTAACCTAATTCGGGGACGGTATACGGATTAGCTGAAGGAGCGGAAGCGCAGCGGCGAGTACGGTGTTGGGTCGAGCGGCGGCGCCGCACCGCAAACGAGTGCGCTCACCAGCTCCGCGGTGCCTGTGCTCATGCTTACGCCCAACATGCCATGGCCCGCAGCGATCGTGACGTTGCGATAGCGTGGCGCGGCACCGATCGCGGGCAGATCGTCAGGCGTCATCGGACGCCAGCCGTACCACTCCTCCTGCTGGCCATGGTCGATCGTCGTGTGCATGAACGCGCGCGCCCCGCCACGAATCGCCTCCAATCGCGCGGGATTGAGTGTGCGGTCGTAGCCGACGAACTCCATCGTGCTGCCGATCCGAAGGCCCGATCGCCACGGGGTGACGGCGACGCTCGGCTCTTTGAAGATCAGCGGAACGCGCGGCGCATCGTCACGGCGTTCGAGCGTGATCGTGTATCCCTTTCCCGGTTGAATCGGAAGCTTCAGGCCCAACTGCTTGGCGAGGGCCGGTGTCCATGCGCCGGTGGCGATCACTACGTCTTTCACAGGCATTTCACCGCTCGACGTCATGATTGACGACACTCTCTCTGTGTCACCGATGACACCGGCAAAACTACAGTTCTCGACAAACGTTACTCCGCGCGTACGAAGAACTCGCACCAACTCGGAAATCAGCCTGTCGGGACGCAAGTGAGCATCGATCGAATAGAAGCGGGCGCCCGCCATACCGCTTCTCACCGCCGGTTCACGCCGGGACATCTCGGAGCCATCGATCTTCTCGCACTCGATCCCCACTTCGGAAAGCAACCGATCTTCGCTGTCCCCTGCCTCGAACGACTGCTGCGATTTGTAGACGAAGTACAGTCCGGCTTCGGTCCACTCACACTCCAAGCACTCGCGGCCAATCAGTCGCTCGAGGGTCACTCGAGAAAGCGCGAGCAACGCCTGCTTGGCGCGCGCCGTGCGTCGCGCACGATCGACATTGCAGGCGGCGAAAAAGCGCAGGCCCCAAATCAGCATCGAGGCATCCAACCGTGGCTTGATATAAAACGGCGCATCACCGTGGAACATCGATTTCAAGGTCTTGGAGGGCACGCCGGGTAACGCCAACGGCAATGCGTGGCTGGGCGTAATAAGACCGCAATTGGCCCACGAACTTCCGCGACCCAAGTCGCCCTGTTCGAGCACCGTCACCGCGCGTCCGGCGCGTGACAGCGCCTCGGCGCACGTGAGTCCGACAATCCCACCACCCACGATCAACACGTCGGCGTGGCGCTTCCCGGCGGTCATGGCTCAAACCCTCCAGAATTCACGTTGCACGGTTTTGGCGCGTTCCAACGCGTCGCGACCCGCCGCGCCAGCCGGCGCCTCGATCCTCGCCGCAACCGCTTCATTGCACAACACGGCGGCGCAGGCGCGCACGCTCTGCGCGAGAGCTTGGATGTGATAACCGCCCTCGAGCGTCAGCACGAGTCGCCCGCCACACAGCCGATCGGCTAGCGCGGCGACCAGTCCGCACAGCGATGCGAACCCTGCTGTCGTCACGCGCATGTTTCCGAGTGGATCGTCGCGGTGCGCGTCGTAGCCCGCCGACACCAAAATCAATTCGGGCTTAAATTGTTCCGCGATCGGTGTCAGCAACTCGGTGTAAACCGCTGCGTAGTCACCGTCGCCGCAGCCAGCCGGAAGCGGCACGTTTACGCTGAAGCCACGTCCCTTGCCCCGGCCGACTTCGTCCCGCGCCCCGGTGCCCGGATAGAGCGGCCATTGGTGGGTGTTGAACACCAGCACCTGCTCGTCAGCTTCAAACGTGTGTTGCGTTCCGTTACCGTGATGCACATCCCAATCCACGATCAAGACCCGCTGCGCGCCCGCTTGTTGCAGCGCCTGAGCCGCGCCAACAGCCACGTTGTTGAACAGGCAAAACCCCATCGCCCGATCGTGCTCGGCGTGATGTCCCGGCGGACGAACCAATCCAAAGGCACGCGTCGCTTCACCCGCCATCACGACCTGTACAGCGTCAGCCGCGGCACCGGCAGCAAGTCTTGCGGCAGGCAGGCTTCCCGCCGAAACACGAGTATCGGTATCGAGTGTGGCGCTGCGTCCGGTCAGCGACATTAACGATTGGACATAGCCGGGGTCGTGGACCAGCTCCAGAGTTTCGATCTCGACCGGCGCCGGTGTTCGATGCTCAACGCTTGGCAACGGATGGCGTTGCAATGCCTCCAGTATTGCCGAGAGCCGCTCGGGACGTTCAGGATGCTGCGGCCCTTGATCGTGCTCGAGCATCGCTGAGTCTGTGAAGAGTACGAGGGGGGCGGACATGGCACCTATTGTAGGGGCGGCCACGCACTGGACCGCCCCTACAGAATCAGGACATCAAGCCCGCCTGCCGCATGACCTCACGGAACTTGGGTCGCGCGCCGGTGAGCAACAAACCTACCCGGAAGAACCGCGCACCGATCTTGATGCAGAACCAAGTGGTGATGATCATCAGCACGAGGGCGCCAAGAATTTCCCACCAATGCACGCCCGCGGGCGCGGCGGAGAGGCGAATCATCATCGTCTGGCCCGCCGTGAATGGAATCCAACTCAGAACCTGCGCCGTGACTCCGTTCGGTTTGCGCAGAATCAACATCAAGAAGAAAAACGGCACCGCTGGGAGCATGTTGAGCACCCAAGTCAACTGCTGCGACTCGCGCATGTTGTTGCCGAGCGAGCCAATGCCCACCATCAGCGAACCAAGTAGCAGATATCCCGCCACGAAAAACAGCGGAGCGACGCTAATGGCGAGCCACGGGATCGAGATCCCCCATTCCGCCAGCAGGCCGAAAAACAACAGTCCGCCGATCGCGATCATCCCGAACCAAACGGCGATTTGCAGCAACCCAGCCGCACCTTGACCCAACAACTTGCCCATCAGGATTTCTTCCGGGTAAGCCGAACTGATCAACACATCGACGACCTTGTTTTCCTTCTCAACAGCAACGGCTTGCAGCAGTGCGCCGCCGGTGAACAGCACGGAGAACATGAACAACATGCCAAACAGCAGCGGCATCAAGAACTTCGCGAGCTCTTCGAACTGCCCGACGGGCTTGGTCTCTCCACTAGTGGTAATTTTCCACTCGTGGCGCTTTGCGACCGGCTCCTTGAGGCGTGCCGCAATATCGGGCGGGACTCGATCGGCGAGCATGCGTTGCTG
>JANNUT010000056.1:0-73779 GCA_031395565.1 Acidobacteriota bacterium | reverse complement strand
CCGATGCCAGCACGAAAGAGTTCGTGCGCGATAAGGTTCGTGCGGCGTTTCGGCTGATCCGCAGCCTCGAGGAACGACAGCGCACAATCCACAAGGTTGCGACCAGCATCGTGAAGTTCCAGCGAGCGTTCATGGATAGCGGCATCGAAGAGATACGGCCGCTTGTTCTGCGCAACGTGGCTGAAGACATCGGCATGCACGAGTCGACGGTGAGTCGAGTCGTGAACAACAAGTACATGCATACCCATCGCGGTTTGTTCGAAATGCGGATTTTCTTCCACAGCGGCTTGGCATCGTCTGTCGGTGAGAACGTCTCTTCCATGTCGGTCAAGGACAAGATCCGGAAGATGATCGCGGAGGAAGACGCGAAGCATCCTCTTTCCGACCAGTCCATCGCCGAGGTTCTGCGCAAGGAAGGACTTCAGATTGCACGCCGAACGGTCGCGAAGTATCGCGAGGAACTCCGTTTGCCAGCTTCCACAGAGCGCAGAAAGTCGCGCTAGGTTCGGAAGCGCCCGTAGGAGGATTGAGATGACGCTAACTGTCACGGCTCGCCACATGGATCTTACTGATGAGTTGCGCACCCACACCGAGCAGAAACTGCTCAAGCTTGAACGACTAATAGACAACCTCGACATTCACGTGACGCTCTCCGCTGAAAAGCACCGCAAGACCTGTCACGTCGATGCGCGCGGAAAGGGAGTTCATGCCACCGGCGAGGTGACACATGACGACCTGTACACCGCCATTCATGAAGCGGTAGATGTCTTGGCGCGACAACTGCGTATGAACAAGACTTCTGTATTAGCAGACCGTCGTGAGGGAGCAGAGACGATTCGACGACCGCCAGGCGGTGGCTCTGACAAGTGAAGGGGACTGAGACCCCCTGGTTAGTGTCTTTGCCTGGCTCAGATCCAAGCCAGGAGGCTCGTGCCGGTTCGCCAGGCGTCGCGTGCGTGTTCTCGACGCTTACGCAGGGTGAACTCGAAGTGGCATTGCGCGCTTCGATCATCGTCGCATCCAAGACGGCGTTGTTTGCAGGTGGGGGTGCGAGTCAGCCGTTCGATCCTGAAACGCCTCGACGTCTCTTCGCTCGGCTCGGTGTGGGTCGCGCGACGCGTTTCTGGTTCGATCCTCATCCTTGGTCCGCTAGGCGCGCCTTGACGCTTGGGCTTGTCGATAGGGTGGAAGAGGATCCGCAGAGATCTTGCCTCGAGATCATGGAGCTCTGGAGCCAGAACTCTCCGGCCCTGTTCGCCTTGCTCGCTCTCGCGGAAAGCGGAAACCATTTGGACCCTTACTCGGCGCTCAAGTTGGAGCGCGCCCGATTTGCGCTCGCCTTCGGGAGCGATGCGCCCAGGCGGGGGGCAAGGGCGTTCTTCCAGCCCCGGCCTGGGCAGGAACTCGCCGGGGGTTAGCCACTCACGAGGCTTGCGGTATTCTGTCCGCCAGGCGCGTGATTCACCCTGAGGCGGATATGGGATCTCGATCGAAACAGCATTGGGAACAAACCACACTGGCGGAAACGCTCGCGAAGTCTCCCGAGCGGCCCGACTCGTTCACGACGGTTTCCGACCTGCCGATTCCGCGGCTCTGTACGGCCGAAGACCTTGGTCCCGAGTGGAATCCAGACGAGCGCCTCGGATACCCGGGCGAGTTCCCCTATACACGCGGAATCCACGCCACGATGCATCGCGGCCGGCATTGGACGATGCGGATGTTCGCTGGCTTCGGCACAGCCGAAGATACCAATGCGCGTTTCAAGTATCTTCTCGCGCAGGGGCAGACCGGCCTATCAACCGCGTTCGACCTGCCAACGCTGATGGGACACGACAGCGACGCATCGCTCTCACTCGGCGAAGTCGGCCGCGAGGGCGTCGCGATCGATACGCTGGCCGACATGGAGATCTTGTTCGACGGAATTCCGCTCGATCGGGTTTCTACATCGATGACGATCAATTGTTCAGCGCCCGTGATTCTCGCGATGTACCTAGCCGTGGCTGAACAGCGAGGGATTCCTCTGCATCAACTACGCGGGACTCTGCAAAACGACATTCTAAAAGAGTACATCGCTCAAAAGGAGTGGATCTACCCGCCGCGTCCGAGCATGCGGCTAATCGTGGACCTGATCGAGTTCTGCACTCAGCACGTGCCACAGTGGAACACCATCTCTGTCAGTGGTTATCACATCCGTGAAGCCGGATCGACGGCAGTGCAGGAACTCGCCTTCACTCTCGCCGATGGATTCGGCTACGTCGAAGCCTGCGTCGATCGAGGCTTGAATGTCGATGATTTTGCACCCCGGTTGAGTTTTTTTTGGAACTCGCATAACGACTTCTTCGAGGAGATCGCCAAGTTCCGTGCCGCGAGACGAATCTGGGCGACCCGCATGCGCGACAAGTACGGTGCTCGCGATCCCCGATCTCTGACGCTTCGATTTCATACCCAGACCGCAGGCTGCTCGCTCACCGCGCAACAGCCCTTGGTCAACATCGTGAGGGTTACGATCCAAGCCCTTGCCGGGGTGTTGGGCGGGACGCAGTCCTTACATACCGACTCCTACGATGAATCGCTCTGCCTGCCGACTGAGGATGCGGTCCGGATCGCCCTGCGCACCCAGCAGGTGATTGCTCATGAATCGGGCGTGACCAACACGATCGATCCGCTCGGAGGTTCCTATTTCGTCGAACAACTGACCGATAGGATGGAAGCCGACGCGTTGGCTTATATCGATCGTATCGAGGCAATGGGCGGAATCGTCGCCGCAATCGAGCAAGGGTATCCACAAAAAGAAATTGCCGATGCCTCATTCAAGTACCAACAGCAAGTCGATCGTGGCGAAAAGGTTATCGTGGGTGTCAACCGATTCCAGATACCGCGCGACGAAGACATGAAGATTCCGCTGTTGCGAATTTCTCAAGAGGTCGAGGACCGGCAGATTGCCCGCCTGCGTGAGACCAAGGCGAACCGCAATCAGGCCGCCGTCGATGAAGCGCTGGAACGATTAGTTCGAGGCTGTGAACAAGGGGAGAACACGTTCCCGCTCATTCTCGACGCTGTGAAACTCTACGCGACCGTCGGAGAGATCTGTTCGGCGATGAAGGTGGTGTTTGGCGCATACGAAGAGACCTCGGTGCTTTGAGCACCGTGATGCGAGGATCGAACAACCATGCCTGACTCGAAGCGGCGCCTGCGTTTGTTGATTGGAAAAGTCGGACTGGATGGTCATGACCGTGGGGCCAAGATCATTGCGCGTGCGTTGCGCGATGCCGGCCATGAAGTGATCTATACGGGACTGCATCGCACACCTGACCAGGTGGTCGAGACTGCCGTGCAAGAAGATGTCGATGGCATCGGATTGTCGATTCTCTCCGGAGCGCACCTGACACTGTTCCCGAGAGTCATCGCTCTGCTTTCGCAGCGCGACGCCAGTGATATCGCGGTTTTCGGCGGAGGGATCATCCCCGAGGAAGACATCGAGTCACTGCGAGTCGCCGGGGTGAAGGCGCTCTTCATGCCGGGGACGAGTACCGCAGAACTGATCAACTGGGTGGAGGGCAATATCCAACCCCGGCATCTGCGCGATTGAGCAGTTCAGAGCCCGGATTCAGCGCCGAACAGATCGGAGCAGGGACTATTTTGCGGCTCGACATTCCTGGCCGCCGGGTCAACGTGTTGTCGAGCCAGTTGGTAGTTGCGCTGGACGATTGCCTGCTGGGTTTGTACCGCGCGTCCCCGCGCCCCGCCTGGCTGATGATTGAAGGCAATCGGCGTGGGTCATTCGCTGCCGGTGCGGACCTCTCCGAGATCGGCAAGCTCGATGGCTTCTCCGCGCGGCAACTCTCCCGTCTCGGTCAGCGCGTTTCACAGCGCCTTCAGCGCGCGCCTTGGCCGACGGCAGCGCTCGTTGCCGGACACGCCCTGGGGGGCGGTTTGGATCTGGCGATGTCGTGCGACCTCATTGGCGCCACGCCCGGAGCAACGTTTGGGCATCCTGGATTGGCGCGTGGTTTTTTTACCGGATGGGGCGGAACGCAGCGCCTGCCCGGTCTCACGAGGGGCCGTCTGGGGCTCAGCGCCCTGCTTCAAGCTGAGACTCTGAGCGCGCGCGATGCGGGTCGTGCCGGATTGGTCGCCAAGATCGCGCCAGAAACCCAGCTCCGAAACTGGCTGCTCGAGGGGCTCCGGCAGCTTTCCAGCTGGCCCCGGCCTGCGCTAGAGTCCTGGCGTGTTTCAACGCGTCGCAGCGCGAATATTCCTCTCTCCCGTCGACTACTCGAGTTGGCGCGCGTTGACACTGTTTGAGAGCGGATGCTAGCGTCGCCGAGCCGAAGAGGAAGCCTGCGATGCGCCGCCTACTGATCGCCGATGACAGCAGCACCATCCGTCGGGTGGTGGTGCACGCTTTCGCAGGTACGGACATCGATGTGATCGCGGTCGAATCGGGCCGAGCGGCGGTCGAATCGGCAAGGCGAGACCGGCCCGATATCGTGTTGTGTGACGTACTGATGCCTGAGATGTCCGGATACGACGTCTTGGAGTCCCTCAAGGCTGAGCCTCGGACCGCCGATGTCCCGGTGCTGCTGCTGACGGGGGCCTACGAGCCGTTCGACGAAGAGCGCGCCTCGCGGGCCGGTGCGATCGGATTCTTGGCCAAGCCATTCGAGACTCGCCTGCTCATTCAACGGGTTGAAGAAGTGCTCACGGGTCGCGGGATCCAGGATCGTGACATGGTCGAACGCAGCAGCCACGTCGCGGTGGAAGTTGTTCCATCCGCACCAAAGGGCTCCCGCGCCGGCGACGATCCACTCGGAGCACTGAGTGATATCCCGCACTCCTGGCCGACTGCCGCAACCCGTATCCCACTCCCTGGCGATGACGATTTTCAGTTGGCACCACCAGCCGCCGTACCGGCGCCCTCGGCACCGGCGCCAGCTCTGGCGGTGCCGTCGGCCGCCTTCGATGAAGCCTGGCGAGCCGAAGTGCAACGTGTGATCGAAGCGATCGCCCCTGACATCGTCAGAGAGGTTGCGTGGGAAGTTGTCCCTGACCTGCTCGAGCGGCTCCTGCGCGAGGCGGTTCCACCGCCGCCGGCTGCTAACGCGAAAGGCTCTGGAGAAAGAAGCTGATGAGTTTGGAGAAGGCGTTCGATCCCGAGGCCTACGAAGCTCGGGTTGGCAAGGCGTGGCGCGATGCTGGACTTTTTGCGGTCCACCCTCAGCCCGAACAGCGAGTGTTCTCATTGGTGATTCCACCGCCGAATGTGACCGGGAGTTTGCATGTCGGTCACGCACTGGACTACACACTGCAAGACGTCTTGATTCGTTGGCAACGGATGAGCGGAGTGGCGGCGGTATGGGTTCCGGGAAGCGACCACGCCGGCATCGCGACGCAGATGGTCGTCGAACGTGAGCTGCAGAAGGAACGAGGGGTTTCCCGGCACGAGTTGGGAAGGGAAGCGTTTCTTGCCGAGGTCTGGCGTTGGAAAGAGACCTATCACGCTCGAATCGTCTCCACGCTCGACCGGCTTGGCGCTTCGTGCGATTGGTCACTCGAACGCTTCACCATGGATCCAGGGTTCTCTCGCGCCGTAAGAGAAACGTTCGTCAAGTTCTGGGAAGACGGGTTGATGTATCGCGGCGAGCGACTCATCAACTGGTGTCCGTCGTGCCGAACGGCGCTCTCGGACTTGGAAGTCGATCGTGACGATCCTGAGGCGGGTGAACTGTGGTCGTTCGCCTATCGAATCGAAGGCGGCGGAGAAATCGTGGTGGCCACCACGCGACCCGAAACGATGTTGGGCGACACCGCGGTGGCGGTCCATCCGGATGACAAACGCTGGCAGGCATTGATCGGCAAGCGAGTTCTGCATCCGTTTTTTCCGGAACGGATCTTCCGCGTCATCGCCGATCCGATCTTGGCCGACCCGGAAACCGGCACTGGCGCCGTCAAGGTCACCCCAGCGCACGACCCCAACGATTTCGCGTGTGGCCGGCGACATGGACTGGCCGAAATCTCGATCTTCAATGTCGACGGCACGGTCAATCAGGCAGGAGGTCGATTCGAAGGGCTCGATCGCTTCGTCGCCCGGCAGCGTGTCAAGGACGAAATCGCCGCGCTCGGTCTCGCACGAGGCAGCAAAGAACACGTCTATTCCCCCGGACGGTGTCAGCGCTGCCGCACGATCGTCGAGCCGATGATCTCCACGCAGTGGTTTCTGAAGATGGAGTCGTTGGCGGGACCGGCGATGGATGCGGTGCGGGACGGCCGAATCAAAATCGTCCCGTCGTCCTGGGAAAAGACCTACTTTCACTGGCTAGAGAACATCCAGGACTGGTGTGTTTCACGTCAACTTTGGTGGGGTCATCGAATTCCAGCTTGGTATTGCGATGATTGCAGCACCGTCAGCGTGCTGCGAAACGACCCGGCTGCGTGCCCGCATTGCCACGGCGTGAACATCCGCCAGGATGAGGATGTCCTCGACACCTGGTTTTCGTCGCAACTGTGGCCGTTCGGTGTGTTCGGATGGCCAGAGCGCACAACGGACCTAGCGCGTTACTACCCGACGAACACGTTGGTCACCGGCTTCGACATCTTATTTTTTTGGGTGGCGCGCATGATCATGGCCGGGCTGCACCTCACAGGAGACGTACCGTTTCGAACCGTGCTTTTGCACGGAATGGTGCGGGATGCCAAGGGCCAGAAGATGTCGAAATCTCGTGGCAACGCGATCGAGCCAGAGCAGGCGATGCGAGAGCACGGCGTTGACGCTCTGCGCTTCACACTGGCCACGATGGCGTCGCCCGGGTCGGACGTCGCGTTGAGCGATGAGCGTTTGGCCGGCTACCGGGCCTTCATGAACAAGCTCTGGAATGCGACGCGGTTCTTGCTCATGAGGTTGCCCGAGGATCCTGCGCGTCACCGAGTCAGCTATCGAGCCGATGAACTCGATGAGATTGACGGTTTTCTGCTGGCTTCTTATGTCGAAACGGTGACCGCAGTCCACGAAGCGATGGCCGAGTATCGATTCGATCACGCGTCGGAGGCGATCTATCACTTTCTGTGGCACTCCTACTGTGATTGGTCGATCGAATTATCCAAGCCCGACCTCGCTGAGCAGGCCCCACAACGACGCGCCGATGTCCGGTTAGCGGTTCTCTTCGACGTGCTCGATGGTGCGTTGCGCTTGTTGCATCCAACCGCACCATTCATCACGGAAGAACTCTGGCAACAACTCCCGCGGCGCGCCGGTGACGGACCATTCCTGGCCAGCAGTCCGGTCCCGACACTGGAACGGTTGGGTGTACCACTCCCTCAAAACTTCGATCCTGTGTCCCAACGCCTGCGAATCGAAACGTGGCTGGTCGAGCCCGTGCGCGCGGCCCGACTGTTGCGCACAGGTGCAGGCATCTCTCCCGCGGTCACCATTCAACTGCGTCTGAGGCCACGCGACCCAGCCAACGCCGGGGAGGCGGCGGCGTTTGCCGAGCGAGTCGGGGAGTTGTGCCGCGCCAATCCGGTGACTGTGGTGACGGGCGACGTCAGCCCCGAGGCGGTCCGCGTGCAGAGTCTGGATCATGTCGACGTGATCATGCCGCTGGAGGGCGTGATCGATCTTGCTGGCGAGCGTCAGCGTCTCGAGCGCGAACGCGAGAAGGTGGTGAAAGAACTCGACACGGTCCGCGGAAAGCTCGAGAACGCTTCCTTCGTCGAGCGGGCCCCGCCAGAGGTCGTGGCCAAAGAGCGCGAGCGCCGTGTTGGAGTGGAGGCGAGGCTGGCCGAAATCGAACGCCAACTCGCGTCGTTTTGATGAGTGCGCCGCAGTTTCCTCACGTGTCCGCGCGGATTGTCGTCACTCGTGCGCTCGAGGAAGATCTCGGATCGCATGGTGATCTCACGACACGCGCGTTGCTTCCGTCATCGATGCAGGCGAGAGCCGTTTTGGTGGCACGTCAGGCGGCTGTGCTCGCCGGACTTCCGTTGGTGCGGATCGTGATGGATGAAATCTGCAGCCGTGTCGGGGGCCAGGTTGCGATTCAGGAACTGATTCACGACGGGGCGCAGCTCGACGCGGGCAGTGTGATCGCCACACTCGACGGATCAGTGTGGCCGATCCTGGCTGGCGAGCGAGTGCTGCTCAATCTGATGGCCCGGCTTTGCGGCGTCGCCTCCTTGACAGCGGACGCGGTCAACGAAATCGCCGGTACGGCGTGTCGCGTTGCCGATACTCGAAAGACCACCCCTGGGCTTCGCGCGCTCGAGAAATACGCTGTCGCTGTCGGGGGAGGGGAGAACCACCGCTCCACTCTCGATGCGCTGATTCTCGTAAAAGACAATCACAAAGAACTCGCAGGCGGTCTTGGTAATGTCCTCACGTCACTGCGCAACGCTGGAACCGACTTTCGCAGCATCGAGATCGAAGTCGATACGCTCGACGAGTTCGATCAGGTCGTCGCAGCCGGAGTCGGATGGATCTTGCTCGACAACATGTCGTTGGAACAGGTGCAAGAGGCAGTGAGTCGAAATCGTGGGCGCGCCAAGTTGGAGGTTTCCGGTGGCTTGGTCCCAGGAAGGCTGCGCTCGCTCGCCGAGGCGGGTGTGAATCGTCTCTCGATCGGGAAGTTGACGCACGGCGCTCAAGCGGTCGACCTCGCGCTAGACATTGCATCGGCATGAAGCCGACCGGTGCGCTCGATGCACACGCGCTGATTCGACAGTTGCTGCCAACGTCACTCGGCAGGCCGCTGTTCGTGCTCGACAGCGCCGCTTCGACGATGGACGAGGCACGCCGGCTTTGGCAAGCGGGAGCGCCGTGGGGCACCGCTGTCCTCGCGGCGACGCAGTCAGCGGGACGTGGCCGGCGTGGGCGCACATTCGTTTCACCACCAGGCGGTCTGTACCTGACGGTATTGACGGCGCCATGTGGTCCGCCTGCGATCGCCTGGCGTTCTGGCTTTGCTGCCGCCCTGGCCGCGCGCGACGCAGTTCTCGACCGTCACGGCCCGCCGCTCGCCTTCGAGTGGCCCAACGACTTGGTCTGGGGCCGGAGGAAGGTCGGGGGCGTGCTCGCCGAATGGCTGTCCGCCGGCCCAGCCGGGCCCGCTGCGGTCGCCGTTGGAGTGGGCCTGAATCTCGGCCCAGACCCGCAAGAGATCGATGCCGACAGCGCCGGACCAGCAGGACCAATCGCGCTCCCCGAGTCGGCAACCAGTCGTGAGGAAGTGGCCGCCTCATTCCTGGGGCGGCTGTCTCAGCACATTCGCTGCATCGGGACAGAACCAGGCTGGCACGATGCCCTACAATCCATTCGCGCAATCCTGCTTCACAGCGCGGACCAGACGGTGGTGTTGCGGCTCGTCGATGGCACGCGTGTGGAGGGCAACCCGCTCGACCTCAAGCCCGATGGAACGCTGGTTCTGTGCCGGACAAATGGGGAGACCATCGAGGTGCGCCACGCCGAACGGTGGATTGACTGAGGAGTTCTTGCAAAGATGGGCTTGCTTGCAGTCGACATTGGAAACTCGAACATCGTTGTCGGGCTATTCCAGGGTGAGCGACTGGTTCACTCCTGGCGGCTGACCTCGCGACGGGAAAACACGGCTGATGAGATCGAGGCGATGCTGGGCTTGTTGTTGGGCGATCAGCGCGCCGAAGCGACCCACGCCATCGTTGCCTCGGTAGTTCCAGCGCTCACCGCTCCCACCCTCGAGGCGATATCACGCCTCACCGGCGCTTCGCCCCTCGAAATCGCGCCCGGCGTAAAGACTGGCCTGAAGATCCGAACCGACAATCCAGCCGAGGTCGGCGCCGATCGGATCGTCAACGCGGTTGCCGCGCTGAGTCTGTTCGGCGGCCCGATCGTAGTTGTCGATCTTGGAACCGCGACGACTTTGGATATGGTCACAGCGGCCGGAGAGTACCTCGGTGGCTTGATCTGTCCTGGACCACAACTGGGTGCTGATGCACTTTCGACACGCGCCGCACGTCTGCCCCGGATCGAGTTGACCGTGCCGCCCGAGGTCATTGGGCGCAACACCGTCGATGCGATGCGGGCCGGGGTGTTGTACGGACATGCCGCGATGGTCGATGGACTGGTAGCGCGAATCCAAACAGAACTCGGGATGAAAACCAAAGTCATCTTGACGGGGGGCCTGGCCGCAACGGTTGCCCCACTGCTAACGCACTACGACGCCATCGCTCCGCAGCTCACACTCGATGGCCTGCGCCTGGTGTGGGAACGAAGTAAAACCCGATGAAGATCTTGGTCGTCTGCAGCGCGAATATTTGTCGCTCGCCAGTGGCGGCCGAATATCTGCGTCACCTCTGCGGTGTGCTCGGCATTGCATCGGTGGAAGTTTCTTCCGCAGGTACTCTCGGAATCGAAGGCCAACCGGCCGATCCGATTGCAGCTCGCCTGGCGCGGGTGAGGGGTTTGGATCTGTCCGGTCACCGTAGCAGAGGGGTAGGAGCGGACGATCTCACAAACGCCGATGAGATTGTTGTGATGGAACGGCGGCATCGCGCGTGGATCGCTGAACGAGCCCCGCAGGCGCTCGCCAAGACCATCCTACTGCGAGGTACAGAAGGCTCGTCTTCCGATCTGGTCGATCCCACAGGTGGAACGCTGCAGGACTACGAGCGTGTCTTTGCGCAACTGTTCGAGAGCGTTGAGCGCATCGCGCTGGGTTACAAATATCCGCGATGAGTCAGGATGATTCCGGTCACGACGATCCGTTCCACGCCGAACGCGCCTACGTCGAAGCGATCGAGGAAACGCTCCAACAACTGCGTGGCAAGCCAGTCGTCATGTCGCCGGCAGATCTGGAGCGAGTGCTCGACTGGTTTCGTCGGGATGTCCCGTTGCACTTGGTGCTGCGCACGATGGAGACGCTCGGCGCGAGAACCGGGCATGGACGTCAACGATCTCGCCCGCGCTCATTGGCATATTTCGAAGAGGCCGTGGAGGACTGCTTTGTCACCTTCCAGCATGCGCAGGTCGGTGCCCGGCGCGAGGCCTCTACGACGCCGATCGAAACTCTCGTAAGTGTGCTGCGCCAAGCGGCCGCGGCCGTCGATCGCTCCGGCGCTCCCTTGGAGGCAAGATCTGCGGCGAGTCGCGCGCTATTACAACTTGCCGAAGGACGGGCGTTGCAAACCGCACAGGTCGACGTGGTCTCCACGATCGACTCCGATCTGCTTGCTGCTTGTAGACAGGCTCTGACCGAGGATGATCAGCGCTCATTGGACGCGGCTGTCGAGTGCGAATTGGCACCGTTCTCCACGGAGATGTCGCAGCCCGCAGCGACGCGTGCGCGCGAGCTCGCTCGAGTCCGTTTGCTTCGTCGCCGATTCGATTTGCCCGATCTTTCCTTGCTGCCACTGTTCGGAGGTCAGTTCCCGGGCTAGCAAGTCCGAAGTGATCCGGCCCTGGATCGGCGTGCGAATGAATTCAAACTCGACGGATGACGGCACTCTCCCGTTCTCCCGCCACATCACATTTGGTGGTTGCGTCGATCGCTTGCTGGTTGGGCGCTGGTTGTGGGCTTTTCCTGCGTGAAATCGACGCACTGCCACTCGCTCTGCTTGGTTTGCTTGCCACCTGGAAGGCGGCACGCCGGTCGGGATTACAGCGAGGCTGGCTGTGTCTCGCTTTGATAGCCAGCATCGCCGCATGGTCGTGTCGCACATCGTTCACTGAAGGTCCTTCGCTTGCGATCGATAGTCCGCTGATCGCCCGCCTGCTCGGCGCCGAATCTGGCGTGGGAGGCTTTCGATTGACGCTCCGAGGTGCAAGCGGTGAGCGCCACGAGGTGAACGTGCCGCTCACCGGTCTGGACTCGTTCGACCAACCAAACGCAGGAGTGGTTCCGGGCGCCTTGATCGCCTTGCCGCTGAGACTCGATGATCTCGATGCTGGACAACTCAAGGCGATCTCCGCCAACGCAATACAGGTCGTCGAGCCACCGCTCGGAGTCTGGAGTTGCTATCGAGTGATTCAGCTGGCTCGCCATCAGTTTGCGCGTCACGCACAACGACGGCTTTGGCAGCAATCGATACGTGATCGTGCGTCGGGCGCTTTGCTGCTGGCGATGGTCGCGGGGCGAGACAATTTCATTCCCGCAGGCGACTGGGAAGATCTCCGCGCCTCGGGACTCGCTCACGTCGCCGTCGCCTCCGGAGTGCAGGTTGCGATCATCGCGTCGGCCGCCACACTGTTGCTCGCCCCCTGGTGGGGCCGCCATCATCCTCTGCGCAGAAGCGTCATGCTGCTTTCTGTCGCGGCAGCTTGCGGCTTTCTCTTGCCGTTCGATCCTCCCATCCTCCGAGCCGGATTGGCTTTGATTTGGGTGGTTCTGGCGAAGGTCTGGGGCCGGGGCGTCGGGGGACTGGGTGCGCTCGCTTTTGCTGTGATCGTACTGCTCTGCAAAACGCCGACGATTGGCGCATCGCTCTCCTTCGCGTTGACGGTGGGAGCGACCTTGGCGTTGATCGTCGCTGGGTCAGGCAGCATGCGGATGCGCTGGCTAGCGCTCTTGCTAGCGCCAATGTCGGTGACCCAGCCGTTGATCATCACGGCGTTCGGCAGAATCGCGCCGTGGGGAGTCATCGCCAACGTAGCGATCGCACCAGCCGCTGTGCCTGCGGTGATCGGGGGCTGGTTAGTTCTGCTCTTGCCGCCACAACTCTGGGGAGTAACGACGCTGCATGTGGTCACCGAGTTGTCGGCTTGGTGGATCCTCGAGGTGTCTCGCGAGGTGGCCTGCTGGCCCTGGTCGGGGCGGCTCGTCGCTCCTGCGGGAGCGATCTGGCTGATCGGATCGTTAGCGGCCGCCGCCGTCTGGTGGCTCGGCTCTCGGGCGTGGCGCGGTTTCGGTTTCGGGCTTTGGGCCGTGCTCGCGGTCTGGCCTTGTGTCAGCCATTCGCGACGGGTGGAACCGTCACTCGATGTCATCGATGTGGGGCAGGGACAGGCTGTGCTGCTCACGGACTCGCAGCACGCTGTGCTCGTGGACGCCGGACCAGGACACACGCGCGGAGCGGCTAAGAACTTGTTGGAGCAGTTGCGTGTGCGCGGGGTAAAACGGCTGACGCGGTTGATCGTCACTCACGCCGACAGCGATCACACCGGCGGCATACGCGACGTTCTTGCCGCCGCGCCTCCTGACTGCCTCATGGTGCCCGCGGGCGCGCTCGACTCTCCGCGACTTCGCTCGCTCTTTTCTGCGACGGCTCGTCGTGGCGTACCGATCCAGCCGATCTGCGCCGGCGATTCCTGGCGCGATGGGACGCTTCAAGTACGCGCGCTTCACCCAAGCCCCGGTCAGCGCGGAGACGGGAACGATACGAGCGCGGTGCTTCAGTTGCAGGTGGGTTCGTTCTCGGCGCTGGCAATGGGCGATGCAGGCCGCAGCGTTGAACAACAGCTGAGACTCGAGAGGAAACTCGGGCCGACGGAGCTACTCATCGTCGGACACCACGGCTCTGGATCTTCAACCGAGATGGCGTTTCTGCGCACGATTCGTCCGCGTGTCGCCGTCATTTCGTGTGGTGTCGACAACCGCTTCAGACATCCACACCCAGAGACACTCGAGAACCTGCGAACGATGGGCCTACGAACATTCATCACAGCAAGGCACGGAAGCGTTGCGTACAAGATCTCGGGAGGTCACCGGCAGATCGGCCTCACACCGTCAGCGATCCGAAAACGCGATCGGATGTGGCATAAAAGAAATCACCAACACCAAGACGGCAATCGCAGCCAACGCAACGCGGCGCCAGTCGAGACCCTCCGACTCATCGAGCAACGAAGGATGGCGCCGCCCCCACACCACGACGACGACCGCCCAGATCAGCCAGACGGACGGAGTTCCCCAGTGGAGTAGAGAAGTAGCAACAAGCCCCACCAAGAACGCCGCGGACAGTGCCCCGATCGAGCGATGTAACCGGGGAGCGAGACTGTAGACCAGGTGACCGCCATCGAGTTGACCGGCGGGGATCAAGTTCATCGACGTTGCGAGCAATCCAACCCAACCAGCCATGAAGATCGGGTGCAGCGGCGCACCAGGGCCAAGATCCGGCCGAAGCCACTGCTTGAGCCACCACGTGAGCAACGAATCGCCCCATTGCTCGCCGGGCAATGGACCTGCCAAAGGCGCGTTCTGGGGAGAGGCCAATACGCCCCATATCACCAGCACAAGCGCGACGACGGCGCCCGCCAACGGTCCGGCAACTCCGATGTCGAACAGCGCCCGGCGATTGGGAATTCGCGAACGGATCACGATCACCGCACCAAGAGTTCCGAGATGCATCGGTGGCGGCGCCGGAATAAAAAACGGCCAGGTGCAAGCCACATCGTGGTGACGGCACGCCAGGAAATGTCCCATCTCATGCGTGATGAAAAACGTCGTTACGCCAACGGCGTAGGGCAAGCCATAGATCAGTACGGAGCTCAAGAGCGACAGTGCATCGGCCACGCGTCCAGAGAGCAATAAGTCAAGGCTCAGCAACGGCGTGGAAGGATCGTAGGCACCTCTGCTCCAAGCGCCGAACAGCGTTGCGCTGCACAGCGCCATCGCGGCAAGCACGAGATGAAGCCAGCGAGGCGTTGACGAAAGCGACACTCGGCGGCTAGTCACAGCGCAACGACGATTCGATCAGCCGTTGAGGTTGCGCAGGTCTTTTCCAGGCTTGAATCGGACGGTGCGGCCAGGCGGTATCTTGACTTCCAGACCAGTGCGCGGATTTCTCCCAACGCCGCGCTTTCGCGGTTTGACTTGGAATACACCGAATCCGCGAAACTCGATCCGCTCGCCCTGAACCATCGCGTCACGCAACGCTTCGATCATCGCCTCGACGGCTTTGACAGCCTGCGACCGACGCAATTTCGCCTCTTCGGCAACCCGATTGACGATGTCCGCCTTGACCATCGAGTCTTACTTCCTCCCGGAAAAGTGATCCCGCAAACGACGGCGGAGTCTACGGCAGCAGTTTGGGGTGGTCAAGGTAACTGTTTGGAGCGCAAGCGGTTATCCGCTTCTGCTGTGGCGTACCTGGGCGCCCCAAGGTAGTCTCGGCCGTCCTTGGAGCATTGCATGTCCCGCGCTCGCAGCCCTGAAAGCAATTCGAGTCCCGCTCGGCCCCCCGTGGTCGCCCTGGTCGGTCGTCCCAATGTCGGAAAGTCGAGCCTTTTTAATCGGCTGCTCCGACGGCGCGACGCGATCGTTCTGGATCGCCCCGGTGTGACCCGCGATCGACTCGAACGCCGCACGCGGTTGCTGCACCGAACAGTGATGCTGCAGGACACTGGCGGCATCCTTCCCGATTGCACGGAAGAGCTGTTCGAACAGGTCACTCGTCAGGCACTGCAAGCCATCAAGGAAGCCGATCTGGTACTGATGCTGGTGGATGCTCGCGCCGGCGTTGTGTCGCTCGATGAGCGAGTGGCTGAGTACTTGCGCGCCGCTCGACAGCCCGTTCTGTTGGTGATGAACAAGTGCGACACGACGGCTGCCGAAGCGATTGCGTCCGATGGATGGCGCCTTGGCTTGGGCGAACCATTCGCCGTCTCGGCGGAACATGGACTGGGAATCGACAGCCTCATCGATCGAATCGAGGCGCTGCTCGACGAGAGTCTCGGCCCAGCCGAGGAGACGCAGTACGACGAGGATCTCGACGCACTGCCTGATCCGCAGGAAGAGCTGCACGTCGCGATCGTCGGCCGGCCGAATGTTGGCAAGTCATCGCTTATCAACCGCTTGTTGGGAGAAGAGCGCGTTACTGTCAGCGCCGTACCTGGCACCACCCGAGATGCGATCGACGTCCGCCTCACTCGTGATGGCCGCCACTATCGGTTGATCGATACGGCTGGGCTTCGCCGGCGAAGCAAGACCGCCAGTCCGGACGAGTCGATCGGAATCATGCTCACCCGAAGGCGATTGGCGCGCGCCCATATTGCGATTCAAGTCATCGACGCCACGGCTGGAATCACCAGCGGAGATGTGTCGATCGCCGGCGAAATCGACGCCGCGGGCCGGCCCCTGCTGCTGGCACTCAACAAGTGGGACCTGGTCGAGAACCCTGAGGTGAGGGTCAAGCAACTCGAGGACGCGATTAGCACCCGCCTGGCGTTCCTGCCGAGCGATCTTGCGCGGGTGACACTCTCTGCGGCCACCGGTCACAGAGCTTTCAAGGTCCTCGACCAAGCCACCGAACTCGCGGATCTCGGGTCCAAACGGGTGCCTACGTCCGAACTCAACCGGTTCCTGGCCAGCACGACCGCGCGTCACATCATCGAGGGTGGCCGGATCCCCAAGATGCTCTACATCACCCAGACCGGTACTTTGCCGCCTCGCTTCATCGTTTTCTGCCGAGATGTCACCAAAGTCAGCGATAACGACCGCCGTTTCCTCGAACATCGCCTTCGGGAGGCGTTCGGACTGGGCCCCGTCCCCGTCCGGATCGACTTCCGGACCTCGCCACGCCGATGACGGCGCAGCACGAAACCACACGAATCCGAACGATCCGTTTTGACACGACGGGATAGACCGACCTATGTTTGGCCACCCGCGTGAAGGCGGCGTGGTAGCGGTGACGCTAAGGCGCCTTACAAATGCGGCCTGACCAAATCCTAGGGGAGACTTCGAATGGTCGTCTTCAATTACTCGACACGCGAATTGACCACCAAGGTCGTCTACTACGGTCCGGGTCTCTGCGGGAAAACAACCAACCTGCAGTTCATCTACGACCACATGCCTCAAGGGGTGCGAGGCAAGATGCTCTCGCTCGCCACCAAGAGCGACCGCACACTGTTTTTCGACTTCCTGCCGATCGACCTTGGCACGATCCAAGGAATGAAGACCAAGGTGCAGTTGTACACCGTGCCAGGTCAGGTCTTCTACAACGAAACCCGTCGGTTGGTTTTGAAGGGAGCCGACGGGGTGGTGTTCGTTGCCGACAGTCAAGAAAACATGATCGAGGCCAATCTCGATTCTCTGCGCAACCTGGAAGAAAACCTGCAAGCGCACGGCATGTCGATGGCGGATACGCCTCATGTACTGCAGTTCAATAAGCAAGATCTTCCGAATGCGCTCCCGGTGGATGTGCTTAACGAAAAGCTCAACAAGTACAACGCACCGTTTTACGAGGCGATTGCCACCACGGGCGTCGGAGTCCAAGAAACGCTGCGTCACATCACGAAACTCGTGCTGCTCAAGCTCAACGACAAATACGGTAAGGAGAAGGGCTCGGGCGTCAGCCGAGCGGCAACGACGGTGGCCGCACCTTCGCCAGCACCGCCTTCGGCTCCGCCAACGATCGCGACACCGGCCTCCACGGCTCCACGGAGCACTGTGACCGAGGTCAGTTCGATGCCGACTCTCGTGAGTCCTGTGGCATCGATGCTTCACGTTGAAGTCGCGGCGCCACAAGCAGCCCCGCGGCTCGCGGCAGTGGCCGCCCCTCTGCCCACGCCGACCACACCGAAGATCGCGGCAACGGTTTTACCATCGACGGCCGCTGCGCCCTTCGGCACGAATAGTGCTGACGAAGATGTGCTGGGGATCGGATTCGAGGCTCCTCGGCGTTCGTCCGGTTCGATGGGAGCGACCGTCAAACTCGATCGCGGTGCCGTTTCAGTGCTCGAGCGCACCGAGACCGACAGATCGCATGCGCATGCCAGTGCCACCGCGGTGGCCGTCGACGAGACCGATCCGCTGTTCAACGAGGACGGTGTCGAGCCGACCGTGCTGCGCCCTGGCGATCCACAAGAAATCCTGGTACCGCTGGAGTTGCGAACCGCGCTGGGCATTCAGCGATTCCGGCTCACCATCCGTTTGGAGGTATCGCGGTGAGCTTTGGATCCTCAAGCGTCCGGCGGCGATATCTGAGCGTTCGTGCCGGCAGTTACCCGCCGCCTGTAACGCTGCGACCTGCTGCGCAACCGCTGTCACACCCGGCCAGCAAGTCCACGTCCGGGATGAATGCGGATTTCCCCGCGAAAAGTGCCTCGTTCGGAGCGCCGGCGCAGCTCGACAACGCCGGGCCAGCGTGGAGCTTGCCATCACTCGAGTCATTGACTGCGGACGCAGTTCCGCAGCAAGGAATCGATCGAGCGGTGCGCGGGCCCAGCGTTCTTCGTACTCTCATCGGGGCGGTTGCTGGTGGAGCGATTGGCGCGGTCGTGGCGATACTTCTTCTGGCATTGTCCGAACCCACCGAGCGCCTGCCGTTGCTCTCGAGGCCTGTAGAGCTATGGAACAGCGTAGACGATGTCTGGGTGAAAGTGAGCGCGGCGGTCGTGGCCGCAGGCTTCGTCTTGCTGGGCGCGATATTGGCGCGCTATCGGCGTTCCTCTTCTTGACGATAGCCGCCCCTTCGGTGCTGGCTGCTCGTGAAGAGCAGCCGGACGTTGCGATACCTCGAGATGGTGTTGATGTCGCGAGCCGGCTCTTGGCGGGTGAGCAGATCGTCGTTGCCGAGGTACTTGACGTCAATCTGCGATGTTCGTTGAGAGTCTTAGAAACCCTGCGCGGCAAGAACATCCCGTCAAACATCAAGATCGCATTTCGCGGCGTGAACATGGAGCGCCGCGCTGGCGCCGCTGCCTTCGATCCACGAATCGGAGAGAGGGCGGTGTTCGTGCTGGGACCGGCACTCGATAGTCACGGTGAACCGGACGGAAGTGGACTGGCGTCGCCACGCGGAGGATTTCGCGCCCGCATTCCGCTTCCGCAAGAAGGGAGCGAAGCGCTGTTGGACGCGATGCGCGGGATCGTCCAGTTGCAGGATGGATCGGACCAGGCGGCTGCTGATCGGTCGATCGCATCGTGGTTGCAAGGGGAGAATCCGTGGTTGCTCGATGTGGCGCTCGACTTCGCGGCACGCTTTCGTCTCGACGACGAAGACGCCGTGCGCGCGCTCTTGGCTCGGACTCGCGAGCCCTCGCCCCAGCGCCGCCGGCGCGCGGTTGAGGCGTTGGGCCAGTGGCTCGCCCCTGGCGGCCGAACCGCAGAATCCGACGCTGCACTTCAGGAACTGCAAGCGACGGCTCTGGAAACGACTATTCGTCTGGCCAGGATCGACGATGACGTGCAGGTCCGGCGGGCTGCGGTGCATCAACTCGTGAGTCTGGCCCCCGAGGACGTCCTGGATTTGTTGCGGGCTATCGCGAAGGAGGACCCGGCCCAGGAGGTCAGGTACGAAGCTGCCGCCGGTGTGCATAATCTGTCGCGAGCTAACTCGATAGACAACGGACAATCTCCGCGTTGACCGCGTTGGCGTTGGTTCCCTATATTTCAAACGGAAGCGGGTGTCGATAGAGGCTATGGCGGGCGACCCTTTCAAAGCGTTGACCATCACCTACAAGCCGGGCGAACGGATCGTCGCTGCCGGAGAGACCGGTGCGTGCATGTTTGTGGTGCAGCGCGGGAACGTCCGCCTATCCCGTCCCACGATCGATGCGGCCTCCGTCGAAGTAGCAACTCTCGAGAAGGGTGACTTCTTCGGAGAAGCTGCGCTATTGGATAGCAAGCCCTATGGGATCGACGCCGAGGCGCTGACCGAAGCGGAGGTGGTCGAGATCGGCGCGTCGACATTCCAGCGCATGCTGCGTGCGAATCCCGAAATCGCGGTGCGCTTGATGCGCAAGATGTCGACTCGCCTCACGTCCCTAGAGTCCCGACTCACCCACGAGTCGCCGCCGCCAGCAAGCCCTGCTGTCGTCCCATCGGTTGCTGCGACCCCAGTATCGGAACCGGTTTCGGAACCGGCACCGGCGGCATCGGAGCCCGTTGCTGCCCCTGTGCCCGAGGCACAAGCCCCGTTGCGCAAGCAAGGGCGGCTCGTGGTCGAGGGTGGGGGATCGGTTTTTCCGCTGGAAGGCACCGAGGTACTTCTGGGCCGGTACGATCCGATTACGGAGATACAGCCGGAAATCGATCTTTCCACTGCAGACACGAAACGCTCTGTGTCGCGCCGGCATGCTCGTCTGTCCTGGCGAGGAGACACCTGGTACGTGTCGGAAGAAATCGGCGCTCTGAATGGAACGTTCGTCAACGGCGTAAAGCTGCGCCCGGGGAGTCGAGCGCCGCTCTCGGATAATGATGTCGTCTCGGTCGGGATGGTCCGCCTCGTCTATCGCGAAGCATGAGCCTCTCGCCACGCAGGCTCGCGATCGTTGCTTGTCTGCTCGCCGTCTGCTCCCACGCTTTCCCCGCCGCAAAGAGTCCATGGGCCGTAAGGGTCACGGTTACTGCGGACAAAGGGGTCTCCGAATTGGAACGCGTCTACGTCGACCGCTCGATCGCGGTGACACTCGCTAAGGCACGTTGCGACGTGCGTCCCGCAGCTCCTGAGGAGGTCCCGAGCATCGAGACACGCCTGCAGCTCCACGGGTGGCGAGAGGGCGATGTGCCAGGCGGCGAACCGGTTCTGGACATGCAAACGGGACGAGATCTACCGGGTCATGAAAGAGAGATCGAGGTGAGGTTCTCGCTCGAAGTCAGAGTCGCGGGGCGAACAGAGCCTGTGGACACTCATCAACGGCGATTCACGGTTTCGCGCGGTACGAATCGGATCCAGGCCTACGATCCGGCTAAAGCCGCCCGAGAATTAGCCCTCGTTCGACTGACGGACGACCTGCGGCGCAGCGTGTGCAGCGCCGCGAAGTCGCTGGAACGCGCCGCTAAGGACGGCGCGCGTTGACCCCTCTCGATCCCGGGTGATACCCTCGCGGCCCCGTGGACCCTCAAATCGGACAAGTAATTTCTGACGACGCATTCTCTGGCCTCGGCGAGAGCTTTGCCGGAGCGGGCACCTTAGAAGTCTCGATTCCTCAGTTTGAAGGACCTCTTGATCTGCTTTTGCACCTTGTCCGGTCCAGCGACATGGACCTACTGGACATACAGGTGCATGTGATCGCTCGTCAATACAACGCCTTCATCGACCGCATGCGCAAGATGAACCTCGAGATCGCTTCGGAATATCTCGTGATGGCTGCCACACTGGCCCACATCAAATCTCGACTAATGTTGCCGCCTGAACCCAGCGAAGACGGGCAACCCCCAGAAGATCCTCGCGCCGAACTGACGCGCGCACTTCTCGAATACGAGAAATACCGCAAGATGGCCGAGGAGTTGGCGGCGCTCGAGAGCGGACGCGATTTGGTTTTTCTGCGCAGTGGACCGCCGCCGTCCGAGTTGGCGGGAGCATTCACGATCAAGGTTGATCTGCAGGATTTGGTTAAGGCCTTCGAGCGTGTGATCTCGAGACTCGAAGCATCTGAGGGCGTCGAGTTGATTCGACGTGACGACTTCAAGATCCAGGACATGATGGATCGGATCGTGGACCAACTCGGTGTCGCGGGCTCGGTCTCCTTTCGTGGGGTTCTCAGCCTTTGCCGCACTCGGCTCGAGCGAGTGGTGATCTTTCTCGCCTTATTGGAGTTGGTGAAAATGGGGGCAGTCAGCGTCTGGCAGGCCGCACCACGCGACGACATCCGCGTGGATATCGTTGCTGCGGCGGAGGAAGAACACTAATGCACGAGCCGGACACTCAGTCGGAAACAGCGGACCGAATGACGTTCGGAGGGTCTGCGAATACCTCGTCACCTGAGTTGCTGGCGGTTCTGGAGGCAATGCTATTTGCATCCTCGGAGCCGCTGACGCTGGATGAGATTCAGGCGGCGCTGCCGGAGGTGCCAGGCGAGGAGATCGAGGGTGGATTCCTGGCTCTCGAGCGTGTGCTTCGCGATGCGGAACGAGGGCTCAAACTGGAACGGATTGCCGGCGGCTTCCGACTCGTTACCAAACCAGATCTGGCAGCGACCTTGCGTGCCCTGTTCCGATTCCGCAATCAAAAGCGACTCACCCCAGCAACGCTCGATGTGCTGGCGATAGTCGCCTACTCGCAAGCGATCACGTCTCCTGAGATCGAAGAGATCCGCGGCACCGATCCCAGTTATGGATTGAGGGTTCTGCTCGATCGAAAGCTGATCCGAATGATGGGGCGCAAACGAGTTGTTGGGCGCCCCATTCTGTACGGCACCACACGCGAGTTTCTGCTCCACTTCGGTCTGGACAGCCTTGAAGATCTTCCACCAGTCGAGGGCTATGGAACGCGCGTCATGCCCAGTCAGGGCCGGCTCTTCTCGATAACAGAACTAGAGATGGACCCGTTGGACGGGACGGAAACCGTCGAAGAGTCGGTCGTCGTGCCGACCGACGCGGCTGAGGGATCCGTCGCCGAAGCAGCGCTCAACATGATCCCTGATGAGGCCTCAACGCTGGCATCCTTGTGGGCCGAACCCTCCAGCGATACACCTCCAGCCGAGATCTGAAATGGGAATGGAACGGATCCAAAAAATCCTCGCTCACTCCGGGGTAGCGTCCCGCCGCGCTGCCGAGCAGATGATGCTCGAAGGTCGAGTCACTGTGAACGGGGAAGTCATCGACCGGCTCGGGGCCCAGGCGGACCCAGAACACGATCACATCAAAGTCGACGGCAGAAGGCTGAAGCTCCATGCGGGGCCGCGCAGTTATCTGTTGGCATTCAAGCCTCGCGAGATGATCACAACCATGAGCGACCCCGAGGGGCGGCCCACGATCGTCGATTTGTTGCGTGAGCACGGCATTCGCAAGCGGGTATATCCGGTGGGGCGATTGGACTGGGATGCGGATGGACTGCTGCTGCTCACCGACGACGGAGAACTAGCGAACAAAGTGATGCACCCGCGCTCGCATCTTCCCAAGGTCTATCAGGTGCGTCTCAAGGGAAACCCGTCCGAGCGCGATCTAGAGCGAATTCGCCGCGGAATCGTGCTGGAACCAGGCGTTCGGACCTTGCCGGCCGAGGTCGCGGTTGAGGCGGAGGAGGAATCCGGCACCCGGTTGCGAATCACCTTGATCGAAGGGCGCCAGAACCAGATTAAGCGGATGTTCGAGCGGATCGGTCACCCCGTTCGCCGGCTGCGACGTGTTCAGATTGGACCGCTCCGGCTCGGAAAAATGAAACCGGGTGAACTCCGATCTCTCACAGCCCGCGAGCTTGAGCAGTTGCAGGCGGTTCTTTCAGGGGAGCGCCTCGTACGTATCCCGAAGGTTGTTACCACCTCGCGCCCCCAACGTGTCAGGTCCAGACCCTCGGAGCGCGACTCCGCAAAGTCGGCGAGACCGAATCCGAAAGCAGTGGCCAAATCAGCCGGGCGGCCGAGGACAAAACGGCCCAAACCACGCGGAACAGCTTGACCGCTTGACCGTAGTTCCGTACCATTCACGGCTCACAAGGGCTCGCCCCTTGGGCGGTGACTGTGTCTGCACAGCGCCACGTGATTCCTGGCCCTCACGCCAAATCCAAAGGAATCGCGATTCAGGAGGTCAGGTTTTCATGAGCATGGAAGAAGGTCGTAAGGCTCCGTCCGTCGGAAGCGTGGAAGTTGTCGACTTCGCCGCGTTGCTCGATGAGTACTCTCCAAATAAAGAGATCCGCGAAGGGAATGTGGTTCAGGGGCGAGTAGTCAAGATCCTCCAGGACTTCGTTCTCGTCGATATCGGCTACAAGAAAGAGGGGTCGATCAATCGCTCCGAGTTCCAGTCACTCGGAACCCCCCTCGCTGTGGGCGACGCTATCGAAGCGGTTGTCGAATCGCTGGACGAGGCCGAGGACTACATCCAACTCTCCAAAGACAAGGCCGAGCGCCTCAAGGTCTGGGAGCGCGTCGAGAATGCTTATAAGACTGGCGAGATTTTGGTCGGTCGAGTGCTCGATCGAATCAAGGGCGGGCTGGCGGTCGATATCGGTGTTCGAGCATTTCTACCCGGCTCGTTGGTCGATGTTCGCCCGGTGCGAAATTTAGAGGGTCACAAGGACCAAGAGGTGCGTGTCCGTGTCATCAAAATGAACCGGCGCCGCGGCAACATCGTTGTCTCGCGTAAGCACGTGCTCGAGGAAGAGAACGCCGAGAAGAAGAAAGTCACGTTGGAGACGATCGAAGAAGGTCAGCGCGTTCGCGGGATCGTCAAGAACATCACTGAGTACGGCGCCTTCATCGACTTGGGTGGGATCGACGGTCTGCTGCATGTCACTGACATGTCATGGGGCCGCGTCACTCATCCATCCGAGGTTGTGAATATCGGAGACGAGCTCGATGTAACGGTGTTGAAGTTCGATCGAGAAAAAGAGCGCGTGAGCCTAGGGCTGAAGCAACTGCAGTCCGATCCTTGGGAACACGCTGGCGAACGGTACCCGCTGCTTTCTCGAGTCCGGGGCAAGGTCATTAGCCTTACCGATTACGGCGCCTTCGTCGAACTCGAAGAGGGCATTGAAGGACTGATCCACGTTTCGGAAATGTCGTGGACGAAACGGGTCAAGCACCCTTCGAAGATGCTCAATCCCGGAGACATGGTAGAAGCGGTCGTGCTCGAGGTTGACGAAGAAAACCGCCGGCTTTCGCTCGGTTTGAAACAGACCACACCCAACCCGTGGTCGGTGATCCAAGAGAAATATCGAGTCGGTGATGTGATTACAGGTATCGTCCGCAACATCGCGGACTTCGGAGCATTCATCGAGGTCGAAGAAGGTGTGGACGGCCTGGTACACATCTCCGACCTCACCTGGAACCGCCGGATCAAGCATCCCGCTGAAGTTCTGAAGAAGGGCCAGGAGGTCGAGGCCAAGATCCTGAAGATCGATACCGACAACCAGCGACTGAGTCTTTCCATCAAGGAACTCCAACCGGATGTCTGGCAAGAGTTTTTCAAGCGGTATCGTGTGAGCGACATCCTCGAAGGCAAGATCGTGCGCATTACGGACTTTGGCGCCTTCGTCGAACTCTCCGACGGCGTTGAAGGGCTTGTGCACGTTTCCGAGATGTCTCATGAACGCCTGGAGAAGGTGAGCGATTCCTTCCAGGTAGGGCAAAGCGTGCGCGTCAAGATTCTCCGGACCGATCCAGATGAGCGAAAGGTCGGCTTATCGATTCGCGCTGCTTCCGATGACCTCGGTGATCGTGAATTGCGCCAGTACCAAGATGAGCGCCAAGAGGAGCACTCGCGTAGTTCGATCACGCTGGGAGATATGGCAGGGGACCTCCGCGCTTTGCGTGACCGCGCCGCTGCAGCCCAGCAAGAACGTGACAAGACCGGCGAGGAGTGACGCGGAGGCGGCATGACCAAGGCCGATCTAGTCGAACGGGTCTCTGAGGCTGCCGGGATCTCGAAGAGCGAAGCCGAGGCGGTGGTGAACACCGTACTCAACTCGATCGTCGACGCGCTTAGACTCGGCGAGAAGATTGAGTTGCGCGGGTTCGGGTCGTTCCGCCTTCGGATGCGGCGGGGCAGACTCGGGCGCAATCCAAAGACCGGGACAAAGGTCGATGTTCCCGGGAAGGCGGTTTCGTACTTCAAGCCCGGCAAGGAGCTGCGAGAGCTGCTCAATCCTGGCGAAATTTTTGTCGATGACAATGATGACGCTGACGAAGACGTTCCCTTCCTTGATCAGGAAGGGGGCGCCTCCACCGGCGGAAAACCGTGAAACACCTGTTTGCCCCATGGCGCGAGTCCTGGGTTGTGTCTGCTGCATCTGACCATGGGTGTGGAACTTCCGCTGGACCGTCGTGCCTGTTTTGTAACTGTTGGGGCGACTCCGACAGAGATCCCGACAACTTGATCGTTCACCGTGGCAGCGCATGTATGGTCATGCTCAACCGCTATCCCTATAACGGCGGACACTTGATGGTCGTACCACGTGATCACGTGGACGCTCTTCCTTTGGTCTCCTCGAAACAACGCCAAGAGCTCATGGAACTCACGACGAGCGCTGTCGCTATCGCACAACAGATGTGGAATCCGGATGGATTCAACGTCGGCATCAATCAAGGACGCGCTTCCGGCGCAGGCATTCCCGATCACGTTCACTTGCATGTCGTGCCTCGCTGGTACGGCGATACCAATTTCATGACCACGATAGGCGACAGCCGGGTTGTGTCCATCGACCTGTCCCGCGCGCAGAGTTCAATGGCGGAAGCATTCGCGCTGCACTACACGCGACGACTCGCGGCGACATGAGGAGTCGATGAGCAAGTCGTACTGGATCGAAACCTGGGGCTGCCAGATGAACGAGCATGACTCGGAAAAAATGGCAGGCACCCTGGAGGGACTTGGATACGCGCCAGCCGACTCGAGTCTGGACGCTGATGTTGTGTTGCTCAATACATGCGCTATCCGCGAGAAGGCAGAGGATCGTGTCTACCAGGCCCTCGGTGAACTCGCAGCCGTCAAGAAACGTCGCCCGGAGATGATCATTGGGGTGTGTGGCTGCGTGGCACAAATGTCGGGTGAGTCGATTCGTCAGCGCGCGCCGATGGTCGATTTGGTCATGGGCCCTCGGGCCAGCATCAAACTCCCTGATCTACTGGCGCGTCTGCAAGACGAGCGAGGCATCGTCGATACCACGCTCTATCAAGAGAGCATTCTGGCTGGCACCGAGACCGTTCGCCGCATGCCGGGTCGTGTGAAGGCGTTCGTAACGATCATGGAAGGGTGCAACAAGACCTGCACCTACTGCATCGTTCCGACCACGCGTGGCCGCGAAGACAGTCGAACTCTGAGTATCCTGTTGGACGAGGTTCGTCGACTGGCGGCGGAAGGTTATCGCGAGGTCGAGTTCCTTGGCCAGAACGTCAACGCATGGCGATGTCCCGAAACGAAAGCCGGTCTCGGAGACCTGCTACGCGCCGCAAGTCGCGTTGAAGGGATCGCACGTATTCGGTTTACGACGTCGCATCCGCTGCATCTGTCCGATGCAATCATCACGGCCATGGCCACGACACCGGAAGTATGCCGATACATGCACTTGCCCGTGCAGAGTGGATCGGATCGAGTCTTGAATGCGATGCGTCGTGGCTATGATCGTTCGAAGTTCTTGAACCGAGTCGCGAAGCTCCGTCACGAGATGCCAGACATCGTGCTTTCCACCGATGTCATCGTCGGCTTTCCTGGAGAGACCGACGCTGAATTCGAAGAGACGATCAGCTTGGTGAAACAGGTCGAGTTCGAGAACATATTCTCGTTTCTATATTCGGCGCGACCAGGAACCATGGCGTCGATGATGCCGGACTCAGTTCCAGCAGATCGCAAGACAGAACGGTTGATGGAACTGCAGTCGCTCCAGCGAGAGATCCAGCTTCGTCGTCATGTCGCGATGGTCGGTAGCCGGCATCCCGTGCTTGTCGAAGGGAAAAGTAGGCGCGATGCCGCTGAATGGGCGGGGCGCACAACGTCGAACAAGGTGGTGAATTTTGCGGGCGAAAGCATTGGAGTGGGTGACATCGTTGAGGTCAGGATTATCGCTGGCGGCCCCAACTCGCTGCGTGGGGAGATGATCGAGGGCCCCTCTTCCGCGAGCCCTGCCGCCTGACTCACGGTGTTGGCTTGACGCGTAGCGCCCCGCACGCGTATCGTCGCAACTCCTAAAGCGCGGGTGCAAATCGTCGGCGCAGTCGAAGCCATAAAGTGTGAGGAAGGCGTGGGGAAACAGACGATGGCAGTCGAAATGCGGATTCAGGGGCTGATGATCGATCCGATCACCAACACCCCGATCGTTGTGCTTCGAGATCCTGTGTCGGATGCCAAGTTGCCGATCTGGGTAGGCGTGTTCGAGGCCAACGCGATCGCGCTCGAGATGGAGAAGATTCGTTCACCACGACCCATGACGCATGACCTGCTGCGCGATACCTTGATCCGGCTCGGCGCTAAACTTCAACGCGTGCTCATCAACGACCTGCAGGACAACACCTTCTACGCGCTGCTTTTTCTCGATACGCCGCAGGGCCCCGCAGAGATCGACGCTCGTCCATCGGACGCAATAGCACTAGCCTTGAGATGCGATGCTCCGATATTCGCTCACGAGTCAGTCATTCGAGATGCGCAGAACATCGATCTGACTCAAGGGCATGAGGATGCTGAGAAGCTCCGGAACTGGCTCGAAGGGCTGAACGACGGCGAACTCGGAAAGTATGAGATGTAAGTAATCTCTGTTTTTGTCCGATCGGTGCTTCCCGAACTAACCCGTGATTGATTTGAGACTCGTCATCGCCTAGAGTGACGAGGGAATCGTCTCGCTTTCGTCTCACTTTTGCTGCTCGAGGGGGCGAATGATCATCGTCGTTGCAAACCAGAAGGGTGGAGTAGGAAAGACCACGACATCGATCAATCTCGCCGCCGCGCTTGCACAAAAAAAGAAGCGGACGCTGTTAATCGATCTCGACCCGCAGGCGAACGCCACGCTCACTTTTTTTGATTCGAGCGACGTTACGGGTCCGTCAATGTTCGAGGTGCTCACCGATCCGAACGTTGTCATGAGAGACATGATTCTCAAGACGAAGCAGCACCACTTGATGGTGGCCCCCGCTCGGCTGTCTCTCGCTAAAGTAGAACCAGCACTCGCCGGTCAGCTCGACGCGCACTTCCGGCTGAAGGACAAGCTGGAGAGCGCGCGAGATCTCTTCGATTTTGCGGTCATCGACACACCCCCGACCCTCGGGATGCTGACCGTGAACGCCATGATCGCTTCGAGTCATCTGCTAGTTCCGATCCAGTCCTCCTATTACGCCCTGGAGGGCACAGATGACCTCATGGAGACTTACGAGCGAATCCGGTTGCGGGCCAACCCCGACCTTCAGCTCCTCGGGGTCGTCGTTACTATTCACGACAGGCGGACGGTCCTGGCACGAGACATCGAGCGGCAGATCGACGACGTTTTCAAGGAAAAGGTCTTCAAGACGCGGATTAGTAAGAACGTTCGCTTGGAAGAGTCTCCGGCGTACAAGGAGTCGATCTTCACCTTCGCGCCGCAGTCGAAGGGGGCGGAGGAGTACTACAAGCTCTCTGAGGAGGTACTAAAACGTGTCTAAGAGCCGGGGACTTCCGCCTGACTTGAGAATGCGGGCCGCTGAGACTCATTTCGTTGATGAGGTCACTTCGGGAAGAACCATGTCCGTGGGTCGAATGGTCGAGATCGAGCGGATCGCCCCAAACCCGACCCAGCCTCGGCGCGAAATGCGCGGCCTCGAGGAGCTTGCGGACTCTATTAGGGAACGTGGAATCTTGGAACCAATTCTTGTCCGTCCCGCGGGCGAGGATGGAAGCCACCAGATCATCGCTGGCGAACGGCGTTATCAGGCGGCAAAGAAAGTCGGCCTTTCAATGGTTCCTTGTGTCGAGCTAGATGTTGACGACCGAGGGTGCCTTGAGATCAGCCTGATCGAGAATCTTCAACGACGAGACCTCACACCGTTCGAAGAGTCCGAGGCGATTTCGAGGTTGATGGATGAGTTCAGTTACACCCACGAACAGATCGCAAAAAGACTCGGTCGATCACGAACCTCAATCACAGAAATCCTCAGTCTGAATCGCATGCCGACGTCGGTAAAAGATGCATGTCGGCGCGCCGACATCGTCACGAAAAGCACTCTCATGGAGATTGTCAGGCAGCCTGACGAGGCGTCAATGCTCTCGCTTGTTGCGGCCGTCGCCAGCGAGAGCCTGACACGCGATCAGGTCCGTGAGAGAAAGCGCGGAGCGGCCGGCGCGACACAGAGCGCAGATGGTTCGGCGAAACTGCATCCTTACGTTTTTAGATATCGGCCGCCAAACCAGGATTTCACCTTGAGCCTGCGTTTCGAACGCGAGGCCGTCGAGGCGACGGAGCTTCTTTCTGTACTTGAGACGATCGTTCGCGACCTTCGCATTCAAGTCGAGGCAGACACCCAGTCGGGATTCAAGGGAGCCGCTAGTCTCGGCCGAGGCGCCGAGCTTCGGCAGCCAGGCCTTGCAGGGGACGCATCACCACAAGGCTGAGAATCAGTCGAAACCCGCTGGAAAGAAGGTCTCTCAGCGCCTGGCTCGATTCCTCGTATTTAACATAATACTGATTATCGGACATTAGATCTAACGGACGAACCGCCCAATCATCAAGCTCGGTGCGGATTCCACTGAACGGGCTTGAACCGTCTCTAGAACCAGCTACAGTTCGGTCTCCCCAACCAGAGGCTAGATGCGGTTTTTCGGGCGACTAGAGAAGTATGTCTGGAGTGAGTTGCAGGCCCCATTTTTGTTGGGGCTAGCGGGTTTTACCTTCTCGATCATCCTCACCAAGCTCTTCGATCTGGTCGGAAGGCTGTTCGACAAGAAGGTTCCGATCTCCGTAATGCTCGGGCTTCTCGTCAATGAGCTGCCCGGTATTTTCCTTTTGACGCTTCCGATCGCCACAGTTCTCGCGGTGCTCGCTGGGATTGGGAGGCTGGCGTCCCAAAGCGAGCTCACGGCGTTTCGAGCGGCTGGCATCTCTCCGTTGCGCATATTCCTCCCGGTTTTTTTGTTTGCTGGGCTCATCACCGGCTCAGCCAGTTGGGTAGCCCATGACCTCTCGCCCGCGAGCGTCCCGCGACGCAAGGCGCTTGTCGCCGAGGTCCAGCGAGGCCGGGACCCCGCCAGAGAGATCGAGCCAGGAACGTTCTACATGAGGCTCCCGGGCGCTGTTTTCTATGCCCGAAGCGCTGCAGAGACGATCCAAGGACGGATCTTCGAGGGCGTTTTTCTGCATGTTGAAAGCGGTGAGATCAACTCCGAACTCATCGTCGCAGCGCGCGCCAGGATCGTTTTCGATCGTGAAAGCGGCAAGATCAGCCTCTTGCTGGACGACGGCGAGCAGCACGTGCCCTCTAGGGAGGCGGGTGGGGTTTACCATCGGATCCGCTTCCCGCATCTCACTCGAAGTTTCCCGGCAGATGTCGGCTTCTCGAGGTTTACACAGAGCATTCCTGCGCCCATCAAATCGGCCCGGTGGGGTGCGCTCCCGCGGGAAATCGACAAGATCCGAAGTCAGCTAGCGACGGTGTCAAAAAGAAGCAAGCGCGACAATCTTTCGGTTGAGTTGCGTCGGGCACGGATCGAGTGGTATCGGCGCCTCGCCTTACCTCTCGGGGGGCTGGTCCTGGCTTTCGTCTCTTTTCCGTTGGCAGCGCAGTCTCGTCGCGGTGGCCGCTTCAGCGGATTAAGCCAGTGCCTAGCTCTGCTCTTGGTTTATTACGCCATCGTCCTAGCTGCGGAAGGCCCGACAGAGAAAGGTATTTGGCCTCCCTGGCTGGGCCCCTTCCTTCCCACGATCCTGTTCGGCTTCTTCGGGACGGTGCTGTGGGTCGCGATGCTGTCAGGATCGCGGATTTTCAGTCCCGTGGCTCGCCTTTGGGACTACGTGCTCGAAGTCCCGAGAACGATCGCTGAGTGGTGGCGTCATCGCAGGCTGGAGCGAGCCTCAGGGCGACGGGCCGCTGAGAGCCAGGTGCTGCAACGAATCGAGACTCAGGAGCGTCGCCAGGCCGCGGCACGATTGCACGGGCCTGGAGACCTCGTCGATCGCTATCTGGCGATGAGCTACCTGCGCATCTTCGCCGCCGTGATTTTGAGCTTGGCGCTGATGGGGTTCATCGTCGAGTTCAAGGCTGGATTCGACGATGTGCCTGTGGATGCTCGCAACATCCCGTGGACTGACATCGTCTTATTCTCGGTCTTGACACTTCCCGGACAGCTTCGTTACCTGCTGCCGTTGGCCGCTCTGTTCGGCGCCGCGATCGCGCTTGCAGGACTAGCGCGGCACGGCGAGATTGTCGCCCTCAAGGCCGCCGGAATCGGTCCTGTGAGAATCGCTCTGCCGCTCCTTGGTGTGACAGCCGTCGTCGCGCTGGTTTACGGCGTGGCGCAAGAAACACTTATTCCGGCTGCCGAGAGAATCGCGGAACGCGCGAAGGAGACGATTGCTGGCCGCCGAGGGGCCGATCCAGCCGACTCTGGCCGGCGCTGGCTGGTAGGTGATGAAGGTCGGTTATGGAGCTACCTCGATTGGGACCCTTCCAAAGAGCGGCTCCTCGCGCCGTTCATGGTGGAGGTCGACCTCAATCGAGGTGTCGTGGCGGGTGTGCTTTCGGGGGCAACGGCACAACACGGTCCTGGTGGTTGGGCTTGGTCCAATCTGCTCGAGCAGCGGTTCGTTCCGGGGAGCCGCGGAACAGGAACATTTATCTCTCAGAAAGAGACTGTTATTCACTATAGCGAAACCCCTGAGCTATTCGGTGGTGGAAGCGAGTCTCTCTTCGGGCGGCGCGAGGCAGATCAGATGTCGGTTCAAGAACTGCGCAAGAGCGTGGCGATTCTGGCCAAGACCGGTTCGCCTGTCGCTGCGCTTCGCGTCCGGCTGCATGAGCGCCTCGTGACCCCCTTGCTGCCGATGCTGCTGATGCCGGTAGGAATCGCGTTGATTGTCTCGGGTTGGAGTCGCAAGACGTCGCTCTTCGGCTTCGTTGCGGCGCTTGGAGTAGCGGTTGCCTTTTGGTCGACGTGGGCCGTGACGACCTCTCTCGGTCGCGAGGGATTGCTCTCCCCTATCGTTGCCACCTGGGCTGTACCGGTACTGCTCGGAGCCAGCGGCGCCTTACTGCTGACGAGGGCACGCTAGCTCCGAGTCATGCTTGATGGGTTGTCAAGAAGACACCCGAAGGTTTCGGTTAGGCGAGGTGTCCAGCCTCACGCTGCAAGGCTGCAACATGGGAAGTCGATTCCCATGAAAACTCCGGCCCGCTGCGACCGAAGTGACCATACGCCGCGGTCTTTTCATACACAGGCCGTAGCAGGTCGAGATGTTCGATGATTCCCCTTGGTGTCAGCGGGAAGATTTCCCTGACCAATCCTTCGAGCCGGCTCTCGAGAATTTTGCCGGTACCGAAAGTGTTGACGCGAACAGAGACCGGCTCCGCGACACCGATCGCGTACGCGAGCTGAACCTCGCATCGATCCGCGAGATCGGCCGCCACGATGTTCTTCGCGATCTTTCGAGCCATATAGCAGGCGCTGCGATCAACCTTCGTCGGGTCCTTGCCCGAAAACGCCCCCCCGCCGTGGTGGCCCATTCCACCGTAGGTGTCGACGATGATCTTCCGGCCGGTCAGGCCGGTATCACCGTGCGGACCTCCGATCACAAAACGTCCGGTCGGATTGATGTGAAACACGGTCTTACTGTCAATGAGATGTGCGGGAACGACATGTCGAATCACGACTTCAGCGACTTCTTCTCGCAGCTTCTCTGTGGTCACCGTGTCGTGGTGTTGGGTGGAGACGACGACCGTGGCAACACGCACGGGACGCTCTCCTTCGTACTCGACGGTGACTTGCGCCTTTCCATCGGGACCGAGGTATGTCAACTCCGACGAGCGGCGCACGTCTGCCAGCCGTTTGCACAGACGGTGGGCCAGCGTGATCGGCATTGGCATCAACTCGTCGGTTTCGCGGCAGGCGTAACCAAACATCAGTCCTTGATCACCCGCACCTTCACGATCAACACCCATCGCGATGTCGGGCGACTGTCGGTCGATCGTGCTGAGGACCGCGCAGGTATGATAGTCAAAGCCATAACGCGGGTCTGTGTAGCCGATCCGTTTGATGACGTCGCGCGCGGTCTGCGGAAAATCCACGAAGCCGGTGGTGGTGATTTCGCCGGAAATGATGCAAAGGCCGGTCGTCACCAACACCTCGCACGCTACGCGCCCACGCGGATCTTGCGCCAAGACCGAATCCAATACGGCATCGGAAACCTGATCCGCTACCTTGTCAGGATGCCCCTCGGTTACCGACTCTGAAGTGAAAAGATGGTGTTCCATCGCGTCCAGTCTCCTGTTCGTTGCTACGTAATTTCTCGCCGCGGTCGATCGACTGGGGCGTTAAGAGAGCAAAGACTAACGTCTGGATCCAGGAGCTTCAACCTGTGGGCCAATCGGGCCGGGGCGGCCGACACGGGCGCAAGTCGTCCCGACGGCGGTGTGAATCGCCTCAACCAACTGACGATCAGCCCGGACCGAGCGTTGCTCATCCGCCTGGAGAACGACTCGGAACTCCCCTTCCCGCACGACCTCGAAAAACACCGGAACAGACCCCGGGTTGTCACTGAGAACGGCCGCGAGTCGATCGAGTTGGTCCGGATCGAGCAAGCTGCCACACAGGCGCACCGTGAGGCCGTCGACATTGAGGGCGCGCGCCTCGTCGAGCCTTACCACCGCTTCCAGCATTAGTCTTGGGGTCCCTTCGGCGGCATCGATTCGGCCTCGCACGACGACCGCTAGATCGTCCGCAAGTCCCTCACCGATCTCGCGATAGAGTTTTGGAAAAACCACACACTCAGCACTCCCAGAGGTGTCCTCCAAGTCGAACACCGCCATCATGTCACCCGACTTCGTTCGCCTGCGTTTGAGCGCGACGATCAACCCGCCTACGACTACCTCGCCGGTAGATCCCTCCAGCGCGCTCACGCCGTGCGACGTTGTTTCGTCCAAGCGGGAGCGATGAGCATCCAGCGGGTGTCCGGAGAGATAAAACCCAAGCGCCTCTTTCTCTCCAGCGAGTCTCTCGCGATCGCTCCATGCGGGCACGTCCGGCAACGGATACGAGGCCACAGCACTCTTCGGCTCATCTCCGAACAGCGAAACCTGACCGGTCGATCGATCGCTCGCTGCGCGTGCTCCACGCTCCATAGCGGCGTCGATCCCAGCGAATACACGGGCCCGCTCCCCCAGTTCATCCAGCGCTCCAGCCTTGATCATCGCTTCGAGCGGGCGGCGGCCGAGCGCCTTGCGATCGACTTGCGCACATAGCTCATCCAGAGAATCGAATCGCTGTGACTTGCTGCGAGCTTGAAGCGTTGCCTCGACCGTCGCTTCACCAACACCCTTGATCGCGGACAGTCCGAAGCGAATCGACGAGTCTTCGACTTCGAAATTCAGCCCCGAACGATTGAGATCAGGCGGCAGGATCTTCAAGCCCATCCCGCGACACTCGCCGACATACTCGACCAACTTCTCGGTGTTGTCTTTTTCCGTGGTCAGTAACGCGGCCATGAAGCACGCTGGGTAGTGAGTCTTCAGATACGCGGTTTGAAATGCTACCAACGCATATGCTGCGCTGTGCGACTTGTTGAACCCATACCCTGCGAAGTGCTCCATCAGATCGAACACGCGGCCCGAGTCGGACTTGCTGACGCCCCTGCCGGAAGCGCCGAAGATGAACTTCTCGCGTTCCGCTTCCATCACCTCTTTTTTCTTCTTGCCCATCGCGCGACGCAGCAAATCGGCGCCGCCAAGCGAATATCCGGCCATCAACGATGCGATCTGCATGACTTGCTCTTGGTACACGATCACGCCGTACGTCTCTTGCAGCACAGGTTCCAACACACTGTGCGGATAGCTAACTTTGACCTTGCCATGACGGCGTTGAATGTAGTCGTCGATCATCCCAGAACCGAGCGGACCAGGCCGATAAAGCGCGTTGAGCGCGATCAGGTCTTCAAACCGCTCAGGCTTGAGCCGGCGCAGGATGTCGCGCATGCCACTAGATTCGAACTGGAACACACCACTCGTGTCGCCGCGGCCAAACAACTCGAGCGTCCTGGCGTCATTGAGTGGGATCTCCTCGAGTGCCAGCCGCGGATGACCGGACCTTTCGATCAGCGCGAGCGCATCGCTAATCAGCGTCAGTGTTTTCAGCCCGAGAAAGTCCATCTTGAGCAAGCCGACTGATTCGATCTCGGACATCGCCCATTGCGTCGTTATTTCATCTTTGTTGGATCGAAACAGCGGCGCGTACTCCATTACTGGTTTGGGCGTAATGACGACGCCCGCAGCATGCGTGCTCGCGTGGCGCGACAAACCTTCGAGCTTGAGTGCCACCGACAACAGTTCACTGCCTGCAGGATCGGTGTCTTTGAGTTGCTTGAGTGCCGGGACCGTCTCGATCGCATCGCCGAGCCGAACGCCAATCTCCTCCGGGACGAGCTTTGCGATGCGATCGACCTCGGCATACGGAAGTCCCAGCACGCGTCCCGTGTCGCGGATTGCAGCCTTGGCTGCCATCGTTCCAAACGTAATGATCTGTGCGACGTTCTCGCGACCGTACTTACGAGTCACATACTCGATTACTTCGGAGCGCCGGCGATAGCAGAAGTCGATGTCGATGTCTGGCAGCGTGACGCGTTCGGGGTTGAGAAAGCGCTCGAACAACAGGTCGTATTCAAGCGGATCGATGTCGGTGATTCTCAAGCAGAACGCCACCAACGAACCCGCCGCTGAACCTCTGCCCGGACCGACAGGAATCCCAGCTTCTCGTGCGTAACGAATGAAATCCCAGACGACCAGAAAGTACCCAGGAAATCCCATCTGCACGATCGTCTGAAGTTCGCGCTCGAGGCGCTGCTGATATTCATCGAGGCTGTGCCGGAGCAGTCCGCGCTCGGCACGCGCACGCCACGCGATCATTCGCTGATCGAACCCCAGCAGCACCTCTCGGCGAAACCGTTCATCCAAGGTCTCGGTTGGACCAACCGGGAAGTCCGGCAAATGATGCCGGCTCAGATCCAAAGTCAAATCGGACCGTTCTGCGATCTGGAGCGTATTGGCGAGGGCTTCGGGGCACCAATCGAATCGCTCGCGCATCTCCATGTGTGACTTGAAGTAGTGGTGCTCGCTGTAGTGCATCCGGTCGGGATCGTCGCGTTTCTTACCTGTGCCGATACAAATCAATACATCGTGCGCCTTGTGATCGTCGCGATGAGTGAAGTGGCAGTCATTGGTGGCGACCAGAGGAACGCCAGTCTCCCGGCTCAATGCCAGCACACCCTGATTGACGACCGCTTCTGCCTCAATATCTTGATCCTGCATCTCGAGGTAAAAATTCCCTGCGCCAAAGATCTCAAGATACTCCGCTAATGCTGCGCGCGCTCCGTCCATATCGTTGCGGCGAATGTGAACAGGAATCTCGCCCGACAAACAAGCCGAAAGCCCCACGAGTCCACCCGCATGGGCGCGCAGAATCAGTTTATCGATCCTGGGTCTGTAATAAAAACCCTCCAGGTACGCATAACTGCACAAGCGAACGAGATTGCGAAAACCTTCATCGTTGATCGCCAGCAATACCAGGTGGTAGTACGCTTTTCCGTGCGCCGTTTGCTGCGAGCCACGATCGAATCGGCTGCCCGGCGCGAGGTACGCCTCGCAGCCAATGATCGGCTTGATCTTTTCTTTCTTGCACAACTGGTAAAACTCCAGCGCACCAAACAAGTTTCCGTGGTCGGTGATCGCAACCGCTGGCATCTCGAGTTCCTTGGCGCGTCGCACCAGCACAGAGAGTTTTTGCCCGCCGTCCAGCAGGCTGTACTCGGTATGGTTGTGCAGGTGGATAAACTGAGACACGTTCAGCCCCCTCACTCCCACTCGATCGTGGCCGGAGGTTTGCTTGTGATGTCGTAGACAACGCGATTGATACCGCGTACCTCACCAATGATTCTTCCGGCAATTCGACCCAACATGTCATGTGGCAACCGTGACCAGTCCGCGGTCATGAAGTCATCGGTATCGACCGACCGCAACGCGAGCACATGCTCGTAGGTGCGGCCATCGCCCATCACACCTACGGTCTTGACTGGTAGCAGCACGGCGAATGCCTGCGAAGTTTTCTCCATCCAACCCGAACGCTCCAGTTCCTCACGAAAAATCGCGTCGGCCTCACGCAGAATCGCTAGGCGGGTCTCGCTCACCTCACCCAGCAGCCGGACCGCTAAACCCGGTCCTGGAAAGGGATGACGACGAACGAACGCCGGATCGAGCCCTAACCTTTCTCCAAGCGAACGAACTTCGTCTTTGAACAGCCACTTGAGTGGCTCGATCAACTCCAGGTTCATCCGCTCTGGAAGCCCGCCGACATTGTGGTGAGACTTGATGACCGCTGATGGCCCCTTGATCGAGCTCGATTCGATTCGATCGGGGTAGATGGTCCCTTGTGCCAGCCAGCCTGCACCTATCTCTCGAGCCTCTTCCTCGAAGATGTCGATAAAAGTATGTCCGATTCGACGACGCTTCTCTTCAGGATCGACGACACCAGCGAGCCGATCGAGAAAACGGGCTCGCGCGTCGACAGCTCGCACCGGCAGACCGAATCTGCCCTCGAACACGCGCACGACGTTCGCGGCTTCGTCCTTGCGCAGCAGTCCGTTGTCGACGAATACCGCCACCAATCGGTCCCCAATGGCATGGTGAACGAGCAGGGCCATGACGGCAGAGTCCACACCACCCGAAAGCGCACAAACCACGCGCCCGCTGGCACCGACGAGGTTGCGAATCTCGACGATTGCCTCTTCCTCGTACGCCTCCATCGACCAGTCGCCGGTGCAGCCACAGATGTCACGCACGAATCGTTTGAGAATTTCTGGACCAAGATCGGTGTGACGCACCTCAGGGTGAAACTGCACGGCGTACCGTCGCGTGTGCGGATTCTCACTGGCTGCATAGGGCGCGCTCTCGGTGCGGGCCGTCACGCGATAGCCTTCAGGCAACGTGACGATCGAGTCACCATGACTCATCCAGACGGTACTCAGCCGGGGGAGTCCACCCAAGAGTGTGGAGTCTGACTTCAGGATCTCGAGTTCTGCGCGTCCGAACTCGCGCTCAGGCGAGTGTTCTACCTTTCCACCAGTGCGATGCACCAACAGTTGCATCCCGTAGCAGATGCCCAGCAAAGGCAGCTTGGTGTCAAGAACGGCGTCATCGACGTCAGGAGCCCCAGGTTCGTAGACGGACGCCTGTCCACCGGAAAGAATGACGCCTCGCACGTTCGGATCGTCAAGGCGCGCAGCGGCATGGTGGGTTCCGACAATCTCGGCATACACACCCGCCTCTCGCACGCGACGCGCGATCAGTTGGGTGACCTGGCTCCCAAAATCGACAATCACGATCGTTTCGTGTGACTTCACGAGCGAGTTTCTCCAAATGCGCGGGCTTTAGCCGGCGTGCGTGGTGACTGTGTTGGCGCCGCCATGGCTAACACCACCACGGCCAACGCGGCACGTGCGTCGCGCCCCGATTTCAGCGCCAGATCGGCGGCGACACAGGCTGATAAAGCGCGCTCGGTGCGAGGGCCAACCTTATTCGCTGCGCGCGCGTATTTCCCGGCAACGAAAGGGTGGACTCCTAGTGCGGCGCGAACCTCGTTTTCGCCTCCACCTCGCGACGTGACGGCAAAGGCGAGTGCCAAACGTCGCACAATTCCGCCGAGCCGTCCGAGTAGAGCGAGCGGCACACCTGCATCGTTATCTGCCAAGTGCCTTTCGAGGGCATCGATGGCGCGGCGCAAGTCGCCGGCAAGCAACGCATCCTCCAGCGCGAATGCGCCCACCGCACGCGAAGGGCCCAACGATTCCTCGACCTGTGCGAAGTCGATGGCAGTGCCGGTCGTTGGACCGAGCAGCGCCAACTTGCGCAGTTCCCCGTCGGCCATGCCCGTATCGGCACCAAGAGCATCGGCTAGAAGTTGGCAGGCAGCTGACGTTAGTTCGATGCCAAACTCCGTGCTCCGTGCCGCTAGCCAGCCTGGCATTTCCCGCTCGCTGGGTAATTCGCAGGCGATCACATGACCCCGCTGCTCGAGTTTCTTGACCACCGCAAGGCGGCCATCCAGCTTGTCGGCAAGGATCACCAGAACGGAATGCGCCGGCATGTGTTCCAAATACTCACCGAGCATTTCACGAGAACTTGCGTCGCCATCGGCAGCCAACCCGGTTATCCCGCGGACGATGATGATGCGCCGATCGCCCAACAGCGGCATCGTCCGTGCCGAATCCAACACGCGCGCGAGCGGTGCGTCTTGAAAGCGCTCCACGCACCCAGGGATGCTCGAGTCAGGCAGTGCCTCCAGCAGCTTTTGCAGCGCACGTTTCTTGGCGTTTTCGTCAGGTCCCGAGAACACGACAACCGGAGGCACACGCCCCTGCTTGACGTTTTTGATCAACTCCGCGAGGGTCCCGAGCGGCATCGGCTAGAACCCTTCCAGCATGCTGGTGATGACCGAGCGAGCGACACCACGAGCCACTTCTTCGACGGCGACGATCTCCCGCTCGAAGCCTGACGACGGCGTTTCTGGAACATCGTATTGCTCGCGGAACACAAAGAAATTCTGACTCCATAGGACTTTGTCAGTGGTGCCGTGTTGAACCAGACGAAATCGCGCCGTGACCACCACCTCGATACGATCCGCGCGGCCCCGCTGCGTCAAACTCACCGGCGGCAGCCGATACCCTGTGATCGCACCATCCAAGACAACGTCGGCGCCCTCCGCGCTCGGTCTCGTTTCGTAACGGCCGCGCCGTACGAACTCATCGACGAGTGCTTCGGTGATGCGCGACTCGATTTCAGGTTGGTCAGTCTCATTGCGCAGCGGAATGATCCCGATCACCTTCGTGCCGGGCGGCATGACCGAGGACACCGATCCTCGGCCGGCCAGTCGATAGCCGCACCCGAGGGTCGCGAACGCCACGACGAGTACCAGCCAGGTGCGTCGCGAGTTCACCCGCGCACCACCAGGTTGACCATTCGGTCCGGAACCAAGACAACCCGAATCAGTTGCTTGCCTTCGAGTTGTCGCGCCAGAGCGTCATCAGCGTGGATGGCGGCGAGCACTGTTGCTTGATCGGCTCCTCGCGCGACGCGAATCTGCCCTCGAAGTTTGCCTAGAACCTGTACAGGGAGTTCGACCTCATCGTCGACCAATAGCGCGGGATCCGCCTCAGGCCAGGCGCGCCGAGCGAGGTATTGCTTCGATCCCAAGCGCTCGTTCATCTCTTCCGCCAGGTGCGGAGCAAACGGCACCAACAGCCGGACGAGCACGTCGAGGGCTTCCGCCACTGCGGCGGAGAGCGGCGCAGGCAAGGCCTGAACGTCTCTCCCGTCCGTGCCGCGATACAACTCGTTCACCAACTCCATCAACGCCGCGATCGCCGTGTTGTGTTGGAACTCTTCACCCAAGTCGCGGGTGACGCGAACAATCGTGCGATGGGTCTTGCGGCGAAGCGCCAATGCGTCGGGTGCTTCGTCAGCAACGCCAGCCGAAGCTCCACGCGCCGTACCCCATCGTTCGACGGCGCGTACGATGCGCTGCAGGAAACGTGAGCACCCCTCGATGCCCGCTTCTGACCACTCCAGGTCTTTTACCGGCGGGCCACCGAACAGCGAGAACATTCGAACGGCGTCGGCGCCATAACGATCGATCAGCACATCGCTGTCGGGGGCATTCAGCTTCGACTTCGAGACCTTGTCGACACGTACGACCAACTCCAGCCCGCACTTCGGGCAACGTGGCGCCTCGGCAGGACCGACCGCCTCGGACGGCGTGAGGTAGTCGTGCGCCGGACATCGATAGGAACGACCACAAACCATGCCTTGAGTGAACAAGGCTGCTGCTGGTTCGGAAGGTGACAAGAGGCCGATGTCTCTCAGGAACATCGTCCAGAACCGGAAGTAGATCAGGTGCCCTACCGCATGCTCGACGCCGCCAATGTACTGGTCGATCGGCATCCAATAGTCGGCGATTGAACGTTCGAACGGCGCGCGCTCGTTGCGTGGGTCGAGATAGCGCAGGAAGTACCAGGACGAGTCGACAAAGGTGTCCATGGTGTCGGTCTCGCGCCGCGCGGCAGAGTGGCACTTCGGGCAGCGCACATTGACGAACGCTTCGTTCTGACCGAGCGGCGAACCCACTGTTTCCTTCCAGTCGGCAACCTCGGGCAGCACGATCGGCAGTTCGCCTTCCGGTACCGGCACGATGCCGCAACTGTCGCAGTAGATGACCGGGATCGGCGTGCCCCAGTAGCGTTGCCGCGAGATCCCCCAGTCGCGAAGCCGGTACTGCACGGTGGCGGCGCCGAAGCCGTGAGTCTGGGCGTCTGATGCCATCCGCCGGCGAGCCTCGGCAGAACTCAGCCCGCTGTAGATACCGGAATACTCCAGCACCCCATCTTCAGTGAAAGCAGCGTCCATCACCGAAGCGTTGCTCAACTCTCCGTCGCTAGGCCGGACCACCGGGCGAATCGTCAATTCGTACTTGCAAGCAAACTCGAAGTCCCGCTGATCATGGGCCGGCTGACAGAAAACTGCTCCGGTGCCGAAGTCCATCAGTACGAAGTTCGCCAGCCAGATCGGAACCTGTTCTCCACTGAACGGGTTGATCGCGTAGCGGCCGGTAAAGACACCGAGTTTTTCGCGATCTTCGTCTGGAGCCGACGGGGGCGCCGCGGCCTCCGAACGGATGAACTCGTCGACGGCGGCTGCTTGATCTGTGCCCGCAGCGAGCGCCCGCGCGATAGGATGTGCCGCTGCGATAACGACCGCGCTACAACCGAAAACCGTATCGACACGCGTTGAGAACACTTCGATGCTGCTCGCGAGGCCGTCGACCTTGAAGCCAAACCGGCAGCCCTCGCTTCGCCCGATCCAATTTCTCTGCATGGCGAGTACGCGATCAGGCCACGGACCTTCGAGACGCTTCAGACCGTCGAGCAGACGATCGGCATATCGGGTGGTCCGCACGAACCACTGGTCGAGTTCAACCTTCTGAACGAGCGTCTCCTCGTGCCGCCAACAGCAACCCGATGGCGTCACCTGCTCGTTGGCCAACACGGTGTTGCATTTCGGACACCAGTTCAGAGACCGCCGGGCGCGATACGCCATGTCGTGCTCGAGCAACTTCAAGAAAAACCACTGGTTCCACTTGTAGTAGCCCGGATGACAGGTGGCGATCTCGCGATCCCAGTCGTAAGAGAAGCCCAACTGTTGCAGCGTTTCACGCATGTGGCGAATGTTGGAGTAGGTCCACTCCGCGGGCGCGACCCCGTGCTTGAGGGCCGCGTTTTCTGCCGGCAGGCCCATCGCGTCCCAACCGATGGCATGCAGCACGTTGTACCCCTGCAGCCGCTTGAACCAACAGTTCGCATCGCCGATCGAGTAGTTACGGATGTGACCTACATGGATGCGCCCCGAAGGATACGGCAGCATCTCGAGGCAGTAGTACTTCTGCCTCTGGTGATCAGCAGACACATTGAAGACCCGGTCCTCGCGCCAGCGTTGTTGCCAGCGCTCCTCGATTGTTCGCGTGTCGTAGGCCACTGCCGTGTCACCTCGGAAAGACGTCTCGTGCGATTACTTCCGCAATACCAACTCGCCACTGTCGAGTCGTCGCCGAATTCCATCGAGCACGCCGTTGACGAATGCGCCCGATTCCTCGCCACCAAAGTCCTTGGCTAGTTCGACCGCTTCGTCCAGCACGACCGCCGCGGAAAGCGATGGATTCTCGATGAGTTCATGCAAAGCCAAGCGCAGCACGTTGCGATCGACGGTTGCCATCCGCTCTATTCGCCAGTTGTCGGAACCGGCTCGGATCAATGCATCGATTTCATCCCGTCGAGAAAGCGCGCTCCGAAACAGCGTCTCCGCAAAGCGACGAGCCGACGCTTCGAGCGGCGGGTCCAGCAATGCGCCGAGCAGAATGTCGTCTACAACCTTGTCCGCCGGCTCCCCGGTGAGATCCGATTGATAGAGCATTCGCAGGGCCGCGTCGCGCCCGCGATGTCGATCACCCATCGGCTTAACCCCTGTCGCCGAAGGCACGCTTTAATTGCGCCATCTCGATCGCGGTCATGGCCGCATCGAATCCCTTGTTGCCCGCCTTGCCGCCGGCACGCTCCATCGCCTGCTCCGATGTATCGCAGGTCAGAAGGCCATAGGCGACAGGCAGGCCGCACTCTGCCGCGAAGCTATCGAGCGACCGTGTGATGGCGGCAGCCAGATGATCGAAGTCGGGCGTTTCGCCCCGGATCAGCGCGCCCAGAGCGATGAGCGCGTCGACCTCCGCCTGTTTGCCGCCGCGCCCCGAGGGTGAGCGCATCCAACGGAGCGCCTGCGGCACCTCCCAGGCTCCCGGCACACGCACCACCAGGATTGCATCGTCGGTTGCGCCATGCCTGAGCAACGCATCCACCGCGCCGGCGAGCAGCAGTTCGCCAACACGTACATTGAATCGAGAGAGAACGATGCCGAAGCGAAGGCCTCGGGCGTCGAGCATTCCGGCCAGTTCGCGCATAAAGAAACCTGTCTCTCCACGGATTGCGGCGGACGAGCACCGCCCGCTAAGAAGGAGCCAGGAGTCTATCACTCGCCGCAAAAGTGCGTCCATGGCGGCGTTCTTATGGCGAGATGGTCACCCCGCCGACGCTGCGCAGCACCCCACTCCACCACGGTGCCAGTGCGCTTTTCAGAATCAGATCACCCACCCAAAGTGCCAAAGCGAGGGCGATTGGCGCTCGCTCCGTTCGCCACCACTCCCCAATCGCCGAGCGCTTGGACCAGAGTCGCGAAAGGCTGACTCCGAGCAGGATGAAACTCACCACCCGGATCACCGCCCATGGATGCCAGGCTAACGCCGTCGCTATCAACGGGTGACTTGCGTGCAATCCGACCTGAGCGACGTAGTACGACATGTACCCCGTTAAATAGGCTCCAAGCACCAGCCCAGCGAGCCCAGCACTGATGGCAGACAGCACTGAGAACCCGAGCAAATGCAACAAATGGAGCGGGATGAAGCGCGATGGGTCGGACTCGATCCCTTCCCCTCTCGCCACATAGGGGACCATCTCAGCCCAGTACTCGGGCGCATGCGGGATTACCAGACCTGCTTGCTGAGGCGACCACATGCTCAGGCCAACGATCGCTGCTGAGTGCGTGAAGGCCCAGACCACGAGCACGCTGGTAACAACTTTGGTTCCGCTCTCACGCATCGAATGCAAAAACCAACAGGCCGAACCGCCGGCCAAAATCGCTGCGCTGTAACGGCCTAGCCCAACGAATGGGGCTGCAGCGAACAGCAAGGCACCGCACCAAAGCAGTACCGCGGCGCGAATGACAGCACGCCGCTTCTCGGTCACGCCGGGCCCAACACGCGCGCCAAGATCGGCCCGAGCCGCTGCACCGCCTCGACGGGAATCATCTCGCGCGCGGTCACAATCGCGGTGTCAAGCACTGTACCGCAGTGGCACTCGCGCGAACCGAGCCGCGGCGCCAGCGTGGTCACCGTGCGACGCGCGCACTCTGCATTCAGTTCCAAACGGTGAATGATCGCCTCGACGGTGACGTGCGCTTCGTCCGTTTTCCAGCAGTCATAGTCGGTCACCAAACAGAGGCTAGCGAAACAGATCTCCGCCTCGCGACACAGGCGCACCTCTTGCATGTTGGTCATGCCGATCAGAGTCGCACCCCAACTGCGAAACAGATTCGATTCGGCGCGCGTCGAGAACTGCGGGCCTTCCATGCAGAGATACGTGCCACCGCGATGGACCGTTGCTCCAGAGTCCTCGGCGGCCTGGGCCGCTGCATTGCGCAGCGTGTCGCAGGTGGGATCGGCCAATGAAACATGCGCGGCGATGCCATCCCCAAAGAACGTTTCGTGCCGATGCCGAGTGCGGTCGATGTACTGATCGGGCAAGGCCACATGCAGCGGCTGCATCGCTTCGTCCAACGACCCAACCGCGGAAACCGAAAGCACACGGTCAACTCCCAAACTCTTCAGAGCCCAGATGTTGGCGCGCGTGTTGATTTCGGTGGGCAACAACCGATGCCCAGCCCCATGCCGTGCAAGAAAAGCGATCGACACACCCCCAAGACTCCCCACGACGACAGGCCCACTTGGCGCGCCGAACGGCGTCTCGATGTTGTGACGCTGAAGCCCCACCAAGTCCGGAAGCTGATACAACCCACTGCCACCGATGACTGCTAACCGTGGCTTGGTCATTACTTCTTGTCCGGCGCGCCAGGGGCGTCGGAGGGCGCCTTAGCCGCCGGCTTGTTCTTAGCCTGCTCGGCAGCGACATACTCGGCGCGGATGTCGGCCATTAGCCCGCGTGTCCCTGCCGGATCCTCGATCGACTTGGACTTCAGCGTGCCGTGTTGAGCGGTCAACCTGGGAAGCGGTCCTGTTGGAAGTTTATGCTGCTTTGCAATGGCAATGCCGTCTGGCGTCCCCGTATCGAAAGGCCTGACGATGACGTATGGGTGCTCCGTGTCGAATGCCGAATAGCGCAAGGCCTGCGCACGCGGATCGGTTTGCCCCCCCGTAATCAACGCGAAAACCGGTGGTGAATAGAAATCGTGAATCGCGAGTGCGTAGGCCGGAGATAACACTGGCACACGTTCGTAGGAACCAGACAGCGCTCGCAGGATTCTCGCCGCATAGCCGGCCGCTTCTTTGCTGTCGGCTAGATAGCGATAAAGCACCAGCACTCGCACCATCCGTGAGTTGCCTTCGAGCGGGAAGAGCGCGCGCTGCAAAGGTGCTGGCGCCCCAGCCGGCGGGAGCGTGTCGCGCAGTGCTCCAACGCTCTTGTCCATCAGGTTGTTCACGGCCAAGAGCGCGATCTCACCGCCATCGCGAAGCCAGCTGGTATCGCCTGTTGCTTGATAGGCAGTGAAAAAGGCCTCGGCTGTCGCTGCCAAATCGTCCAAATACAGCGGCAAGAGAATTCCCTTTCCCTCGATCACCGCGTGCGCGACACCTTGGTTGCGTACGTATCGATTGGCTCTCAGAAAACTCACCCCGCTCAGTCCGCGCCCCACCAGGTCTGTTTCACCGGTGACGGCGCCAGCGCGAATCAACGCGGCTGATGCCATCGCATTGGCATCGGTAAGCGCGGTGTTGTCACGCCCGCCCGGGCAGGACTCACACAGCGCTGCGGCAAACGATCCGTCGGCGAGTCCCAATTTCTCGGAAATGAACTTGGCGACTCGCAGCAGTTGATCGCGGTCCGACTTGCGGCCTGACCGACGAAACTCGAGTGTTAGCAAGTCGAGCATGCGCGCGTTGCGTTCGAGCAGTTTTTCGGGCTGGACTTGCTCCCAGTCCAATCCGATGGCCATGCGTCTCATTCCACCGTCGGAGTCGAGCAGCTTGCTGCTCAGCGTTTCGAGAGCGGCACGACCCATCGTTCCCCAAGGGTCATCCGTCTCCGCACCGAGCGTCAGCATTAGTTCGATCAGCTCAAAGCGTGGCGCACGCGGCGGACCACCGAAATAGCGGCGTTCGGGATCGAACGTCGTTCGGGCCTGCTGAGCGATCGACCAGGCCAGCGAAGGATCGGTATCGGATCCCGGTTTGGGCTTGATCGCTTTTTCGAGCTCTGCTTCTTGCTCGTGCGCGAGTTTGATCACCGCCGCGCGTTGAGAGCGGTAGTACTCGAACGACTGCTCCAACAACTCGGCCATCTTCTCCGCCGGCATAAGACCAGCGGTCATGCGGCGCGGGGTGGCTTGCGACCCGGTGTAATACAGAGAACTCCCGTCGGGCAGCAAAAGACTTACACCGGGCCACCCTTCGGCAGGGTAGCGCGCATGCAGATCGGGACGCAGATCAGCGCGGACATTGACCGGGACGAAACCCTTGCGGATGACGGCCAGCACACGCGGATCGTTCCAAACGCTCTGACGCGCCTGCTGGCAAGCAGCATTCCATGGCGTTTCCAGCACCAACAAGATCAGACGGTCCTCGCTGGCGGCCCGCCGCAGAGCGGCAGGGCCGAACTCGACCCAGGCTGGACCCGCGGCTTCCGAAACAGCCGCGGCCTTAGGCGCCAAAGGCGCGTTGTCGGCGGCGCGAACCGCCAACGCTCCCCAACAGAGAACCACACCGGCCGCCGCAGCCATGCGGACAAAAGAAAGAGACATTGTTCGTTCTCCTGGATAAAACTGGCGGGATTATGACTCGGCAACGGGCCGGGGCAATTCGAACCACCCTCAAGCAGGGGGCGCGCCAATGCCGATCAGGAGTTTGGTGTCGCCGACGCGAATTTCGTCGCCATCGGTGAGTTCAGCCGCGTTGACTCGGCGGCCGTTGAGGTAGGTCCCATTGGTCGAGCCCAGGTCCTTCAGCAGGACACAGGTGGAACCGTAAACCTCGAGGCTGGCGTGCTTGCGCGAGGCGCGCTGATCGGAAAGAGAGATGTCACCACCCCCCCGGCAGATCAAGACACGCGAGCGCGTCACTCGATGCGTGGTTCCGCGATCGGGCCCCTCGACGATGTCCAAAGTTATTTCCCAACCTTCGGGCAATGGAATTCTGCCGAGGTCATCCCCAGCGGGAAGAGGCGCGGCACCACCCAGCCCAGCGAGCACTTGCACCATGACCGTCTTCATCGGTTCCGACGAGCCACTCGCTGCGCACTTCGGGCACGAGCCGGTCGTGCTGAGCACGCCTTGACAGCGAGCGCACTTCACGGCGGTACTCATCGCCCGGCCATCCCGGCCGCGCCAAACGCCTCGCCGATCGTTCGTTCCGTACGCTGTAGAAACTGTCTCGCGAGCGAAGGAATTTCGCTGGAGTCTTCGTCGGCGAGCAACTTCTCGACCCTCGACATGGGAATGAACTGCCGCGAGGGGCGAACCGGCCCGCTTTCGCCATGGCTCCACTGAGCCATCCAGCCATCCCACGATTCCAGATCGAGCGCGTGCATCGTGACTCCAGAGGCCTCGATCGCTAGCAACCGGCCGAAGAGTCGTTCTCGCGGGGCCTGAAGGTAAGCGATCGCCCACTCACCGACACCAAAACCAACCGGCGACGGCGTCTCGTCGTGGGCGTACTCGGCAAGTTCCAGCAGCACGCCCCCTGTATCTTTGGGATGCAAGAAAGCGACTCGAGAACCGTGGGCCCCGGGCCTCACACTCCCCCCGAGCGGGGTGAGCCCGCGTTCGATGAGCCGCGCCACGATCGCCTCGAGGCCGTCGACCCGCAGGCAAATGTGATGCAACCCTTCGCCGCGCTTCTCGATAGATTTCGCAATGGAGCCGGATGGGTCGATGGATTCGAGCAACTCGATCCGGCTGCCGCCGCCCAGGTCCAAAAACCAAACCCGCACGCCTTCGGTAGGAACCGAATCGACGCCTGAGAGAGTGAGGCCCAGGACGTCGGCCCACACGGGGAGTCGAGCGCGCGGGTCTTGGACCGTCACACCAATATGATCGAGTCCCAGAATCTTCCCGCTCATGGCGTGCTCTTTCGCTCGGCTGCGAGAACCTGCTCGACAGCGGTGTACGGATCGATCTCGCGCCCCGCTACCCGAGCTATCAAGCGTTCCCAGCCCTCCTGTCCAATACCTGCCGACAACGTCCGCTCCAGAAGCGCCCGCGTCAACATTTCTGTCAAACGGCCCCGGGCCCTGTCCTGGCGCCGTTCGATCCGGCCGGCCTGATAATCCGGGCTTTCCCGATGCACCTGGATCGCAGCGATCAGTGCGTCGATCCCCTGCCCTTGAGTGGCGACCGTCTTAAGAATCGGGGGCCGCGGCCGGTGATCGTCGGTAAGCGCCATCATCTGCGTCAGTTCCGCGACCAACTTGTCGGACCCCTCCCGATCCGCTTTGTTGACGACGAACAGATCGGCGATTTCCAAGATCCCCGCCTTGATTGCCTGGATGTCATCGCCCATTCCTGGGACCAAGACGACCAACACGGTGTCGGCGAGTTTGGCGACCTCGACTTCGTCTTGCCCCACACCCACGGTTTCGACAATCACGACGTCCTTACCGAATGCGTCGAGCAGGTCGAGCGCGTCGGCCGTCGATCGTGAAAGCCCACCCAAATGTCCTCGCGTCGCCATCGAACGAATGTAGACACCGGTATCGCCGGCATGACGCATCATGCGAATTCGATCGCCAAGAATGGCTCCGCCCGAAAACGCACTCGATGGATCGACCGCGATCACGCCGACTGTTTTTCCCTGAGATCGATAGACGCTGATCAACCGATCGCAGAGACTGCTTTTGCCTGCGCCTGGAAAACCAGTGACGCCAATCGTAATGGCGCGCCCGGTGGTCGGGAACAACTCGCGCAAGATCTCGCCAGCGCGCCGGTCACTGTTTTCCACCCACGAAATCGCGCGCGCCAGTGCACCGATGTCGCCAGCTCGAAATCGAGTCGTCCAGCCGGCTGCATCGGTCACGCCAGGTCTCCGCTCTTGAGCTTGCCCAGTACCTCCCGCGCGATCACGAGGCGTTGAATTTCGGAGGTGCCTTCGCCGATCGTGCAGAGCTTGACGTCCCGGTAGTACTTTTCCACCGGATAGTCTTTGACGAAACCGTAGCCACCAAAAACTTGGACCGCGTTGTTGCACACGCGTACGCCGACCTCGCTGGAATAGAGCTTGGCCATCGACGATTCGAGCGTGGTCTTCAAACCGTTGTCTTTCATCCACGCCGCACGCTGCGTCAGCAATCGCGCCGCATCGATTTCGGTCGCCATGTCGGCGAGCATGAACGAGACGGCTTGAAACGCGCCGATCGGTTGACCGAACTGCTCGCGTTCGCGCGCGTACTTGAGCGCATGCCCGTAGGCTCCGGCGGCAGTCCCAACACCCAGCGCTGCGATCGAAATGCGGCCACCGTCCAAGATCCCCATCGCCTGTTTGAACCCTTCACCGGGTTTGCCCAACAGGGCCGACGCGGGCACGCGGCAGTCGGTGAGCACCACCTCGGAGGTATCGGAGGCGCGCATCCCCAACTTGTCTTCGTGCTTACCGACCGCAAATCCCAGATTGGTCTTCTCGACGATGAAGGCTGAGATGCCGTGGTGTTTTTTGCTGGGGTCGGTAGAAGCCATCAAGACAGCGACGTCACCCACGCTGGCGTGAGTGGTGAACGTCTTGCTGCCATTCAGCACCCAATCGTCACCATCGCGCTTCGCGGTGGTCTTGGTTCCTCCCGCGTCCGAACCCGCGGTCGGTTCGGTCAAACCCCACGCACCCACCCACTCGCCTTTTGCCAGCCGCGGTAAGTAGCGCTTCTTTTGCTCTTCCGTTCCGTAGCTGAGGATGTGTCCTGTGCATAGGCTGTTGTGCGCCGCCACCGAAAGTCCGACGGCCGGATCGACCTTCGAGAGTTCCTCGATCACCAAGGCGTACTCGATATAGCCCAGCCCTGCCCCGCCGTACTGCTCGGGAACCAAGACGCTCAGGAATCCCAGTTCGCCCGCCTGGCGAAAGGCCTCGCGTGGAAAATGTGCGTCGCGATCCCACTGGCGGACGTGCGGCCGCAACTCCCGATCGGCGAATTCGGCTGCGGCGCGGCGAATCATTTCTTGCTCTTCTGTTAGTCGAAAATCCACGAGGCCTCCCAAACGGACCGCAGATCATACCGCTGGCGGTCCGTTTCGACTCGGTTTACAGCAAGTCGACGAAGACTTCGTCGGCCAGCAGGAGGCCGCGTGTGGTGAGCCGAACTCGCTCGCGCTCGAAGATCACGAGCCCTTGTTGCACGGCCCGATCGAGCACGGGTCTGCGGCGCGCGACCGCGTCGGTGCCATATCGAACGATGAGCTCTTGCAGCGAAATCCCGGCGAGCGCCCTCATCCCGAACACCATCGCCTCGCCAGCCCGGCGGTCGGCGTCGAACGGCTCGGCCGTTGGAAATCGATCGGCAGCGACAGCCACACGCCAATCCTCGAACTGCGGCCGTTGCGTCCATCGCTCCCCCGCGACATACGACGCGGCGCTGGGACCGAGCCCAAGATAGGGGGCATCGGTCCAGTATTTGAGGTTGTGTCGGCTGATGTGACCTGGAAGGGCGAAGTTCGAGATCTCGTAGTGTTCGAACCCGGCAGACCGCAGTTGACGCAACGCCTCCTCGTACATCGCGGCAGCATCGTCGGACGATGGTGCCTGGCGCTCGCCCCTTTCGATTTGCAGGGTGAGAGGCGTGCGGCCATCGGTCTCGAGGGCGTAAAGCGAAAGGTGCTGAAACGGCAGTTCCAGCATTCCGGAGAGTTCCAACGACCAATCCGTCACCGTTTGCCCCGGCCGGCCGAAGATCAAATCGACCCCCACCGAGGTGATTCCCCCGTCGGCCAATCGTGAGAGCGCGTTGTCGGCATCCTCGATCGCCCCAGGGCGGCCGATCGAACGCAAACCCTCGCTTCGTCTGGATTGCACGCCAACCGTGACGCGCGTCACCCCCGCGTCGCGCCAGTCACGAACTCGGGCCACCGACACATCCTCTGGATTGGCCTCCAGGGCGATCTCGGCACCGGACTCGAGTCTGAATACGGAGCCCAAGATCTGGATCAGACGGGCGAGTTGATCACCGGGAAGCCGTGACGGGGTCCCGCCCCCAAAATGAAGCGTGTCGATCCGCAGTTCCGGGAGCCGGCCCCCCCAGAGAGCTGCCTCGTGGCTGAGCGCCTCCACGAACTGAGGGATCCGGCGGTCTTGGCCCGCGACGATGGCGAAGTTGCAGTAATCACAACGGACCGCGCAGAAAGGCACGTGAACGTACAAGCCTGCGGCCGAATCGGGCATCGGACGAGGATACCGGTTGGGGCGGTGCCCTCCGCACTCCTGGAACCTATATTCCGCGACGTTTCGAACCGCTTCGAAACAACCGGAGCCCCCTGCCTTGCAACAGAAACTCGCGTTTGCGTTCATGTGTGTAGCCGCCCTGAGCGGCGGTGCCGTCATGGCGACGGGTCTGCTCGAACGCCAACTCGGCTGGGGCGCCACGTTTCTGGAGCTCTTCCTCATCCTGATCATCGCGCTCGGTGCGGCTGTGTTGCTGTCGCGCGCGTTCGCAAAACGTCTGCACACCTTGGCGAGGGCGGCACGTCAGATCACCGATGGTGACTTGACCGTCGCAATCCCCACACCGCGTGACGGCGACAATGCCGACGAAATCGACGACCTCGCGCGTTCGCTGTCGGGAATGCGGGCGGCGTTGCTGAGTGTGCTCACAGAGCTCTCGTCAGTCTCCGATGAAATTCACGGTTCGGCTCAAGGGCTGGCGCAAACAGCCTCCTCGCTTTCGGGGCTGACAGAGGAGATCGCAGGAACGGCCAACCGGTTGGCCCGCGGCACCGAGAACTCGGTACAACAGATGCAGCACACACTCGAGGTCACGCGTCGCGTCGATGGTTCGGCACAAGCGATCGAGGGCAGTGCCGAAACCGCACTCGGCCTGACACGACGAAGCGGTGAGGACGCGCGGCGCGGACGAGAACTCGCCACGCGCGCCGATGCTGAACTCGAACACATCGCCTACCAAGTCGATCGCATGGCTTCTGCGGTTGAGGGCTTTCAATCGCAGGCACTGTCGATCAACAAGACGGTCGACTTGATCGCCACCATCGCGCAGCAAACACATTTGGTGGCGCTCAACGCCGCCATCGAGGCGGCGCGCGCGGGCGAGCACGGCCAAGGATTCGCCGTGGTAGCCGAAGAGGTCCGGCATCTCTCCGAACGCGCCGCGCGATTTGCCGAGCAAATCGCGGGTTTCGCGGGACAGATCAACGCCGGCAGCGGCGTGGTCATCGCAACGATGCGCGAAACGATTACGGCCGCGCGTGCTGGTCGTCAGGTCGTGGCAGGTGCCAACGAGGTGCTGCGCGAAATCGCGGGGAGTGTGTTGCCGCTAGTCGAGCGGATGGAAACGATCGCTGCCGCGTCGCGCGCCCAGCGGTTGGCCACGGATGAGTTGGTCAAAGCGATTGGCGATATAACGAACACGATCCGCGAAGGGGCGGCCAGCAGCGATGAAACGTCGCGCGCCACCGAGCAAGAACTGCGCGAGATGGAGCGCATGGCCGAATCGGCGACGAGTTTGGCCGGCACCAGCGATCGGTTGAAACGCTTGTGTAGCGTCTTCCGTCTTGAAACCGCCGATCGAAGCGGTCGATGAGTCTGCCATCGCGGATGGTTCTCTCGACACCCGAGGGACGCTTGGCACTTGCGATCGATGTACTCGGACGGCTCGAACCGTTGGGTGATTACGTCAGCGTCCCGGGTGCTCCACGCGGCGTCTGCGGTGTTGCCGAATTGCGAGGTCGCGTGGTGACGTTGCTCGATCCGTTTGCATGGCTGCTCGAACACCGGGAAGGCCCCGACTCGGCCAGTGAACGTCCCGGAAATTTGCCGGTTAGCGCGCTCGTTTTCGCGTCTCCATACGCCCACCTCGCCTTGCTCGTTCCCGCCGGCTCGACCATGACGCCGGCCGGCCCTGATGAACCGCCGATGCGAATTCTGTCTCGCGATGCGCTTCAAGCGCGCGTCGGCAGCCTGGCGGCGCGCGCGCGCGAGGAGTGAGTCGATGGCGCGCGCCGATCTGTTGCGGATCTTCTTCGAAGAAGCGTCGCGCCATCTGTCGAGCGCGCACGAACTGACTCTACGACGCGAGCCGCTCGATGCGCGCGGCTGGAACGAGTTGTTCCGAGCACTGCACTCCGTCAAGGGGATGGCGGCTGCACTCGGATACGAACCGCTGATGACCGCACTGCACGCCGCCGAGTCCGAAGTCGACGCCATTCGCACCGGCGAACGCAAGAGCGATGGCGCCTTCCTGATCGAGTTGAGTCAACGCATCGAAGCGGTCCAAGAAGCTTTACATCGAATGGAACGCGACCCCTGGTACCACCAAGAGCCCGGCGTTCAACGCGGTGCGATCGAAGCGGTGCTTCCGTCCTCCCGCGTGGAAGCGGCGCGACTCGATCGATTGCTGGAAATCGCGCTTCGTCTTTCCGCGGCTCATCAGCGGCTCGAGCATCTGATGGGTCCCGCCGAGGATAGCTCTCGGCTTTCTGTCCGCGACGCGCTCAGCGAAGCGGTGCGCGCCCTGAGACGCGAGGTCTTGGAACTGCGTTTGGCGCCGGTGCAATGGCTCGTTCCGCTCTTGGACGCGGCGCTTCAGCGCTGGGCTCAAGCTCGTGGCGTCGAAGTGCAACTCGTGGCCGACGGTGAAACGGTGCAGGTCGACCGCTTGATTCTGGAAAGCATGCTCGATCCGCTCGGGCAGATCCTGCGCAACGCCGTTGTGCACGGCATCGAGTCGCCCCAAGAGCGCGAAGCGGGAGGGAAGCCGATTCGCGGCACCATCCGCCTGACGGTCGAGCGCGCTGCCGAAAGCTTGCGTCTGATCGTCGCTGACGACGGTCGCGGCATCGACACCGAGACAGTTCGCCAGCGCGCGCGCGATCGCGGTCACGCCGCATTCGCCGACAGCGCCGACCCGCTCATGCTGCTGACGCTGCCAGGCATGACCGCACAGGCCAGCGCCGATCTGCTGTCGGGGCGCGGCATGGGACTCGGCGCAGCACGCGATGCGGTCGAGCGTTGGGGCGGGACGCTACGGATCGACAGCGCTCCGGGCAGAGGGTTTGAACTCGCCCTCACGTTCCCAACCAGGATTGCGATTCTGCCGCTTTTCTTGGTCGAAGCGGGCGGGCAGATGTTCGGTATTCCGGTCAGTGCCGTGCGCGAGATTCGTACGGCAGGAAAATTTCGACGCGGAGCCAAGGAGTGGGGCGAGACCGCAGCGAGTCCGTTGAATGCAGCGCTCGGCGGTCGCGATACTTACGGCGCCTTGACCGCACGTGCTGCACTCGTAGTGGGCGATCCTGCGCAATTGTTGCTGGTAGATCGGGTGTTGGGACGGCGCGAACTGGTCTGTCGCCCCTTGGGTGCACCGCTCGAGGCGAACCCCTGCCTCACCGGCGCGGCGCTCTTGGCCGAGGGGGGTCTTGCTTTGGTAGTCGATCCAGCGGCGATCGTGCGCCGTTTGGAACGTAGTCGGGGCACAATCCCGGCGTGAACTCCCGCCCACTGTTGCCTCCGCCCCTGCGCCGCTTTGGGCAGAACTTTTTGGCCGACCACAATCTTGCTCAGAGGCTCGTCGATCGATTCGCACCCCGAGCCGATGACCGTGTCGTCGAGATCGGACCCGGAAGAGGCGCGCTCACCAAGCCACTGGCGACGCGTATCGGCCGGTTGCTTGCGCTCGAGATCGACGCTCGGCAAGTCGAGGTTGTGCAAGCGGAGTTTGCCGACAACCCCAAGGTTGAAATCCGCCAAGCCGATGCACTGGAGGTTGATTTCGAAGCGCTGGCCGACGAGCTGGGCGGCCCACTCCGCGTGATCGGAAACCTTCCTTATAACGTCGGGACCGCCATCGTGCGCCGGCTGATTGCCGCGCCTCAGGTCAGCGACATGCAGTTCGTGTTGCAGAAAGAAGTGGTCGATCGGTTGCTCGCCGTGCATGCAACCAAGGCCTACGGCGCACTCACCGTGATCGTTGCCTGGACCATGCAGGCCGAGCGGCTGATGACGATCGCGCCGGGCGCGTTTCATCCTCGTCCGAAGGTCACGAGTGCGGCCGTTCGTCTCTCACGCCTCGATCCAGCGATCGTCGCGCCGGAAAATCTCGCTCGCCTCGAGACCTGGGTGCACCGTGGTTTCGCACATCGCCGCAAAATGCTGACGACCAACATGCCCGAACAGAAAAATCTGCTGCTAGAACTGCTGCAGTCCGCGGGCCTGCCGCTTGACGTTCGGGCCGAGGCAATTCCCCCCCATACCTGGCTCGTACTCGCCGAGCGGTTGGAGAGCGGAGCGTGAGCGATCGCCTCGAGATTGTCCCGTTGGGCGGATGCGGCGGATTCGGAATGAACGCCACGCTCATCGCGTGGGGCGATACAGCGGTGCTGGTCGATTTCGGTGTGGGCTTTCCGCATGACGACGCCACACCCAACCTCCGTGCCGTCGCCGATGCTCGTCCGCTGATGACGCGTTGGCCGCGGCTGCGCGCTGTGTGGCTGACTCATGCGCACGACGATCACGCCGCCGGTCTGCCGTTCTTGCCCGGCGCCTGGGGCGATGCCCCCGTCTATGGACTGGGACTCACGCTCGCGTTCGCACACCAGCGATTCGACGATTCGCCGCGCCGTGCACCCGCCATGCACGAGGTGCGCTGCCTTCAAACGGTCGACTGTGGACCACTGAAATCCACCTGGATCCACACCACCCACTCGGTGCCACACAGCGCCATGCTGGCGATCGACACACCGGTCGGCCGCGTGATTCATTCCGGCGATTTCAAACTCGATCCGGCACCTGTGAGAGGGACCGCAACCGACCTGGCGACCCTTCAACAACTCGGTGCGGACGGGGTGCGCCTCCTGATGGTGGACAGTACGGGCGCGCTTCGTCCTGGTTGGACCGCGAGTGAATCGAGCACCGTTGAACCGCTGCGCCAGTTGATCGGCACATGTCACGGCCAAATCTTCGCATCGACATTCGCAAGCCACCTGCATCGCATTCAGATCTTGGTCGAGGCCGCGGCCGCACACGGACGCAAGACAGCGCTGCTCGGGATGCGCGCCACCTCGACGGTCAGAATCGGTATCGATTTTGGGCTGTTCGACGCTCCTCCCGGTTGGATTGTTTCGCCGGAAGAATTGCGTCGACTCCCAGCACACGAACGGATGTACATCTGCGGCGGTTGCCAAGGCGAAGCCGATTCTTCTTTATCGCGTCTCTCGTTTGGATCCGATTCCCGCGCGACGGTAGAGCCGGGAGATACGGTGCTCTACTCCTCGAGCATCATTCCCGGCAATGAACTGCCGGTAGCTTCCGTCGTGAACCGGTTTCTGCGTGGTGGTGCCCGGGTCATTCATGCCAACCACCACGCTGGCCTGCACGTCTCAGGGCATGGCAGTCGCGATGAGATCGGTAGTTTGATCGAAACGCTCAGGCCGCGGGCGGTCTTGCCGATTCACGGAGATCGTCAGCACTTGGTGGCGTGTCAGGAACTCGCCAGCGATCACCCGGCTGCGGTGCGGCAGGTTCCGGTCGCAGAGATGGGCGAGAGCCTGGTCTTGAGTGAGGAAGGGATAGCCTTCGGCCAACGTTACCCGCTGTCCCCGCTGTTATTGGAACAAGGCACTCATCCAATCGCCCCCGAGACCCGCGCGCAGCGGCGTCGCTTGGCGGCCGCGGGCGTGCTCACCGTCACAGTGCTCATGCGAGGCCCGAAGGTCGAGGTGCTGCTGGCCAATGCGGGGTTGCGCGACAGCCAGTCGTTCGAGTTTCGAGAATTGATCGAAGATGTCGTCGTCTCCTTTGTTCGAAGAGAACGACATACGATGTCGCGCTCTGAAATGGAGTCGGAGCTCTCGCGACGCCTGGCCTCGTTGGTGCGCCGCGGTGGAAGAGCGAGGCCTGAAACGATCGTAACGATAGTGAGGCAGGAGTCCCCATGAAATCGACCTGTATCCAGGAGCCATCGTGATCGGACCGTTGAGTGGATGGGAAGCGGCGTTGTTGGGACTCGTCGAGGGACTGACTGAATTTCTTCCCGTATCTTCGACCGGGCATTTGATCCTCACTTCGGAAGCGTTGGGTCGAGGCAATGACCCAGCGGTACACAGTTTCAACATCGTGATCCAAGGTGGCGCGATCTTGGCGGTTCTCGGCCTTTACCGGGTGCGAGTGTTTTCCATGCTGCGCGGCTTGCTAGGTCGCGATCCGGACGGCCGGCGTCTCTTGACGCTGTTGGTCGTGGGCTTTCTGCCCGCCGGACTCCTCGGTCCGTTGCTCGACAACCGGATCGAGGCCTTGTTGTTCAGTCCTCTGCCGGTAGCGGTAGCGTTGGCAGTAGGCGGCGTCGCCATGATCGTCGCCGATCGTTTTCTAAAAAAGAGCGGAGCGGGCAAAGGACTCGAATCGCTTACCTGGCGGCACGCTCTTTTGATCGGACTGGCGCAGTGTATTGCCATGTGGCCGGGGACGTCGCGTTCTCTGGCGACGATCCTCGGCGGTCTGGTGATCGGCCTTTCACCGGCAGCGGCAGCGGAGTTCTCGTTTCTCTTGGCACTGCCCACGCTGGGCGGCGCAACCGTCTACAAGCTGCTCGGTCACAGCGGAGAGATCGCGTCATTGGGACTGCCGAGTGTGGCCATTGGGCTGTTCGTGGCCCTGGTCAGCGCGGCACTCGCGGTGAAAGGGTTCGTCGCTTGGCTGCAACGACATGGCTTCGCAGCCTTGGGGATCTATCGAATCGTCCTCGCGATCGCTGTTTGGGCTCTTTGGTGAGGCAAAAAGCACAGCCTTAAACGGCATCGCCATGAAAAAAGCAGCCGCAACCGGCCGCGGATGGCCTTAACATACTGGTATGACGGTTCGGGAATTCCTCGATGTGCCGAGAGCGCGCGAGGCTTCAGGGATATTCCTCTTCGGACTCGCCTTGCTGGTGATCCTCGCCCTCGGTTCGTACGCGCCGGGCGATCCGTCTTTTTTCGCAGCAACCCCGCAGCCGTCCGCCAACTGGGCTGGTCCAATCGGCGCGCAAATCTCCGCTCTGCTCTACGAGACGGTCGGCCTCGCCGCCTGGTTCTTGCCACTGATGTTGATCGCGGGGGCCCTGCGCCGGCTGCGCATGACCGATGTCGAGATGCGCCGCTCCGCCGCTGTCGGGTTGACCATGGTCGCTGTCTCGACGGCAATCCTGCTCACCTTGCTTGTCGGTGAGATCCATCTGCGAGGCACCACGCTCTATGCCGGCGGCGCCTTCGGGAAGTTGTTCTCCGATCTGAGCAAGGCAGCCTTGAGTGAACTCGGTTCGATGGTGGTGATGTCGACGATCCTACTCGCTGGGATGGCGCTCGCAGCGCGCTCCTCACTGGCTGAGAGCACCGCGGATGCGGCACGAGTCGGATCGCACGTACCGCGAGCCATGTGGGGGTTCTTGGGCTCGTCGCGCGCCCGGTTGAGATCGGCGAAGAGTTTGGCATCGCTTCCCCGCTTGCGTTGGCCATGGCGGCGCGCGGTAACCGACCTCGACGAACCGTCCATTCACGATGGATCCTCGCCGAAGCCCAAACGTCTCAGACGCAAGTCCGCTGGCGAAACGGTGTCCGTGCGTTCGCGAGCCGGGTTGGCGACCGAGCCCGACCTGGAGCTCGACGACGATGATGACCAGTCACTGTCCGAGACCCCGGGACCGCCGCGCAAACGCGCCGCCGTGAAGCTCGGCGATCAGGCGGTGTTGCCGGTTCACTTGCCGCCCCCCGGCAACGCCACCAAATTGCCGCCGACCTCGTTGCTCTCGCCGCCGTCTGAAAAAGCTCAAGTCAATCGACCGGAACTGCTCGCGATCGCGCGCCAGATCGAATCGCGTTGTGCGGAGTTCGCGGTCGACGGTCAGGTCATGGAGATTCACCCCGGACCGGTCGTCACCACCTTCGAGTTCCGCCCCAACGCCGGGATCAAGCTCAATCGAATCACCAACCTGGCCGACGATTTGGCCTTGGCACTAGAAGCCGAGAGCGTCCGCATCGAACGCATCCCGGGCCGCCCCACGGTCGGAATCGAAGTGCCCAACCGTCAACGCGAAAAGATCGCGCTGCGCGAGGTACTGGAGTCGGAGATCTTCAAGCGGCCGGGTGAGTTGTTGACGCTCGGCTTGGGCAAATCGCAGGAAGGCGATATCTACGTGACATCGCTGGCCAAGATGCCCCACCTGCTGATTGCCGGTTCCACCGGCGCGGGCAAGAGCGTCGGCCTCAACACGATCATCACCTCGATCCTGTACCGGGCCCGGCCGGACGAAGTGAAGTTCGTGATGATCGACCCGAAGATGCTCGAGCTCGGTCTTTACGAGGGTATCCCTCACCAACTCGTCCCCGTCGTGACCGACATGAAGTTGGCCGCCAACGCGCTGAAATGGGCGGTTCGTGAGATGGAGCGCCGCTATCGATTGCTGGCCAGCTGCAATGTCCGGCATCTCGACGGCTTCAACCAGTTGGTCCACGACAAGATCGAGGTTGTCGAGCGCGCGATTGAAACCATCCCGCACCGCGCGCAACGCGATAAGTTCGAAGCCAAACGACTGCCTTACATCGTGATCGTGGTCGACGAGCTCGCCGACTTGTTGATGACGACCGGGAACGAGACCGAGGAGTGCATTGCGCGATTGGCGCAAAAGGCGCGCGCCGTCGGGATTCACTTGGTGTTGGCAACGCAGCGCCCCTCGGTCGACATCCTCACCGGCGCGATCAAGGCCAACTTCCCGGCGCGCATCGCATTCCGCTGCGCCTCCAAAATCGATTCCCGCACGATCCTCGACGCCTCCGGGGCCGAACGGCTGCTGGGTGCCGGCGACATGTTGTACCGCCCGCCCGGAAGTGCCCGCTTGGTGCGCGTGCATGGCGCGTACATCTCTGAGGAGGAGGGGCTCAACATTGTTACCTGGCTCAAATCGCAAGCCCGCTGCGAGTACGACAAGTCGGTGCTCGAAGATCCACAGGAACCGGCCGAGGGGGGCGAGGGAGGAGAAGCCGGTGCGGGCTACAACGATCCGGTCTATCGGCAAGCGGTCCGCTTGGTCGTCGCTACGGGTCAAGCCTCGACCTCGTTCTTACAGCGCAAGATGCGTCTGGGGTATTCCCGCGCCGCACGGATCGTCGATCAAATGGAAGAAGAAGGAATCGTCGGGCCGGCCGACGGCGCGAAACCGCGCCAGTTGATGGTTGGCCCTGAGTTTCTCGAGCGCATGGATCAACAAGACGAGGACGGTCCTCGCGCGTGAACCGGCCGTCCTCGACTCGCGCTTCGAGACGCTCGTTTCTTCGTAGCGCCGCCGGCGCGGTTGCCGCCGCGGCACTCACCCGCTGCGATGGGGGCGCCAAGTCGAATCGCCCGAATCTGCTGATCGTGATGGTCGACGAACATGCGGCGTCTGTGGCGGGTTGCTACGGCGATTCGATTGCGATCACGCCGCACCTGGATCAGCTCGCGGGCGAAGGGGTGGTCTTCGACAACTGCTACACCAACAGTCCCGTCTGCGGCCCCGCGCGTGAATCTTTTTTGTCGGGGCGCTGGATAAGCCAGACGAGCGTGTGGGGCAACAGTTGCTGGCTTCCCTCGCCCGACACTCCTACCTTCACCGCGGCGCTGGCCGCCGCAGGGTACGACGTGGCGCTTTCCGGAAAAATGCATCTGGATCGCACGCGCCGCTACGGCATGCGCGAAGTCTGGCCCTCGCACGCCAATCGTTTCTTCAAAAGTGGAAAGGGTGTGCGCCTCGGGCCCGAGGCGTTGCTAGCGCCGTCAACGCTGTGGCCGAAGCGAGCCGCGAACTTTCATGCGGGCGAAGACTCGGTGGTCTTGCGCCACGATCGGACAGCGGTCGATGCCGCGGCCGATTTTCTAGCCTCGCGTCGCAGCTCCGACCCCCCGTTCTGTTTGATCGTCGGACTAATCGCGCCGCATTTTCCTTTGGTCGTCCCGGAACGATGGCTGGCGCGTTTTCGAGGACGCGTTCCACCGCCCCATGTTCCTCACGGATATGTCGAGTCGTTGCCGCTGAACTACCGTCTCTATCGCGCGGCGCTCGGCCCTACCGATGACGATTCAGCGGCAACGACGGCGGGACGTGAATGCTACTGGGGTCTCGTAGGCTGGATGGACGAGCAGTTGGGCCGCCTGCTCACGGCCTGCGAACGGTCGCCGGGTCGCGAGCAGACGGCCATCGTGTACACGTCGGATCACGGCGAGAACAAGGGCGATCACGGCATGTGGTGGAAAGGCGCCATGTTCGATAGCGCCACGCGCGTGCCGTTGATCGTGCGTTGGCCACAGCGCTGGCAAGGCGGTCAACGACGAGCCGGCGCCACCAGTTTGATCGACGTCGCGGCGACACTGGCTGACCTTGGCGGGATCGAATCGGCAGCGTATCCGGCACAGGGCGACTCGCTCATGCCGTGGCTCGACGACGCGACTCACGCCTGGAAAGACAATGCCGTTTCGGAGTACTACGGTCACTACGTTGCCTCGGGCTTCACGATGCTCCGCGAGGGGGACTGGAAGTACGTGTATCACGCGCGGCGCAGTCCTGAGAGCGAGCCGGAGCGCGAGCTGTATCAGTTGAAAAGCGACCCAGCCGAACTCGTCAATCTCGCTCCTCGAGCCGAGTCCGCCAGCACCATGCAGCGTCTGCATCAGCGATTGCTCGCGTTGTTGGGTCGTGATCCGGAAGAGATCGAAACGCAGTGCCGCCGCGAGATCGCGATCGGCTATCAGCGCGCGGCCGATCCACAAGCCACAGGGCCCGACAGCAGCCTCGATCGCGAAGAGGGCTTGGACTAGCCGGAGTGCTCCTGGCACAGGTGAGTCAAGGCTGCGGCAGCGGCTTCCTGTTCCGCGCGCTTCTTTGCGCTGCCGTGTCCAACGCCAAAGCACTCCCCCCGGATCCAAACCTCCACGACAAACTCACGTGAGTGATCAGGGCCGCGTGACTCGACGACTCGATACTCTGGCAAGGGCCAGGCGCGCGCTTGGACCCACTCTTGAAGCTCTGTTTTTGCATCGGTGTTGGTGTTCTTCCGCGTGCCAGAAGCCTTGATTCGTGTGGTAAACAGACGATTGACAACGGTTCGAGCCGCACGGATTCCACCATCGAGGAACACCGCTCCGAGCACCGCTTCGAAGGCATCGGCAAGCAACGACATTTTGGTGCGCCCGCCGCTTCGCTCCTCCCCTTTGCCCAGCAGCAAGCAGGAGCCGAGGGACATCAGTTCGGCTTCACGCGCGAGGCTGCGGGTGTTGACCAACTGCGAGCGCAGCCGGGTCATCGCGCCCTCGTCCAGCTCCGCTCGCAGTCGAACGATTCGTTCGGCGACGAGCATGCCTAGCACGGCATCGCCCAAAAACTCCAGCGGCTCATTGCTGGTAGGACACCCGTTCTCGTGAGCAAAGGAGGTGTGCGTCAACGCCTGGCGCAGAAACTCGGGCTCTTTGAACGAGTATTGAAGTGCCTGTTGCACACCATCGAGACATCGCTCGAACTCTTCGCGACGCCGCACGCGCTCCCCCTCCTTTCGCGTCGGGCCCAGGGACGAACCCTTCCGGCCTCGAGCGACGGGAATGTTATCACGCACGTTTTTTTGCCCGGGTGCGCGTCGTGCAGTAGCCTCTAGAGCGTGCGCCGTTACCTCAGCTTCTTCGCGTTGCTCGTTTCCGTGGCATGTACCGCGGGGACCTCTTCTGCCCCCACCGTCCCCGGATGGCCCGACCTGCCGCAAGGCACACGCGCCGTGTTTTTGGTGACGGGCGGCGATAGCGGATTTTGGAAGCCGCAGGGCTGCAACCAGGGGGCAGGTGGTGCGCAGTACCGGGCCGCGTTGGACCGTTGGCTTGCGGCAGCGCATCCCGAGGTTGCGCGCGTCTGGCTTTCCACGGGAAATACCGTCGACGCTGCTGACGATTCCATCGAGAACCCAGAGTCGATGCTGCGCAAGTTGCGGGACATTCCCTATCGCGCGATCGCGGTGGGAGATGGAGAACTCGAGCAACTCTCGCTGGAACGTCTCGTCGCGATGCAGCGCGACGAAGGAGTCCCTCTGCTCTCGACCCACTTGTACGATCGCGACGCGATGGCGCCGCTGTTCCCTGCGGAAGTGACGTTGGATTTGGCGGGCGGGAAGTGGGTGGTCTTGGCGCTCGGCCCCGACCGGCGAGATTGGCAACAGACACTCGCGGGGCACGGGACGATCGTGACGGTCGACCCGGTGAGCGCCATTGCAGCGCGCGTCGCAAGCGCGAAAGCCGCCGGCGAACACGTGGTGTTGCTTTCCAATCTCCCACAAGCCGAGGTCGATCGTCTCACGCAGAGAATCACGGACATCGATCTCATTTGTGCCACGGATGGAGCGACCAGCTTCGAGTCGGTGCACAGCATGAACAACACACCGTCGCTGTGGCTCGGCATCAGCGGGTTGCACTTGGGACGGGTCGCGATTGGAGACGGTGGGCGCGTGCTGGAAATCCAATCGCTGATCGTGCGCAAGCCATTCCCTGTCGATCCAGCCGTTGACGGCACGCTCGCGGCTCGGTGATTACGGGCCGTCTTCGGGGCGCGTCGGCAGGTCGGCAGGATCCGCTTGAGCTGAGGCCGGCCAGTCGCGCGTTTCACACTCACGAATCGCTTCTGCCGTGAGCGGTTGGTCACGCGGAGTGATCGAGACCCGTCCGGCTTGCACACTCACGTTGGGCTGGAAGCAGTCGATGTACCCGACCGGCGGCACACGGTCGTGAGCCATCGCCCGGGTCATCGAATCCGGCGGAGGATTGTTGGCGATGACGCGATCATTGAGACCGTTGCGATCGAGAATCACCACGTGGGGTAAGGTCCAGGCTGGAATCCCGACGGCTGACAGGGCCAACACGGGGTAGCTAACGCCGTCAATCTGAAGACCTTCTTCACGCGACGGAAAGCGTTTGGCGAAGAACAGGCTGAACTGCTTGTGTTCTTGATGCCGCCGGCAGTCACCACGATCGATCAACCAACGCTGAGCGGCGTCGAACCAGCCAACGTACGCGCGCAGCGGCGCCGGAAACGAGGGGGCCACATCGACCTTCATCCGAAACGTCTGTTTGCGCGTCACCAGCGGTTGGCTCAGGTACCAGTGCGTCCACGGAATCGGCCACGACAACGCCACGCACGTGAGCGCCACGCCCCACGAGCGGCGCGCAGACCAGCCCAAACGATCGAGCGCCCATACGAGACTCAGCCACAGCCCCGGTATCCATGCGCTGTAAACGCGGTACTCGAAGTGATCTCCACCGACGATCCAGGTGTAGTACGAGGCGTGCGCCGCAATCACCAAGAGCGCCACGAGCGAGCCTGGACCCCAGCGCGCATCACGCCGCGAGCGCCAGAGAGCCAGCAGCACCACGACACCCCAAATCCACAGCGAGTACTCCAGAACAAAGCTCAACAGATAGACCGCGCCCCCCTGCGGCCAGGGGCCGACCGACTTGGCGCGAAACGTATTCGGCAGCCACTCGCCGTACGTGAGCCGCCGCCACCACAAGTGCGCGATCAAGAGCAACAGTGGCGCCGCGAGCGAGAGTTTCATCCACCAGGTCGCGGCGAACGCGACTCGCTGCTCACGCCACGACCAAGCGAGCCAAGCGAGCGTCGCGACGACTGTCAGCCATCCATCCGGCCGCGCCAGTGCTGCCGCCGATGCACTCCAACACAGCACCAGAGCCCATCGCGAGGTGTGCGGTCGCATTGCGACGGCTGCCGCGATCCACACCCACAGCAACAGATTGAAGAGCGCCGTTTCCAAACCGGAACTGGTCCACGCCAAGAATGTTCGATTGCTCAACGTCGCAATCAACATCCACGCCAGCCACCACAGCCGATCCTTTTCCATGCGGCTGGCTGCCGTGAGGCGCAGCAAGAGCCACGACACGACGACAAGTTGCAAGCCGCTGCAGATCAGAGCAACGACGTTGGCGGTTTCGGGCGGCGAGATCCCGGTGAGGCGCCACAACAGATCGAGCAACGCGACCCAAAGAAAACTGGTGTACCCCTCGACCGGTTGGAACGGTGGCGGATTCCAGGTGTAGCCAAACCCGAGATGCGCGTTAGAGATGTATCGAAAAGCAATGAAGGCGTCGTCGGTGAGAAACCAGAAAAGATTCCAGCCGGCAACCAGACCAACGCCCGCGGCCATCGCAATGATCGTCAGCCCCAGCCGTTGGCGCCCCGCTTGACTCACGGAAAGCAGCGCAGCGCGCCCTGCTCGGGGCAAGGTGAGGCCTCGACATCGCCCAACAGATCGCGCCGCTTGGTGTCGGGGGCTTGAACACAAAGGACCTCGGTCTTGCCATCGGCTCCGGTGTTGCCGACGTAGCCGAGCGTGCGCAACGCCGACTCGATCCCCTCCACCACTTCGGGAGGCAACGAGGCCCGCGGCACCTTCCAACTCGCAATCTCGTTCAAGCGTTTGTGCAAGCGCTCGTTCATCGCCGTGACACGCGCCGGGTCTGTGACGGCAATGTCGTTTGCTTCGCCGGGATCGGTCTGAAGATCGAACAGCTCGCGCGCGCAGGTTCGATGATCGAGCACCAGCTTGTAACGCACTTCATGAAGCGATGTGTAGCACCCCTGCCGCAATGTTTGCGACATCACTGCCGCCGATTGATCGAGAGGCACTGGCGAGACTGGAAGCTCTGGCTCGCGTCCGAATCGATCGGCGCCACGGATTCCCGCAAGCTCGAGCAGCGTTCGACCCAGACTCGCGGTGCTCACCAGTGGATCGCGTGTGCCACTCGCCAGTTGGCCAGGCCAATTCAAGAACAGCGGAACGTGAATCAATGTTTCATCGACGCGGTTGGTGTGGCCGAGCCAGCCGTGCTCTTGGAACGACTCGCCATGGTCGGCCAGCACCGCGAGGATCACCGAATTGTCGGCACGCAGTTGTCGAATGCGATCGAGCATTTGGCCGACTTGCGTATCCGTGAACAGATTTTCCCCTTCGTACTGGCCCTTGAGCCATTGCGCTTCGGGGGACGTCATCGGCTGTTTGACCCACTTCAGACACTGCACGTCTTCGTTGGCCGGGCGTTGCCCGCGTTCAAAGGCTGTGTTGTAGGGCGGTGGCGGCAAGTAGTTGTAATGCGGATCCCACAGATGCACCCAGATGAAGAACGGCTCGTCCTTCCAGGCTTCGATGCGGGCCAGCACTTTGCTGGTCAGTTCGGGCGAGGACAGCATCGTGTGGCCGTAGTTGGCGAAATCGTAAACGTCGTAGCCGCGCTCGAAGCCGTACTCCGCTCGCAGTGTGGAGGCTGGCACGAACGCGGCGGTACGATAGCCCGCGGCCTTGAATTGCTCCGCCAAGGTAGGAACGCTGTTCGATAGAGCCCGATCGTGCTCCTCCACCCCATGAGCCATGACGGGCAGGCCGGTGTTGAGCGAGATCAACGACGGCGTGGTCCAGGGTGCGGGCGAAATCGCGTTGGAGAACACGAGCGACTCTTTGGCCAGAGCGGTCAGGCGCGGCGTAATCGGTTTGCCGTTGTATGCCGCGCCGATCTGGTCAGCGCGCAAGGAGTCGATCGACACGATCAACACCGAGGGTGGCTTTCGAGCACACCCAAACCCCAGTGCCATGACAGCCGTCACGGTTGCAATTTGCCATCTCGGTGCAGTCACGATGCACGCCTCTTGAAATAGTTGAAGTAAAACCCGGGTAGACGCTGGCTGACCAACTCGTAGTCCACAAGAAATCGCGGGTCGTTGAAGAGTTCAGTTTCGCCGACGGAAAAGCGCAGCTTTTCAATCGCTTCCAACCGCAGCGGTTTCTCCGAAAAGCGTGCGCGCATGATCAGGATGATGGCGGGCTTGCGATCGAGCACGTACTTGCCGTCCCCTTTCTCATGGCCGGCAGGACCCAGTCCCATCCGCGGCATGACGCGCAGCGCGATGTGCCGATCGCACAGTCCGTACATGTCGAGCGTCGGCAACTCGGATTCGTATGGCAGCACGCCTGCATTACCGGTGGCCAACAGACTTCCAGGCGCCACGTGTGCCTTCAACCACCGGCCGGCTTCGCGGTGCACTGGTAACTCGTCGGCGCGCCACTGGGCGAACGTGCGCGCTGGCTCGCCCGTCATCAACAACGTCGCGCCTGCAGCGCCCACCAACGCGAGCCGAACGACATACCAGGCGAGCGCGCGGCCACGCGACAGCCACTCGGCCAACAGATCCGCGCCAACACCGCCCAGCACAGCCAGAAACAGCGCGGGCGTGGCGTAGAAGCGGAAGGTCGGCTTGTAGTCGCCACCCACATAAACGACGTACAGCGTGTAGATCAGCGGGATCGCGACCGCCATGACGGCGGCGTTGCTGCGCCGCTGGCGGTCGGTACACAGCCACAGCGCCCCCGCGATCGCCAACAGCACCAGCGGCCACGCTGCGGTAAGAAATTCACCGGTATATCCAGCGCCGCGAATCAAGGCCGCGACACCACCTCCCACCTTGGCATGAAACGTATTCGGCACGATGTCGCCGTAGAACCACACGCGAAAGACGATGTGTCCAGCGACCGGGAGCCCGAACAACAGCCAGCGGCGCGCACGCGTTGGGCCGAGGCTGCGCATCCGCCACGCATCGTAGGCATCGCAGAGCCACAGCAACCCCGCGATCATGATCCCTTCGGGCCGCGTCCATGCCGCCGCCGCAAGCACCGCCCCCGACCAAGGATAGCGATCGCCATCGCGCCACTCTCGAATGAAAAGCGCCACCGCCCAAACGGATAACGCCGCAAACCCCGCGGTCTCCAACCCCATTACCGATTCCGCCACGAACGAAGGCACGGCTGCGATCAACAAGGCAGCGGCACCGGCGCTGCCGGCGCGCTCGGGCGCGAGCGTCCGGGCCAAGGTCGCAGCTGCCAGCAGCGCGGCGACACCGGACGCGTATCCCAGCCAGAGAACGAATGTAGGAGGATCGAGACCCAGCCAAAACGGCAGCGCTGAGAGCAGAGTCCACGAGAAATTGGTGTACCCCTCGACATACTCGCCGAGGTTGTAGATCGGGCCGTCACCTGCGGCGAGAAACCGAGAGAAACGCAACGTGATGAAGGCATCGTCTTGCAGACACACGCCGAAGTTCAACGCGTGCGCCACGTAAGCAACGACCGCCAGCACCAAGAGCGAGAGCGCGGCGTAGTCGCGACGGCTCACGGCTTCGGTGCTCCATCCGAGTTACGACGTTGCTGCCCACGACCTGCAAACGCGAGCGCTGCTTTCGACAACGCACTCCCCTTGGCTCGTTGAAACGCCGGATCCTGGCGCACCACCTCGGTCAAGCCAGGGCCCGCATCTGCTTCAGCACGATGCAACGCGTCGATTGCGGCGGCATCGTTGCCCGCTCGTGAATAGGAGCGTGCGAGTTGAATCAGGATCGGCGCACTGTTCGGATGGCTGACGAGGAATTCCTCGAGCACTGCCTTCGAGCGTTCCAGATTTTCGGCCTTGGCGTAGATCCGGCTCAAGACCAACGGCAACGCTTCCGCATCGGGAAACTTTTCGCGCGCGGCGGCGATCTCGTTTCCAGCGGCGGCCAGCATTCCGGCCTGCACCAGGCCATCGGCACGCGCGACGGCGTCCGACACCGGGTCTCCCGTGGCCGCCACGCTCTGCGCAATCGCTTGTGCGGCCGCATTGTCTTGGCCCTTGGCCGTCAGTGACGCCGCAGCCTGCGAGTGCGGATAGCGATAGCCAGGGTCGAGTTGCAAGCTCTCGGCGTAGCGCTGAAGCGCCGCGTCGTGATCGCCCAGTGCGCGCAGCGCGTCGCCCCACTTGGCCATTAGAAATGGACTGCGGGCGCGCGGCGATTCAGCGGCTTTCTGATACGCGTCTCTGGCCTGATAGGCACTGCCTGACGCCGCCAACATGTCGCCCAACCATTCCTGCAACTCGGGAGCTTCGTGTTCCGCCGCGATCACTTTTTCGATCAAGGGGCGCGCCTCGTCGATCGACTTGCCATCGGCAAACAGTTCGGCGCATGCCAGCGCAATTCCTGGATCAGAATCGCTGGCCAGCGAGCGTGCGATCTCGAGGGCCTCGGCCCCTCTGCCGGCCGACGCCAAGCTGCGCGCCAGATCCACTTGGCGGCCTCGATCGCTCCCAGCGAGTGCTTTCAATGAGGTCAGCGCTGCATCGAGCGCCGGTTGCAACGGCTGTCGTGCTTCCGCAGGAAGCGACGTGATCGCGCGAACGAGTGCGAGCGAAATCGCCGGGGCTTGCGGCGCGAGTGGCGCGGCTGCTTGGAGCATCGCCACCGCTTCGAGCGGTTTGTCACCGCGAATCGCAAGCCAGCGTGCCCGTCGCAACTGCTGCAACAGTGAACTCGCGACTGCGGGCAACGGGTGCGACTCGCCACGCGCGCCATCGACGGGTGGCAGCGGCCAGCCATACGCTCGTTGCGCGGCCTCCGAGGTGACGGTGCTGGCGATTGGCGCCGCGTCGACGGACTGTCCTGCGGCGGCCAAGACCGTCCGGTACAGGCTGGCGATCGGCGCGCCTGCCGGCAGGTTTGGTGACGCGCCGCCGGCCATCGCGACGGCGACCTTGTACGTGCTGGGATGCAGTGCAATCCCTTGAGTCAACTCACCGCCTTCACCGAGTGCTTCGCCGTGCAATCCAACCATCACGACCACCGCATTCTCGTTGCCATACGTGCGCAGCGACTCTCGGACATAGATCAGCGCTGCGTCGAGAGAGCTGAGCGCGGCTTTGTACGCAGAAGCTTCGGAGCCTTCCTCGCTCTCGGTCACCGCGTGTGCGGGATCGCCAAGATGCAACCACACAAAAAACGGCTTCTTTTCCCGGTTGTCTTTGAGCCACGCGCCGAATTGTTCGGCGACGGTTGCTGCGGGGATGTATCCACCTCGCGGTGGATGCAACCGGTTCGGTTCATCCGGCATCACCGGTTGATCGGCGGGGTACGCGATCGATTCGAACTTGTCGAAGCCGCGCGCGAATCCCTGACGTGTCGACAAATCGCCATAGCCGAGCCACGCAGCGGTGTAGTAACCCTCGCGATGCAACCGTTCTGAAAGCGTCGAGGCCGCGCTCGGGATCCGGTACAAATCGCTCTGAGCCGCGGCGGGAATTTCGCTGCCGGACATCAACGAGGCCGCCGAGAGTACGGCGTCGGGAGCGGGTGCAATCAGTCCCGGTAGTCGCCCAGGCGCTGGCAGCCCGGTGAAGGCGGGCATCGTGTCTGCTGCTGCGGCCGAATCCCCCAAACCCGAGACTGTGATCAACACCACAGAAGGGTGCTTCTTTTGACAGCCGGTGAACACGAGCACCGCGGCAGCAAACAAGAGCATCGGGAGTAGCGCTGAACGTCGGCGATGGGACACACGATCTCCAGTAGGTGAGTCGATGAGAAAGCGCGCCATTCTACGGGCGAGCGCTCGAGCGCGTCCAAACGAGAACCGGCTGCAAGCGGCTCGAAAGAAAAGGGGGAGCTCGATTACCGAGCTCCCCCTTGGTCACAACCGTAGAAAAATTACTTGCGGTTGGCCTTGTTGCGCTGCTGGATGACGCCCTTACCGGGCACCGGCAGTTGAGCCTTGGCAGGACCGAAAGCGGCGACATTGTCGTCAATGTCAACGGTCTCGACCTTGTAGTAAAGACCCGTCGCCTTCTGGACGCCCTGAGTTGGGACGGCGTCGACGAAGGTGTAGGCCGAGGGCTCGCCCTTGGCCGCGATCAGGCTCGAAACGCGAACGTACGCACCATTCTCGGTGGTCGCGCGGGTCACGTAGAAACCACGCACGCCATCTTCGAGGCTGGTCTTCCAGTTGACTTCGATGTTGTTGGCGTTGGCCCACTTGGCGGTAATGTCGAACACGGAAGCAGCACCGCCGCCGCCATCGAGATTGACCGACTGGCCATTGGAGCTGAGGTAACGGCTCTTCACCGGGCCACCGGTGTTGTTGCCGTAGACGATCCTCAGCGCGAAGGTCGTGCACTTGTTGTCGCCCGGGGTGGAGCCGAGTGCGGAACGATTGACGGTCGCACTGTTGGTCGAGGCCAGACTCAACTGCACCATTTCCGTTTCGATGGGTGCCGGGCACGTGCCGGCCGACTTCAGAACGGTCACGTGGTAGAGCTCGTAACCGGTCGCGGTCTTGCCACCGGTGTTGCTGGTAACGGCGTCCCACCCGAGGGTGATAACGCCGGTGGTCCTGTCGTAATTGGTGACGCGCGGAGCCGGAATCGGGCTGAGGCCAGCGTAACGCTGGACGCCCGCGGCGCCGCCGTCGGTGTTCGGGACACCAGCACGGTCGGTCGAATTAGCCGTGTTGGGATTTCCGAGGCAAGAACCTGCGTTGCCGCCGGTGCAGTTCTTGTCACTGGCCTTGGAAGTATCACTGGCGTTAACAACTTTGGCCGTCCAGCCGTAGAAACCAACATGGCCAGCGGTGCCGGCACCCTTCTGCATGTCGAACAAAGACTGGTATTCCTGGCCGTCCGGCGGGGTAATACCGAAGGCACTCGTGTTTTCCGAGTATCCACGATAGAACGCGGTTGCGGTCACGCGGGTGACGAGTTTGCAGAAACTTCCATCCGGCGCATTTTCAACATTCACGCCACTGGCGCCGCAATTGTTACTGGCCGAGGGATTTACTGCGCCCGAGCCAGCCGCGAAATAACGTTGATAGATTTGTGCTGGGGAATCAGCCGTAGCGTCGTGCACCCCGGATTCAAACGGGGTTTGTGCCAGCGCCGCGCCTGCCGAGACGGCGGCGAGTCCAGCCAGCACCGAGAACAAGCTCTTCCTGCTAATCATTGATTAAGCTCCTTTACGCTGTTGTCTCAGGGAGATCGCTCAGTAGTGCGGCCACACGTAACCGCTGCCGCCGTTCTGGCCGCGAACGATCACGCCCATACCTAGCGTCAGGTTGAAGTTGTTAACCGGGTTACCGCCAGAGAACCAATCCGTGAGCGTACCGTTGCTGTTGTAACGCGTCACACGATTCACCGACGTCGCGCCCATTTGAGTCTTGAGGTCGTTGAGCAGTTGACTCGCCTTGGTGAGAGTCTGGTGGTACGGCGCTGCCGAGTTACGGAACTGACCGGCGGTGAAAGAATACGTGAAGGCCGGATCGTGCGACCCGACGACCACCGCAGTGTTCACTCCAGAACCGCCAGCGCGGACGATGTAGGCATCGCCCTTGACGATGGTGAAGTTGTTGGCCGGGGATTGACCCGCGAACCAATCGGTGAGCGTTCCGGCAGGATTGTACCGCGTGACACGGTTCGCACCCGGCAGGTCGACCAACAGCGTCGATGCCTTCGTGTAGTTGTTGTTCCAAGGCAACGACAGGTTGAAGAACTGGTTGGCCGCGATATTGGGCACGAACTTGAAGCCCATGTTCGAGGCCGTGGCCAGCCCACCTGCCAGCAGCGCCACGCCAACGGCGGCCGCTACCAGACCTTGGACCTTGTTAAACCTCTTCATGACTACCCTCCTCAGTGCTTGTTGCGTTAGGTGTTAAGCCAACCAGCACGCGCGAGATGCTTGACCGCCCCTCTACCGGAAGAGGGTTCTGCCCGGTCGCTTCTCGCTCGGGTCTGGTTAGCCCGAACACCGAAGTGTTGAGGTACGCCGAAGCCTGGAAGCCAGCAACGAAATTCCGGCTCTTTCGGAGGCCCAAGCTAGGCAATGACAGGAACATGAGTCAGTCGATCCTGTAATACACGACCGACC
>JANNUT010000055.1:0-30437 GCA_031395565.1 Acidobacteriota bacterium | reverse complement strand
CAGGCCGAACAGATTGAGCCTGAGTTGACGGCCAAGGCGTTAGAGCTGATCGGACGGATGTACGCCACCGAAGCGCGACTTCGCAGCAAATTGACCGACGAGACGAAGTCACTCGAGCTGCGCGCGGTGGAGTGCGGGCCGATCGTGGACGAGTTCTTCGAGTGGTTGAAGGACACGCTTCAGCAGCGCGTCTTGCTGCCCCGCAATCCGTTTACCGAGGCGGCGCACTATGCGTTGTCGCGTGAGCACGGCCTGCGTGTATTTCTCGAGCACCCCGGTGTACCGATGGACACCAACCATCTGGAGCGGCAGATCCGCCCTATTGCGGTCGGACGAAAAAACTGGATGTTTTGTTGGACCGAGATTGGTGCTCGATACGTCGGTATCTTCCAGAGTCTGTTAGCCAGCTGCCGCTTGCAGGGCGTCGATCCATACAGCTATCTGGTCGATGTGCTGCAGCGTATCGAGACACACCCGATGAGCCAGGTGGAACTGCTGACGCCGAGACTCTGGAAGAAGAACTTCGCCGATGATCCACTGCGATCGGCGATCGACAAGCGGGTCGTGAACGCCTCTGCTTGACCGCTTACTCCACGTCGACTCATCGAGATCGATGATGTCGACGGAGAGGATTGTCGAGTGATCGCAAGGCGGCGAGAAGAAGGCCGCTCCGTGACCGCTTACGCCGCAACGAAGAAGGTGACCGAGCCAAATGCCGCAGCTATTCGAATCAGTCTCCGGCGACCGGTTGTTGGTCGCCGTGTGAAGCGAAACGCCTCTATCGCGAGCCACGCCGACGAGACAGCCGCAGCTAGCACCAACTCAAGTAGCATTTCAGGTCCTTTCTCCTCATCGCACGGAGGACTTCGCTTAGGCCCGGTCCGGTGACGTTACTGAGCGCCTTCTCGCTTCTCAACGCAAGCCTCGATGTGGGTTCATTCCTCCGCTACCGCCATCCGCACCAGTCATGGGACCCCCGAAAAACCCAGCGAGCACCAGATTCTTGCCCAAGATCATATCGTACACTTGACAGAGACACTATAACTGTCGATAATGCGCCCATGATGGTTCCAGCATCCCCGGAATACACGATCGACGCCCTCGCTGCTTTGGTGGAACTCCCGCGCCGGACGGTCCGCTTCTATATCCAACAGGGGCTCGTCGATCGCCCCACCGGAGAAAAGCGCGGCGCGCGCTACGACCGGCGGCACGTCGAGCAGCTGCTCACGATCCGAAAGTGGCAGGCGGCTGGCGTCTCGCTCGAGCGCATTCGCGAACTGTTGGCCGCGCCGGATGCAGGGGAATCCCCCCCGCCGAAACCCCGCGGCGCAGGAACGGTCGAGGTCTGGAGCCACTTGGTGGTGAGCGATGGTCTGGAGATAACTCTCGAGCCGTCGCGCGCCGGTCTTGCACCTCAGCAGGTTCGAGAGTTTTTTCGTGGTGTCAGCGCACTGTACGAAAAGCTTCACGACAAGGAGACGGCTCATGCCGGCAAGAAGCGCAGGAAGCAGTGAGTTCGCGTCGCAGCTCGAGGGATCCGGTGCGCAGAGTCTGACGCTGAAAGGCGTCGCGGCGCGGGTCACGCTGCGCGACTTGATCGCACAGATCGAGATCGAACAGCACTACGAAAATCCGAGTGACACCAATGTCGAACTGGTCTACACCTTCCCGCTGCCGATCGGAGCCGTGCTCATGGGGATGGAACTAGAGCTTGCCGATCGCCGGCTGGCCGGGATGATCGTTGAAAGAAAAGAGGGAGAGCGTAAGTACGAGGACGCGATTGTCGACGGTGATCTAGCGATGCTCTTGGAAGAGGTCGAAGAGGGGATGTTTGTCGCGAATCTCGGTAACTTGATGGCAGGCGAGAAGGCGGTGATCCGCTATCGCTTCGCGCTGCCGCTCGAGTGGCAGGGTGACAAGCTTCGGCTGTTGCTGCCAACGACTATCGCACCGCGCTACGGAAGCTACGCCGCGGCTGGGTTCAAACCGCATCAGGAGCCCATTTCAAGCCTCAGTGTGGAGTATCCGCTGGCGATCGAGGTGCTGGTCGAGGGCGAGCTTGCTCGCGGCGAGATTGGGTCGCCGAGTCATCCCATCTCGGTGGCTCGAACCGACACAGGATGCGCTGTTCGACTTGCCGGTGAGTCGACGCTCGATCGCGATTTCGTGCTGACGATCTTGCAGCATGATGGCGACCGCAACGCCTGTCGTCTTGTTCCAAACAAAAAGGGTTATGTGGCGCATGTTGCCTTCCAAGTCCCCACGCTCGAATCGGCCGATCAAAGCCCGCTCAATCTGAAGCTCGTCATCGACTGTTCCGGCAGTATGGCAGGCACCTCGATAACACAGGCTCGCAAGGCTGCGCTGGCCATCTTGGATTGCCTCCGCCCCTCCGATCGTTTCAGCGTCTCGTTATTCGGATCGCATGTGACGCACTTGTTTGGTGATCGGCTGCCTATGGCTGATGCCGAGACGCTGGCGCAGGCGCGCCGTGCCCTGGAATCACTCTCGGCCGACATGGGTGACACGGAACTGCAGAAAGCACTGTGCGCTGTCTTCGCGCTCGGTTCAGCCCCGTGCGAGGAGGGTAGTGCGCCATCCGTTCTTCTGGTCACCGACGGCGAAATCGCAGATCCACAGCAGCTCTTGCGTGTGGCAGCTGAGTCGGGCCATCGCGTGTTCACGATCGGCGTCGGCAACGCTGTTGCCGAAGGATTGGTACGCGAGCTTGGAAGAGTAACAGGCGGCGCATGCGAGCTGGTGGCGCCACGCGAGGGGATGTCCGAACGGGTGTTAGCGCAATTTCATCGCCTGCGACAGGCGGGTGTTCGCAACGTGACGGTGGACTGGCCGCAGGCGCCAGTCTGGTCGACGCCGCCCCCGAAGAATGCGTTCGGAGGCGACACGCTGCATCTGTTCGCAGAGTTCGAGGATTCGTTCACGGCACCCGTGCGTCTTTCGGCAGACTGTGAGGACGGGCCCTCACTCCACAGCGAGGCAACCGTTGTCGCGACGTCGGACAACGAACTTGCTCGGATCGCGGCAGCATCGCGGATTCGTGACCTCGGTCTTGAGGAAGCGCTGCCGATCGCGCTGGAGCACCAATTGATGTGCGAGCAAACCCACTGCGTGATTGTAGAGGGGCGGCTCGAGAAGGCGGGTGATTTGCCCTCCCTGCAACGCGTGGCGCAGATGCTCGCTGCGGGATGGGGTGGAGTTGGATCGGAGGATGATATGCCGTGCTGCATAGCTACCCGCCCGTCCGCTAGGTCGCTGATCCTGGAGAACAACATGTTCTGCCGCGCGGTCGAAGATCCCGCAAGCGAATCGAGAGACCTAGGGGAGGCGCCACTTACATATCCTAGACGCGTCGGCCTAGTCGTCGTGGAACCGCACCTATTCGTGACCGGGGTCTGTTTCATGTTGGATTTGCCCGCTGCGAAGACGCCGGAGCTTGACAACTTCAAATCGATGGAGAGCCAATGCCTCCCGCAAGATGTCATGCATACGCTGCGCGAACTCACCGCTTGCGGCTGGGATGAACGAACCGTGGTCGCTTCGTTCCTCGAGGCGATCGTTGGCACATCGGCCGCAGCAACATCAATCAGAGGTCTGCTGCGAAAGTTGCGTAAATACGCCAGGGGAATGGGAGTCGATCCGCGCCTGGTATCTTACCTGGCTCAGGCCATGAGTCAGCTCACGCCGCTGTCTTGGAACTGGGCTCCCGATCCCGCCCTCGTCCCGACCGTGCAGCGCCCACTTCAGTGAACACGATGGCCCGAACCTCGAGAACGAAGGAGTCCATCGCTACCGCCCTCCCGGGCGCCATGCTCCGTTGGAGATCCGTCCGCGGCGGATCTTCGAGAGTCGATAGAGGAAATGATGCAGGCAGGCTTGCGAGCTCTGCACCAGGGGCGTCGGAGGTAGCAAGTCTCGCGCATCGTCGTCACCGCGACGCAGACATCGCGTCGCTTGCGCCGCCACCCCCGCCCGCCGACCGAGACTACTTTGCCGGCGGCGGGCCTGATCGCTGTTTGGGGTTCATGGCGAGATAGGCTTTAGCGAACAGGTCGATCTTAGGGAACACATGCGCACGAACTCCGGCAGCGCACGTCGCAGCGTCGACGACGCCGAGGCCACCCTTGTCCCATGTGGTGGCGCCGCAAATGGTGCGACCGTCTCGTAGCATCACGCACTCATTCAATCGAACAAAAAAGCTATAGGAGTAAAGATGGACGGGCTCGATGCGGACCACGTTCACATAGACGTAAACGTAAGGCATCCTGGGTGGCTCGCTCTCGTAGGCGATCGGAACGCCGAGGTCACGGAGCCGTCGCTCGACCTCCGCGGTCAACTGTTCTTGGTTGAGGCCGCACGCGTGCGCATCTGCGTCGAGAGACTCCACAACGAGCCGGACAGTGTTCAGTCCTCGCAGAACGGTATCGTCCTTGGCAAGAGCAGACGGCGTGGAAAGCAGCAAGGCAAGCACGACGAACCGGAGCATCACTCATCCCTCCTCTCAGTCAGGCAGGTCGCCTCGCCCGGGCTCCTCACGGACACGCTCTCCCAACCCTCTCCACCCCACTCGACCTCACCCCCAACGTCCCAACCCCACCCGCACACGCGTTCCGCGCTCGCACCAACAACGCAGCCACACTCGCCGGCGCCGGCACGAACGTATCAACCGTCACGGTGTCACTCCCGCCACTCTCCACACAAACCGCCGCCCCCACGAAATCCGCGGGATTGCCCGAGCGCAGCGTGTCGTATCGCAATGACGCAATCGTTCCACCCGCACTCGGCGGCGCGGCCCAGGTCACCGTGGTGCCCGACACGCTCAGTTGAAGCGCCTCACCCGGCACCGACCAGATCGAGGGATCGGCATCGTTGCAGTCGAGGTTATTGGTAACGCGGCCCGGTCCAGGGCCACAGCACTCCACCAAACCGCTGGCTGGATCACCGAAGCCATCGCCATCGGCGTCCAAGAACGAGTTCAAGCAGGCGCCATCCTCATCGATCGAGCCATCGCAGTCGTCGTCGATGCCATCGCACGTGGCATCGTTGGGCGCCGGCAGGCCGGGAGTGCAGTCGGTGCGGAACTGCCCCGCCACACACTGCGTTGAACCGGTTCGTGTGCACGCGCCGACACCGCAGCTGATCGGTGTGGAAACGAAGTCCTCATCGGCGGTGCCATTGCAGTCCTCATCAATGGCGTTGCAGGTGGCATCGTTCGAAGCAGGTGTGCCAGGCGAGCACGAATCCAATACGGAGCCACTGGAGCACGAAGTGGACCCGCTTCGGCTGCACGCGCCGACGCCGCAGTTGGTGGCTTGCGGCGCGAAGTCCTCGTCCGCGGTGCCGTTGCAGTCCTCGTCGATGGCATTGCAGGTCGTATCGCTAGGGGCTGGCGTGCCTGGTAGGCACGAATCGGAGACACTCCCGTTGGCGCACGCGGTAGCGCCGGTTTGTGCGCACGCGCCGACGCCGCAGTTGGTAGCAGTGGAAACGAAATCTTCGTCGGACATGCCGTTGCAGTCCTCATCGATGCCGTTGCAGGTGGCGTCGTTGCCGGCCGGAAGGCCTGGCACGCATGAGTCACCGAGCGTGCCGTTGGCGCAGGAGGTAATGCCGGTCTGGGTACAGGCGCCAAGACCGCATGCTGTCGCCTGCGCAGCGAAGTCCTCGTCGGAGGCTCCACTGCAGTCGTCGTCGATGCCGTTGCAGGTGCCATCGTCCGCAGCGGGAGTACCCGGCGAGCACGAATCGCTCACGGTTCCGCTGATGCAAGACGTCGCGCCGGTTTGCGCGCACGCGCCGACGCCGCAGTTGGTGGTTTGCGACGCGAAGTCTTCGTCGGTGGAAGCGTCGCAATCGTCGTCGAGGTTGTTGCAGAGCGAATCGTTGGGGGCAGGGAGGCCCGGGACGCAGGTGTTGGTTTCGATGCCGTCGAAGCAAGAGATGTTGCCCGCAGCTTGGCAGATTCCGACACCGCAGTTGGTGGCGCCGCCGACGAAGCCGTCATCGAACAGGCCGTTGCAATCCTGGTCCCTGCCGTCGCACGTAAGGTCGGACGTGCTGCATGCGCAGTACGCACGCCCGATGTTGAGGTATCCCTCTTCGCCGCTGGGGCCCGGTGCGTATCCGCCCCACACAATCATTTGGTTGTCGGTCCACACGGCGCGATGATCACTGCGCGCGCGCGGCGCGTGCGCTTCTTCGATGGTCTGCCATGTGTTGGTAGCAGGGATGTACTTGCTGCCGGTGCCGACACGCGCACCGGCGTCGTTGCCGCCCCACACGATCATCGTCTTGCCTGACCACACCGCTGTGTGTCGCGCGCGAGGTGCGGGTGCGTTGGTTTGCGAGGTGTTTGTCCACGTGTCGGTCGCAGGGGTGTAGCGCGCGCCATCGTTGAGACTCGATGGGCCGTTGCTTCCGCCCCACACGATCATGTCGGAGCCGGTCCAGAGGGCGGTGTGTTTTTGTCGCGCAGCGGGGGCGTTGATGGTGGATGTGGGTTGCCACGTGTCGAGGGATGGGTCGTATTGTGCGCCAGTGTTGGAGTAGAGATCGCCGCCCCAGATCACCATCTTGGAGCCGGTCCAGATAGCGGTGTGACTCGAGCGGGAGGTGGGGGCGTTGGTCGTTGTCGTTGGAAACCAAACGTCTGAGTTCGGGCGATAGCGCGAACCGGTACGAAGATCCTGATCGCCGTTGCCGCCCCAAATCACGATCTCGGTTCCAGTCCAAACGGCGGTGTGTGCTGTTCTTGCCGACGGCGCGCCTGTTGTTGTGCTTGGTGACCAAACATCGCCCACGGGTGAATAGCGGGCACCTGATCGCAGTCGCGATGGCGTCTCTCCACCCCAAATGAAGATTCGAGTGCCGTCCCACACTGCGGTGTGGTTGTAGCGAGGCGACGGAGCATTCTCGCTGGTTGTTGGTTCCCACGAGTCGATTGAGGGGGTGTAGCGGAAGCCGTCCCATACTGGGTAGCCCGCGAAGCCGCCCCATCCGACGAGTTCTGTTCCAGTCCATGTGAGCGAGTGATCGCGTCGCCCGACGCCTGGGGTGTCGGTGCTGGTTGGGCGCCACGAGTCGGAGCCTGGGTCGTAGCGGCCGCCGGTGTTGTTGTTGTAGCCGCCGCCCCAGACAATCATTTCGCGTCCAGACCAAACCGCAGTGTGGTAGGAAAAACCTACTGGAGACTGATAGGTGTCGACCAATCGCCAAGTGTCTGAGGCGGGGCTATACCGGCCGCCGAATTGGCCTGAATTACCCCCCCACACGATCATCTCATCGCCGGTCCAGATCGCGGTGTGCCGATAGGTTGGGCTGGGTGCACCGGCGTCAGAGAGGAGCCTGACGGAACCTGAGATCGGTTCGTAGCGGAACGCGCCTCCTAGCGAGCCGGCATTGCTACAGCAAACAGCGTATCCAAATCCACCCCAAACGATCATTTCAGTTCCAGTCCAGATCGCGGTGTGTTGGTAGCGACCGACGCCCACATCGGTCGGATAGCCCCACGTATCAGACGCCGGAATGTAAGTCCTAATGTCGTTGAGATATGTGCCAGACCTGTATCCCCCGAAGAGGATCATCGCTGATCCCGTCCATACGGCGGAATGTCCTTGACGCTCGACGGGCCGGTCGACGGAACTAGTTAGGATCCAGACATCAGTGCCTGGCGAATAGCGCGCTCCTGTCGGTTGAAGGTTCCCACCTATCGAACTGACTCCGCCCCAAACGATTAACTCTGAGCCAGTCCAGACGGAAGTGTGGGAGTTGCGGTCTTCGATCGGTGCAAGCGGGATTGGGGTCCAAGCATCAGCCTGTGGGTTGTAGCGCCCGCCCATCGCCTGTCCTGCACTTGCAACAAATCCACCCCAAACGATCATCTCTTGGCCGGTCCACACTGCACTGTGCAGAGAACGGGCGAGCGGTGCCCCACGCTCACTCATCGGAGTCCACGTATCGGTCGCGGGGTTGTACCTAGTACCCGAGCTGAGTTGGCCCCCCTGTCCGGAGCCTCCCCAGATGATCATCTCAGTTCCGATCCAGACCGAAGTGTGCTGGGATCGCCCCTCTGGCACCCCCGCCAACGGCGTCCATTGATCCGGTGTGCAAACACTCGCCGACTCGTTCGCCGCGAGTGTTTCCGAAATCGGCGCATAACTCATCGCAGGAATCTCCTCCATTGGCAACGTTTCCCGCGCTTGCGCCCACCACGCATCGAACGATTGCTTGCGCCAAGTACTAACCCCAACGTGCAAACTCGACTTCGACCGATCAAGCACCGTGATCGCGAAGTGCGCATCATCGCGATGCTGCAACGCACTCACACGCGCCGTCGCGGCGGAAGCCATCGCCGCATCCACCCATCGCAGCTGCTCAGCAAACTCATCATCGTCAACCACGAATGCGGCACCTGAATTCGCGCCGGGATCCGTGAGCGTCGATCGCTTAACCCAACGAAACTCCCGATACTCGCCGCGCGTCGTCGCAAGTCGCGCGGGATCATCGCCAATCGTCGCGAGATCCTCTTCGGCGATGCGTCGCGTCACCCCGTGAATGCGATCGTCGTTCACAAACCAGTTGTGCAGCAGGCGGCGCGTGAGTGTCGGCCGCGCCAGGCACTCAGCGATCAGCATCGGGTCGTCGCCGAGTGCCGCGAAGAGCTCGCGCAGAACCGCCGGATCCTTGCTTCCCCGTTTCATGCGCTCGACCTCGGCCATCAGGTCGCTCGCAGAAATCTCGTAGCTCCACAAGTGGCGCAGCGCCGTGGTGTAACGCAGCGGCTCCTCCGCCTTCGCGCGCAGCACGCTTTCCGACAACACCTCGCTGAGTGCTGGCTTCGGCGTCGGGTTCGACTCCGGCCAAAGACGATGCCGCCAATAGACCTCCTCAATCGCTTTGACGGCAGCGATGCGCTGGTCAAGCGTGATCGTTCGTTTGTCGGTGGTTTGCTCGGTGGCGAGAAGTGGGGCGGTGATAAGTGCGAGTGCGGTGGTGACGAGAAGAAACGACAGAGCAGCGCGCGTGAAATTCACCGGACGAATCATTGTGCAACCTCCCCCGCGTCGGTGCCGAGTGACGGGTGAGGCTGCGGTGTGCCGAGCCCCCATTACTCAGAGCCGCGCGGGGAGGTTCTATCAGAGATGGGGGAGGGGTGGAAGTGAGCGGACTCAAGCGGGCCGGGTCAGAACTGGGGGCGGCAGCTGACCGCCAGCCTACTGCAGCGAGTCGAGTAGTTTCACCGTAGCCTCCGAGGCTTGGATTGGAGAAGAGTCTTGAAGCCCTCGAAGAGTTGCTCTCCTGTCTTCTTTCCCTCGCCGAGTGAGGCTACACCGGTAGTGCGCCATAGGATTTGGTACCGGTCGTGCTGACGGCGGATGATGTAGGACCAGGCCGGCGCGACCACCGATGAGAAGGTCTGGGCAACAGGTGTCTGTACCAATTTGCCACTGAATATGTCTAGTGTCGTTACCGTGTTGGTGCTTGAGTGAACCGCGGTCTTGATCTGATCGCGAAGTACGTACCGAACAAGGATGATGTCGGCGTTCGAGCTGTCATCGCAGAGCTCCAAGCCACCGTATCGTTTGGCGTTCCTCTTCGTCCAGGATTCAATCCAGGCGCGAAGGTTTCTGCGAACCCCCGTGTCCAAGCCAGTGGCGATGAATACACGAAGCGTCTCAGCTATCGGAATCGACGGATCATCGGATAACTCTAGCGTTACCGATGCGTCAAGGTTGAGATGGGCTCTAAGTACTGCCAACTCTGAGTCCGCCGTTTGCGCGAAAGTTGGAAAGTTCAAAAAAGCGACGAGCACGATCAGCGTAGCGAGAACGTGTCTCCGCATGGCGAGATCTCCCTCATGACATCCCAATCTACGCTCGAAGCCGTCGCAACAGGAAGGGGCTAGATCAAAAACGACAGGGGAGTGCCAGTCGGGCCTCGCGCCAGAGGAACCGGGCGAGAGCCGCCTTCGCACCCACCATGGCGGTGGATCGAAACGGAGCGCCCCCAATCCCCCCTAAGCCACAAACACATTCCGCTCATGCCACTCCAACGCCCCTCGATCAGGCCTTTCCCCCTCGACCCTCGGCACCGCGATCTCCCGTCCCTCCAACGAGTAGTACGAGCGACCATTCCCCCACGCCTTGCGCAGTTCCCGATTCACCCGAAACCGGTACTCCGCATTCACCGTCACATACCCGCGATCAAACAACCTCCGCAGATCGGCGCGCAGCAAGAGCCCGTTGGAAACCTCGTGCGTGCCCTCCGCCGAGTACGGGCGAATGTGCGCCGCCTCGAGCACCGGCAACGAATGCTCACCTGTTTCTGCGCAGGCGCGGCCATAGGCGTCGCTCACAGCGACGCGAAAGATCCCTTGGCCCAATCGCGGCCGAATGACTTGCTCGGCACCAAAGCGCTCGCCGACATCGAACGCCGGGTGCACGACATGCGCGTCAGACAGGCACGCGTCCCACACGCGCCGGCCTTCGCCTTGCTCAAGATCGTAGGTGATTCCCTGCACAGCGTGCTTCTGCCAATCGCGCGGCTGCTCGATCCATCGCTCGCGCGTGAAGAACACCGGCTGTGTCAGAAGGGCGATGAAGCCTCGCATAGTGCGGAGTCTAGGGTCGGGCAGGTGGTGGCATCTCTTCGCGGATCGCGTCGCGGTATCGCTGCAATTGTCCGGCGCATTCAACGGCCCGGACTCTGTCGCGTGCTCGATCCTCACCGCTGCGATTTGCAGATGCCTTCGATAACGCTGTTGACACACACTTCATCAAGTTGAAAGAAGCGGACCATCTTCCGGACCTGCCCCACCTCGACCTCATGGTCGCGGCTGCCATGCCCGCCCTTCGGCAGGCCTCGCCAAATCATCCCGTTCCACGCGATCCAGACGCGATGCTCCTTCAGCGTCGCAGCAAAACCGGCGGCGCACTGGGAGAGCATCTTCAGTACTTGGCTGAAAGGGACACACCGGATCGTCGACACGAACTACGCCGCTGGCCGCACCCTGCTGATGGCACTCACTTGGTTCAGAGAAGGGCTTTGCCGGATTGCCGGGTCCTGCCCGTCGGCCTCTCGTAGGTCGAGGCGCTGAACAATCAACGTTGGTGAAAAACCGTCGCTCTCGACTAAAGGAAGAGCGCTGACCGCGGGGTCGTCGTTGGCCGACTCATTGTTCCGTAGAGCGTGAAGCGAGCGTTCCCACAAATCGAGCGCCGAAGCGTCGGCGGAATCGAGCATGGACTGGAGTCGAGACTGGAACACTCCGTACGATTCACAGTCATCGGAAAGGTCGAATACGAATTCTGAAAACGCGACCTTGAAGCTTTCCCGCACAGCATCGGGAGAACTCGCGCCGACCGAGAGGCCGCCAAGATCGACTGAACTCAGCCACCATTCGTGCTCGTCATCGAGCTGAGATTGTTCCAGTAGGGCGCGGCCGGTACACCAGATGCCTGCGATCCAGCCCCCCGGACCTTCTACGACTTCACGAAACTGAAAGAGAAGAGGGAACATGTCGTTTGTCATCTCTCGCGCCCCCACTACTGTCGTAGCCAATCGTCGCCCGCATGTTGTCTATGGATAAGCTGAATTGCTGCGATCGCAAAGTTTACCTAACAGTAGCCGAGAGGATGCGCACAACTTCAACAGGCATCGGGCGATTCCCGACAGCGGCCCCGGCGTCGGATCACCGTCGTCTCGACGGACTTTAGGTGAAAGAGCGGCCGGAAGCGAGCCGGCCGACTGGAGAACCATTGACAGCCGGGGAATGCGGAGATGGTCGCTCGCGGGTTGAGTGCCGGTTTCACAACGAATCCCTCTGGCTGTCCCAGGCCGGCATGGCCAGCCTCTTTCAAACCACGAAGCAGAATATAGCCAAGCATCTAAAGGCCATTTGTGCCGAGGGTGAGCTGGACGCCGTGGCAGTTGTCAACCAAGGGTTGACGACTGCCGCCGATGGGAAGCAGTACCGCGTGGCCCACTACAACCTCGACGCGATCCTTGCCGTGGGATATCGGGTTCGGTCCGCGCGCGGCACCCAGTTCAGGCGCTGGGCCACCGAGCGCCTGGGCGAGTACCCGCTCAAAGGCTTCACGATGGACGACGGGCGACTGAGGAACCCGCCCGTCGCCGATTCCGTCGCTCCCGACTACTTCGCGCAGATGCTGGAGCGCGTCCGCGACATCCGGGCGAGCGAGCGCCGCATGTATCTGCGCGTGCGCGAGATTTTCGCCCTCGCCGCCGACTACGAACCCACCCTCCCCGAGACAACCAGGTTCTTCAGCGTCATCCAAAACAAACTTCACTTCGCCGTCACCGGTCAGACCGCGGCCGAGTTGATTGCTGCCCGCGCCGATGCTGCGCAACCGAACATGGGGCTCACCTCGTGGGAGGGCGGCGACGTTCGCAGCACCGATGTGACCGTGGCAAAAAATTACCTGCGCGAAGGCAAGGTCGCCGAGCTCAACCGCATCGTGAGCATGTGGCTGGACTTTGCCGAGGACCAAGCCACTCGCCGGAAGCAGATATTTCTCGAAGACTGGAACAAGCGTCTTGACGAGTTCTTGCGCTTCAACGACCGCGCCGTCCTGCCCCACGCAGGTGCGATCTCGAAAGCCCAGGCCGACGATAGAGCCCACGCCGAATACGAGCGTTTCGCTTCCAGCCGGCGAACCGCACTCGAGGCACAAGGCGAGGTCGATGGATTTCATCAACTGGACCAGGCGAGCAAACGCCCTCCCGAGCCCAAGAAGCCGAAGCGATGAAACTCCACTTCGAGCCGAACCCTGCCGCTTTGTGTGCCGCATGCATCGATCCGAGCGTCGATGCCGCGACTGGAGCGGTGTCCGCATGACCAAGTCGGACGTTGCTGATCGTACTGGACGTATGACGGATGCGATGGAGGTTACTCAGTAAATGCGACACGCGGGTGTCTCGGAATTGTTGGCAACTTCCACCTACGCAGGACGCTATCGCGGGATAAGGACCACCTTCCAAGACGATCCTCTTACGCCCGGCATCGGTGATGCGTTCTTCTGGCTTGTCGCGGGCAAGGGTGTCGGAGGAGAGGAGCCGCTTGGGGCCGGAGACTCGGTTTCGAGGCCTAACAGCAACCCTTGCCCGTAGGTCGGCGTTCTCGCGCGACTGACACGACCGACATTCCGGCCTCTCATCAAGTCGCTAGCTAAGGACACGGACTCGTGTTTGAACGCGGAACCGTGTCGCCACTCCCCAGCGGTGCTTCACCAGCCGCGCCCTTCCCAGCGACGAGCCAATAAACGGCATCTCCGCTCGCGAGCGTAACGCTGTCGTCCTGGAAAGTGCCGTTCAATCCGCAGAACCTCCCTGCGTATGGGTTGCTGCCCGGCGCTTGCGTGTAAGGACCGCCGGCGAGAAGTACCGCGAGCGATCCGCGATACAAGTTGTAGCTCGTAAACGCGGGGTCACTCTGCCAGCGAACGCGCGGGCGATCGATTCTGCGGAAGATCACGATCCCATCATTCAGGTCGCACTCGTCGCCCTCGTTGTCCGAGTCGAAGTCGTGTTGGTTATCGTTCTTCACGCTCAGGCAGTTGTCGCAGATGTCACCCACGCCGTCAGCATCTGAATCGACTTGCGCAGGATTGTAGGCCGAGCGGCAGTTGTCACACACGTCCCCGGATCCATCCGAGTCGGCATCCAGTTGATCCAGATTCACTGTCGTGAGGCAGTTGTCGCACGCATTGCCGATGGCGTCGCGGTCAACGTCTAGCTGGTCGGGATTGAAGTGAATTGGGCAGTTGTCACAGGTGTCGCCGCGTGAGTCAACGTCGGCATCTAGCTGACTGGCATTCGCGATCGAAGGGCAGTTGTCGAGGTCAGCGCAGGCGCCATCACTATCGGCATCATTGTCCCGATCGAGCGGGCAGGAGTCGCACGAATCGCCAGAGCCGTCCGCATCGCTGTCGAGTTGATTCGAGTTGGGGGTGTAACGGCAGTTATCAACAGCGTCGTCGACGCCATCGCGGTCGCGATCAGGGCCCTTGCACATGCCAGCGAGTCCCGCGCCGTAGATGCTGGTGATCTCGGCTTGGCTGAGAGCCCGGTTGAACACGGCGACCTCATCGACGGCACCTGCGAAATGGAATGAGTCGTTGTTCTGCTTCCCGATCAGGAGCGGCACATAGCTGTTCGTTGATTGCGGAGCGAAGTGATTGAAAGTGGCCTGATCGTCCCGGCCATCCACGTAGATCTTGACATCGGTCCCTGTTCGCACGGCTGCGACATGATGAAACAGACCGTCAACGACATCCGTCGTGCCATCGTGACAGCGGCGTCCACCGAGGGACGGGTGCGAATAGCAGAGGCGGACAACACCCGTTGCTGAGGGCGGCGCAAGCAGCTTGAGACTGTAGCCAGCCGCTCCGCTAGGCCCATCTTGTTTGTCCATCACCTCGTACTGGCGAGACTTCGGGCCCGAAACATTCACCCATGCCATCAGACTGAAGTCGCCGTCCTCTAGATGGAGATCTGGCGCGTCCGCAACTGCGACGAAATCATCGATCCCGTCGAACGAGAACCCTCGCGCGGCAATTGCTTCGCTGTAGGTAGAGGCCGCGAAGTAGCCTGTGTTGGTGGCTGCGATGTCGTACGCATCGCCATCGCCTGGCCACCACGAGACGATGCCGGACGGAACGGCGGCGCAGGAGTCGTGGTCACACGCGTCGCCCGTGTTGTCACGGTCGCGATCCGTCTGATCCGTGTTCGAGAGGTCTGGGCAGTTATCGCTGAGATCAGCGATTCCGTCAGCATCCGTATCCGAGCAGAGCACGCCAGCGCCCACCGTGACGCGGACCGGATCGTCAGGATCCACCCCCGACGTTGATCCGAGGTGCCCAGAGTTTCGCAGCGGAGAGTCGTCCAACGCGACTTGCCCACCGCTCTCGTCAAGTCTCCAGTAGCCGATTAGCCCAGGCTCCTGTGATGTCAGACAACTTGACATCGCGGCGTAGATCTCTGGCTGCGATCTCGGGTAGTTCCAGAACCGGACCTCCTCGATCCGTCCCGGGAATGCGCGCGCAGGACCACCGACCTGTCGTCCGATCAGGAACGGCACCGTACTCACGTTGAGTGCAAACGGGTCCGGCCCTTCCGCGACGAGCTGTCCATCGACGAAAAGCTGCAGAAGGCTCTGACCGGTGTGCACCCCGGCGACGTGATGCCATGAGTGCAAGGAAAAACTGCCACCGCGAAGGTAGTTGTTGTTGTTACTCCCGCTGGTTACCAACATCAGCCCGACATTGCCGCCGCCAATGTCCTCAGCGTAGAAGCCGAACACCTCGGTGGTGCGCTCGTAGGACCACCGATTTGCGATCGTTCCAAGCGGCCAACCCGGCCCAGGTGGCGGAGGAGAGTCAACGCGAATCCAGGCCTCGACTGTGAACGACTCGACGTTGTACGCCGCGATGTGCGAAACCTCGACAACGTCATCGATACCGTCAAACTCCAGGGCACCATCGATTGCGAACGAGTTACTCGTGCCGAGAATGAGACTGAGCACGAGTGCAGACAGACCTATCAAGGAGGCTGTATCGAACCTCTCCCGCGGGCATCGCGTGACTGAACGCGGATAGAGATCCAGTGACTGTCGCGATGCGCTTCGCACGATTCACCTCACCTCAAGGACACGGATTCGCGTTCGATCGTGTGACTGAGTCTCCGCTGCCTAACGCTGCTTCCCCAGCGATGCCCTTGCCAGCAACGAGCCAATAAACGGCATCGCCGGCTGAGGGGGTAACGCTGTCGTCCTGGAATGTGCCGCTCAATCCGCAGAATCGTCCTGCATATGGGTTGCTCCCGGGCGGTTGCGTATACGGGCCGCCCGCGAGAAGCACCGCAAGTGATCCGCGATACAAGCTGTAGCTCGTGAACGCGGGGTCACTCTGCCATCGGACGCGCGGGCGATCGATTCGTCGGAAGATCACGATCCCATCGTTCAGATCGCACTCGTCGCCCTCGTTATCCGAGTCGAAGTCGTGCTGGGATTCGTTCCGGGTCGTAAGGCAGTTGTCGCAGATGTCCCCAATAGAATCCGCGTCGACGTCGGCCTGCAACGGGTTGTAAGACGCAACGCAGTTGTCGCAGGCGTTGCCCTGGCTGTCGGAGTCCAAATCCACTTGATCATCGTTAGGAACCGTCAAGCAGTTGTCGCAGGCGTTCCCGGCGCGATCGCCATCCACGTTGAGCTGATCCGGATTGAAGCGACCGACACAGTTATCGCAAGCGTTGCGAACTCCATCCGCGTCGGTATCGATACCTGACCCGTCCTCGTCGACGGTTTGATCGCAATCGTTGTCGATCGCGTCGCACAACTCCGGCGCGTTGGGATGCCGAAGCGGGTCGGCGTCGTCACAATCGGGGCCGCAGGCACCGTAGCCGTCCTGATCGGCATCTGCTTCGTCGGGTGGCAGACTGGGCCACGCTGGATCGCTGCAATCGTTGTTCTTGCCGTCGCAGACCGCGGGCGCTCCTGGATAGACCGTCCCATCGGCACTCGCGCAATCGACCGTGTCGGCGAATCCGTCGCTGTCGGTGTCGAGCCGGTACTCCCAGGTGTCGTTGTACGTGTTCGAGGAACAGTAATCGTACCCACCGAATGCGATGAGGCTGCCCCGTGCCGCGAAGTAGATCGCGGGGGTGTAGGCAGCCGAGCGTGGTGGTGGCGCAACGGCGTGGGTGAGGGACGTGCCGCATTCCCCGTCACGCCACTCAACGGTTGGGTTGTAGGAACGCGGTTGGTCAGAACCAGAAACTCCTGACAGCACGACCACGCCGCGGCCTGAATCAACACCCATTCCTTGCACGCCACAAGCGAACGACTCGACATAGTTCCAGCTGGTCCCGTCGTAGCTCCAAATTGCGTCGACGAGTAGATAGAGCATCCGTTGATGCGCGTCGTCCCACACGAGCGGCGCATGCCAGTCTTGGTGCTGCTGATCCGGGGGCTGCGTTGGGGTCTGGATCAGCTGCCAAGCCGCCCCGTCATACTCCCAGGTGGTCTGCGGGCTCGAGCACTGGCCGTCTCCGCCCTCGTTGCGCTGTCTGCGTTGAACGACCTTCCGACTCACCGGGTCGTAGGCCATGCTCGGTCGAGAGCAGCCACCTGGAGATGAGATCAGTACCTCGTACCAGTCGACGCCGTCGTATTCCCACGTATCCCCGAGTCCTTGTTGGCTATCTGTGCCGCCGAACATCACGACTCGTTTGCGATACGAGTCGTAGGCCATCACCGCGTTGTATCGAGGCGGAGGGGAATGGAGCGTGATCACGCGCTGCCAATTCGTCCCGTCGTATTCCCACGTTTCATCGTCACCGGAACGGTTGGAACAGCTCGTCGCCCCGCCAAACAGAACGAGTCGCGCGCGGTCTTCGTCATATACAAGTGCGGGATTCATCAGCCCGGGCGGGGAATTCTGCGGAAACCGTTGAACCCATCCGGCTGAGGGGCCGGGCTGAGCCGGCTGGCATGGGCATACGGAATAAGCCGATGGAACGAAACAGGCGATGAGCAGCACAGAGAAGACGGCGCGTTGACCGCGGCTGTGGCACCAGAACCGACTGAGTATGCTCACCTCTCTGCCCCCCCAACGACGATGCGGGGCGTGCGCGCCAGCAAGAATGCGATCGCGCCCGCGCCCGTTCGGCTGGAAGCTACACGAAAAAACTGAAGGCGAGAAGTGATCCGGCGCGCATGCCAGCGAGGGGTCCCGGCTGCCCCTGAATACCCAGATGATCTGAACCCCCCATCCCCCTTAAGCCACAAACACATTCCGCTCATGCCACTCCAACGCCCCTCTATCCGGCCTTTCCCCTGCAACCCTCGGCACCGCGATCTCTCGCCCCTCCAACGAGTAATACGAGCGACCATTCCCCCACGCCTTGCGTAGTTCCGGACTCACGCGAAACCGGTACTCCGCATTCACCGTCACATACCCGCGATCAAACAACTTGTGCAGATCGGCGCGCAGCAAGAGCCCGTTGGAAACCTCGTGCGTGCCCTCCGCCGAGTACGGGCGAATGTGCGCCGCCTCGAGCACCGGCAACGAATGCTCGCCCGTCACCGCGCAGGCGCGGCCATAGGCGTCGGTCACTGCGACGCGAAAGATCCCTTGGCCCAGCCGCGGCCGAATGAGTTGCTCGGAACCGAAGCGCTCGCCGTCATGAAGCGTGCGATGCGCGACGTGCGCGTCCGACAGGCACGCTTCCCACACGCGACGGCCTTCGCCTTGCGCAAGATCGTAGGTGATTCCCTGCACAGCGTTCTTCTGCCAATCGCGCGGCTGCTCGATCCACCGCTCGCGCGTGAAGAACACCGGCTGCGTCAGAAGCAGGCATCCGATGGTCGGGTCCTCGTGCGGTAGCAGCGGGGCCTTGCGGTACTTGGCCACGCGCGCGCGGAACTCGTGTAGGTCGGCGACACCGTTTTGCTCACCGAAGGCGTCCCAGGCGAGCGAGATCGGCAATTGGCTGGCGCGCGCGAACAATCCGAATCCGGCGATTGCGTAGTGGGGCTTTTTCAGTTTGAAGAGCAGCGGCTCGCCCGGGGAGATTCGATGGAAGGAGTGCGCACCGGAGGGCTGCCAGAAGTTGATCTCGTCCAGGGGGCCGAGGCCCGAGAGATGGGTGAACCAATCGAAGTCGGTGTTGGCGATGAAGCCGCGCATGGCGGGGAGTCTAGAGGCAGGCAGCGGCGAGTGGCTATCGGTAGGAAGCCCTCGCGTCCAAGACTGGTGATGCCCCTTGGTTGCCGCGGTTTAGTTAACAAGACAGCGAAAGAGCCCGGCTCTCTGGCTGACGGCCACAGAAGTTCAGTCAATCCACAGAGCCAAGGACACGTCCGGATTTTCGCCGACTGACAGTTCAATGAATAGGGCGAACTTGTAGCTGAGCGCACGCTTATAGCCACGAAGTTTCTCGAGATCGAACGCCCGCTTCGAAGAACTCGTTGACTTCTTTAGCTCAATCACGAGGTAGTTCTCTTCGGTGTTGCGAACGTGCGCAACGATATCAGGGAAAACCGTTCTCGCTTCACAATCGTCAGCGCCTGGATTCGGCGATGTCAGTGAAATTCGTTTTGGGTCGTGTCCATCGCGGTTGTACTCGCAGTCCACGGTAAGGTCTGGAAGTTGTTGCTGGAGATACATCGCAAGTCGGAACGTAATAGAGCGCTCGTTGGCGTCGAGGCTGAGGAGCAATGAATCGTTCGCCAGCAGAGCACCTAACGCACAGACGACAGCCCGACCAGGCTGCCTGGCGACGAGCACCTCTTCGGATTCAGGATTCAAGAATCCAGCCAATCTGACGCGGACTCTGTTCGCACGACGTCACTGTAGCTGATTGCCCTTACAAGCCTGCCGTTGTACGGCCTCGTCGATCCGTCCATCTCATCGTTTGCTCGCCGTCGGTTTTATCACGCCATCGACGATCTCAAGCCTGGACAGTGGCGCACGTCGCGCTTGAGCATCGTTCCTCACTTCTAGTAGCCGTTCGTGTTTTGAGCCGAAACCACCCACGTCGATAACGAGGTAAATCGCGCGTGTCGTCTGTTCTGCCGCTTTATACGTTTCTAACTGCGTCCGATACCCGGACACGAGCCTTGAGTTTGTCGAAAGCTTCACCTCCACGAGAATGCGCTCCTCGAAACCGCGGGAGAGCTTGAAATCGATCTTTCCGCTGCCGGTGTCGACCTCTGGCGAGAGGTCGAGGTTGTTCGCCTGACAGTAGGAGTGGGCTATGGCGAAGAACAGGCGCTGTGCTGTCGACTCATGACGAGGCACGCCGCGTTCCTTGTAGAGTTCTCGGCTCAAACCGTTCTGCTCGATTAGGTGTCGAAACTGCGCGACGATTTTGATTACGACCCTGAAAGCGTCCTCCAGTTTGTACGGTGATGAAGGGCGGCGCAGCCGTAGGGGGTGTCGCGCAGTGTATTCCGGTGCTTTCTGCGCCCAAAGGACTAGTCCGTCTGGATCGCTTGCAGTGCTGTATGCGTTGAGAGGGACGCAATGGATTGCATCCAGTAACGCCTGGAATGCGTCGCGGCTCGCGAGGACTTCTGTGCGCAGTTTGTTCTTATCTCGCCGAGTTTTTGCGGCCCAAATGTGGCCGATATGCTTGCTTACTGCTCGTCGCAACGCGGAATTCTTGTTTGCAGCATCGGCAATGTCGTCCCAGTCGTGCGCGATTGGGAGTTTCCTCAAGATGTCGGTGGGGACGAGAATGATCGGTGTGCGCCGTTTCTGATACGGATTCGCAAGGAACTCCGCTGAGTCGTCCTCAAGTTCGAACAGCTCTCCTTTGAGGCCGAGCTCTCGGATGACGCGCCCATTAAAGGTCGCCAAGGCGCCGCGGACAATATTCGTCGCCATGTCGCTGATTCGATCTGCGCCAACCGCCTCCTCGAAGAGTGCCATAGCCGGAAACAAGTCGGGATCACGGATCCCAAGGTCTACGATCTGCTTCGCAACCTGGAGATACCGCTCGGTCAACTTGGCGCCGAACCCGCTGCCAGTGATTGAGTTGGCGCCGTAGCCTAGGCAGGTGCCTGGAAGCTCATGAAACTCAAGGAGCCGACGTGCAGTTCGCCAGGCGACATCACTTGAGCTCGTGGTTGCGACCAGAAACTTGATGACGGTCTCGAAATGCTGCCTGTACTGATTTACAGCTTCGACACGGATCTCGCGGTGTCGACTATTCGAGAAGAGGAGTGGGTCGACGAAGAGCTTTGTATCGATCGCCAGTGTGGGATTGAAGACGCCTATCGCATCCAAGCGCGCTGGCTCCAGATGGAGGAGTCCAGAAAGCGTGGCCGGATTGCGCACTTTTGGCATTTCGCGATGACTCCTTCGCCTTTCCCCTAATCCTCCGCCCCTCGCAACGGCTCCGGCACATAAACCCGTCTCAGCGGCAGTGCACCCTTGTGCTTAAGGTCGAACGACTCGTAATGCTGCAGGATCAAGTCAACCAACTCGTTTCCATCGATCAAGCGCAGATTAGTTCTTCCCCGCGCGAACGTTTTGGCTTGCGACGTAAACGTGCCGAGCGTCACGAATAACCCAAACTCCCCAGCGCCCACCTTGCCGTAAAGCGCAGAAACGACAGGGTCTCCGACGGAACCTTCAGTGCTCTTGACCTGAACCTTGATGATGGGCGGCTCAAATCCGAGTTCGTCTTTGTGAGCCACGATGTCGATGCCGCCGTCGACGCCTTCCGGCGATGTGCGGCAGCGGTAGCCCATGGCGTTCAACAAATGCGCCACGAAGTGCGCGAATGGGTGTCCCTTCAGATCTTGGGCGAGAGTCTTGACGATAAAGTCCCGAGTGGTCTCTTCGATTTCCTCGGCGACAACCGAGATGGTTTGATCGTCCGCGACCAACGCAGATGCGGACTGTGCGGATGCATCGAGCGCGCTGCGAAACTCGTCCGCGTAGTTGCGCACCTGAAAGAAGCTCATTGCGGATCCGACTTCGAATAGCGCTCCCTGTGAGAAGTGGGTTCGCGGAATCGCCTTGAGCCACTTCACCCCGCGAATATTTGGGTAGTCGGAGTTCCTCGTTGGATCGTGCTCGTACGCGCCATCGATGCGGCCGATATGAATCTGCCGATCGAGCTGAGAGGGGTAAACGATGATGTCGCCGCGCTTCACCTCGTGAACGAAGCGAAAGAGCTGGCCAGCAAAGTTGGGTATCGCGCCTGGCTTCGCTTGCGGAAAGGTAGTGGCCACCTTCGCTTTGAAACTGTCTCGGTCGGCCTGGATAGCGCTGAGATTGCCCATCTCTTTCCAGCCGAGCGCGACGCAAGCTCCCTTGAGAAACAAGCTATCGGCCGCGCCGGTTCGCCCTGCGTGAATTCCCCAGATCGTGGTGTCTTGTGCCGGCATGTCTCCCCCTGGTATGAAAGGGCCACGACGCGTCTGTTGGCGCTTATCGACCTAGATTCTACCGGAGGTCGGAGGGGCGTCGGGTTGACGCGTGGTCGACCCCTGGGTCGCCCCTACCTCGATTCAGTGGACAACCCACTTCCCGGAAGGATGGTCAGTGACTAGTATCTCGTCTGGTTCGGGGGCACGAGTGTTGGTCTCTCAGGCGACGCAGGGCGGGGATGTGTTGCAGCCGCGCGGCAGCTCGCCGGGCCGGGACGGCACATCCCAGGGCAGCACCATTCGACCCAGAGAGTTGCCCGAGAACTCCTCGCAGAGTCCGGTACCCAGCCCGAACTCGCTAGCTAGTCCCGCATGAAAAAGAAAGAGCTTTCCGAGACAGATATCCGCACGAAGTTCATCACGCCGGCGATCACTGGGCCCGATGGACAGAAGTGGGACCTGATGACACAGGTCCGCGAGGAGTTCTACTTCACGAGAGGCGCCGTGATCGTGCGGGGCAAAACGATCAAGCGGGGAGAAGCCAAGAAAGCAGACTACATTCTGTTTTACCGACCAGGAATCCCAATTGCCGTCATTGAAGCGAAGGACAACAACCAATCTGTTGGTGCCGGAATGCAGCAGGCTCTTGAGTATGCCGAGATTCTCGATGTGCCGTTTGCCTACAGCTCAAACGGTGATGCGTTCCTTGAGCACGACAGAACTGGAACCGGTGACGTCGTCGAGAAGGAAATCCCGCTGGATCAGTTCCCGTCACCTGAAGAACTCTGGGCGCGCTACTCCGCGGCCAAGGGCTATTCCGCGACCCAGTCGAGCGTTGCAACACAGGCCTTCTACGAAGACGGATCGGCCAAGGCGCCGCGCTACTATCAGCTAACTGCCATCAACCGCACAGTCGACGCGATCGCCCGTGGCCAGAACCGCATCCTCCTTGTGATGGCGACGGGTACAGGCAAGACCTACACCGCCTTCCAGATCATTTGGCGGCTGTGGAAAGCAGGTGCCAAGAAGCGGATTCTCTTCCTTGTAGACCGCAACATCCTTGCCGACCAAACCAGAATCAACGACTTCAAACCATTCGGCACTGCGATGACGAAGATTACCGATCGAAAAGTCGACAAGGCGTTCGAAATCTACTTGTCGCTCTACCAGGCAGTCACGGGACCGGAGGAGGAGCAGAACATCTACAAGCAGTTCTCGCCTGACTTCTTCGACCTAGTGATCGTCGACGAGTGCCATCGCGGGAGCGCTGCCGATGACGCGAGCTGGCGCAAGGTGCTCGAGTATTTCTCGCCGGCCACCCAGATCGGCATGACGGCAACGCCTAAGGAAACGAGGGAGATCTCCAACATCGAGTACTTTGGCGAACCGATCTTCACGTATTCGCTGAAGCAGGGAATTGCCGATGGATTCCTGGCGCCGTACAAGGTGGTTCGAATCGGCATGGACAAGGATCTCGACGGCTGGCGCCCCACAGAAGGCGAGACCGACAGGTACGGTCAACTCATTGATGACCGCGAGTACCATCAGCCCGACTTCGATCGCAACCTGGTTCTCAGCAGACGGACCGCGTTGGTTGCAGCCAAGATCACAGAGTTCCTGACGGCCACCGACCGCTTCGCCAAGACCATCGTGTTTTGTGAGGACATCGAACATGCGGAGCGCATGCGTCAGGCACTGGTAAATGCGAATCCAGATCTAGCCGCCGCCAACAACAAGTACGTGATGCGTATTACTGGCGACAACGATGAGGGCAAGGCGCAACTCGACAACTTCATCGACCCTGAGTCTACATATCCGGTTATCGCCACAACATCGCAACTGATGTCCACGGGCGTCGACGCGCAGACCTGCCACCTGATCGTGCTCGACAAAACTATCAAGTCGATGACCGAGTTCAAGCAGATCATCGGTCGCGGCACGCGCATTAATGAAGACTACAACAAGCTCTTCTTCACGATCATGGATTTCAAGAGAGCGACTGCGCTCTTTGCGGATCCGCAGTTTGACGGTGACCCTGTTCAAGTCTACGAACCCAAGGCTGGGCAGTCGCCGGTCCCGCCGGAGGAGGGCGACGAGCCAGCGACTCAGCCCGCGCGCTGCATCAGCCCAGATAAACCCGGAGGCGACGAATCAGCCGCCCAGGGTTACCCGGCGCCCAAGTACTATGTCGATAGTGTCGAGGTAACGGTCATCATGGAGCGCGTCCAGTACCTCGACGATCGCGGCAACCTCATCACAGACTCGCTCAAAGACTACACGCGCAAGGCGGTGCGAAAGGCGTATGCCACACTCGACGAGTTCCTCAACGTATGGAAAGAGGCGGACCGCAAACTCGCTATCATTGACGAACTCGTCAATCGAGGTGTGTTTCTTGACGAGCTTGCCGAGCAGGTTGGAAGCAAAGACATGGATGCATTCGACCTAGTGTGCCACGTGGCCTTCGATCAGCCAGCGCTGACTCGTCGCGAGCGCGCCGAGAGAGTGCGCAAGCGAGACGTATTCGGAAAGTACGGAGACAAGATGCGTGCGGTGCTGGAGGCACTACTTGAGAAGTATGCCGGTGGAGGCTTGCGAAGCCTCGAGACCCTCGAGATTCTCAAGGTCGATCCGCTAACGAAATTTGGCACACCCGTTGAGATAGTGGGCCTTTTTGGCGGCAGGGAACGCTATCTTGCCGCGATCCAAGAACTAGAAACCCAACTTTACCAGGATGCAGCCTGAACCATGCCCAATGTCTCGAACGTCGTGAAATCAATCCAGGACATCATGCGCAAGGACGCCGGCACCTATGGCGACGCGCAACGGCTTGAGCAACTGGGCTGGATGTTCTTCCTGAAGATCTTCGACGATCGAGAGAAGGAGATTGCGCTCATCCGCGACAGCTACAAGTCGCCGATACCGAAGCCCCTGCGGTGGTCCACGTGGGCAACCGACGAAGAGGGAATCACGGGCGAGGCGCTGCTTGACTTCGTCAACAACACACTTCTCCCCAAGCTCAAGTCGTTGATGGGTAGTGCAGAAAAGAATGCTGGTCTCATCCGCATGACTTTTGAGGATGCCAATAACTACATGAAGAACGGCACCCTTATGCGCCAGGTCATCAACAAGATCAACGGCATCGACTTCAACGCCTCCGATGATCGCCACATGTTCGGCGAGATCTACGAAAAGCTCCTGAAAGACCTCCAGTCCGCGGGCAATGCCGGCGAGTTCTACACCCCGCGCGCTGTAACGCAGTTCATCGTCGAGCAGGTCAATCCCCGCCTCGGCGAAATCATCCTCGACCCCGCCTGCGGCACCGGCGGCTTCCTTGTCTGCGCCATCGAGCACCTGCGCAAGCAGGCAAAGACCGAAGCCCACGAGCGCACCATCCAGGACTGCTTCTCCGGCATCGAGAAAAAGCACCTGCCGCACGTCCTGTGCATGACCAATCTGCTTCTGCACGGCATTGATGTTCCGTCCAACGTCCGGCACAACAACACGCTCGCCCGTCCGTTGCGCGACTGGGGGCCGAAAGAACGGGTGGACGTCATCGTCACCAACCCGCCCTTCGGCGGCATGGAGGAGGACGGCATCGAGTCCAACTACCCCGCCGAGTTCCGAACCCGCGAGACCGCCGACCTCTTCCTCGTGCTCCTCATGAAGATCCTCAAGCCGGGCGGCCGCGCCGGTCTCGTGCTGCCCGACGGCACCCTCTTCGGCGAAGGCGTCAAGACCCGCATCAAGGAAGCCCTCCTCACCGAGTGCAACCTGCACACCATCGTCCGCCTGCCCAACGGCGTCTTCAATCCCTACACCGGCATTCGCACCAACCTCCTCTTCTTCACCAAAGGCGCGCCCACCACCCACGTCTGGTATTACGAGCACCCCTATCCGCCCGGCGCCAAGAGCTACAACAAAGGCAAACCCATCCGCATCGAAGAGTTCGAGGGCGAGCGCGCCTGGTGGGGCGAGGAAAAAGACGGCTTCAAATCCCGCGTGGAAAACGAGCAGGCGTGGCGCGTCTCCCTCGACACTATCAAGGCCGGCAACTTCGACCTCGACCTCAAGAACCCGCACAACCCTGACAGCGGCCCCGGCGACGTGGACCACCTCCTGCCCGAATACGAAAAACTCCTCGCCCAGATCGCGGCCACCCGGGCCGCGCTGAAACAGGAACTCCACCACGCCCTCACCGCCAGCAATTCGTCCGCTCCGTCCGATCAGTCCGCCGCCCCGCAAAATCCCGCACCCAAACCGCGATGAAGCTGGAAACTTTTTTTGAGAAGTTCGACCAGTTCGCCGACGCGCCCGATGCGGTGGCGAAGATGCGTGAGCTGGTGTTGGAACTGGCGGTGCAAGGAAAGCTCGTCGAGCAGAAGCCCGCCGAAGATGACGGGCACGCGCTGCTAAAACTGCTACACAAGAAGAACCCACCATCGCTTGCGGAAGTTGACGGCGCGCCAATGGACTCGGAGTTGGCCAGCTTTCCAAGCAGTTGGGCACCCAGCAGACTGGGCGAAGTTGCCGAGATAATCCGTGGCGTCACGTTTCCCGGTTCAGCAAAGTCGGAAACACGTTCAAACGGCGATGTGGCGTGCCTCCGAACGGCCAGCGTTCAGGCGGAAATTGACTGGGACGACCTGATCTACATTTCACCCACCCACGTCAGCCGGGAGGACCAATGGGTCATGCCCAACGACATCATGATCTCGATGGCGAACAGCTACGCGCTCGTCGGGAAGGTCGCTATCGTGCGACAGGTTCCTCAGAAAGCCACTTTTGGCGCCTTCTTGGCAGCGATTCGCCCAATCCTGATTGAGCCATATTTCTTGCTCTACGTTTTGCGCAGCCCACGAATGCAAGCGGCGTTTCGTGCAAGCTCCAGCCAGACCACGAACATCGCGAACATCTCACTTGGAAGGATGCGACCGCTGCCATTTCCCCTCCCACCCCTCGCCGAGCAGAAGCGGATCGTGGCGAAGGTGGATGAGTTGATGGCGTTGTGTGATCGGCTGGAGGCGCAGCAGCAGGAACGGGAGACGCGGCACGCCGCGCTCGCCCGCGCGTCGCTGGCCCGCTTTGCCGACGCGCCCACCCCGGCCAACCTCCCATTCCTCTTCCATCCGTCCTACGCCATCCCCCCCGTCGACCTCCGCAAATCCATCCTCACCCTCGCCGTCCAAGGCAAACTCGTCCCCCAAGACCCCAACGACGAACCGGCTGGAGAGTTGTTCGCTCGAATTGAAGGCACTAGGGAGCGGCTGATCAAAAAACGAACGATTAAGCGGGTTGCCGTAGAACCAAATCCAAGTGGTGAAGCATGTGAGTTGCTGCCGCCTGGTTGGTTGTGGACCCGATTGGGAAACACTTTCGATGTCCGTGACGGAACCCACGACACGCCGAAATATACGACCGAAGGTTTCCCCTTGATCACGAGCAAGAACATCTATTCTGGAAGTCTCCTGTTCGACGGTACCAACCTCATCTCGGAAGAGGACCACCGCCAAATCAGTGAGCGATCGCGCGTCGACCGCGGAGACATCCTCTTTGCGATGATCGGGAGCATTGGGAACCCGGTCATCGTGGACACTGACAGGGAGTTCAGCATCAAGAACGTCGCGCTGTTCAAATACTACGCCGCCGCCGATTCTGAGCCACGCTTCCTTCTTCTGTACCTCAAGCTCGTTGCCGAAGAGATGCGGGCGAGAGCCGCTGGCGGAGTTCAGTCATTCGTTTCACTGGGATTCTTGAGGAACTATGTTTTCCCACTCCCACCCCTCGCCGAACAACGCCGGATCGTGACCAAAGTGGAGCAACTGATGGCCTTGGTGGACGCGTTGGAAATGCAGCTCGCCGCCTCCCGCACAAAGGGAACTGACCTCATGGAGGCCGTCGTCGCTGAACTGACGGTCGGGGCCTGACCCATGCCGAATCCTCAGCACCCGTCTTTCGACCACGAGGCCACGCTCGAAGAACTCGCTGGCGTTGGCAAGAACCGCCGCTTCGACGAAGTCATCGACGACGAGGAGTTCGAGGACATCCAGGTCATCTGCAAGCGCGGCGACGAGCAGATCCCGCTCGCCAGGCCCAGCCGCGCCTTCTACTTCGGCGACCGCAACCTCTACGATCAGGAAGCGAAGCGTTTCGATCAGCACGAGAAAGCCCGAAACCTCAATACCGACCAGTTCCCACGCAATCTTGCCCGCTTCGACGAACTGAAGCGCTCCTGCCAGCGAGGCTTCGTCATTCCCTTCGTGGGCGCCGGCATGTCCAAGAGCGCCGGTTGTCCAGGGTGGAGAGAGTACCTTCTGAAGCTGTGCGTCGACGCGCAACTCGACCCTGACGCGATGCGCGTCCGCCTCGAAGAGAACGGCGACTACGAGGGAGTGATGAACGACTTGGTCACGGCGCTCGGGGTGAACCGTTTCAACCTCGACTTCGAGCGTGACTTCAAAACCCCGGATGACATCGCCGGTGCTGTGATGCTACTGCCCACGCTCTTCGACAGCTCCTGCATTACCACCAACTTCGACAGGGTACTCGAAAGAGCCTACGAGAACGATGCGAAAGCCTTCGTCGAGAAGGTCACCGGGCGCGGCCAGGCCGGCGCGTTTTTCCGCGCCATACCCGCCGGCGAGCGCTACCTGCTCAAGCTTCACGGCAACTTGGACAACGCCGCCGAGCGGGTGCTCACCAAGGGCGAGTACGACACAGCTTACGGCAACGACGGGAACATCCATTTCGAGTTCCCGGTTCCGAAGCTACTGAAGCGCCTGTTCTCGAGTTACAGCTTTCTGTTCCTCGGTTGCAGCCTGTCGGCTGACCGAACCATCCAGACGTTCATGCGTGTGGCTCAACTCGAAGGGCCGGCCAACCTTCCGCACCACTACGCGCTACTCGCGTGCCCCGTAGACCCAGAGAAGAGGAGGAAGATCGATGACCGCCTCGCATTGGCTCACATCACGCCACTTTGGTACCCCGCCGGCGATCACGAGTGCGTAGACAAGATCCTCGCGCTGCTTCTCGACTGACACTAGCGGGATAGCGCGCACCGTCACACCGCCGTCGACGGCGCGGGGGTATTTATGCGTTTTGAAAACTGGGCGACGACAATCAACGGGTCGTCCCCTCCGTTTCATGACGATGAAGCACATGTGTTTTGTTGAAATGCCCCGACGACGCGAAGCGGCGGAGCGGCGCGCATCACCTGCGCGGGTTCAGTACCATTCGTGTCCTGGCAACGCCAACGAAGGGTGCTGTTGATGACTACTCGCCAGTCGACGGCGCCTGCGAACTTCGTAGTATGGCCGCCAGATTGAGCGGTCCGTGCGTTGGCGCGGGGTTTCTTCTTGGAGCGCGAAATGGGCGTTTGTCCGGTGTGTCAGAGCCTCGCAGATGTCTCCGTGCAAGGGGACAACTTGTTGGTTGCGTGCCAGGGCTGTGGACGCTACGAGCTCTCAGATACAGTATCGAGCGCGATTTTGCCACGACTCGTAGACGATGGGCTTAAGCAAGCGAAACTTCGTCACTGGCTGAGGCACGGGCAGGGCTCTGGTCATGTTCCCCGGCTAACCTCCGATGTTCTCGGTCAGGTTCTCAAGAATCCGCTGCCTACTGCTGCAGAGTCGGTCGATTATTTCCTGGAGTGGCTTGCCACTGCTTCTAGCGCACCAGGCGTATCGGTGAAGATCGATTGGCTAGCGGCAAGCGCATACATGGGAATCGCCCCGGGTAGCGAGGGCTTTTTCGCGAAGCACTTGGAGCAAGCAGGCCTTGTAACCAAGGAACATGGCGAGTTCCGGCTGTCCATCAAAGGCTGGGAGCGTCTTGAGCAGATTCGGCATGAGACCGTGAGAGGGCGTCGCATCTTCATGGCGATGAAGTTCGGAGACGACGAGTTGGTTGAAGTGGTCGATCGCTGCTTCCGCCCCGCGGCCGAGGACGCGGGTTTTACTCTGTTCCTTCTGACAGACGAAACACCCGCCGGGATCATCGATAACCGCATGCGCGCAGAGATACGAAGCTGTGTGATGCTGATCTCAGACCTTACACACGCGAATGCCGGGGCCTACTGGGAGGCGGGTTTCGCTGAGGGGCTCGGGCGACCTGTGTTGTACACATGCCGGAAGGACGTGATGGGTCACGAAGATCAGACCAAGAGACCCCACTTCGACACAAATCACTGCCAGATTATTCCGTGGGTCGACACAGACCTCGAGTCAGTTCGGCGGGCACTCACTGCCTCGATATGCGCCACGCTGCCGGCGCTCGCAAAGCCACTTGCCAGCTGACAAACACGAGGTAGTCACACCGACTCGCAGGCGGGCGCCGAGAAACTTGGGGCGGCTAAGAATAAGTGATCACGATGACCGAAACAGGTGATCACGATGCCCGGAATCGCCATCGACATCATCGATCACGATAGGTCGACGTGGAGCGCGCGATGCAGAGCAAGCGATGAGTTCGGACGCGTGGAGGCCCCGAAGAGTGGGCCAGGGTCCTGAAGCAGTTCGAGTCC
>JANNUT010000054.1:0-85555 GCA_031395565.1 Acidobacteriota bacterium | reverse complement strand
CCATCGGGTCACCTCGTCAGGCCGCCTGCCGGTCGCATTACCGAGCGGGAGCGACAGTAAACCAACGGGGCCCCCTCAGCGTCAACGGCTGATTTTCGATTGAGGTGGAATCGGGCGACAAAGTGGGGCCCCAAGGACGGGGAGTCGAATCGCGGATCAATCCGGACAGTCGAGAAGCGAGCGTGGCTGGGGTTTCTGAGCCCATACGGCCGGGAGAGTGGATCGCGTCGTGCATAGGCCGCTTCCGAGACCTCTTGGCAAGTAACAAGCAGCAGGTCCAGAAGTCCGATGGGCGCGAAAGGACCACCAGCGTATCGTCCCCGCAGGAGTGTGGGCGGTGCTTAGCGTCGGACGTCATCTCGTTGGGATGTTTGCTCGGCGCGAGCACCCGATCGACGCGTTGTTGCTGGGTTGCTGCCAAGTGACTGCGGTTGATCGAGAGCCGGCAACCAAGGTCCCGGTATCTACAGGTGAGGAGAGATCCCATGAAAAAAATTCTCTGCGGTCTGTTCTTGAGTGTCATCACCGTTTCGCTAGGGTGTGAGATCACCGACTATCCGGTGATCTTCGACAGTCGTGGTCCCTACGACAACAACGTGCTGACGGGCCAGTACGAGCAGGCCTACATCATCCCATCGAGTACCGTTGCAACCCTCTGGTCGGATGGTTCCGACGAAACGTACACGCTGGTGGCTCAGGATTGGAAGGGTGATCAGTGGCTTCGCGTGTTCAACAACTTCGATCCTTCGAGCACGTTGATCTTCTTGGATCAGACGTACTGCGATCCAAATCGTCAGAGCAACTGTGCTATCGATACCGCCTGGAATCCCGACTTGCCGAGCGATGATCCGTTCGACTACATCTACGATCCGTCCTGCTCGGGCGCTCGTAGCGTCTGTCTGTTGCTTTCGATCAGTAGCCGCATCGGGGAATGCGGCAGCGGGATCCTGGGGGACAAGCAGGGCGCGGCGTTCGAGTTGAGTAACCTGCAGGAAGCTTCCTTCCGTGGGATGAGCGTCTACCACCTGCCTGTGAACAATTCGACGGCATCGTTCAACTTCACCGATCCCGCCGGTTTGACAACGGCGGCCCCGATTTATGGTCAGTTCGACCTGTACCTGGACCAGCGTCTGCGCACGATCATCCCCGTTGCGCCGAACGCCCGTTATCAATTGCGCTGGCTCGACAACTACACCAAAGCGCATGGCAGGGTGATCGATGTCGGCCTGACCTACGGGGTAATGAGTGCGGACTTCAAGGTAAAGGTGCGGGCCTTGGACGGCGTCTTGGATCGGTTTTGATCAACGCCGCTGACCGATAGCGAGGCAGCTTTCGGGCCGCCTCGCATCGCTCTACAACACCTCGCCCTGCCAATACCAGCGCCGGCGCGGCCGATCGTAGTAAACCCACAACAGATCGCCGCGCTGCGTTTGCGCGAAGTGATATTCGCGATGAATCGGTCGCGCCCACCAACCCCCAGCCACGACATACGGCCCTTCGAGTTTTTCGATCGGGCCTTGATCGCTGCTGCCGATGATCCAGCCGTCGTCGCGCAAGTTGTGAACGCGCGGCGGGAGCGCGTGCGCTTTGGGCAACATGCGTCGCACCAGCAAGGGGGAGGTGGCATTGCCGGCTTTCATCGCTTCGGGCAAATGGTTGAGTGGTTCCCACAAGAAGGTGGCTTCAGGCAGATGCCCGTCACGCAGCCGCGCGCGCGCGACCGCAGTGGTGCCCAGCTCGGCGCGCACGCGTGCGAGCGCGCGATTGGCGGCCTCGAGTGCGCGCGCCGGCGCAATTTCGGGGAGCTGCGCTTGCGTGTGTGGCGTGAGCGCGGTTTGAAGCGCAAGGCTCAGCGCGGTGACGCGCTGTTTGGACGGTGAGTGACCGGTGGAGGCCAAGCGCAAACGCAGCAGGTCGAGCCACAGCGAGGCTTCGCCCGTGGGCGCAGCGGCGCGCACCGTTTCGTGGCGCATGCCCGAGGGATCGAGCCACAACGACAACTGCAACGCGATGGCAGCGTCGCCGCGTTGAGCGGCGCGCACCAACAGCGGGTCGAGCAGTTGCTTGATCCAAAACAGCAAACGGGTGATGTCGTCGTCGGGCGCTTCGAGTTCGAGCCACGCTTCGAGTGGATCGGGGGGCGCGGCGGCTTCGAGTGGACGCCACGCGGCGCCTGCAGCCAAGCGATGCAGCGCGGCAACGGCGGGCTCGAATCGCTCGGCCAGGGCAGGTGAGGGGAGTTCGAGGAATTGTCCCAGCGTGAGCACTCCCAACTTGGCCAAGTCGTCGCGCAACTGCGGGTCGAGCCCCAAGCGCGCTAGCGGCACGGCGTGTGCGGTGAACGATTCTTCTTCTGCGGTGCGAAACACCGCGATGGGCGCGGCGGCCGAAGCGCCTTTGGCGGTGGCGTAACTGCCGTACCGCGTAAACCCCACCGCGACGCGCGCGATGAAGCCGGCGTGCGTCAAGGCGTTGTGCAGGGCGCGTGCCCAGGCGCTGGCCGAGGCAAACAGCGTGGATAGGCCGCCGGCGTCGAGCCACAACACGCCCGGTTCTTCGGCGCAGGCTTCGATGTCGGGTGAGAAGTCGCGCAGCAGTTGCATCAGTTGTTCGGTGCCTTGCTCGATTTCGCGCACGTCGACTTGGCCAGCCATTAACTCGCGCGAGAGCGACAACCCCGCGGCGAAGCGCATGCCGGGCAAAATTGACAAGCGGCGCGCCGCTTCGTTGACCCACAGCAATGTCCCTTGCGGTCCATCGCGATCGACGACCGCCGCGGGGCGTGTGCGCCATGCCGGTTCGCGCCGCACCAACAACTGCAGCGGCAAGGCCGGAACATCAACGCAAGCCCAGCGGTCCAAGCTGCACCTCCGCATACGACCAACCGGGTCCGCGCCGTTTGTCTTTGAGCGCGTGGGCGACACACAAAAAGCGTCCATCACCCGCGTCTTGGCGTTTGGCTTCGCAGCGCAGCGAGATGAGTGAACCAAGCGACGGTTGTTCGGGCAGGGACGCCGTGAGAAACACCATCGCGGTGCCGTACTGCTGCGCCAATCCCGCCAACTTGGTGAGCAACGGCGGCGGCACAGAAACCGCGCGTGCAAAACGCGCCGAGGTGGTGGCCGGTGCCGGCGCGAGATCGATGACCAGCAAACCAAACGCACCCGAGCGCGCCAAGTGTGTGGCGGCGCGCGCCGCAGCCGCTGCATCGGGCGCGGTGATAACCGGCAAGGCCGCCAAGTCGACACCACCCGTGGCGGCATCGGGCGGATAGAAAGAACTGCCCGCCATGCCGACCCAGGCCACCGGCTCGCGCCGTTGTTGTGCATCGCGCACCAAGGCAAAAGCTAACGACAAGCGCGCCGCGGCACCGACACCCGACAACTCGCTGAGCCGAGAGCTGAATTGCGGCAAGCCCCACGACGCTTCGCTCGAACGCGGCAGCGAGGCGCCGCGCAACACGCGGGCGCGCGGACGGGTGCGTGTTGCGGGGGACGCGGCCGCAGTTTGATCGTGCGCTAGGTCGTGATGCGGCTCGTGTTCGGTGGCGTCCCAAGCCTCGAGTGCCGTGCGAAACAGCACCACGTGCCGGCCGCTCATGCGTTGGGTAGCAGCGGTGCCTGCCCCTCCAAATAACGGCGTACTTCGAGCACCTTGCCGATGATTTTCAAGGCGCTTGGTTTGGGGACGAGCGGCGCGAAATTTGGATGAGCCGCTTGGAGCGTAATTTTGTTGCCGCGGCGGTGAAAGGTTTTGATGGTGGCTTCGAAGTCGGCACCTTCGATGGCGGCCACCACGATGTCGCCGTTGACGGCCGATGGTTGGCGGCGCACGACGACGATGTCGCCGTCGAAGATGCCGGCGCCGGTCATGCTTTCGCCGCGCACGCGCAAGGCGATGAGGTTTTGCGCCGCGTGCGCGGTGTAGCCCGGCAATGGCAGGTAGCCCTGAATGTCTTCGACTTCGGAGGTGAACAAACCGGCCTGCACCCGGCCGAGCAACGGCACCAAGGGGGGCGCGCCAAAGCCTTGCGGGCCGTCGTCGGCCGTAGAACTGCTGGCCAGCCGATAACCGCGAGTTTCGCCCTCGCGCTTGGTGAGCAGGCCGTCGCGCACGAGCTGTTCTAGCTGGGCGCGGGCCGATTCGAGCGAGCGAAAACCGAACGCCTGCTGAACCTCGCGCAGGGCTGGGGAATGGCCAGCCAAGATCTGTTCGCGGACCCAGCGGTAGACCTTGCGGCGGGTTTCTCCGGGCGGGCTAAAGGCCATCGTTTCCTCCGGCGCGGACTATACCAGAAACAACTCCACTTTCGGAAAATTAGGCGCAAGAAGTTCTGCGTCGCGGGGCGCACCGCGACCCCGTCTGCACGTCGCGGCGTCGTATAGTCGCGGCCACCAATAACGGGCGGGCCGCGGCACTCGGGCGCAGATGCGGCGCCGCTTTCGGCCACACGTTGTGGCGGAGGGTGGGTCATGCAGACACGACGGCGCTTCGTTGACGGCTTGTGGATCGTGCTCGCGGTGAGCCTGACGAGTTTCGGTTGCGGCGGCAGTGCGTCCAAGACCGGCAACGACGATGGACCGCTGGCCAAATCGCTCGGCCATTGGCAAGGCACGTTGCCATGCACCGACTGCGCCGGAATTCGCATCGAGTTGCAGCTCTTCGCGGAAGCGGGTCACGACGACGGCTCCTTCGAATTACGCGAGACGTCCATGGGCACCAAGCAGGGCGATACCTCGATCGGCATGACCGGCAACTGGATCTTGGAGCGCGGCATCGACGGAGATGCGGCCGCCACGGTGTACCGGCTCAACCCCGGCGACAAGCTCGAGCAGCGTTACTACCTGAAGGTCGGCGACGATACGCTCGAACTGCTCGACGCCAATCGCAAGCGGATCGACTCGAGGCTCAACTACTCGCTGCAGCGCATCGCGCCGTGATGCCGTTTTCTGGATGGATCGTGAAGAGATGAGCCACTCGCACCGTCCGGCGCACTTGTACGAGCATCGCAGTCAGCCGCTGTTGTCGCGCGCAGCGTTTGTGTGGCGGCTGGTTTGGCACGCGCTGGTGGCCGCGCTGCTGATTGCCGTTGTCTTGGTGGTCGGCGTCGTGGGTTATCGCGGGACCGAGGGGATGGGTTGGCTCGACGCGTTGCTCAACGCGTCGATGATCCTGGGCGGCATGGGGCCCGTCGACACATTGCAGAGCAGCAGCGGGAAGCTGTTTGCCTCGTTCTACGCGTTGACCTGCGGCGTGGTGGGAATGGCGGTGTTCGGTGTGTTGTTTGCGCCGGTCGCGCACCGTTTGCTGCATCGCTTTCATCTCGACGATGTCGACACCTCGCGCTAGCGCGACGGCTCAGGGCACGTCAAGCGTTGCTCGGGCGGCAACATCGTGACGCCCAAGGCCTCGGCCAAACGAGGAGCGATGTCGTACGGTGCGTCGGGTGCCTCGATGGTGGACGAAGTGATGCCGGCACCCCACTCCAACCACGGGACGTGCGTGTCGTAACTGTGCGGCGATCCGTGGCCGGTGCCGCGAATCGGATCGACGAAGACCACCACATCGGGCTTGGGCACGAATTGCGCGTCGCCGGAACGGCCTGGGACGTAGTCGTGCTGCACGAACGCGGTGTACGGCGCGCGTGGGTCCCACGCCTTTGCGGCGCTCATCAAGTACAGCGCGTCGATCTGTTGAGAGTAGTGCGTCGCCACGGCGTGCTGCAGCGCAATGTCGACATCGCGCCACTGGATCGTGCGGCCGCAGACGCCGCTGGCCTTGACGCTGCGTTTGAACGGAAACAGCGAGTGATCGTAAAACAGGTTGTGGCTGCGGATCGCCAGGATCGGGCGCGTGCCAGCGGGCAAGCACAACTCAGCGGCGATCAGGCGATTGAGCCAATCGGCAAGATCCAACGGAGCGGCGCCATCTTCGGAGGAATACAAGCGCCGCCGTTGCGCTTCATCGCGCGATCCGGCGTGTGGCTCGGGCAACGCCGGCATGCCGTGATCGGACGACAGTTCAACCGCAAGCCGTTGACGGCCGACATGCCGTTCGAGTGCGTCGAGAAAACGGCCCAGCTCGAGGTCGAGCCGCAGGAGTACATCGCGCGTTTCGTTGGATTCGGGTCCGTAGTAGTGCGCGACGTTGTCGTTGCCTGACAACGACAACAGCAACAAATCCGGAATATCGTCGCGGCCCAACGCCACGGCATCGTCGTCGAGCAGCGCGATCGCCAGATCCAAACTCAATCGATCGACGAGTGGGCTGTGATAGGCGCCGGCACCAGCACCGTTGCGATGCACTCGAAGGTCGTGATCGAAACCGAGTCCCACCACCGGCCACTGATTCATTGCCAAGCTCGTGTCGTTCAACGGCGGCACACCGGGTCTTGATAGCGTCTTCCAGACGAACTCGGCCGGGTCGAGTTGCGCGAGCGCGCTTGCGCGTTGTGCATTGAAACGGGCGAGAACGGTGCCCGCCGGAGTGTCGGGCGCTGTTGCGGCATACAGAGCACTGCTGCGAAAACCACTGTTGCTACGGTCGTACCAGAACACCGCATGCTGAGGACTGCGTCCGGCCATCAGGATGGCACCGCGATCCTTGCCGGAGATCGAGACCACATGCGCGCCAGGACGCTGCGCTACCAGCCGATCGCCGAGTGTGTCGAGCAGCAACCGGCCGGCTCCGGGGCCGTTGGGCACGTCAACGCAGTAGGCGCGGCGGAGTTTTTCGGCGGCATCGGCCTCGAACCACTCGTTGGCCACGATGCCGTGGCGACACGGGAAGGCGCCCGTGCCGAGCGACGCGTGGCCCGGGCCGGTCTCGGTATTCATATGGTTGTAGTGCGTAGCAGCGTGAACACGTCCCTCGTCGAGCAGCCGCTTTAGACCCGCGACGTAAGCGGCGCGATGCGCGATCAGGCTTTCCTGCGACAAGCCGTCGACCGAGATCATCACGCCAAGGCGAATCGGCTCCGCCGCGCAGACCACACGGCTCGCGAGGGCAAGACAGACAAACCAGAGGCCAGCAATCCGTGACACGCTCATTCGATCTCCAAGCGGCAGCTTAGCGTGGAGCGCGCGATTCGTCTGGCCCGGACGAGTTCTTTCACACGCGGTGGGTTGATGCAGATTGACTCCAAGCCTGGCATGCTGCGCGGCCCTGATGCGACGCCTGCACCTGATCGAACTCGAAGACCACGACTGGTGCCCGGCCGCCGTACGTGATGCCGCGACCGACTACTTGCAGTTCGGCATCGAGCAGATGCAGCCCTACCGGGCGATCGTGCCGCGCCTGAAGGCGGCGTTACAGCAAACCAAAGCGACTCGTGTGTTGGACCTGTGCTCGGGGGGTGGTGGCCCTTGGCTCGGATTGTTGTCGCATCTGGATGACGAGTCGCTCAGCGTCGTGCTTTCCGATCGCTATCCCAATCGCGTGGCGCTCGCTCGGTTGCAGCACGAGTCCGGAGGGCGGTTGTCGTTCGTCAGTGAGCCGGTCGATGCCACCGATGTCCCGCCGCACCTGCGCGGTTTTCGCACGCTGTTCACCGCGTTCCATCACTTCGCGCCGAAGCAGGCCGAACAGATCGTGGCCGATGCTGTTGCTGCTGGCGAGGGGATTGGGATCTTCGAAGTGACCGAGCGCCGTTTGGGCGCCGCGCTGGCCGTGTTTTTGGTGCCCTTCGTGATTCTGTTGATCACACCGTTCGTCCGCCCGTTTCAATGGTCACGTCTGTTGTGGACCTATCTCATTCCTGCGGTGCCGTTCGTAGGCCTATGGGACGGCTTCGTGTCGTGCTTGCGCAGCTACACACCCGGCGAATTGCGCGGGCTGGCTAAGCCTGTGGGTGGCGACTACGAGTGGAACTCCGGGGTGGAGCGTCTGCCGGGGACGCTGTGGCGCGTGACGTACTTGATCGGCATTCCACGACTGGCCAGGGGAACGACAAACGCAGAGAAATGAGCGCCCCGATAACGAGGCGCTCATCGATCAGGTCGGCAGCACGCCCTCGCCAATCTTGCGCCAGGCGCGGCCATCGCGTTCCATCAACTGGTCCGCGTCCTTAGGGCCCCATGTGCCGGCTGCGTAGTTGGGGAACGTGCGCGGGCGCAGCGCTTCCCAAACATCGAGCACCGGCGTGACCACACTCCACGACGACTCCACCATATCGGCACGTTGAAACAGCGTGGCGTCGCCGTTCATGGCGTCGTACAGCAAGCGCTCGTAGCCGGTGGCCGGAGTGCTGCCGAAGTAATCGGAGTAGCGGAAGTCCATGTTGACGGTGCCGAGTTGCAGCACGGCCCCAGGGATCTTGGCGCCGAAGCGCAGCGAGATGCCTTCGTCGGGTTGGATGCGAATCAGCAAGAGGTTGGGCGAGAGTCTCTCGACGGCCGTTTGGCGGAAGAGAATGAACGGGGCGCGCTTGAAATGGATCGCAATCTCGGTGACGCGCTTGGGCATGTGTTTACCGACACGCAGGTAAAACGGCACGTCGGCCCAGCGCCAGTTGTCGATGGAAAGCTTCATCGCGGCGAAGGTCTCGACCGAGGAATCGGCGGCAACGTTTTTTTCCGCGCGGTATCCCAAGACCCGCTCGTCACCCACGATCCCTTCGCCGTACTGACCGCGCACGGTGCGGTTGAGGACCTCTTCCGGCGTCATCGGTTGAATCGCGCGCAGGATCTTTGCCTGCTCGTCGCGAACGGCATCGGCAGCAAAGCTGATCGGTGGTTCCATCGCTGTGAGCGAGATCAGTTGGAACACATGGTTCGGCACCATGTCGCGCAAGGTGCCGGCGCGTTCGAAGTAGCCGCCCCGGCCTTCGACGCCTAACGTCTCGGCCACCGTAATTTGCACGTGATCGACGTAGCGTCGATTCCAGACCGGCTCGAAGATTCCGTTACCGAAGCGGAACACCAAGATGTTCTGCACGGTTTCTTTGCCCAGATAGTGATCGATGCGGTAGATCTGCGTTTCGTCGAGTGTCTTGCGCAACTGCGCGTTGAGTGTCCTGGCCGAGTCGAGATCTCGGCCGAACGGCTTTTCTACGATCACGCGTCGCCAACTGCCCAACTCCTGATGGGTGAGACCCGCAGTGCCGAGATGCTCGACGATCGGTCCGAAGTAGTCGGGGCTGACCGCGAGGTAGTAGAGATAGTTTCCCTTGGTACCACCGGCGGCATCGAGTTCGGCGAGCTTTTCGCGCAGGCGTCCGTACATCGCCTGATCGTCGAAGGCACCAGCGACATAGTGCAGCCGCGAGTCGAACCACTCCCACAAATGATCCTCGACGCTGCTGGTAGCGTACTCGCGGATCTCCGCGCGCAGCTTGTTGCGGAAGTCGGCGTCGTTGCCCTCGCTGCGTGCGACCGCCACGATCGCGAATTCGTCGGGCAACAGCTTGTCCTTGGCCAAGTTGTAGAGCGCGGGGATCAGTTTTCGCTTGGTGAGATCTCCTGAGCCGCCGAAGATCACCAACACGCACGGATCGTGTGGAACGCCGCGGGTGTCCGGATTGTCGCCAAGCAGTCCTGTCTTTGAAGCCTCGGTCATCTAATCCTCACTTCTTGACTTCGACGTGGCCGCCGAACTGTTTGCGCATGGCAGACAGAATCTTCTCGGCGAAGGTGTGCTCTTGCCGCGAACGAAAACGAGTAAACAGCGAGGCCGCGAGCACATCGCACGGTACCGCTTCTTCGATTGCCGCCATGATCGTCCAGCGCCCTTCGCCAGAGTCTTGAACCGAACCGGTGTACCCCTCGAGCTTCGGATCCTCGGTCAAGGCAATCGCGGTGAGATCGAGCAGCCAAGAGCCGACGACGCTGCCGCGGCGCCACAGCTCGGAGATGTCGCCGAGATTCAGATCGAAGCGCTGCGCTTCGGGCAACTGCGCATCGCCGGCATGTTTCATGATGTCGAAGCCTTCGGCGTAGGCCTGCATCAAGCCGTATTCGATGCCGTTGTGCACCATCTTCACGAAGTGCCCCGCGCCGTGTGGGCCGCAGTGCAAGAAGCCTTCTTCCGCGGTGCCGGTCGATCGCTCACGTCCGGGTGTTGCCGGAATATCGCCTCGCCCAGGTGCCAACGAACGCAAGATCGGCGTGATGGTCTGAAACGATCCAACCGATCCGCCGATCATCAAGCAGTAGCCACGCTCCGCACCCCAGACGCCGCCGCTGGTGCCGACATCGACATACTCGATGCCGCGCTGCTTCAACAGCGCCGCGCGACGGATGTCGTCTTTGAAATACGAGTTGCCGCCATCGATCACGATCGATCCGGACGGCATGTGGGCCGCCAGATCGCTGACCGTTTTCTCGGTCGGATCGCCAGCGGGTACCATCACCCACGCGATTGGCTGCGCAGGATCGAGTTGGGAGACGAACTCTTCGATGGAAAAGGCAGGGATCGCACCTTCCGTCGCGAGCGCTCGCACCTTATCGAGACTCAAGTTGAACACGACACATTCATGTCCATCGCGCATCAAGCGGCGCACCATGTTGGCGCCCATTCGACCCAAACCCACCATTCCAATCTTCATATCCCGTCTCTCCTCGAGCGCGCGCTTCAGCGCGCCACAGCCAAGAGTTCCTGCGCTGCACGCGCAATGCCGTCAGGCGTCAGGCCGAACTTCTCGTACAGCTGTTTGATCGGCGCCGATGCGCCGAACGTGGGAACGCCGAGCATCCGTCCGTGTGCTCCGATCCAACGTTCCCAACCGAACGGCGACGCCGCTTCAACCGCGACGCGCGCTTTCACCGCGGGCGGCAAAACCTGATCTCGATAGCTCTGCGATTGCTTCTCAAACAACTCCCAACTCGGCATGCTCACGACGCGCGCTTGAACGCCTGCGGCACTCAGCTTCTCCCAGGCTTGCAGACACAACGTCACCTCGGTCCCGCTGCCGATCAAGAGCACCTCTGGTTTGCCAGACGGCGCTTCGGCCAACACGTAGGCGCCGCGTGCGGCTCCGGCGGCACTGCCGAACTTGCTGCGATCGATCGTCGGCACCGCTTGACGGCTCAACGCCATCATCACCGGCTCATGCCGCAGCGGCAGAATCGCGCGCCAACTCTCGGCCACCTCGTTGGCGTCGGCGGGCCGGATCACGATCAAGTTGGGGATCGCCCGCAGCGATGCGAGATGTTCGACCGGTTGATGCGTGGGACCGTCTTCACCCAGTCCGATCGAGTCGTGCGTGAAGATGAACACCACCGGCAGTTCCATCAACGCCGCCAAACGTATGGCTGGGCGAGCATAGTCGGTGAACACCAAAAAGCTCGCGCCGTACGAGCGCAAGCCGGAAAGCGCCATGCCGTTGCAGGCCGCGCTCATCGCGAACTCACGAATTCCAAAATGCAGATTGCGGCCGCCGTGGTTGGTGGGACCGAAGTGCCCTGCGCCCTCGAAGGTAAGCAGCGTTTTGGTCGAAGGGGCCAGGTCGGCCGAGCCGCCGACGAGCCACGGCAGCTTCGCAGCGACAGCGTTGAGCACCTTGCCGCCGGCGTCGCGTGTGGCCATCCCTTTGGGATCGGCAGGGAAGACCGGAATGGCCGCCTCACACTCGCGGGGGACGTTGCCCGAAAGCAGCGCTTGCAACTCGGCCGCTTCGGCAGGGTGCTGTTGCGCATAGCGCTCTCGCAGCGCGTTCCATGCCGCCTGCAGCGCGGCACCGCGCGCGCCGACGCCGCTGTCGAAATGCTCGCGCACGCCATCGGGGACCAGGAACTTGGCGTCTTCGGGCCAGCCGTAGGCGCGTTTGGTGAGCTTGATTTCCTCCTCACCGAGCGGCTCACCGTGTGCCGCGTGCGAGTCTTGCTTGTGTGGTGAACCAAAACCGATGTGACTATCGACCACGATCATCATGGGCGCTTCGGAACTGCGCTCGAATTCGGCGAGCGCGGCCGACAGCGCGTCGACATCGTTGGCGTCGCGAACGTGTTGTGTGCGCCAGCCGAGTGCTTTGAATCGCGCGGTGACATCTTCGCTGAACGCCAAATCGGTGTGACCTTCGATCGTGATGCGATTGTTGTCGTAGATCCAACACAGGTTGCCGAGTTTCAAATGCCCGGCCAGCGACGAGGCTTCGGCGCTGACACCTTCCATCAAGTCGCCGTCACCGCACAGCGCGAAGACGCGGTGCGAGAACAGTTCGAACCCGGGGCGATTGTAGCGAGCCGCCAGCCAGCCACCGGCGATGGCGATCCCGACGCTGGTCGCGATTCCTTGACCCAATGGACCCGTCGTCGTTTCGACCCCTGTGGTCCAGCGGTACTCCGGATGCCCCGGCGTCTTGCTGTTGAGTTGACGGAAGTTGCGAATCTCATCTAGCGACACCGCGGGACCTTGCTCGATGTGGCCGTGTGCATCGACCGAGCGCACGCCGGTCAGATGCAGCACTGAGTAGAGCAGCATCGATGCGTGGCCACAGGACAACACGAAACGATCGCGATCCGGCCAGGTCGGGTCGGCCGGGTTGTAACGCATCGCGTTTTGCCAAACCGAGTAGGCCACCGGCGCTAGCGCCATCGGTGTGCCGGGGTGTCCAGAATTCGCGGCTTGGACTGCGTCCATCGAAAGCGTGCGGATCGTGTCGATGCTGAGCTTCTGAATCGAACCGGACATGGGGACTCTCCGTAGAAGAACGCAGTCAGGAAGAAGCTAGGCCGGACAGCCCAGAAAGAAACCGCCAGGGCCCGGCTATCTTAGCTGTCCAAAATGGAACAGGGAGCCAGTCGATGATGACGACAGAAACACCTCGCAAAATCGTCGTGACCGGGGCCGGGTCCGGGCTAGGGCAGGCGATGGCGCGCGCCTTCGCCGCCGGAGGGCATCAGGTACATGGATGCGGCCGGCGAGCCGAGCCGTTGCAGGCGCTCGGGGTCGAGTTGGGTCCACCGCATCGGTTCGTGGCCTTGGATGCGCGCGATGCGGGCCGGGTCTCGGAATGGGCCCAGGAGGTTTGCCGTGAAAAGCCCCCTGACCTTTTGATCAACAACGCGGCCGTCATCAACGAGCCACAACCGCTGTGGGAGGTCTCGGACGAGGAGTTTTCAACGCTGATCGAGATCAACATCACGGCCGTGTTTCGCGTCCTCCGGGCCTTCGTCCCGGCAATGGTGGCGGCCCGCCGTGGCGTCATCGTGAACATCTCCTCGGGCTGGGGGCGATCCACCGACCGAGGCATGGCGCCGTATTGCAGCTCCAAATGGGCGATCGAAGGACTGACGCGTGCGCTGGCTGACGATCTTCCTCCCGGGATGGCGGCGGTCCCGGTCAACCCCGGGGTGATCGATACCCCGATGCTCCGTCAGTGCTGGGGAAACTCTGCGGCGCAGTTTCCCAGGCCCGAGGTTTGGGCGCGGAGCGCCGCGCCGTTCCTGTTGCGGCTGGGCGCGAACGACAACGGACGCCCCGTCACGATTCCCGAGCAGGACTTTGACGCGGGTGATTGATTTCAGTGCGACCCGGCCCGAAGTTCTTCGCCGCGTCAGTTGTCTCGTCCCGGCACACCTGCGCCGGGCCGGAACGAAGGGCGCAGCACGGAGTTTCATGGCGGAACGAGTTCTTGAAGTTGCGGATGTGACGACGATCGTCACCCGGAAAATACTGGCGGATCAGGGGTTGCATTCGGCAGACTTCACCGTCTCTTCACGGCGAAGCCGGGGTGCTCGCCCGCCAGCAATCCCGCGGTTGCAGGGGTTGATCGATTCCTTCCCAGGAGGAAGTCCTAATGCGTTTGTTTCAGAACTCACTCAAAGGCGTCGCTGTTGCTCTGTTGCTCGTGCTTGCGGGCACCTTCGCCGCTGACGCCGGCCCCAAGAAGCCCCCGCGCCCAGGTTCCAGCGAATGTCAGCAGCAGTGTTATGACCAGTTCCTCGCCGATCGCGCGGAATGCGATCAACGCTTGGAGCAACGCCTCTCCGATTTAGCTGCCGAGGAGGCTGCCTGCCGGGAACAATCCAAGGACCCGATCACGCTGGGACGCTGTCTCAACAAGGTCAATATCAAGCGTCGCGTCGCCTACAACGAGCAGCGCAAGTGCTATAGCCGCGCCAACACCAAGGCGTTCAACTGCTATCGCGAGTGCAATGCTTCCGAGTCCGCGCCTTAGTTTTCGGGCGGTTCAGCGCGGCTTCAGACCGGGGCGCCCCACCAGGGCGCCCTTTGTTTTTGGAGCCCGCGCCAAAGTGGATCGATGGGGGGTGCGGTTTGGTGTTCGATTTCACATAAGTCGGCGTAGATTCCTCCCGGCTTCGGGAGGCCTGGAAATGACACGATCCGGTTTGGTACTCGCGCTGGCGGGGCTGTGTGCTTGTTCGCAACTTGCCTTGGCCTTGCCGCCTAATGAAGTTGTCGCGCTGTCGTTCAGCGACAAACAGACGCTCAGTTGGCCAGCCAGTTCCGGCGCGACCGCCTACAACGTCTATCGAGGCAATTCACCCGATGGCTCGGACGCGCGTTGCTTGGTGTTTCGCACCGGCAACACCCAAGCCTCCGATGCCGCGGTTCCAAGCAGTTTGTTCACATACCTCGTGAGTGCTTACAACGCTGATGGCGAAGGGTCTCTTGGTGCCTCGAGCAGCGGTGCGCCGCGTACACCGCAGGTGCGCTGCAGTGACGACGATGGCGATGCCGTGCGCGACGATCAGGACAACTGCCCGCTGATCGCCAACGCCGCGCAAGCCGATCAAGACCTCGATGGCCAAGGCGACTACTGCGATCCACAGACGTATCACTTCGAGTTCGATACGCTCGGCGCGCGCCCGCTGGAGGTAACGCAAGACGGCGGCAGCAATCTGACATTCACCGTGCAGGACTTCGGCGGTGATCGCGGTGTGAGTTACACCACGGCGGGCGCTGCGGTGGTCGATCTGTTCGAGCGATTCTCGAGCGACCGGCCACGTCAGAATTTCGATCTGTACCTCGATACCTTCGCTTCGCCCACCGGTTACGCCATCGTGGAATTTTGGAACGACGGCAATCCGGGTGAACGCGCCGGTCGCGCGCTGCGGTTTTACGTCGGCCAAGGCCTGGTTGGGTTGCAGACCCGGCGCGGCGATCTCGCGGTAACGGTGGGTGAGCAATCGCTGAGCGCGTTGGAACGAGTGCGCGTGAGGGTCCGCGAACGTCTGGGTGGTGGCCGCGACGTGCGCGTCGATACGTGGACCGGCAGCAGTTGGAATCAAGACGCTGCGGTATTCACACTGACCAATGACGAGCCTTACTTCGGACGGCGCGTGTCGCTCACCGAGTGGGGCGGCGGCACGCGCGGCGTGACGCGCGTGACACTCAACAACGTCTGGACCGGGCCTGACTTCGCGCTCAATAAGAGTCTCGAGACGTTGGCCGACTGGCAAGTCGTTCAGCGTGGCGCGACAGGTCATGCCGATCTGAAACTGGCGATTCAGTATCGCGCCGTCGAAGCGGTTCGTGTCGAGGTGGCGGTGGAATCGTCGAGCACCGGCACACCGTTACCGGGGTTCGATTTCGCGGCGCATGTCTACGACTTCCCGGCGGCGCCCAACGGCTCGTACGCGAATCTCGTGCTGCCCGCGGTACCACAGGGCGGCAACTACGACGTGCGGGCGCGGTTGGTAGCCCAAGACGATGCCCAATTGCTCGGCAGCGACGTCGCCACTCAGGTAGCGGTCGGCGACGTTTTCCTGGCAGCGGGGCAGTCCAATATGTCGGGCTACTCCGGCTCGCTCGATCCGGCCGAAGCTCCGGTCGATAACGTGCATTTGTTTGGCAATGACTATCGCTGGAAACGAGCACAAGAGCCGATGGACGATGGCACCGATCAGGTCGATCGGGTCAGTGAGGAAACCCCCGCGCACACGCTCATGCTGCGTTTCGCCAAAGAGGTCAGCGCGAGTAGCGGAGTTCCCGTCGGCGTGATCCCTGCACCGTTGGGCGGCACCAATTTGTTCTCGCAGTGGCAACGCAATCCTGCCGAGCCCGAAAACCGCGGCTCGCTGTATGGCTCGTCGATCCATCGCGTGCTCGTCCATCAGTACGTCCATCCGATTCGCGGCGCGATTTGGTATCAGGGCGAGTCGGATGCAGGTCGAGGTATCGATCTGTACCTCCAGGATCTGCGCAACTTGGTGGCGCAGTGGCGCAGTGATCTGACAGCCCCCGATTTGTTCTTCGGCAACTGTCAGCTCGCCAACTATCAAGATGTCAACTTCGACACCTGGATTCCGATTCAAGAAGCGCAACGGCGTCTGGCGCTGGAGGACCTCAAGTCGTCGGTGGTGGGACTCGTCGATCAGCCGCGGGCAGATTCGATTCATCTCAATGTGATTGGCTATAAAGAAGCAGGCCGACGCTTAGGCTTGTCGGTGTTGGCTGGTAACTACGGGATTCCGCAGATACTCGGCCCGCAACTACAAGCGGTGAGGTTTCAGGGCACGTCGCGATCACGCATCGAGATCGTCTACAACAAACCGATTCAAAACGGAATCGCACAGACGTTTCGAGTCTATGAAGGCAGCGTTCAGCAGTCGATCAATTCGCTCTCGGTGAGCGGCAACATCGTGGTGTTGCAGATGCAGCGCAATTTGAGCGCGACGAACACATTCGTGACCTACGGCACCAGCCGCGCCTCGGGCGGCCCTTCGTGGGTTGTGGCCACCGATGGATCGGGAGCCGCGCTCGCGTTTTTCAAAATCAAGGTTCAGTAGAGTTCGACACGATCGGACCGGGTGGCCGAGCGGCCGCCTGGTCCTCGCAGCGAGCGTCGCCTCGGGACGTGTGGCTCGATGCGGGGCCGGCCGCCGTGGCCGTGCCCAGTCACTGTGGTCGTCGAGGTTTCAGGCTAGTCTGTGGCACTTCTCCGGAGCGATCGATGCAACGAATCGGCCTGATGCTGTGTCTCACCCTGGGCCTTGCTGGAGCCGTGCGTGCCGAGGTCGAAACCGGCGGCGGTCCGGTTCAACGCCCGCTCAGCGAACTGCCCTACATCCCCAGCCTCGATCTTCAAGCGATGGATTCCACTGCCGATCCGTGTGTCGATCTGTACCGGTACTCGTGCGGTCGTTGGCTAACGAAGAACCCGATACCTCCCGATCGCGCCCGCTGGAGCGTCTACGGCAAGTTGTACAACGACAACCTGCAGTTCTTGTGGGGGATTTTGGAACAGGCCGCGAACCATCAGCGAACCCGCTCGCCGCAAGAAGTACAGATTGGTGACTACTTCGCCGCGTGCATGGAAGAGGCGGCGATCGACGGTAAGGGGACGACGCCGCTGCAACGCGATTTGGATGAATTAGCCGCTGTCTCCGATGCATCGAGCCTCAGCCGGTGGTTGGCGGGCCAACATCGACAGGGACGGGAACTGTTGTTCGGGTTCAGTTCCGCGCAGGACTTGGTGGATGCATCGAAGGTGATCGCAGCGCTCGACGCGGGTGGCCTGTCGCTGCCCGATCGCGACTACTACGTGAGCGCCGACCAGAAGATGGTCGAAACGCGACAGCAGTATCGCGACCATCTTCAGCGCATGTTCACGATGATCGGGGACGCTGCCGACGTGGCGCACGCCAACGCCGACACGGTGCTGCGACTGGAAACCGTGTTGGCTCGAGCCACTCTCACACAGGTGCAGTTGCGCGATCCCTACAACTTGCACCATCCCATGACCGTGAAGAAGCTGGGGCAACTCGCGCCGCGCCTGAATTGGAGCGAATTCTTGGCGGGTGCGGGCGCTCCCCCGGTGGCGAGCCTGAATGTGTCGCAGCCTAAATTCATCGCTGCGGTCAGCCATTCTTTCCAGCGCGAGCCGCTCGCCGCATGGAAGACCTACCTGAGATGGCATTTGCTGCACGAGTCCTCCGATCAGTTGGCAGCCCCCTTGGCCCGCGCCGAGTTTGATTTCTTTTCTACGACGCTGCGCGGAGCAAAGCAGATGCCCCCGCGTTGGAAGCTGTGCGTCGCCGCGGTCGATAACGACCTGGGCGAAGCCTTAGGTCAGGTATTTGTCGAAAAGGTGTTTCCACCGGAGGTCAAGCAGGCCACCGAAGAGATGGCCCGCTTGATTCAGGCAGCGATGAAAACTCGAATCGAAGCGCTGCCTTGGATGAGTGCCAAGACCAAGCAGGCGGCGCTCGAGAAGCTGCGGACCATGCGTAACAAGGTGGGCTATCCCGCAGTGTTTCGCGACTACTCCGGGGTAACCATCAGTCGTGACGACTTCTTCGGCAATGTGCAACGCGCCGCCGCGTTCGAGTCGGCGCGTCAGTTGGCCAAGATCGGCAAACCCGTCGATCGCGATGAATGGGGCATTTCCGCGCCCACCGTCAATGCGTTCTACAACCCGCTGTTGAACGACATGAACTTCCCAGCCGGCGTTTTGATGCCGCCGCTGTTCGATCCCAAACTCGATGCCGCGCCCAACTACGGCAATACGGGGGGCACCATTGGTCACGAGCTCACGCACGGGTTCGACGATGAAGGCCGGCAGTTCGACGCCCGCGGTAATCTGCGTGACTGGTGGAGCAAGCGCGATGCAAAAGAATTCGAGCGCCGCGCACAATGTGTCGCCGACCAATACGCCCAGTACGTGATCGTCGATGAGCTCAAAATCAACAGCAAACTGACGCTGGGTGAGGACCTAGCCGACTTGGGCGGCACAATTTTGGCCTACGAGGCATGGCGCGCCGCCACGGCCAACCAGCGTCTGGCCACGGTCGATGGGCTCACACCCGATCAGCGTTTTTTTGTCGGTTTCGCGCAGTGGGCCTGTGAGAATTCGACCGATCAAAGCCTGCGAGTCGGCGCTATCACCAACCCGCACTCGCCGGGCAAGTACCGGATCAACGGCGTCGTGGTTAACATGCCGGAGTTTGCGCAAGCGTTTGGTTGCAAGCCAGGACAACCGATGGTGAAGAAGCCCGAAGAGGTGTGCCACGTATGGTGAAACCACCACGCATGACGATTGTGCGGGGTCCGCGCGCTGGCGAGAGTTTCACTCTCGCCTCGGATGTGACGGAGTGGGTCTTCGGCCGCAGCGGCCAGAGCACGCACAAGATCGAAGACGATGGCGCCTCGCGCCGGCACTTCCGTATCGCCCAGGACGGCGCCAAGTTCGCGATCGAGGACCTGGGAAGCCTCAACGGAACCACGCTCAACGGCACGGCGCTGTCGTCACTACGCCCTTTGGCCAGTGGCGACATGATTGCGGTTTGCGGCGTCACCCTGCGGTTTCTCCTGGGCGATGACCTCGACCCGGTACACAGCCTGCCGTCGGCGACGGACGTCTCGTTGCAAGATGGTTCGCCGCCGCTAGCGATGAACACAGTGCGCCTGAGCCTCTTGGCAGGCGATCCGAGCCTTTCCCAGGCGCTGCGAGGCGTCGATGCGCAGACGCGGCTGAACGCGCTGTTGGAAATCGCGGAAGCGTTGCGACAAACACTCGACCTCGATGTGGTGCTCGACAAAATCCTGGAGCGCTTGCTGGCGATCTTCCCGCAAGCAGACCGTGGATTCGTGGTGCTTTGCGAAGGGCCCGAGCGCACGCCGGCACCTCGCGCGCGCAAACTGCGGCGCGACGACGGCGCTCCCTTGGTGCTCTCTCGCACGATTCTCAGCGAAGTGATCGATCGTGGTCAGGCGATCCTGAGCCGCGATGTGCTGGCGGACGAGCGCTTCGTCGGGCACGACTCCGTGATCGGTTTCTCGCGAACGTTGATCTGCGCACCGCTGGTGGGTCGCGACGGAATCGCGTTGGGCGCGATTCAACTCGATGGCTTGCGACCCGGACTTCCGTTCCGTGAAGAAGACTTGACGCTGTTGGCGGCAATCGCTGGACCGCCGGCGATCGCGATCGAAAACGCGCGCCTGCACGAGGCCTCGCTCGAACGTGAGCGATTGACGCGCGACATGGAGTTCGCGCGCCGAGTGCAACGCAGCTTCCTGCCGTCGAATGTGCCGGAGTTGACAGGCTATCTGTTCGCCGATCGCTACGAAGCGGCGGGCAGCGTTGGCGGCGACTACTTCGATTACGTTGAATTGCCCGACGGGCGTGTGGCGGTGATCGTTGCCGATGTGGCCGGCAAGGGTGTTGCGGCGGCGCTGGAAATGGCGCGATTGTCGGCCGAGGCTCGCTTTAGCTTGGCCACCACGACATCACCGGCGGAGGTGGTCACACGATTGAACGACAAGCTCGGGTCGCTGTTTCCCCCTGGCCACTACGTCACGATGGCCTTGGCCGTGCTCGATCCGAACACGCATCTCGTCGAGGTGGTGAACGCCGGACACCTTCCTCCCTTGTTGCTGCGCCCCGCGCAATCACCGTGCGAAGTGTGCGCTGAAGAGGGCGGCTTTCCGCTCGCGCTGATTGCCGGCACCGTCTACGCGTCGGTCCAGTTCGAATTGCAACCGGGCGAGTCGCTCCTGATGTTCACGGATGGTGTGACCGAAGCGATGGATGCCGAAGATGAACCGTTCGGCCCGCGCGGCAGCGATCGGCTGGCACTTGCCGTCGCCCCGTGTGGTGGTCGTCCGGGGGCCCTCACCGACGCGCTGGTCGAGGCCGTGACCGTGTGGCGTGGTGCTGCGCCGCAGAGCGACGACATCTGCATCGTTGCGTTCGGAAGGCTGGCCGACTGACGAGTCAGGCGCGAGCACGTCGGCACTAGTCGAGGTGCTTGCCCTCGGCTACGAAGCGCTCGAACACGGCGAGGTCCTGTTTGATCTGAGCCAGCAGAAGTTCGGGCGAGTCGAATTTTTGTTCGGCGCGGAGCCGCTGCAAGAATTCGAGTTCGATCCGTTGGCCATACAGCTGACCGTCAAACCCTGGCAGGTAGGTCTCGACGGTGAGCCGCCGGTCACCGAAGGTCGGACGCACGCCGACGTTGGTGACACCGGGTATCGGAGTGCCAGCGCCGCGAAAACGCGTGATGTAGACGCCGGTCGCGGGCATGAATTCGTTTTCTGGCGCGAGGTTCGCGGTCGGCACCAGTTGTCGTTTGCCACGGCCTTCGCCGTGCACGATTGTTCCGACCAATGAAAAAGGACGGCCCAACAGCGTGCGCGCTTCGTCGACCTGGCCCGCGGTAAGCAAGCGACGAATCAACGAGGCCGATATCCGTTCGCCCCGATCGTGGACCGCCTCTGCCGCGTGCGCTGTAAACCCAAGCTCGGCACCGAGTCGCGAGAGCAGCGCCACGTCCCCCGCGCGCTGCGCGCCAAACCGGAAGTCGGGACCAATGTGAACCTCGGTAATACCGACGCGTTCGATCAAGATCTCGCGCACGAACTGCTCAGCAGTGAGCGTCGCCAGAGTTCGATCGAACGGCACGATGATGGTCGCATCGAGCCCCGCTGCCGCAAGCAGTCGCGTCTTTTGGTCGGCGGTTTGCATCAGGTGCGGAGCGCGATCGGGGAAAAGCACACGCTGCGGATGCGGGTCGAACGTAATGACGGTGGCCAGGCCGTTCAGCGCTCGAGCGCGGCTTATCACGGTGCGCATGATTGTCATGTGCCCGCGATGCAGACCATCGAAATTGCCGAGTGTGGCCACCACCGGCTTGCCATCACGCCAATCGGCGGGTGGGAGTTTGGTGAGCACCAGCATTGTCACAGAGCCCAGTAGTACAAGATCGCTTGCAGCGCGAGATTGGCATAAATCCCAGCCATCACGTCGTCGGCCATGATGCCCCACGCACCGTTCAAAGACTCCAACTGTCGTGCCGGCGGCGGCTTGATCACGTCCATCAGCCGGAACAGAAAGAACGAGGCGCCCAGTGTGAAGAGGTTGCACGGAATGAACAGAGTCGAGACCAGGTAGCCGGCCGTTTCGTCGATCACTACTTGACCCGGGTCTTTCTTGCCGTACAGCGCCTCGGCATCCCACGCCGACCAAACACCGGCGGCGAAGATCACGATGGTTGTTACCAAGTGCAGCTGCCAGGAACCGATCCACCACAACAGCAAGACCAACGGTACGGTGGCAGCCGTCCCGGCGGTGCCGGACGCGAACGGGAAGTACCCCGAGTAAAACCACGAGGAAAGCACACGTTTCATTCTCGTGCTCCTAGCGAGTCGTCAGCCGGCCCGTCAGCTCGAACGGTGCCGCCTCGGTGATCTCGACTCGAACACGTGAGCCTGGTTTCAGCGCAGCACCGGCCTTTACGATCACCCGGCCGTCGACATCGGGTGCCTGCCCGCGCCATCGGCCCACAGCCGCATCGGGCAAATCGTCGTCGATCCCTTCGATCAAGACGTCGAGAGCGGTTCCGACGCGCCTTTGGGCGCGTGAGAAGGCGACATCCGAAACCAACTCCTCGAGGATCTGTTTGCGCTCGAGTTTGACTTCGACGGGAACGTCGTCGATCAAGGCGAACGCGCCGGTCGATTCTTCGTGCGAGTAGGTGAATACCCCTGCCGCATCCAACGGTGCGTCTGCGACGAAGTCGGTCAGTGTTTGGAATTCTTCCTCGGTTTCACCGGGGAATCCGACGATGAATCCGCTGCGAATCCCGGCCGCCGGCAGCGCGCGCTGCAACTGCTCGAAGTGGCGCCGATACGTCTCGGCGTTGCCGGGACGTTTCATTCGCCGCAAGACCGAAGGGTGCGCATGTTGGAGTGGCAAGTCGATGTACTCGACGAAGCGGCGTGTGTTGGCGAGCGCATCGATCAAGGCGTCGCTAATCCGGCCTGGATACAAGTAGTGGATGCGAATCCAGTCAGGCGCGGACTCGGCCTGATCGAAGGCTCGCACCAACGCTGGCAGTCCATCGCTGACACCCAGATCTCGCCCCCAACCGGTGGAGTCTTGCGCAATCAGGTTGGCCTCGACGACACCTTCGGTGGCGAGTTGCGAAAGCTCTCGCGTTAGATCGTCGAGGGTGCGCGAGCGGTTTTTTCCGCGGAAAGTGGGGATCGCGCAGAAAGCACACTGCTGATCGCAGCCTTCACTGATCTTCACGTAGGCCGACCACGGTGGTGAGAGTCGCGTGCGCGGATCGCTGGCGGTAAACAGGCCGCGGGCCGGACCAGATGAAGGCAATCGCTTGACAGTGCCGATGCCCTGCGGCGTGCTCGTGACCTGCGTGGTGGCGCCAATGTCGTCGAGCCCGAGCCAACCGTCGATCTCCGGCATCTCGCGGCGCAGTTCGTCACCATGGCGTTGGACCAAGCAACCCGCGGCGATCACGCGCCGTCCCGCCGCATCGACCTGCTTCCAGTTGGCCGCTTCGATCAAGGCTTCGACCGACTCGGCGCGCGCGTTATCGATGAACGCGCAGGTGTTGATCACCAGCGTGTCGGCGAAATCGGGATCGTTGACGACCTCGTAGCCGTCGGCTCGCAAGCGCCCGAGGATCAGTTCGCTGTCGACCTGATTCTTGGGGCACCCTAGGCTGACGAGGGCCACCCGCTTGCGTGGGGCAACCCCACTCACGGTCTCATCCGCACGATCGTGCGCGGATAAGGAATCACTTCGCGCGCGTGATGCGTGCCGGTGATCCAACAGACCAGGCGCTCGATCCCCATGCCGAAGCCCGCGTGCGGCACACCACCGAACTTACGCGTGTCGAGGTACCAGTCGAAGGCCGATTCAGGCAGTCCGTGCTCGGCGATTCGCTGCCGCAGCAGTGCTTCATCGTGAATGCGCTGACTGCCGCCGATGATCTCGCCGTACCCGTCGGGAGCGATAACGTCGACACACAACGCCCGCTCGCTGTTTTCCGGGTCGGGCTGCATGTAGAACGCCTTCACGTGCGTGGGGTAGCGGTGAATCATCACGGGCCGATCGTACAGTTCTCCCAGGATCGTCTCGTCCATTGCACCCAGGTCACTGCCTGGTTGGAACGGCGGCGCACCCTGCTCTTGCGCGCGCTTGATGCTTTCAGGCCGAGTCAAGATTTCACACGCTTGATCGTAGGAAACGCGGGGGAAGGGCGCCGCGATCGTCTGCAGTTTCGCCAGCTCGCGCTCGAGGATTTTCAACTCCTCCGCGCGCCGCTCCAGCACTCTGCCGATCACATAGCAAATCAAGTTCTCGGCCAAGCTCATGACGTCGTCCAAACCGGCCCACGCCATCTCCGGTTCGATCATCCAGAACTCGGTGAGATGCCGTCGCGTTTTCGATTTCTCGGCGCGGAACGTCGGGCCGAAGCAGTAAACCTTGTCGAACGCCATGCAGGCGGGCTCGAGATACAACTGCCCCGATTGCGACAGGTACATCTTGTCGTCGAAGTACGGCGTCTCGAATAACGTCGAAGTTCCCTCGCACGCGGCAGGGGTGAGAATCGGCGAGTCGATCAACACGAAGTCGTTGTCGTACATGTAATCGCGGATCGACTTGACCACCTCGTCGCGGATCCGCAGCGTGGCCCAGGGCCCCTTGTGCCGCAGCCACAAATGCCGGTTGTCGAGCAGAAACTCGATGCCGTGTTCTTTCGGCGAAATTGGATACTCGACCGACGGTCCGACCGTCTCGAAGGAACGAACGCTGAGCTCGACACCGTTGGGCGCGCGGGCGTCGGCGCGCACGGCACCGCCGATGACCACCGACGATTCCTGCGTGGCGCCCGCCATCTGGGCAAACCCGGCCTCGTCGAGGTCCTGTACGGAGGCGACCGTTTGCACGGTGCCGGTGCCGTCGCGCAGGACCAAGAACGCGATCTTTCCTTTGGAACGCACATGCGTCACCCACCCGTGCAGGGTGACGTCCTGGCCCACGTGACGGGGGAGATCCTTGATTCGAACGACAGGGGCTGACACGAAGGAGTCCTCGATCGGTTGGGGCAGTCCCGCGGACCACCCAAAAAACTCGGCCTACGATACGACAGGGCGGCCCATCGGGCCGCCCTGAGGGAATGACTCATCAACAGGGTATCGGTTAGTCGTCGTGCTCCTGCGGCTTGTGCTCCGCCACGAGCTTGGCTTGGATCTCGGGCGGGACTCGTTCGTAGTGGTCCAACTCCATGGTGTAGGCGCCGCGATCGGAGGTCAGCGACTTGAGCGTTGGCGAGTACTCCAACATCTCTGCCATCGGCACCAGCGCCTTGACGATGCTGCGACCGCTGTGCGCCTCAGAGCCCTGCACTTTGCCGCGACGTCGCGTGAGATCGCCCAGGATGTCGCCCATCAGCTCATCGGGGACGGTGACCGTGACGATCATGATCGGCTCCAACACAACCGCTCCGGCCTCCTTGACGCAAAGCTTGAAAGCCTCGCGGCCGGCGACTTGGAAGGCGACGTCCTTGGAGTCGACCGGATGCTCTTTGCCGTCGGTGATCGCGGCCTTGACGTCGACCAGCGGGTAGCCAGCGATGACGCCATGATCCATGCAACTTTTCACGCCCTTCTCGATCGACGGCCAGAAGTTTCGCGAGATCGAACCGCCGAAGATTTCTGACGCGTACTCGAAACCACCACCGCGTGGCAGCGGCTCGACCCGCATGTGGACCTCCGCGAATTGCCCAGCACCGCCTGTCTGCTTCTTGTGGCGATACATCGAGTTCGCTTTCTTGGTAATGGTCTCGAGGTAGGGGACATTGGGCTTTTGCAAATGAGCCTTGATGCCGTAGCGCTTGGAAGCCTTGTCGATCGCGCTCTTCACATGGTCGTATCCGAGCCCCATCAGCATCAGTTCGTGCGAGCGGCGGTCACGGTCGAGCCGAAGCGTGCCATCTTCTTCCGCAACCTTGGAAAGGGCCGTCTGAATTTTTTCGTCGTCGCCTTTGACGTCGCCGTGCACCGCGTACGAGATCACGGGGCGTGGGAACTGAATCGGCGGCAACTCTGCAGGGTGCGCCTTGTCGGCGACGAGTGTGTCGCCGGTGCGCGTCTCTTTGAGCTTGAACACCAACCCGATATCGCCGGCCCGCAGCTCGGGGACCTTCTCACCGGTTTTCCCGTGTGGCGCCGCCAGGCCGGACGACTTTTCTGAACTGCCGCGATTGGCGTTCCAGATCGACGCCTCGGCCACGAGTGTTCCTGAAAAGACGCGGACCAACGAAATATGTCCAGCGAACGTGTCGATGTAGGTCTTGAAAACTTGCGATACCAACGGGACCTTCGAATCGGGAACCACGTCATGGTCGTGACCGTCGGGTGTTTTGGACAAGAACGGCCGGCGGTTGATGGGGGTCGGCGCGTGCGCAGCAAGACTGCTGGCCATGGGGTGAATGCCGACCATGCCAGCGCCGCAAGCAAAGATCGGATACACCGTGCGCGCCATGATCGCTTTCTTCAGCCCGCTGACGAGATCTTCCTGAGTCAGTTCGTTGGTCTCCAGAAACTCGTTCATCAAGTCGTCGTCGATCTCAGCGACGATCTCCATGAGCTTCTCTCGCGCTTCCTTAGCGGCTGCGGCCAACTCGCCAGGGATCGGTCCCACGTCGACCTCCGCGGATCCCTTCTTGGGTGTGTAGGCTTGCATCGTGATGAGGTCGACGACGCCGGTGATGGATGGGCCCTCGCCGATCGGGATGGTGATCGGAACCGCTTGGCGCCCATAGCGCGACTGCAACCGGCCGAGGATCGACCCCCACTCGGCGCGCTCACGGTCCATTTGAGCGACCGCAAAGAACAACGGCACATGACGCCGTTCGGCGTCATCCCACATCTTCTCGGTTTGCACGGCGATGCCGTCGAGTGCGTGCACAACCAGCACCACGCTCTCGGCCGCGCGCAACGCTGCCGCCGCATCGCCGATGTAATTGGAGTAGCCCGGCGCGTCGATCAGATTGAGTTTGATGCCATCTTGCTCGGCAAAGGCCACGGCAACCGACATGCTGACCTTGCGCTCGACTTCGTCGGGATCGAAATCGGTGACGGCGCTTCCGTCATGAACCGAACCCAGTTTGTCTGTGGTTTTCGAGGCGTAAAGCAATGACGAAACCAACGAGGTCTTGCCCGAATGCCCGTGACCTACGAAGGCGATGTTTCGAATCTGCGCGGTGTCGTAGACCTTCATGCGGCACGCTCCTAGCCCGGCGCTCCGACCTCGTAGCGGCCCTCGGATCGACCCAGCCGCGACGTCCACAGCAGCCATGGCGCGAGCGAGCTCGCCAGTCGGGCCGGGGGTATCGGGCGGCGTCGAGCCGCGTTGGGCCGCGCCGATGGTGCGAAAAGCGCAGCGGCGAAGGCCGGACTTTAGGCGTTGTCACCCGGGGAGGTCAAGGCGCGCGCGGTTTTTCGCGGGCCGAACGGCGTGACCCCGGTTAGGCGGGCCGCCGGCGCTGCATTCGGCACGTGCGCCGCGGCAATTCGTTCCTAGATTCAGCCCCTAATGGTGACCACACTGATTTCTCAATGGATGCAGTCTTCGACCTCGCGAAGCACGCTCGATCCCGACCCGCTGACGACCTTGGCGGCCTCTCCTTCACGGTGTCCGCATTGCCAAGAGGCTGTGCCGATGTGGCCAGCCGGGCTGAACGGGGATGGCACACCGTTGGTCTGCACCGTCTGCGGGGGCTGGGCCAACGCTCTCGGTCAGCGGATGTCGGTCTGCAAGATCTGCGCTGAACCACACTCGGATGAACACGATACTGAACACGAGCCCACCGACGCTCTGGATCAACCCGAGGTGACGACGCGCGTGCGATCGATCGTCGAGAACGGCCTGCAGCTCGTCGCGTCTGACGTGCTGACTCGCTATCTGAGGCAAGTGCACGAACGGATCGATGCCGGCCCCGCCCCTCGGATGCTGTTCGTCGATGCCGGCGACCCTTTGTTGGCGAGTTTGCCGGGTGAGTCGCTACTGATTGGGTTGGGCACCCTGGCCGCCTTGGAAGACGAAGCGCAGCTCGCGTTTCTCTTGGCGCGTGAGGTGGCGCTGACTCGTGCTGGATGGCCGGCACGACGGTTCGCGACGGCGGCGACACAACGGGACTCGTGGTGGCAACGCTGGCGCGATGGGGAGGAGGCGCCGCTGCGCCGTGCGTTGTGTCTCTCACTGAGGTTGGGCTTCGGTCCTGCGGCGGAGTCAGCTGCCGATCGCGATGCGTTGCGCGCCTTGGTGCGGGCCGACTACGACCCCGGGGCTGCGGCACGTTCGCTGCGACGACTCGAGCGCGCGTCGCTGGCAGGCCGCGGCGCCCGATTCTTGCTCGCGGTCGAGCGAGCCGCTTGGTTGGACGAGGCCGCGACAGCGGTCAGCCGGCCGATGGAAACCAATCTCAATCGCGAGGTGTATCGTCGCGTCGTCGGTGGCTTCGCGGTTTTCGCGCGAGCTGTCTAGCGCGCACAGGCGCCATGAAACGCCTTGAATGAACAAGGCGGGCCAGTTTGCACCGGCCCGCCTGGGCTGAGTGAATCTTTCTCTTAGTGGCGATGCGAACCACCGCCTCCACCACCGCGTGGCTTCGGCTTGTTGTCGCTGCCGCTGCTTTTGCTGCCACCACTCCGGCTGCCGCTCGTGCCGCTTCCGCTTCGCGGTGCGCTCTTGTCCCTCGATGTGTCGCGCGGCTTGGCTTGGCCGGAATCGCGCGGTGGCGGGCTATCGGAGTTCTCATCGCGTGGCCGAGCCTGTTGTCGATCGCGCGAAGCGTCGTTGCCTTCTCTGGTCTCGTCCTCGGTGCCGGCTTGGTTGTCGCGCGCCACGTTTTGCTCGTCCTCGGCTTGACCGCGTCGCGGTCTCGCTTCCGAATCGCTGCCCCGGCCCACGCGGCCTAGGAAGTCACGCACCGTTGAACTGCCGTCGTCATCGCCGGCACGCGGAGCTTCGCGACGTGTTGGCGCGCGCTCACCGGAACCGCCATCACCGCGCGGCGCAACTCGCTCACGTGGCTCGCTGCGGCGAGGCACGCTGTGCGGCGTCGCGCGCGGTGGCACGCGCGGCGCGACATCGTCGGTGGTCTGATTGTCGCGTTCGGTGCGATCGCCTCGCGACGGATTCGACGGCCGGCGCTCACCGCGAGGGACCACGACACCAGGCCGCCCTGGTTTGGCTGTCGAACCACCGTCACGACCAGCACCGGCCTCACTGTTGTTGTCAGTACCGCGCGCCCGTACGCCGCCGTGCACCCGAGCACGCTGTTCGATCTCGCTGCGTTCACGCTCACGAAAGCCGGCCTTCGGGCGTTCGCGCACGTCGTCGCGTTCGCCGACGCCGGAGACCAACTTGGCGTCATCGCCGCGTCGGACGGCAACCGACTTGGCTCGATCGAACGCCGAGCGATCCAGCGCCTCGCGCGGAATTGCCACGCGGCGTTTGCCGTCAACCCCACCGCGACCGATCTGCGCGTCGCGGCCTTTCACCACAGCATGGCGCGAGACCACACCACGGCGCAGGTCGGCCGTTACGGCGCCACGCGGTGGCTGATGACGGCGCACATCGCCGTAGTAGAAGTGGTCGTAACCAACGAACCACCAAGGGCAGTCATTGAACCAGTTGTGGCCCCAGCCGAAAGAGATGGAAAGGTGCACGGGGCGATCCCACCAGCCGAGCGGGCACCAACCGACATACTCCGGACCGTAGTACCAGTACACGTGGGCCGGAGAAAAGACGCGGCCCGGGATCCAAACCCACCCGGCGCCGCGACGAAAGTCCCAACGTCCATAACGAGACGTACACCAACCCCAGGACTCCGCACCGACCCACACCGGGCCCCACGGACCGGAAGACCAATAGCCGCTGGTGTACGGGCGCCAGTCGTCGTCCACGCTCGGACGCCAGACCCAGCCCCAATCGTCGGCGTAGACCCAACGGCCATTGCGGGAAAGCTCTGAGTAGTAGGGGCGAACCTCACTCGGCAGTTCGTCGTATTCGCGACCGCGCGCGACGCGAACGTCATACAGATCGTCGCGATCGGAGACCCAGCGATCGAACGAATCGGTCGCGTACACGTTGTAGCGCCACGCCGCTCCCGGCCGGCCACCCGGACGAACGCTGGCGCGTTGACCGCTCGCAACGATGACCGAGTCACGTTCACCGGCGACCTCGACCCGGCCACGCTCGACGGAAATGCGCACCACGTCGCTGCGGTCGATGTCGATCCGGAAAGAACCTCGCTCCAAGACGTAGATCGACGCCGCCGGCGTGTCGATGCGCAGTGCATCGCCATCGCGCGCGTCGTCGATATCGACTTGCAGCACGCCCGAAGAGATTCCGAGCAGGGTCGGAGAAGGGTTGCGGAACGACGGGTCGAGCAAGTCGTAGAGTTCGATCTTGGTGCCGCTGTCGAGACGGACCATGCTGCCGTCGGGGAGCTGCATCTCGACGCGACCGCCGGCTTGAGAGTCGACCCGGTCACCGGAGTAGATCGGCATGTTGGCTGCGAGGTCGTCGCTGGTGCCATCGTTACGTAATGCGCTCGCATCGCCATCGATGAAGCGGACTCTGGCGAAGGCGGGGACCGGCTCGGTGTTGCCGGAGTCGCGACGGAGCACTTCGTCTTCGTCGGGATCGGCAATTGCCGGCATCGCGACAGCGATCAGTAAAAGCGCTGTGAGCACAAGTGTGGTGGTTGGCGCGAAACGAATGACGGCATGCAGCTTCTGGGTCATGGGGGTCGACATCGTCGTAGCCTCCTGGCGAGTTGCACCCGATCCAACTGCAAGTGGCGTACCGCCCCAGGCCCATACGCGGCCGAAACTCCAACGTCATGTCGCTAAACGACTTATTCAGCCGGTCTCGGGCTGGACGGCGACGCTCGAGGCGGGTCCACGTCCTGTCTTGAGGACGGCCGTCGCCCAGAGTGGGCGGAGGGTGGACGCTCTTGAAGGCCAGTGCTAGGGTCTGACTCGATTCGCTCGCCGAGGAACCTGTGCCATGGCCGTTCGCCCGATCGTCGTCTACCCGCATCCCGTCCTGACCACTCCGACCCATGAGGTCGAGCTCGTCGACAACGATTTGCGCACGCTGGCGGCGGACATGATCGAGACCATGCATCGAGAGCACGGCATCGGCCTGGCCGCGAACCAGGTAGGTGATTCCCGCCGTGTCACGGTGATCGACTTATCGGGTGGCGAAGACCCAAACGCGATCCACGTGTTTGTCAACGCGCGCATCGTCGAGGCCAGTGGCAGTCAGTCGGGCGAAGAAGGCTGTCTCTCGTTTCCGGGGATCTACGAAGTTATCACCCGGCCGGCACGGGTTCGGATGAAGGGTTACGACCTCGAGCTGAACCCGCTCGATATCGAAGCCGAGGAGTTGTTCGCACGTTGCATCGTGCATGAACTCGACCACCTCGACGGCGTCACGTTTCTGCAGCGCATGTCACCGCTGAAGCGCCGGCTGGTGTCGCGCCGCATCGAGCGTCTCAAGCGTGATGGGGAATGGCCGGAGTCTGCGGCGCAATGATCTCTCGTTGAGGTGGCGCACTTGAAGGTTCTGTTCTTTGGCACGCCTGCATGGGCCGCGGTCGCGCTGCGTGCGGTAGCTCGCTCGTCACATCTGATTGCCGGTGTGGTGACCTCACCCGACGCAGCTATTGGCCGCTCGCGTACGCCGCAAGCGACGGCGGTGAAACAGGCCGCGCAAGAACTGAGCCTGAGTCCAATTCTGCAGCCGGTTTCATTACGGCCTGCGGACGCGCGGGCCGAGATATTGGCAACGGATGCCGACGTGTTCGTGGTGGTGGCCTACGGCAAGATCTTGCCCGGCCGGTTGCTCGATGCGCCCCGTTTCGGCGCCGTCAATCTGCACTTCTCGTTGTTGCCGCGACATCGTGGAGCAAGCCCAGTGCAACACACCCTCTTATGCGGCGACGCGGTGGCCGGAGTCTGTACGATGCAAATGGACCGCGGCCTCGATACAGGCGCGGTCTTGCAGCGTCGTGAAGAAGCTGTCGGTGCCCGTGACACGACATCGACTCTAGGAATTCGCCTGGCGTCGGCCGGTGCCGAGTTGCTTGTACAGACGTTGACCGGACTCGAGTGCGGAGCGTTGAGACCTATCGTGCAAGACGACTCGCTGGCAACGCCCGCGCCGTTGCTTCGCCGCGAGGATGGATTCGTGCACTGGAGCGAGACGGCGCTGCAACTCGATCGGCGTGTGCGTGCCTACGATCCGTGGCCGCCCGTGATTTGTCTCGGTCCGAAGGGAGTGCTGCGGTTGGTCGCGGTGGAGCCATTGACGGCGATGGCGCCGCAAGAGACGCCGCCAGGAACCGTGTTGTCGCGCGAGGGCCAAACCATCACGGTAGCCGCCGGTGAACGGACGGTGTTGGCACTGCACCGCGTGTTGCCCGCGGGAGGACGTGAGATCGACGCTGTTGCCGCACTCGCGGGTGGAAGTCTGGTGCTTGGAGCGGTGCTCGGCGACGGATCGAGGACGTGACCGCACGTCGCATGGCGCTGCGGCTGCTCGTGGCAGTCGAAGCGGGCGCGTGGTCGGATCGGCTGCTGCAGGCGCATGAACCTAAACTCGCTGACCCTCGCGATCGGCGGCTGCTGCACAACCTGGTGATGACCAGCTTGCGCTGGCAAGGAGCGCTCGACCGCGCGCTTGGACCAGCCGTGCATGGTGCCTTCGATCGACTCGATCCACTCGTGCGCGCTGCGCTACGAATCGGCTTGTGTCAGCTCACCCCGTTGCAGTTGCCTGCGCCGGTCGCTGTCAGCAGCACGGTCGACGCGCTGCGGTTGGAGGGCGGAGAAAAAGCCTCGGGACTGGTCAATGCGGTGCTGCGGCGCTTGGTGCGCGACGGTCTGCCTGCGCTCGATCCTCGCGCCACGATACCAACGTGGTTGTTGGAGCGTTGGCAACTCGAACTCGGCGTTGAGCGCACTGGCGCGTTACTGCAGCGCATCAATCAACCACCCGCCGCCTGCTTCGTGCTGCGTCGAGGCGCTGTCACGCGATTGCAGCTGCTCGCGGAGTGGACCGCGGAGGGAATTCAAGCGCAGGCCTCGCACCGCGATCCGGACGCAGTGAAGGTAACCCGCGGGGCCGCGCAATCGAGTCCTGCGTTTGGACGCGGCGATCTGATCGCGATGGATGAAGGGGCTGCGTTGGTCGCAAGCTTGGCGCGGCCTGCCGATAGCCTGCCTGTTGCCGATCTGGCCGCGTCGCCCGGTGGAAAGGCGCTGCGTTTGGCGCACTGGACCAACGCGCCACTGGTGGCTTTAGAACTGGTCGCGTCACGCTGCGCTACGCTGGCGCGCACGTTGCGTGAGCGTGGTCCGGCAGGGCGTTGCATCACGCTACACGCCGATGCGCGTCGGCCGCCGTTGCAGCGTGGAGTTTTTGGCACCGTTCTGTTGGACGCTCCGTGCAGCGGTACAGGCACTCTGCGCCGGCGCCCGGAGCGCCGCTGGCGCGTCACGCTGAATCAAATTCAAACCGCTGCGTCGCAACAAGCAGCACTGTTGGACGGCGCCGCGGACCTCGTCGCGCCTGGGGGAAGGCTTGTCTACGCCGTGTGCAGTCTTGAACCAGAGGAGGGGAGATTGCAGATCGCGGGGTTCGTGCAACGCCACCCGGAGTTTCAGCTTCAAGACCCGGCGGAGTTCGTGGTCGGAAACATCGAGGGGTTGGTTTGCACCGGCCCGCTGCGAATCGCCACACGACCAGATTCCGAGGATCACGACGGATTCGTCGCGGCTGCTATGATCCGGCGCCGGTGACCGCTTCGATCCCAACCGTCGTCAAACCTGACCGCGTTCCGGCGTGGCGGCGCTGGCTTCGTTCCGCCGGCGCGTTGGTGCTGTTGTTGTGCACTTGTGGCCTGGCCTTCAGCCTGGGAGCGTGGCTTACGCTACAAGTTGCGGTGCGCTCCCCAGAAATCGAAACGCCGGCGTTGATCGGTTTGGAACAGCCAGCCGCCGAGGCCACGCTGCGTTCGTTCGGATTGCTGCCTGAACGCCTCGCGACTCGTCACGATCCTCGACTCGCTGAAGGCCGGGTCATCGATCAGTTTCCGGCGGCGGGTACGCGCACCAAACGCGGGCGCCCTGTCCGGTTGATCCTCAGCCTCGGCCCGCAAAAGGCCTTGGTACCTGACTTGACGGGCAGTGGTTTGCAACGCGCGCAAATCGAATTGCAGAGCGCGGGGCTGGCACTGAGCAAGGCGCAAGCCTTCAGCAGCCGGGTCCCGCGCGGCAATGTCATCGCTCAAGACCCGCCGAGTGGGTCCAGCAGCGTCGGTCCCGAAGGGGTGCGCGTCTTGATTTCGAACGGTGCGCGGCCCGCAGCGATCGTGATGCCAGAGTTGATCGGCCGCGCCGCGGGTGAAGCGTCAGGCTGGCTGCAGCGGCATGGTTTCGTGCGCGTGACGGTCGATGGCGCGACCCCCGATCCACTGACCGAAAATGTCGTGACACAGCAGTCTCCGGCCGCCGGAGAACGTGTCTTACCCACTCAAGCCGTAACGCTCTCCACCAAGTAGTCCGAGGAATCGCCATGATCTCGATCGCACCGTCGATTCTCTCCGCCGACTTCGCACGACTGGCCGATGAGATCGCTCGAATCCAAGACGGTGGTGCCAATCTCGTACATGTCGACGTGATGGATGGACACTTCGTTCCGAATCTCACGATCGGGCCGCCCGTGATCGAAGCGCTGGCGCGCGAAACCAACTTACCCCTCGACTGCCACTTGATGATCGAAGGCGCCGATGCGGTGATTGGCGATTACATCCGCGCCGGTGCGGCGCGAGTCACCGTTCATGTCGAGGCATGCCCTCACTTGCATCGCACGGTGCATCGAATTCGAGAGGCCGGTGCGATGGCCGGGGTCGCGATCAATCCCGCCACTCCCCTGGAGAGCCTTTACGAGATTCTCCCGGACGTGGGGCAGGTCTTGATCATGTCGGTCAACCCCGGCTTCGGCGGGCAGCGCTTCATTCGAGCCTCGCTAGAAAAGATCGCGCGATTGGCGGCCTCGATTCAGCAGCGACAGCTGGAGGTTGCCATCGAGGTCGACGGCGGCGTCACCGTCGACAACGCCGCCGAGTTGATCAAGGCTGGCGCCCGGATTCTGGTGGCAGGGAGCGCGATCTTCGGCAAACCCGATCCGGCGCTCGCGACGCGCGACTTGCGCAAGGCGGCGGAGGCTGGGCTTTGAATCACGATCGCACGCACCTGACCACGGTTCGCGTTCGATATCCGGAGGTCGACCGAATGGGGTTGGCGCATCATGCCGCCTACCTCTTGTGGTTCGAGATTGGGCGCACCGAGTTGATTCGCGAGGTTGGGCTGTCTTACCGGGAACTGGAGGAGGACCTCGGCGTGCTCTTGCCGTTGATCGAGGTTTCTGTCCACTACCGCGCTCCGGCCCGCTACGACGACCTGCTGACAATCCGCACGAGACTCACCGAACTGGGTGGCGTTCGAATTCGTTTCGGTTACCGTATCGACCGCGATCAACAGCTTTTGGCCGAGGGCCTGACGGTGCACGCCACCTGTGGGCGCACCGGCCAACCCCGGCGGCTGCCGCGCGAACTCAAGGAGATGCTGCTTTCATGGTCCTCGTCGGCATGAACCGTCGCACGCTCGGTCTGGGACTCTTGCTGCTCACGGTTCTCTCGAGCGGATGTCATTCGCGCAAGAAAATCGTGATCGAAGACAACCAAAAGCTGCTCGAGCACGCTCAAGACCTGATCTCTCGGCGGCGGCTGCTCGAAGCGGTCCAGGTGCTGGGGGACGTCGGATTGGTGACGCCGGTCGCCGAAACGCTCGATCCAAAAATCAAGCTAGCGCTGGCTGATGCCTATTTTTATCAAGGTGGAACCGTCAACGTGGTCGAGGCTCAAGGGCGCTACGAGCAGTTCATGAGCTTTTATCCAACGCACCCCAGTGCGAGTTATGCGCGATACCAAATCGGGGCATGCCTCTTCGAACAATCACAGCGCCCGGCCAACGATCAAGAGTATCCGCGTCGCGCGCTGGATCACTTCAACGCGATGGTCAAAGATCTTCCGGCCAACGATCCTTGGGGCATGGCGGCTCGAGTCATGGTGGCCAAAGCGCAGGACACTCTCGCCGAACATGAATGGCTGGTCGGGGTCTACTACCTGCAACGCAAGCGCTATGCCGGCGCGATCGGGCGATTCTCGGCGTTGATCGAGAAGTTCCCCGCGGCGCACCGGCGCGAGGATGCGTTTTATCGGCTGGGCGAGGCTTACGAGAAGTCGGGCGACAAGGAACAGGCGCAGCTCACGTGGCGGCGTTCGCTCGCGGAGTACCCTGAGGGCGAGCATGTTTCGGAGTTGAAAACGAAACTCGGCACGTAACGCAGCGCCGCGTCACTCGTCAATCCGTTCGGCGTCCATGTCAATGACCTTGTCGTCGTCGCGCAACCAGAAACTGAAACACCAAATCCCAGTCTTGGTCTCGACGCGCAGATGAATGATGCGGGCCACCGGGATGTCGAAACGGGTGCGTCGCGCAGGCGTGGGCAGGTCGATCGCGAGTGGACGGACGCGCAGAATCGTTTTCAGCCGCTTGGCCCAGACGCCGCGTTGTTCGGAAGTCTGAGCGCGGATCGGATCGGCCGCACTAGGCAGCATCGAACTGGAGGGCTCGCCGGCCGAGAAGCGCCGCAGCGTTTCGTGCAGCGATTCGAGCAGCGCGGGCTCCACGGTGACACCGTCGTGGGCGAGGTAGGGGGGCTGTAGTGCTGGGTCGTACGCACCGGCCACGAGCCTCGCGAGTGTTGCCGGGTCGCTGCCTGAACCAAGCTCCAGATTGGTCAGCAATGAAACGACCAACTCGCGATCGGGAAAGATCGATAACCATGTTCCGGCGCGCCCGCCATGTTCGATCACGGCGTGTCCGCGCCAATCGGCTAGAAACCAACCCAGACCATAGGGGTCGCCGAACACGATCGCTTGCCGGCCGTCTTTCAACCGAGTCGAGGTTTGCATCGCGTGCCGGGAGGCCTCGTTGAGCAGTCGATCGGACTGAACGCAAACGCCGAATCGAACGAGATCCGAAGCCGTGGTGGCCATGCCTAACAGCGGTTTGAGTTCGGCATGGCGAGTCAACCGTCCACGCGCTCTAGGGAGCGCACCCAGCGTGTAGGAAGTAGCGCGGTGTCGCCCGGCCGGTTCTTCATTGGCGAAGAACGTGTCGTTCATGCCGCACGGCGCCAGCACTTGCCGATGCAAGAAGACTTCCGGCTCGAGGTGTGAGCCAGCGGCGAGGACTGGACCGAGCATCGCGAATCCGACGTCGCTGTAAGACGCACGGTCGCCGGGCGGAAAGACCAGCGGCGGCGCCGTGAGTTGACTCAGGGTCACCGCTGGCGGGTTGCTTTTCTGGTTCGTCCGGCGATCGGCGGCAGGCATCTGTGAAGGCAAGCCAGAGGTATGCGACATCAACTGGCGCAGCGTGATTGGTTGCCACGCCGTTGGCAGCGGTGCGAGGAAACGCGTCAGGGGATCGTCGAGTGAAATAGCTTCGCGCTGCGCCAGCAGCATCACACCCACCGCCGTGATCGGCTTTCCTAGGGATGCCAACTCGAAGAGCGTGTCGGGTGTGGCAGGCACCGTGCGAGCCTGATCGATCAGGCCGAAGGCCGAGGACCAGACCAAGACTCCATGCTGGGCGACGGCTACCGAGACGGCGGGGATGCGACGCGCCTGCATCGTGCGTCTTACAACAGCCGCCGCCTGCTCGCCTCGCTCGTCCGCCGAAGCAGCGCAAATCGCCAAGCCTGCGAGAGCTAGTCCACGTCGCCACACAAAACGAAACTACTCCGCCAGCGGCGTCCGGGATCGTCAAAGAATGTCAAACCCGTGCGGCGAGTACCTGCTCGATCGTCTCTTTGAGGGTGACCAACGTGAACGGTTTGAGCAAAACGGTGGCCCCCGTGGCGTCGAAGAACCCCTTCGACTGTGGACTGGCGGCGTCGCCGGTGGCGAACACAAACGGCGGGTGATCGGGCCGTTCGCGGTGAATCGTTTCGTAGACAGCCTGCCCATCCAGCCCCGGCATTCGGAAGTCCACGATCGCCAAGTCGAACGAACCATGACGTAAGAACTCGAGTCCTGCGCTGCCCGATGGCGCTGAGGTCACTCGGTATCCCCAGGCTGCGAGCGCTTCGCTGAGGATGGCGCGCACTCCTTCCTCGTCATCGACAACCAACACCTGTGCACCGATGAACGAGCGCGAGTCGACAGTGGTCGGCTGTGGCGCCGTCGGGTCGCGCTCGCGCGCACTCGAGTCCGGGGCCGTGGTAGGGGCGGGGAGTTCGATCGTGAAACCCGCTCCCAATCCTGGCGCGGAGCGGACTCGAATCGTGCCGCCATGCTCTTGAATGATCCCGTAACAGATCGACAAGCCGAGTCCGGTTCCTTGGCCCACAGGTTTCGTCGTGAAGAACGGGTTGAAGATCTTGCCCAAATCTTCTTCCTTGATGCCTGGTCCATCGTCGGCAACCTCGATCCGTATTCGGGCCCCATCGCGCGCCGTGCGGATCCAAATGGTGCCGCCACCGCGGCCGCCCATCGTGATCGCTTGCTCGGCATTGGTCACCAGATTCAGCAGCACTTGATGCAGTTGATAGCGGTCGATCAGCATCGGTGGAAGATCGGGATCGAGTTCGAGAGTCAGTCGGATGTTGCGCAGCTGGCACTCGTACTGCCGCAACTCGAGCACATCCTGGACAATTTCCCGCAGGTCGTTCCAACTGGTTTCGAGTCGATGATGCCGCGAGAACGTCAGCAAATTTCGGACGATGCGAGCCGCACGTTCGGCTTCCTTCAAGATCCTCGTCACCAATTGCCGGGTCTTTTCATCGAGCGGCTCAGCCTTGGCAAGTTCGGCGGCGCCAGAGATGGTGGCGAGCGGATTGTTGAGTTCGTGCGCCACGCCCGAGACCAGCTGGCCCAGCGCCGACATCTTCTCGCTCTGCACCAAGTGCTGTTGCATCAGTCGTAGGTCGTCGTAGAGCCGCGCATTGTTGAGAGCTACTTCGATAAATCGAGTCAAGCCGTGCAAGTGCTCGCAGTCTTCCTGGGTGAACGAGGCGCGCCGCCCATCGTCGAAGACGACGATCGCGCCCTCCGCGTGCCCCAACACGACCAACGGTTGAACCAACAGTGACGATGCGGGCAGAAATCTCAACTCAGGCAGCAGGTCGGCCTCGGCGCCGGAGTACATCCGCGCCGAGCGGTCTTCCAGAAACTCCTCGGTCAATCCGCTGCGCAGCAATCGCGAGCCCGGTCGTGCCACTCTTTCCGACGCCGCGCGGTCGTAGAGCGCGGCGACCTCGAGGCACTGCCGGTCTTCGTCCAGCAGCAACAAGGCGGCGCCGCGCGCCCCCAGATCGTCGGCCACGATCCGCGTCACGGTCGGTCGAAGTTCTTCGGTTGCCAGTTGGGCGCTGACTTGCAGACCCAACTCCTGGATCGTCTGCAACTCCTGTTGCCGTTTGCGAAGATCGGACTCGCGGTGCTCCAGTCTGCCTAGCAACATGTAGAGCAGCGTGAGCGGGACTGCCGGCAGCAGCAGCGCGAGCGGGTGGACATACCAGGCCACCGCCATCAACGCGCTGAAGCAACTCGCAATCGTTTCGTTGGTCAGCACCGCAAACGAGAACATCTGTTGTGCCGCGGCACGCCGGCCGTGGGCCACGGCCAGAGCGGAGGTGAGCAGGGTAGTCGCCACCAACGAAAGGCAGAACGCCCCGGTGAATGCCGCCGCAACGATTCCGGGCAGCCCCTCGAAGTGACCGGTTACTAGCGCAGCGGCGCGTGTGGCGACCCAGACACAGGCCAGGCTCTGGCCGAAGTTGAACAGTGCCACCACCGGTCTGCGCCGATGGAACCAAGTATCGGTTGCGATCACCAGGAGCGCGGTGAGCGCCGCGGTCTCAGGGAGTGCGACCGCGAGGAGCGCCTGATAGGAGGTGGGCGCCAACGCGATCGCGGGGCGCCCGCGGTCGCTGCGTGTCCCGAGGAACGTCATCAAGTTCCACAACAAGCCAAGCCCGCCGAATGCGGCGAGCGGGGCCCATTCCCATTGAAAACCACGCGCCGACCCGGACAACAACGACACACCCGCGGCCGCGCCGAGGAGTGCCACCCCGATCACCAACAGATGGGTCGCTGAGCTATAGGGCTTGGTCGCCAACCGTGCCTCGTCGCCTCGCGGCGATCGAATTCTGGCGGGCGAACCGTTCGGAACATCCCGAACTGCTGCGGAAGCCCGCGAGTTTCCTTTACCGACTTACCGTTGCGGGCCAATATAGGGCGCGCCCGGCCGCGCAACAGCGATCATGTAGGCCGAGCCAGGGAACAACGATGAACTTCCACGCAACGACCGTACTCGCGGTCCGGCACGCTGGTTCCACCGCGATGGCGGCCGATGGCCAGGTGACGCTCGATCGAACCATCGTCAAACACGGGGCGCGCAAAGTGCGGCGCATCGCGTCGGGCAAAGTGCTGGTCGGATTTGCAGGTGGGGCGGCCGATGGTTTCGCATTGTTCACACGGTTCGAAGAGAAACTCGAGGCCAACGGTGGCCGGCTCGATCGGGCCGCCGTGGAGATGGTGCGCGACTGGCGCAGTGACCGCGTCTTGCGGCGGCTCGAAGCGATGCTCGTGGTGGCCGACCTCGAGCACGTGCTGCTGCTTTCGGGAACGGGCGATCTGATCGAACCAGACGATGGGCTCCTGACGATCGGGAGCGGTGGATCCGTCGCGTTGGCGGCGGCGAGGGCGCTGGTAAAACACAGCAGCCTGAGCGCTGCTGGCATCGCTACCGAGGCGCTCACCATCGCTTCAGGAATCGACATCTACACCAACGACCGAATCATCTGCGAAACACTGGAGGGCTGAGAGCCACGATGGTCTTCTACATGCCTGGCGGCGGCACGCCGCCCCCGCTCGAGCCGCTCCAAGTATCGCCACACGGTGATGCACTCACGCCGGCTCGAACGGTTCGAGAACTCGATCGCTATATTGTCGGCCAAGCCGCCGCCAAACGTGCGGTCGCCGTCGCGTTGCGCAATCGCTGGCGACGTCGGCAACTCGCCGCCGCACTCTCGGAAGAGGTCACACCCAAGAACATCTTGATGATCGGTCCGACCGGCGTAGGGAAGACCGAGATCGCGCGCCGGCTCGCGCGCTTGACCGGCAGTCCATTGCTCAAGGTCGAGGCCACGAAGTACACCGAGGTCGGCTATGTCGGTCGCGATTGCGAGTCGATGGTGCGTGACCTGGTGGAAGTCGCCTTGGCGCAGGTGCGGCGTGAGAAGCAACGCGAGGTCGCGGCGGCGGCGCAGCGTGCTGTCGAGGACCGCTTGCTCGATGCGCTGCTGTCGACTCGTGAGTCCAGCGCGACGCTGGTCGAGTCGCAAGCACAGCGCGTCACGGCTCGTGAGGAATTGCGAGCGCAGATGCGGGCCGGGGAGATCGAAACGCGAATGATCGAGGTGGATCTCAAGGCCGAGTCGCCACCCGCGTTTCGGATTGGTGGAATGCAGGGATCCGAAGAAATCGATGTGCGGCTAGGCGAGATGATGCCCGGCATGTTCGGCGGACGAACCAAGCAGCGGCGGGTCGCCGTGGCTGAGGCGCGCACGTTGTTGCAGCGCGAGGAGGAAGAAAAACGTCTCGATCCCGAGGAGCTTGCCAAGCTCGCGGTCGAGCGTGCCGAAACCAGCGGGATCATTTTCATCGACGAAATCGACAAGATTGCGTCGCCATCGGCCTCCGGCCATGGGCCCGACGTCAGCCGGCAAGGCGTGCAACGCGACCTACTGCCGATCGTCGAAGGCACGACGGTCAACACCAAGCACGGTGTGGTCCGCACCGATCATGTCCTGTTCATCGCAGCCGGAGCGTTTCATACGGCCAAGCCCTCCGATTTGATTCCGGAACTGCAGGGGCGATTTCCAATCCGCGTCGAGTTGCAGCGATTGGGGCGCGAAGATCTGCTGCGAATTCTCACCGAACCGGAGGCGTCGATCATTCGTCAATACCAAGCGCTGCTGGCGGTCGACGGAGTCACGCTCAGCCTGAGCGACGGTGCGATTGGCGAGATTGCGACGCTTGCCGACGAGTTGAATCGCAGCGTCGAGGACATCGGTGCACGGCGGCTCTCGACGATTCTGGAACGACTGCTCGAGCCACTGCTGTTTGCCGCCCCGGAGTCGGTCAGCGGCGCTGTGATGATCGACGAAGCCGAGGTGCGCCGGATCTTCGGCGACGCCGTCCACCGTCAAGATCTGGCTCGGTACGCGCTGTGAGTCGCGGCCTTGTTGCGCTTCTGTTGATCGTGGCAAGCGCCGGCTGCGGACATCGGGCAGCCCTCATCCCACCCCTGCCGAGGCGCCCGAGCACTCCGACGGCGACTCAACTCCGTCAACGCGGTGATCGCCTCGAGATCCGGGCCAACTACCGCTTGGCACTGCTTTCGGAACGCCCGGTGGTGCCGCCGGTGGCAGCGGTTCTGATGGTATTCCCCGTGGCATCGCGTGAGGCAGCGGCGCCGCTGATGGGGGAGCGCACCGTCCGTGAGTTCGAGGCGGGCGCAGCAACGGTGCCGATTGCGCCGTTGCCCGACGCCGCACTCGGCAAGGGAGTCTTGCGCCACGATAGTTTGGGAGTCGATCAACTGGGAAAGGCCGAGGCCTTCGTGGTAGCCGTGGCGCTGCAGGATCGACATGGCGCATCGCTCCCTACACGCCGCACCGTTTTCTTGCCGCTGACACCGCCACTGCCATCCCCCCCACTTCCGACCATCGACCTTCGCGAAACCGGAGTGCATCTGACGTGGACGGTACCTGACGACGCACGCATCAAGCAGTTGCATGTCTATCGTTGGAAGGACGGCGCGCAAGAACCTGCGATCCCGTGGCGCAGCTTTGACACTCAAACGCACGAGCTGATCGATGACGAGGCGCGCTTCGGTGACCGGCTGATCTATGCGTTCGCGACCGCAGCTGAGGCGGGTGAGGTGCCGGTCGAGTCGTTGGCCGTCACGAGCGGCGTAATCGACTACAAGGATGCGTTTCCGCCGCTCTTACCGCGCGACCTCGATGCTTTGCCCGAACCGGCGAGAATTCGTGTGTTGTGGTACCCGGGAGGCTCGGCCGACGAAGCGGGCGTGCAGATCGAGCGCCAAGAGCAGGGACAGGACAGTTTCGTGCGCGTGGGGGTTGCGACCGCAGGCGACGCAATGTACGTCGATACGTCGGTGACAGCGGGTGGTCACTATCGCTATCGGTTGGTAGCCGTCGACAAGAGCGGCAACGAGGCAGCCCCGACACCGCCTTCCGAGTGGGTCACACCGAGGCCGGCACCGTGAGTGCGCTTTCATTTTGGAAGATGGTCGGTGCGGGCAACGACTTCGTGGTGTTGGACGCCCGAGATCATCGTGGGCTGGATCTTGCCGAGTTAGCGCGCGCCGTCTGCCCACGAGCCACGGCCGTCGGAGCCGATGGCCTGATTGCTGTACTTCAGATCGAAGCCAACACGGTGAGCATTGCGTTTCACAATGCCGACGGCTCCGAGGCAGCGTTCTGTGGCAATGGCGCACGCTGTATCGCTCGTTATGCAGTGCTCCGTGGATTGACGATGTCACCGCTCGTGATTCGATTTCCCGGTCAGACCGTACATGCGGTGGTCAACGAAGAAGACGTCGAGATTCAAACGGTGCGGCCAGAGCAAACCGGTGTGCTGGTGCTGGCTGGACCGCGCTCCACCGCGTTGCCTGCGCGCGAATATTTGGCAGGAGTACCTCACGTGGTGGTGGACGGGAGTGCCGGGAAGGTAGATCTCATCGCGATCGCGGCCCGCAATAGCGAGGTACTCAAGCGCGCGAATATCACGGCCGTGCGCGTTGACGAGCAGGGTGTGATTCGAGTGCGAACGTTCGAGCGCGGCGTTGGCGAGACCTTGGCCTGCGGAAGTGCTGCGCTGGCAGCCGCAGCGTTCTACGAGACACCGCGCGGCGCTGGTGGCAGCTACACCGTGCTCCCTCCCGCCGGAATACCGCTGTCGGTTCGTTTGGAGCCTATCCCTGGCTCGGCATTCCTGCGCGGTGAGGCGCGAGTCGTCTACTACGGAGAACTTCCATAGATCTAGCGAAAGATGGACTCCTAATGACCTGCGAGCGGCGTACCTGAAATGGTTGTTTGTTTTGGCAATGTCGCCAGCAGCACGCCGCTGAGCACGACGCTCGCACCAAGAATTTCGCGACCGTTGAGCCGATCTCCGGCGAAATACGAAAACGACGCGGCCCAGACCGGCTCGGTCGCGAACAAAACAGCGGCTCGTGTCGCGCTGGTTCGGGCCTGGCCGTAGTTCTGCAACCACAGCGCGCCCACGGTCGCGATCACGCTGAGGAAGAAAACCAACGCAAGGCTTCTTGCATTGATGGCAAAGCGTGGCAACTCAGCGAGGGGCGCCACCAGCGCGCAGGTTGCGCCAGCGACGGCGACCTGCAGGAAGAGAATCTGAAGGTTGTCATGCCGGGCGAGCGCCATCGACACCATCACCAAGTGCAGTGCGAACAGTGCCGCGCAGGTCAACGTCCAAATATCACCGGAACTGAGCGCTCCTCCGAAGCCGGCACCGGTCATCAGCGCGCCACCTACAAACGTGACGAGCGTTGCAAGCCACAAGCGCCGCGCTGGTGGCCGGCGGGTCAGCACCCATTCACACACCGGGGTGAACACGACATAGAACGCCGTTAGGAAGGCCGAGCGCGACGGGCCGATTCGCGCCAACCCGAAGGTCTGAGCGGCGAAAGCCAGCGCGAGCACCACCCCTAACGCGAGGCCCCAACGCAGCGCAGTTCGCAGTGCGCTGGGCCCCAGTTTCCAAGCAGGGACTGCGATCACCGCAGCAGCGAGGAGGAATCTCACGCCGAGCAGCGTGAGCGGGGTAGCGTGCTGCAGCGCGGCTTGGACTGCCGGAAACGTGGCGCCCCACACGAACGCGCAAAGCACCAGTGCTAGATCACCCAGGATCGACCGGCGAGACAGCAGCGCTAGTTCGACTGGCGCGCCGGTTCACCGAGCGCGGCCGCGTCGCCGCCTGCGAGAACCTTCACCATCGCCTCGTGGAAGTAGTTACCGGAATCACGCACATCTTTGGCGATGCGCTGCTCGTAGTAGACGCGGGCGCGTTCGACTTCATCGCCGAGGCGCGAGAGCACGTCCTTCGAGCCTCGTCCCGATTCGACCTTGTCGGAGTGGTAGAGGTAAATCTCCTCCATCAATAACCGCGCAAAGCGTCGCGCATCTTCAACCTCGGGGGGCGCATGTGTGTCGGCAGCGGGGGGCGCCATCGACGCAGCGGCTGGCGCCGCAAATGACGCCGAACCATGCCCAGCCGAGGGTCCGATCGGTGAAAACTCACCGGAGACCGACGAGGAGGAGGCCGCCGCGGGCTGACGCCCTGTGATTTCGTCGCGCACGCCCGCCAAGCGAGTCAGAACTTGTCGCTCGATCACGAGTCCCGCCGTATCGCATAGCACTTCGACGGCGTTGCGGTCGACCGTGTCGCCATCGGTGGTGGCGTCGCAATAAACCACGGCAACGGTCTTGTCCTGCACGCGGAGCGGCACCAGCACCGCTGTGTGCCGGGGCTCTTGGCCGAAGCGAGGCACGGTGTGGGCGCCGTCTGCAGTGACGGTCATGGCTCGGCCCGTGCTCAAGACTTGTGCAACGGTGGGGTCGTCCGGCGGCAGCCTGCTGCCGCGGGGCGTTCCGGAGGTGAAGTCGTCTTGGAAACCAGCCCCTTCCCAGCAGTCCAACTTACCCGCCTTGGACACGAACAGCGCGGCTCGCAGGTCGAGCGACGCGCATCCTGCCAGAAGCGCTCTCAAAGCGTCGGTTTGTCCGGCTGAGGATCTCAGGCCCGCGACGGCCCGCGTCAACGTATCGGGTGCACCGGCGTGCGGTAGTTCGACATGCAACTGAGAGAGTTCTTCGCGCAGGCGTGCGGCGATACGATCGGCAATGGTCTGGATCGATTCAGTAGGGATCGTTCGAGTCGGCATCGGTTCCTCGACGGCGCTTCTGGGCCGCGTGGCAAGCAAGACATATGGAACGGACGAGATTGTCGGCTCCCGAGTGGGGTGCGGTCAACCCGAGAGCACGAAAGCGCGAGATCCGAGCTCAGGGCGCTGGACGTTCAAAGGAAAGGAAGTGGCAACCGCGCGAGGTCAAACCCGCGAAGCCCCGGCCACGCTAGACTCCCAGCGAATGGAGATCACCCACTTGCGCCCCCGTGTTCGCCGCTGGTCCTGGCCGCTGTTGCTACTTCTCGCTCTCACCGCGTCTGCCGCGCGCGGGCAGTCGACGAACGACGATTGTTTGGCGTGTCATTCCGACCCCGAATTGACTCGAGCCAAGGACAGCACTCCGGTAGCGGTTGACCCTCAGCATTTCGCGGACTCCGTGCATGGGGCGTTCTCGTGTACCGACTGCCATACCGACCCGGGGGCAGCCGAGCCCGATCACCCGCTGGATCTCACACCTGCCGACTGCTCGGCCTGCCATGGCGATCAGATCGCCGCGGCGGCCGATGGTGTGCACGCTCAGCCGCGGGCGGATGGCAAAGGCCCGTTAGCCGCCTGCAGCGACTGCCATGGGCTTCACGACATACAGTCCTCGACAGAGCTCGCCTCGCGAACCCATCCGCTGAACATCCCCAAGACTTGTGGCAGCTGTCACGGTCAAGCGACGCCGGCCGGGCCAGCGGGAGCCAAGCCGCATATCGATGTATTGAGTTCTTACCTCGAAAGCGTGCATGGCAAGGGGCTCACGAAGTCTGGTCTGGTGATCTCGGCATCGTGTACGTCGTGCCACGACCATCACCAGATCCGTCGAATCGACGACCCCAAGAGTCAGGTATTTCATTCCCGCGTGGCCAAGACCTGCGGCCTATGCCACGTCGGGATCGAGGCGGTTTACGCCACCAGCATTCACGGCAAGAAACTGGCGGAGGGGAACGACAAGGCACCGTCCTGTGCCGACTGCCACTCCTCGCACACCATCCCACGTGCGCAGACCGAGGCGTGGAAAGTGGACGTCATGAATGAGTGCGGAACCTGTCACGAGCACTCGATGGAAACGTATCGCGATACGTTCCATGGTCAGGTGACCAAGCTCGGCTTTGCACGCGTGGCGACCTGCTCGGGATGCCACGGTGCCCACGATGTGTTGCCAGCGAGCGATCCGGCCTCACACATCTCGCCCGAGCGCCGCCTCCAGACATGTCAGTCATGTCACGAATCAGCACCAGCTGGATTCGTTTCGTACGACCCCCATGCGAACAAGCACGATCGCAGTCGTAGCCCAACGGTGTTCTGGACCTCGCGGCTGATGAGCTGGTTGCTGATCGGGACATTCGGCTTTTTTCTGACCCACACCGGTTTGTGGTTTTTGAGTGAAGTAAGGCAGCGCAAACGCGGAAGCGCTCCCAAGGGACAGGCGAGCGGACCACGCGAGGATCGACGATGAGTCAGAAGGAAACCGAAGTTCACATCGAGCGCTTCGCTGGCATCGATCGGCTGGCTCACGCACTGCTCATGATTTCTTTCTTGGGACTGGCGACGACCGGACTACCGCTGCTTTTCAGCCACACCCCTTGGGCCCGTTGGATCGCGCTGGCTTTGGGTGGGATTCACACGGCCGGAATCATTCACCGGATCCTCGCGGTGGTGCTTATCACCGTATTTCTCGGGCACATCGTGCGCGTCCTCCGGCGGGTGGTGATCGAGCGGCAATACGGGCTGCTGTGGGGGCCCGATTCGCTCGTCCCGCAACCGCGAGACTTGGCCCAACTGCTGCAGCATCTGCGCTACTTCCTGGGACGAGGGCCGCGCCCCGTGTTCGATCACTTCACCTACTGGGAGAAGTTCGACTACTGGGCCGTGTTTTGGGGGATGTTCGTGATTGGCGGATCGGGACTCATGCTGTGGTTTCCGCTGATCTTCTCGAGTTTCTTGCCAGGTTGGATCCTGAACATCGCCATGATCGTGCATGGTGAAGAAGCGCTGCTGGCGACTGGATTCATCTTCATGATCCACTTCTTCAACGAGAACTTCCGTCCCTCTCGCTTCCCGATGAACAACGTGATGTTCACGGGCGCTGTAAGTCGCGAGGAGTTGGCCGAGGAACGACCGGCCGAGTTTGCCCGTTACCGTCAGCGCGCTGGAGAGGGATGGCGCCATCTGGATGAGGAAGACCCGCAACTCCGGCGCTGGGGCCGGGTGCTCGGCGCGATCGGACTGGTTTCGGGGACAGTACTGCTCGTGCTCATCATCGTTGGACTGCTGTCGACGTGAGTCGTTAGCCAAAAAAAACGGGGACGGCACAGGCCGTCCCCGAAGTCGTTGGTGGTTCGATTACTTGGCTTTGGCGCGAACGAACTTCACCACGGCGGCGATGTCCTCATCGGGGATCTTCCCAGCGTACTTCGGCATCTTCTTGTCGCCGTTCTTGGTAATGTCGATCCACTGCTGCTCGGTCTTCGCCATGCTGTCTTTGTCGAGCAAGTCGAGCAATGCCATCTCGACCTTCAGCGACTTGGTCTTAGCTTCTGCGCCGCGGGCATCCGGCCCGTGGCAGGTAGCGCATTTGGCCTCGTAGATCTTGCCGGCGTCTTCAGCAACCGCTACGACCCCTGAAAGAGCTAGCACGCTAGCCAGGGCCACTACCATCCGAGTCACTTTCATCCACGATCCTCCGGGTGTCGAAGCCAGCCCTCGAACACCAGTTGTCGACTGTTTATATCTGCCAGGGCCGCCCCAACGCAAACGTCCCGGCCAGTCGCTTCGGCCCCTGCTTGTGTCGAACGATGGGTCGCGAGCAAGGGACGCACCTTCTTACGCGATCAAGCCCTCCTATTCCAAACCCGCGGGCTTGATCTGGGTCAGACGTGCGTCGAGCGGTGGGGGCATTAGGCGAACGTGGTCATCAGCCCCGCCACGGCCTGCCGGGACAGCAGGACTCGTCCCCGGCCGAGGACCGGGCTAGCATGCGCCCGCGTATGAGCTTCCAAACGACTGTCGCAGCCCCGCTGCGCCTGGAAGGGGTCGGCCTGCATCATGGCGGGAGCGCCACGCTATCGATCGAGCCGGCCGAGGCCAACACCGGAATCGTGTTTTTTCGGTCCGATCGCAATGTCGAGATCCCGGCGCTGCAACAGTTCCGGGGGGGCATGGTCCACGCCAGCCGGCTCGGTCGAGACGGTGCGACGGTCGATACTCCAGAACATCTGTTGGCCGCGCTCTATGCACTCGGCGTCGACAATGCTCGGCTTGTGATCGACGGGCCGGAGGTGCCGATCTTGGACGGCTCATCGTTGCCGATTGCGCAGGCGATCCTGCACGCTGGTTTGCGCGAGCTAGCCGCGGCCCGCGGTGTTTTGGTGGTCACGCAAACGGTCAGTGTCGGTGACGAATTCAGGCGCCTCGAAGTGCAGCCTTGGGATGGATTCCGGCTTACCGCTGGGATCGACTTCGAGCACGTTCATCTGGGATACCAAGAACTCACCGTGCGTCTCGATCAAGCGGAAGATTTCTTGCACAAGCTCGCTCCCGCACGGACCTTCGCGCTGCGGCGGGACGTCGAGAAGCTTCGTGCTGTCGGTCTCGCGCAGGGTGGGTCACTGGACAACGCGATCCTGGTCGATGACGAAGGGCTGCAGGGGATCGACCTGCGTTTTCAAGATGAATTCGTGCGACACAAGCTGCTCGATCTGGTCGGTGATCTGGCCTTGCTCGGTTGCCCGCTGCGTGGGCGCGTGGTCGCGTGGCGCAGTGGTCACGAGTTGCACGGACGATTGGTAGACGCGTTGCTCGCCGATCGTAGCGCCTGGGTCTTCGAAAGCGGGGTAGGGGGGCCCGTTGAACCGCCATCGCGCCCCACCCCTCCTGGGCAGACCTCACGTTGAGCGAGAAACGTCCGCGCCTTCGTCGCGGGCGCCTGCTCGCTGTCGGTATTGCGCTGCTGCTACCGGTAGCGATTGCGTTTTATTGGGTGATTCAGCGCGGCAAGCTCGATCCCCAGTTGGCTACCGACAAGACGCTGCTCACGGTGCTGTCGACCACGGTGGCGGTGTTCGCGATGGCGTTGGGCGGACTGTTGATCCGCAATCTCACGCGCGTACTGGCCGGTTGGCGCAGCGGACCGATCGGCTCTCGGATGCAGGCCCGCGTGGCGTTGACGTTCTTGGTCTTGACGCTCGCGCCGGCGCTGATTCTGTCCTACGCAGCAATTGGGATCGTGTTCCGCACCTTGCGCGATGTGCAGCCGAGGGACCGCGACAAAATGCTCTCCAGCGCCGCTTCCTTGGCCGAGTACGCCCAAGACGATGCGGTTGCGCGCGCGCTGTGGTTCAGTCAGCAACTGCGAACGGACATGGCCGATCTACTAACACCTGGCCGTGAGGCAACGCCGGTCGAGATCGTCAAGCGCCTGGAGGCGGCGCGACAGCGCTATGGGCTGACCGCCGCAGGCGTCGTGCCTCGACGCGGCAGCCCGCTGGCCGTCGCCGAACCACCGCGAGAACGACGCGATGGCGTGCGCGCGAATGAATTGGTGCGACTGCCGGCGTCGTTGGCCGATGACGTACTGTCCAGCGGAAAGAGTGTCACTCATTCCGAACGCATGGCCTACGGTTGGCGTGCCATTGCGATCGTGCCGCTCGGGGAGAGCGGTACACCGCATGCCGCGGTGTGGGGTGCGATCTACATCGGAGAGTCGATCGCCGACGATATCGAGCGCGTTGTCGCCTCCGACCGTGATACCGCAGAGTTGATTTCGCGCCGGCCATCGTTGAAGCGCGTCTATTCGGGATTGTTCCTGCTGGTGACGCTGGTGGTGCTGTTCGCGGCGATTTGGAGCGGTTTCTATTTCGCTCGGCAGATTACCGATCCGATTCTCGAGTTGGTGACCGCCACGGACGCACTGGCGCGAGGTGAACTCTCGACCCGCGTGCGGGAACGCGGACAAGATGAAATCAGTCAGCTCGCTCGGCGATTCAATCGCATGGCGGGCGAACTCGAGCGGGCCCGGCGCGACTTGGAGGTGCGGCGCCACTACATCGAAACGCTGCTAGAAACGGTCCCTGTCGGCGTCATTTCGGTCGATGCGTTGGGGCAGGTATCGACTGTCAATCGCACAGCGCTCGAGGTGTTACAGCTCGACACACTGCAGCCGGGCGCCGACTTCAGAGCGGCACTTGGAAGTCAGCGGGACGCTCTGCTCGACGCCGTATTGCCGGTGATCGAAGGCAGATTGCCTCGCATTCAAGTAGAAGTTCCGTTGAATGCGGGCGTTGGACATGTCTCGGTCGAAGTCACTGCGGAGCGATTCATCATCCCCGGCCGCGGCGACGGGATGCTCCTGGTGCTGGCCGACCTGACTCAACTGCGACGGGCCGAACGCAACGCCGCGTGGGGTGAGGTGGCGCGCCGCGTGGCCCACGAGATCAAGAACCCGCTGACGCCGATCCGGCTCTCGGCCGAGCGATTGTTGCGACGTTTCAAGCGCGATGGCGCCGAGGCGGGGCCGATCGTCGAAGAGGGGGTCGCGACGATCGTCCGCGAGGTCGAGTCGCTACGGCAGCTCGTCGATGAGTTCTCGCGCTACGGACGGATGCCTGAAGTGTCGCCAGAACTGGGCGACATTCGCAGCGTCGTTGCCGACGCCGTGACGCTCTACGAAGGCGCGTCTCCCGGTGTTCGCTTCGAACAGACACTGAGCGCCGAGCTGCCTCCGCACCGCGTCGATCGTGAGGCGATGCGGCGAGTCTTGATCAACCTGCTCGACAACGCGGTCAAGGCACTTGGCGGGCGCGGTACGATCTCCGTTCGCGTCAGCCATCATGTGGTCCATCGAACGGTCGTACTGGAGGTGGCAGACGATGGCCCTGGCGTGAGCGACGACGAACGGCAGAAACTGTTCTTGCCCAACTTCTCGCGGCGTGCTGGCGGGACGGGACTGGGCTTGGCGATCGCCCATCGGATCGTGAGCGAGCATGGAGGATGGGTGCGCGCCGAGCCCAACCCCGCGGGTGGAACACGGATGATCATCGAACTGCCCGTGGCTGAAGCGGGCGCGGCAACCGAGCAGACCAGGGAGAAGCGGAATGAATGACCCTCGCGGCAAAGGCACGATTTTGGTGATCGACGACGAAGATTCGGTCCGCCGCGCGCTATCGCAAATCTTGGAAGACGAAGGCTATCAAGTGTTGGCAGCGGCCAGCGGTGAGGCGGGCGCAGAGCAGGCTGTCGCGCAGAGCCCCGATGCGATCTTCTTGGATGTTTGGCTGCCGGGTATCGACGGATTAGAAGTGCTGCGCACGATTCGTGAACGTGGAGTGCAAGCGCCCGTCATCATGATTTCAGGTCATGGCACGATCGAAACCGCTGTGCGCGCCACCAAACTGGGAGCCTACGACTTCATCGAAAAGCCGTTGTCGCTGGATCGGGTGCTGCTGGTAACGTCCAACGCCTTGCGTCAGGCCAGGCTTGAACGGAAAAACCGTGCCTTGCGCACCGAATTGAGGCGAGAGGCCGAATACTCGGGGCGCAGCGAGTCGGTCGAGCGGCTTCGGGCTCAGCTCGCTCTCGCGATCGATGGCGAACCGATTCTGCTTTATGGAGAGAAGGGTGCTGGCCGCCGTCTGGCGGCGCGCTCACTGGCACTGCATGGCCCCCGCCCCGATGGCCCATTCCTGGACGTACAGGCGTCTGCATTACCGCGCGATCGACTGATTCGCACGTTGTTCGGCGATCCGTCACGGCGCAGTGACGAACCGGGGCGCGTGGCGCTGACCGACGACGGAACGCTCTACATCGAAAACGCCGACAACTTGCCCGCGACCGTGCAAGTTGCCTTGATCGAAGGATTGTCCTCGGGACGTTATCCGGTGCCGGGCTCGGGTCACACGATCGAGAGTGATGCGCATCTGATCATCGCGCTCTTGGATCCTCCCGACCGGGCTGTGTCAGCGGGCAAACTGTCCGAACAGTTCGTTCAGGCGTTTACGCATCAAATTCAAATTCCGCCGCTGCGCGCCCGCCGTGAGGACATCCCGGAGTTGGCAGAGCGCTTTCTGATAGAACTCTCGCGTGAATATGCACGTGAAGAACTGAGTTTCTCGCCAGAGGCGATGCACCACTTGCTGTCGTACGACTGGCCCGGGAATGTGCGTGAGTTGCAGCGCACGTGTGAGCGGCTCGTGCTGCTCGCAGCAGGCCCTTTGATTCGAAGCGACGAGCTTCCACCGCAGATCACCGGACGCGAGGCCGGGGACGGCGACGTGCAAGCGACGCTGCGCCGCTTCGAGGAGACCTGGCTACGTCGTCACCTTCAGGAAGTCGGAGGCGACACCTCACGCGCTGCGGTGCGGTTGGGGATCAGCGAGCAGGAACTGAAGGATCGAATGCAGCGCTTCGGCCTTTAGGGGAGCGCCGGCTCAGACGGCTGCCGTCGATTCTTCCGCTGCGATTGCGGCGATGTCGCTTTCGTTGGCCTTGCTGCCGTCGTGGCCAAGCCGGCGGCCTTTGCCCGAGATTGTCGTCTCCAAGAACACAGGACGTCGCCAGATCCTGACGAGCGCCGATAGCACCTCGCGTGCCCAGTCCAATTTGAGATCGACGCCATCGTGCCGATGAACCAACAGCAGTTCACCCCGGTTGCGGTAGTTGGCATCGACCACCTCGATGCACGGCGTACCGCAATTGGTCAACTGAAACAGCAACGCCTTCTTGACCTCTTCGAATTCGCGAGACTGAATCGTCCAGGCACTCTGACGCCGGTCTTTGGCAAACACGAACAGCTTCTGCTGCCTGCAAAAATCTTCGGTCAAGAATTCGTCGATAAAGGTCAGATCACAATACAGTTTGCGCACGTCGAAGATTTTCTGGTGGCCGACATCCGTCCGACCATTCCAGTTGTCACGCTCGCGCATATCGTCGCAGTCATCCCAGTCCTTTCCGAATCGGCCTGTGTCCCAACGCCACTCGATATCGCGCAGCAACTCCAGTCCTAGCTTGTACGGATTGATGCGGCCGGGACTCATGGCGGTCGTGCCGCTGTGATGGTCGGCGTAGTCGATCAGTTCGGAGTCGTCGAGCAAGCCTTGGGTAAGCAACGTGGTGTGCCAGTAGCAGGCCCAGCCCTCGTTCATGATCTTGCTTTGTCGTTGTGGCAGGAAGTAGTAGGCCTCCTCACGCACGATATCGAGCAGATCACGTTCCCACGATTCCAACGGAGCATGGGCCAGTAAAAAGCCCATCACGTCTCTTCGTGGCTGCGGAGGGAACTTCAGGTTTTGGACGCGCTCCTTTTCGATCCGCGCGCGAGCTCGCTCTAGTTCCTCCGGGGGATTGATGTAGCTCTGCATGTAGTTCTTGGCGGGGAGTGGTCGAACGGTAGCTGGTGGTAATTCGTCCGCAGTTTCGTCCTGTTGGTACGAGCCACGAAACGCGTTCTGCGGATCGATCAAGTCCTCGATCGAGAGGCACGCATCGATGAAACGCTCGACTTTCTCGACCCCGAGTCGATCGAGCAGCCGGCGCACACGGGTCGCGTGATTGGCCATCTGGTCGACCATCTTGCGATTGGTGTGCGCGAAGTAGACGTTGTTCTTGAAGAAATCGGCGTGCCCGTAAACGTGAGCCATCACGAGCTTCTGATCGAGGTACGTGTTGCCTTCCAAGAGGTAGGCATAGGTGGGATCGTTGTTGATCACCATCTCGTAGATCTTGTGAAGACCGTACTGATACGACTTGGAAAGCTGTTCGTATTCCATTCCGAAGCGCCAATGTGGATACCGTACGGGGAACCCGGTGTAGGCAGCCAACAGGCTCATCTGGGCGTAGTCGACGATCTCGAACATGACCGGAAACGTCGACAGCCTCACTTCGGCAGCGCGGGCTTCGACACGTCGGTGGAGTGCGTTGAGGTCGGGCGGCAGCGACACGGTCATCTCCCGGTCGAGAGGAACTCTTTGATCGCACGTGGAATTGCTTCTTTGCCATCGATGACCGACAAGACCACGCGCTCGTTCTGGCCGAGCGGTTGCTCCAGATCGCGCAAGAACTGACCGGAGCCGTAGGGACTCTCTACCTGGCCATACGCGAACAGATTGAGATGTGGAAGCAACTCGTCGCGCATCAACTGCAGGCACTGCTCGGTGTCGCCTTGGGACCAGTTGTCGCCGTCAGAGAACTGAAACAGGTAGATGTTCCAATCCTGAGGAGCAAATCTTTCGTTGACAATCTTCTGGCAGAGGCGATAAGCGCTGCTGATGACAGTGCCTCCGCTCTCACGCAGCCGGAAGAACGTATCACGATCGACCTCACGAGCTTCGGCATCGTGGACCACATACACGGTCTCGAGTCCTTTGTACTGAGACCGAATCCATGTATCGAGCCAAAAGCTGGTGATGCGCACGATTTCCTTCTGCTCATCGCCCATCGATCCGGAGACGTCCATCACATACAGAATCACCGCATTGGCGCGGGGCTCTTCGTTGCGACGGTAGGTACGAAAGCGCTTGTCCTCACGGATCGGGATGATTCGCGGTGAGCCTGGGTCGTAGACACCGGCGGCGATCTGACGTTTCAGGGCTTGACGGAACGTTCGCTTGAAATGCCGCAGCGATTCTGGTCCGCTATTCGAGATCCCCGTGCACTTCCCGGTCGTGACCTGCAGATTGTGGCGGCCCTTGGGCTGGATCCGCGGCAACCCGAACTCTTGGCCCATCAAGTCTGCGAGTTCTTCGACCGTCATCTCGACTTCGAGAATGTGCTCGCCAGGCGAATCTCCGGCAGGGCCGCGCCCGTGTCCATCGTCGCCGTCGCCGGGTGAGACGGGCTGCCCGATCTCGCCTTCGCCCTGTCCAACTTGCTGCTGGCCACCAGGGAAGTGGATGAAGCGGGGCAGGTCGATTCGGTTGAGCGGGATCGAGACCAGGTTCTTACCCTTCTTCCCGATCATCTCGCCTTTTTGCATGAATCGACGCAATTCGTCGCGCACGCGACCGCGCACGATCTGTCGAAATCGCCCGACATCGGTATCGATGACTTGCGACACAGGCTCAGTGTTCCTTGGCGTCGCCGCGCGCGAAGATGCTGGCGACGAAGTGCAACACATCGGTAGCGCAGCTATCGCAGTAGCCGTAGTCCTTGACCAGCCGGCCCTTGACCACGTCGATCTTCTCCTGCGTCTCGCGATCGACCACCGACGTGACGAGCGACGTCAGCTTGATCGTGTCTTTCTGATCCTCGAACAGTTTGAGTTCGAGTGCCTTGTGCAGGCGCTCGTTCGACTTGTAGTCGAACTTCTTGCCCTCGACTGCCATCGCTCCGATGTAGTTCATGATTTCGCGTCGGAAGTCGTCCTTGCGGTTTTCCGGAATGCCGATCTTCTCTTCGATCGAGCGCATCAGCCGCTCATCGGGAGGCTCATCCATGCCTGTATACGGATTTCGCACGCGCTCTTTTTGGGTGTAGGCCTTCACGTTGTCCAAATAGTTGCCGCACAGCCGTCCGATCGCTGCTTCGTCAGCGGCGATGGCGCGTTGAACTTCGTTCTTCACGGTGTCTTCATACTCGCGCTTGACCTCTACCAGCAGGTCGCGATAGCGCTTGCGGTCGTCCTCGTTGTTGAGGAGCGAGTGGTGTTTGAGTCCTGTCTCCAACTCGTTCAGGACCATGAATGGATTGATGCAACGCTCGTTCCGGTCGGCTACCAGCGCGTTGGAAATCTTGTCCTGGACGTAACGCGGCGAAATCCCATCCATCCCCTCGCGCGCCGCTTCTTTGCGCAACTCCTTGACGTTGTCTTCGGTGTAGCCGGGCAGCGTCTTGCCGTTGTAGAGCTTGAGCTTTTGCATCAACGTGAGATTGTGCTTTTTGGGCTCTTCCAGGCGGGTCAAGACGGCCCACATCGCGGCCATTTCCAACGTATGTGGGGCGATGTGTTTGCCTTGAATGCGACGGTCGTTGTAGTCCTTGGCGTAGATCTTGATTTCTTCACGTAGCTTGGTGATGTAAGGCACGTCGACCTTGACGGTGCGATCGCGCAAGGCTTCCATGTACTCGTTGCTTTGCAGCTTGCGGTATTCGGGTTCGTTGGTGTGACCCAGGATCACTTCGTCGATGTCGGTCTGCGGGAATTTCTTGGGTTTGATCTTGTGTTCCTGCGAGGCTCCCAGCAGGTCGTACAAGAAGGCCACATCGAGCTTGAGCACTTCGATGAATTCGATGATGCCGCGGTTGGCGATGTTGAACTCGCCGTCGAAATTGAAAGCCCTCGGATCGGAGTCGGTGCCGTACTCCGCGATCTTGCGGTAGTTGATGTCTCCGGTGAGTTCGGTCGAGTCTTGGTTCTTCTCGTCTTTGGGCTGGAACGTGCCGATGCCGACGCGGTCCTTCTCGGACAAGATCACGCGGCGAACGCGCGCGTGTTCGATCACGCGCGAAACATCTCCGTCGTAGCGGATCATCAGGTCGCGAAACTCCTGGCGGCAGAACGGGCACAGATCACCGTCGATCTGCACATGAAACTCGTCATGCACGCGCCCTTCGTTGAGCCGTTCGATCAGGCTGAGGCGGAGGTCGCTCGGCAGAAGGTGCAGCGGTTCCTCGTTCATCGGGCAGTGCGTCAGTTCTTCAGGCTTGCTCAAATCTCGCACCCAACTGAACGAGTAGATGGCGCCCTCGGGGCGGCGAGAGAACTCTTCCATGCCGCGCTTGAGCAGGCGCGCGATCGTGCTCTTGGCCGACCCCACCGGGCCGTGCAACAGAATGACGCGGCGCTCGGTGCCGTAGCGCCGGGCTGCGCTCTTGAAAATGTTGACCAGTTTCATCAACGAGATATCCAGACCGAACACCGCATCCTTGCCGCCGTGATCTGCGTCATCGAAGAAGTGGTAGTGCACGATCGGTTTCTTGTTGTCGACGTATTCCGACGTTCCGTACGACAGGATCATGTCGTAGACACGCTGGTAGGCGGTGCGGGTGACCTGGGGCGTTTCTTTCACCAGCGCCACGTACTGTTCGATGCTGCCTGACCAGTGTTGCTCGCGGAACTCGTTCAACGGCTGATTACGGAGCACGGAATCGAGCAGTTCACGTCCAATCGTGGCGGTGGTATCCATGCCGGCACCTCGCGGCGGGGCGGGGAGTCGCCCCGAAGCAGCTTCTCGGCCAAGATGGGTCGCGCTCCAACCCGGTGCAATGCGGAGGTAAGTGAGAAGTGGCAGGCGCCGGGGGACGAGCGCGAGTCGACGTCAGCGAGGGCACGATGAAAACCAGCGACACGGTTCTTTTGCTAGATGGAGCACTCATCCCCGCGTCTGTCGGGGTGCTGCGAAACGGCGCGCTGGTCGTGGCGAAACTCTTGCCAGAACCGCGTGCGGAAAGGGCCGATCTGCTCAACGCTGTGGCCGAGGTCCTGGATCAGGCAGGTCTTTCGCCGAGGGAACTCGGCGCCATTGCGGTCTGCACCGGACCGGGCTCGTTCACCGGGCTTCGTGTCGCGATGGGGATCGCCTCCGGACTGTCCGAGGCCCATCAGACGCCCTTGTTTGGAATCGATGCGCCGCGTGTGATCGCGCGCGCCGCAGATGCCGAACTGCCGGTTTGGACCGCTATTCCTTGGGGACGATTTCGGGTTCTGCTGGCGATCGCGACCGAGCAGGGGCCCGACCCGCGAAGCGCTCGATTGATCGCGGTCGATGCCCTGCACTCAGAGCAGGCGTTGAGTGGTTCCCGAGTGGTCGCCCCATTGAGCGCTCGCGCTTTCGACTGGCCAGAGGACTGCGCGCCGGGATTGATCCAGCGTCCAACCGTCGAGGCGATGGCGGACTTGGCGTTGGAGGGTGCGCTTCAACCACTGTCCGCGCGTGAGTTGCGGCCCACCTATCTGGTGCCTCCCGATGCGGCGTTGCCTGTTGCACGACGCGAGGAACTGCCCGCAGTCGAGCCTCAAAGGCTCGGGCCGGACGACTTGGAAGATCTGGTGGCGTTGGAAAGAGCCTCTTTTGATCATCCCTGGTCCATTGGGATGTTGGCGGGCGAATTAGCGGGCGATCCAGGCCGCGAGGCGTGGGGAATACGCGACGAGCGAGGGATTTTGGTCGCTTGCGGTCTGGCGCGTATGAACGACGAGTCGATTGCGATTCTCAGCGTCGCGGTCCATCCCAGTGGGCGCGGCCGCGGTTACGCGCGGTCGATTGTGCAGCACCTCCTGCGACGCGGGTTGCAGCAGGGAGTGCAGCGTGCGGAACTCGAGGTCGAGACCACCAACCAAAGAGCGATCGATCTATATGCGGCGTCAGGCTTCGTTCCGGTCGGTGTTCGCCGCCACTATTACGAGAGCGGCGGTGACGCTTTGCTGATGAGTCTGATGCTGCGCCGGGCCGTCTAGGCCGGGGCGATTGATCGGGTTCCGGGCTAGACTGCCGTGCGTGTCCAACACCTCTTCACGACTCGACGGCGCCACATCCGAGACCCCTCGCGCAGGGCTGCGCCCGGGCCGCTTGCCGATCGATCCCGAGGCCTGGCGTTTCGTGATCGGTGCGATCTTCGCTGGAGGCGCGGGGGCGCTTGTCGGGCGGTTCGTCATCGGCAGTCCGGCACTGACATGGGGCACTTTGGTCCTCGGCCTGCTGACCGCGCTTGCCTGCGCCGCGTTTTTTCGCGATCCAGAGCGCGTCGTCCCCGACGATCCCTCGCTGGTGCTATCTCCTGCCGACGGACGGGTCACCACCGTCGATTCCGGCCCCGAAGGCACCACGATCACAATTTTCTTGAGCGTGCTCAACGTGCATATCAATCGAGTTCCGGTTTCTGGGCGAGTTACCGGAGTGTTGCATCGGCCTGGAAGGTTCTTGGCAGCGTTCCGGCCTGAGGTCCCTGCGGTCAACGAGGCCAACGATCTCACACTCGAGTCGGAACATGGCGCCGTGCAGACTATCCAGATCGCGGGTCTGATCGCGCGCCGCATTGTTTGCCGCGCGCGTGTCGGCGACGTGCTGCGCGCCGGGGACCGCTTTGGCCTGATCCGTTTTGGTTCCTGCACCCAAGTGCGCTTGCCTGCGGGAGCTGTTCCCGCGGTCCAACCAGGCCAAACGGTGTGGGGCGGGACAAGCGTTGTCGCCCGCTGGTCCGCAGGGAGTGCTGTATGACCGCAACCGTTCCACGGCGCCTGCGCCTGCGCGATCGTCGTTTCGGACAGCGATTGCGTGGCCATTCGGCCGTGCTCCCCGGAGCGATCACGCTGGGCAACATGTTGTGCGGATTCGCCGCGGTGTTGATGGCGTCGCGCGGACAATTCCTATTCGCTGCTTGGCTGATCGTGGCAGCCTTTTTCCTCGATGGCATCGATGGACGCGTGGCGCGGATGGTCGGTTCGGACGGCGCTTTCGGCGAGCAACTCGACGCGTTAGCCGACACGGTGAGTTTTGCGATTGCGCCTGCCGCCTTGGTGTTTCATATGGGGCTGGCGCAGCTTGGCAAACCTGGCTGGGCCGTCTGTTTCTTGTTCGCATCGTGCGGAGTTCTTCGGCTCGCCCGTTTCAACGCGTCGCCGATTCATGACCTGCGTTATTTCATCGGATTGCCCATTCCAACAGCGGCAGCGATTGCCACATGTCCCGCGTTCTTGCTCGAGGGACTGCCGTTTCCATCGACAGTCTGGGCTGGGTTGCACGCCGCTGTGGTTGCGTTGGCGGCGATGCTCATGGTGAGTCGCGTACGATTTCGGACCGGCAAGGATCTGCGCTTCGGGCCCAAGCCGTATCGGCAATTAGCGTTTTTCGCCGTGATCGTAATCGCTTTCGTGCTCTGGTTCGAATGGGCGCTCGTGGTTTGGTTGGTGTGCTATCTCATCAGCCCGCTCTTCGATGGTATGTCCGTTCGGACCAATTCTGTCGAACCCGAAGATCCGGCTTGGCATCGTGAATCCTCCGGGCCTGATGGACCGCTCTCGCGATGACTCAAACCTTTGTTATCCGCCGCGCAGGTGCGACGCTACGATGACTGCTCCGCGCACGGAGCCCGCATGGGAACCCTGAATCGTCCAATGACGTGCTGCTGCTCTCGCTTCCTAGCGGTGTTCCTCGCAATCGCAGCAGTTTGGTTGAGTGCGCCTTCGGCGATGTACGCCGAGGAGCCGGATCTTGGCGTGGACTCGCTCGACGACGGCTCCCGCGATCGGCACCTTCCCGTCGACTCGGCCAAGCTCGCGTCGTTGATATTTTCACTCGAGGAACGCGGACGGTTGGTTCGCACACTCATCGCACAGGCCTCACGCTCCTATCGGGAAGCTGCGATGCGCAGGGCCGAATCCGAGCGCCGGCTCATTGCAGCCGAAGAAGCGCTCGATCGGGACCTCGTGCGGCCGAAGGAGCTTCTCGCCGAGCGACTCGACGATCTAGTCCAGTCCGTCCGTGAGGCGCGCGCTCTGGCGAGTCTGGGACGCGACCTTTGCGATCGGCGCATCGACGAGCTGTGGAGCCTGGTTCACGAACGCGATGCACTCCTGTCGCGGGTGGCAGAACTGCGCGGGGTCCGCCCCTCCGGCCAGGAGCCGTTGACGGGCGTGTGGGAGTTGACCTGGATGCCAGGGAACATCGCGGGAACCTTGTATCTCGACCAATCCGGCACGTTGGTCACGGGCCAGTACAAACTTTCCAATGGAATGAGCGGGAGCCTGCAAGGCACCTACGTCAACAGCAAGCTCTACCTGCAACGGATTGATGCTGTGCGCGGTCGAGATGCGGAGATCGAAGGTTCGCTCGACGCTGAAGGGATGCGCCTGAAAGGGACATGGCAGAACTTCGAATTGGTGCAAGGGGGTCTGCCGCGTGGGCAATGGATGGCGCGCCGTGCCCCTTGATCCAGAAATCGAGGCGGGCCCGCCATCGCGGCCCGACGAGACGCGCGGCGCCGACCATCGTTTGGCGTTCTTCCTGGCGAGCCGATTCGTGCGCGCTCGCCGCCAGGGGCTGATCTCGCTGATCAGTGTGATTTCGGCGCTCGGATTCTTGCTCGGGGTTGCCTCGCTCATCATTGTGCTGGCGCTCATGACCGGATTTCATCAAGAGACGTTCCGTCACATCTTGGATGCGAATGCCCACGCCTGGGTTCTTTCGGCCACAGATGACGGAATCGTCGATCCGGCTGCTCTGATCGCGACGATCGAACAGCTGCCAGGTGTGGTTGCTGCGGAGCCGCTGGTACAGGGATTCGGGATGATGATCTCGCGTGGCGGAACGATGCAGTTCGCTTCGGTCCATGGCGTCGATCCCGCACGTGGTGGCCGAGTGTCTTCGATCGCCAAGACGCTGGTCGAGGGACGATTCGAGGATTTATCCCTGGGTGATCACGGCCGGCCTGGCATTGTCCTTGGACGGCAATTGGCCGAGCGTCTCGGCGTGGGATTGGGCGACTTGTTGCAGTTGCGCGTCACGCAGCCCGACCTGACGTTTTCCGAGCGACCGACGCTGCGCGGCAAGACGTTCGCGGTGGTTGGACTCTTCGCGGCCGGATACGAAGAGTACGACACCACGTGGGCGTTTATCGATCTCGAGGTCGCGCGCGACCTTTATGGTTTGGATCAAGCAGCGCAACGCATTGCGGTACGGACCACGGGAATTGGCGCCGTGCCCAGCCTGACGGAAACACTGCGCCGCGAACTGGGTTCAGGCTACGTGGTGGAGGATATCTACGGTCATTACACCACGCTGTTTTCGGCGTTGCGTTTAGAAAAACTGCTGTTGTTCATTGCCGTCGGATTGATCGTCTTGGTCGCTGCGTTCGGAGTCGTCAGCACTTTGGTGCTGACGGTTATGCAGAAGGTTCGCGCGATTGGGGTCCTAGCCGCAATGGGTGCGACCCCCCACGGGCTGATGCGGATCTTCGTTTATCAAGGCATGGCAATGGGGGTAGCCGGCACACTTGGTGGCGCCGGATTGGGCGTCGGAGCCGCTTGGCTGCTCGATCGTTTCGCTGTGATCAAACTCGATCCGCAGGTCTACTTGCTCGATCACCTGCCGTTTCGATTGCAGTGGTCCGACATCCTCGCAACGGTCGGAATGTCCCTAGGCGTCGCGGTGCTGGCCACGCTGTATCCGGCATGGAAGGTGGCGCGACTGGATCCTGTGGAGGCCTTGCGCCATGACTGAGGCGGTCCTGATCGAGGGGCGTCAGATCCGCAAGTCCTACCGGCGGCGTGTTGTGGACGGTGAAGAGACGATTCTGGTGCTCGATGGTGCCGACCTGGCCGTCCGTGCCCGCGAGTCGCTCGCCGTTTGCGGGGATTCCGGGACGGGCAAGAGCACTCTGCTCAACATCTTGGGAGGGCTCGATCGCCCGGACTCAGGCCAGGTGTTCCATCGGGGTGCGGAACTCCCCGTGGGGATTCAAGACAGAGCGCGGTGGCGCCGCCACGAGGTCGGGTTCATCTTCCAATTCCATGGACTGCTCCCGGAGCTCACCGCACTCGAAAACGTCGCCCTCGCCGGATTGGTCGCAGGGTGGCCTGCGTCGCGAGCGCTTGCTGCAGCGGCCCAACTGCTGGAGCCACTCGGTTTGGCCCCACGAGCCACCCACTTCCCGTCGGAACTCTCCGGAGGTGAGCAGCAGCGTGTCTCGATTGGGCGTGCGCTCTTCGGCTCGCCTTCGGCAGTATTCGCGGATGAGCCGACTGGAAATCTCGACCCCCGCACCGGCGATCGCGTCCTCGACCTATTATTCCAGCTACAGCGTCGGCTCGGGTTTGCGCTGGTCGTCGCTACACACAGCAGCCGGCTGGCCCGGCGTTGCGATCGGATCGTCCGACTCGCACAGGGCCGCTTGGCAGATTCGTACGCAGACGACCTCGAGCCCCCACCGGCTTCCGATGCCGCAGGTCCAAAGGTAACGGTGAATCCATGATCGAGCAGTTCACGGAAAAGGCGAAAAGAGTTCTGTTCCTAGCGCGCTACGAAGCGACACAACGCGGCGCGCCGGTCATCGGAACGGAACACATCCTGATCGGCTTGTTGCGCGAGGATGACCCGCTCGTTCGCGAGCTCTTTCATCGCAGCAACATCTCGGTCGACCTGTTGCGCACCGAGCTGGAAAATCGTCAAGGCGGAATGTTGGGTGGTTCGCGAGGCGTTGACATCCCGTTCGGCGAGGATGTCAAACGCGTGCTCGAGTGTGCTCAAGAAGAAGCGCGCGGGTTGATGTCGCCATCGGTCGATGTCGAGCACCTGCTGCTTGGGTTGATCCGCGTCGACGACGCACCGGCTGGCCGCACTTTGGCCGAGCGCGGTATGCGTCTTTACACGGTGCGTGAGGACATCATCAACCTCGCCAAGCGGCGTGCGATGTCGTCGGGCAAAGGCGGCTCGGCAAAGAAGAAGGAAACACCGTTTCTCGACGAGTTCTCGCGCGATATGACGAAGATCGCACGAGAGGGTGGATTCGATCCGCTGATCGGCCGTGAAACCGAGCTTGAGCGGGTGGTTCAAGTACTGTCGCGCCGGCGCAAGAACAACCCGGTATTGCTCGGCGAACCAGGCGTTGGCAAGACGGCGATCATCGAAGGGTTGGCCACGCGAATCGTCGAGGGGGATGTTCCGCCCTCGCTGGTCGGCAAGCGGATTCTGGCGCTCGATCTGTCGTTGGTCGTGGCCGGAACGAAGTACCGCGGCCAGTTCGAAGAGCGGTTGAAAGGAATCATCCAAGAACTGATCTCGGCTCGCGAAGTGATCCTGTTCATCGACGAGATTCACTCGTTGATCGGAGCCGGCTCGGCCGAGGGGTCCTTGGACGCGGCCAATATCCTCAAGCCAGCGCTCTCGCGCGGCGAGGTCCAATGCATCGGTGCCACAACGCCACGTGACTACCATAAGCACATCGAGCGAGATCGCGCGTTGGTGCGACGCTTCCAGCCGATCAAGATCCATCCGCCTTCTGAACTCGAGACCATCGAGGTCTTGATCGGGATCAAGGAGCGGTACGAGCGCTTCCACGGCGTGCGCTACACCGATGAAGCGATTCGCACCGCAGTGTTCCAATCCAATCGATACATCACCGACCGATTCCTGCCAGACAAGTCGATCGACGTGATCGACGAAGCGGGCGCGTGGGTCAAACTCCGCAAGCGCACCACCTACCGTGCGTTGCGCGATGTCGAGAAAGAGATCCAAAAGTCGGTTGAAGGCATGAAGGCCGCTTTGTCGCGCAAGGACTTCGACGAAGCAGTGACTTGGCACGACAAAGAGGTTTCGCTGCGCGAGAAGGCCGACGGTCTGCGCTCCGAGGCCGAGCGCGAAGCGCAAACGGTGATCGAGGTCGACCGTCACGACGTCGAGGAAGTCATCTCCAAGTGGACCGGCATTCCAGTGACCCGTGTGGCGCAGGAGGAGATGCAGCGCTTGATGAAGATGGAGGACCACCTCCACGGCCGCGTCGTCGGACAGCATGAAGCGATCTCCGCTCTGTCGCGCGCGATCCGCCGCTCTCGAGCCGGATTGAAAAATCCGCGGCGCCCTGTGGGTTCGTTCATCTTTTTGGGGCCGACTGGAGTCGGGAAGACCCAGCTGGCCAAGAGCCTGGCTGAGTTCTTGTTCGGTAACGAAAAAGCGATGATCCGTTTCGACATGTCCGAGTACATGGAGAAGCACGCTGTCGCCAAGATGATCGGGTCACCTCCGGGCTATGTCGGCCACGAAGAGGGTGGGCAGCTTACCGAGCGCGTCAAACGGCAACCGTACTCGGTTGTGTTGCTCGATGAAATCGAGAAGGCTCATCTCGATGTGCTCAACATCCTTCTCCAGGTTTTGGACGATGGTCAGATCACGGATGCTTGGGGTGACACCGTCGACTTCAAGAACTGCATCATCATCATGACTTCGAACATCGGGTCGGAGGCGTTGGTCAATCGATCGCGACTCGGCTTCGCTCCGGCGCAAAGAGGCGTGGCCAAGACCGTCGAGAACGAGGTCGTACTGCAGGCGATGCGCCGGACACTGACGCCTGAGTTCCTCAATCGCGTCGACGAGATCATCGTTTTCCATCCATTGGGCGACGAGGAGTTGTTGCAGATCGCCAAGCTGATGCTCGACGAACTCAATGCCACGTTGGTAGAAAAAGGCATTCGTCTGGTGCCGAAGGACGAGATCTATCGCTGGCTGGTCGATAAGACGTGTGTCGACCGGTCGTACGGTGCTCGTCCACTGCGCCGTGCGATTCAGCGCTACTTCGAGGATGCGATCTCGGAGCGGATCATCCAAGGCGACATTCAGGGCACCGGAGACATCGAGGTCCTGATTGGCGAGGATGGCAACCCGGCCTTCCGGAATGCGCTCGCCACCGCCTAACCGCCTCACTCTACGTAAGTTTCCCAGCGGGCGGGCCTTCGGGTCCGCCCTTTTGTTTTGTCTTCCGGGCCTCCAGGCGCCGCCGGGGAGGGCTGGGCTAGAATGCCCGACCCGTAAGTTCGAGCGCCGCCCCCTGCGGCGCACCGCCAAAAGGAGTTTGGAATGATCAAGCTTGGGCGCCTATTCGCCGTGTTCGTCATCGCGGCGTCTGTCGTTGTCGTACCGACTGCTTGGGCTCAACAGGTTCTCAAGATCGGCGTCTTTGATGCGCAGCGGTTGTCGCAAGAGACAGTGGAAGGCTCGAAGTTACAGGCGCGATTGACAGCTCTGCAGCAGCGCAAGCGCGAGGAACTGAAAAAATTATCCGAGGAAATCGAGCGCTTGAACACCGAGTTTCAGCAAACCTCGACGAGTTTGTCCGCGGACAAAAGCAAAGAGCTCGCACTCAAAATCGAGAGAAAGCAGATCGAGTTGGACGGCGCGCAGAAGTCAGCCACTCGCGAGGTGACCGTCGAGGTCGAGCAGGCTCAAGAAGGTTGGCAAAAGCGTGTGCTCGACGCGGTGACCTCTTACGGGAAGGAAAAGGGGTTCTCGATCATCCTTCCGGTGGAAGTCATTGGTTATGCCTCGGCGTCACTCGACATCACCTCGGATCTGGCCGCGATGATCGATAAGCTCGCAGTGCCTGCCCCGGCCGCCGCGGCGCCCGCACCCGCGCCTCCCAAAAAGTGATTCCAGCTCGAGTGCGCGCGTGGCGTCTCGCCGATCTCGCGTCGGCGCTCGGGCTGGATTGTCCGACCGATGGAGACCGCATGGTCGAAGGTGCTGCGGACCTTGCGTCCGCCGGCCCAAGAGAACTTGCCGGCGTGTTCGACGGCAAGCATCTGAAGGCGGCGCAGTCTTCCTCAGCGGGGGTGTTGATTGCTCCAGTAGCACTCGCAAGTTCGTTCGCCGGCCGGCCGGTGTTGGCGGCAGACGCGGCCAAGGCTTCATTTGCAAAAGCAATGACTCTGCTCTACCCGGTGGAGCGGCCTCCCGCTGGAGTTCATCCATCGGCAGTTCTGGGTCGTGGTGTCGTGCTTGGTGAAGGTGTGCATGTGGGGCCACATGTCTCGATCGGAGACTCAGTCAGTCTCGGCGCTTCATCGGTGATCGGGGCGGGCGCGGTGCTCATGGATGAAGTCCAGATCGGTGCTGAGGTCTGGATTCATCCGCGCGCAGTGATCTATCCGCGGACCCTGATTGGCGATCGGTGTGTGATCTTCGCTGGAGCGGTGATTGGTGCGCCCGGGTTCGGCCAAGCGCGCGATGAGTCTGGTCGAGCGGTGCGCCTCCCGCACCTCGGTAGAGTAGTGTTGGAAGCCGACGTCGAAGTTGGCGCCAACTCCACCGTGGACCGCGCGACGTTCGGTGAGACGCGCTTGGCGCAGCGCGCGCGCCTGGACAACCTGGTGCAAGTCGGGCACAACGCCCGCGTGGGTGCAGATGCGTTGATCGCTGCACAGTCCGGACTCTCGGGCAGCAGCACGCTGGGCGATGGAGCGATGATGGGCGGCCAATCGGGCCTCGCGGATCACGTAACGGTTGGGGCTGGTTCGGCCGTCGCCGCCAAGAGTGCGGTGTTCTCCGATGTGGGCCCCCGCGAGATGGTCGCAGGTGTTCCGGCGATTCCGATTTCGCGATGGCGCCGGATCGTGGCGGTACAGTCGCGCTTGCCAGAATTGTGGAAACGGCTCAATGCCGCAGTTGAGGGGAAAGGGGAAGAGCGGTGAGTGAGATCTGGGATGTTCGAATGATCATGAAAACACTACCGCACCGCTATCCGTTTCTCCTGATCGACAGGATCTTGGAGATTGAACGCCTCAAGCGGATCGTGGCGCTGAAGTGTGTGAGTGCGAACGAGCCTTTTTTTCAAGGCCACTTCCCGGGGATGCCGGTGATGCCTGGGGTCCTGATCATCGAAGCGATGGCGCAAGCGACGGCCGCGCTGATTCTCTCCGAGGTGGAGGACCGTGACTCCAAGCTGATCTACTTCACCGGAATCGACGAGTGTCGTTTTCGCCGCCCTGTTGTTCCTGGAGACGTCCTTCGAATCGATATCAATCTGACGAACCTGCGCTCGCGCGCGGCGAAGGCCAAGGGCGTAGCGACGGTCGACGGACAAGTTGCCGCCGAGGCATTGCTCATGTCCGCGATGGTCGATCGTGAGAGGTGAACCGTGAGTCAAGTCGATCCTCGTGCCGTCGTTGACGCTTCAGCAGTGCTTGCTGAGGGTGTGACGGTGGCGCCGTTTGCCGTGATTGGGCCGGGTGTGTCGGTCGGCTCGGGCACGTGGATTGGACCGCACGTGGTGTTCGATAGTCACGTGTCGGTTGGCGCCAACAACAAATTCTATCCTCACTGCTCGATCGGTTTTCCGCCGCAGGATCTGAAGTTCAAGGGCGAGGAAACACGACTCGTCATCGGTGACGGAAATGTCTTTCGCGAAGGAACAACCGTGCATCGCGGAACGATCGGTGGTGGTGGGATCACACGGATCGGGAATCACGGTTACTTCATGGTCAACTCGCACATCGCGCACGACTGCCTCTTGGGCGATGGAGTCCTGTTCGCCAATGCTGGAACCTTGGCCGGGCACGTGGAGATTGGTGATCGTGCCGTGATTGGTGCTTACTCGGGCGTGCATCAGTTCTGCCGCGTCGGGAAGGCCGCCTATGTTGGCGGCTACTCCAAGATCACACAGGACTGCTTGCCGTTTTGCACCACTACCGGCAATCGTGCTCATTGCTATGGAATCAATCGCATCGGCCTGAAGCGCAGCGGGATGGACCGCAGGCATATCGACGCGCTTGATCAAGCAGTGCGAACGCTGTTCCGCCCGACTCTGAAGCGAAGCGAAGCTTTGGCGGAAATTGAGGCGATGTGGGGCGACGTTGATGAGGTAAGGGTGGTACTGGATTTTGTGCGCGGCTCACGGCGTGGGATCGTCCCGATTCGTCTCGGGCAGGTGGAGGCTGACATCGAATGAGCGCTGAGCTTCGAGCTGGCGTCGTGGGCGTGGGTCATCTCGGGCGGCACCATGCGCGGCTCTTCTCCAGCATGCCGGGAGTACGATTGGTCGGGGTAGTCGACACCAATCGGGAACAGGCCGCTGCGATCGCAGCGCAGTTTGGCGCCGAGGTCTTCGAGTCGGCGGCTGCACTGGCGACACAGATCGATTTGGGTTCGGTGGCAACCCCAACCGAATCTCATCTGGAAGCGGCGCTGCCGCTGATCGATGCCGGTGTTCCGGTGTTGGTCGAGAAACCGATTACTCCTGATGAGCAAGCTGCCCGCAAGCTGATCGAGCGGGCGCGGGAGCGCGGTGTCGCACTCATGATTGGGCACACCGAACGGTTTCACCCTGCGGTCGCAGCGCTTCGAGAGCGACTGCAACGGCCCCGGTTCATCGAGATCCACCGGCTGGCACCATTCGTTCCCCGCAGTTTGGATGTCGATGTTGTGCTCGACTTGATGATTCACGATCTAGACCTGACTCGAATGCTCCTCGGAGGCGAGGAAGTCGTCATGCTCGATGCCAGCGGAACCCCCGCGTTGACTGAGAAGATCGACATCGCATCGGTACGCTTGCGGTTCGCCATGGGTGCAGCGGCAAATCTCACGGCGTCGCGGATCAGCGTCAATCGAATGCGCCGGATCCGGGTATTCGAACGCGGCGCGTACTTCGCTTGCGATACTGGCGCCGGGACGTTGGAGGTCAACCGAGTCGTGGCCGCCAAGAGTGGTGGGCGCGAAGTGCTGCACGAAGTCGTTGACGTCCCCAAGGAAGAGCCGTTAGGCAGGGAATTGGGAGCCTTCGTCAGAGCCGTACGAGATCGCGCCCCTGTTCCTTGTTCCGGCGAGGATGGGCTGGCGGCTCTGAAGCTCGCGCGGCGAATCGTTGCGCAGATCGAGCGCGACGCCGGGTGATTCGCTGCGTTGGCGGCCCGTCGTCGGGTGCGGGATCATCCTCGAAATGACTCGCTCACACGAACCACGGTCGCACCCCGACCTCGATGCCTTCGTGCGCGAGCATGCCGCGCTTGGGGATTGGCCGGGAGGCGTGTACGCGGTTGGGCTTGCTGGCGCGGCTCCCAGCTGGCGAGGGGCCGCCGGGGCGCTGGCAACCGTGCCAGCCTTGGAACAGGCCTCGCTGAGTGCTCTTTACGATCTCGCAAGCCTCACGAAGGTGCTCGCTACCTCGGCTATTTCCTTGTCGCTCTCGGATGCAGGCGATCTGGATCTCGAGGCTCCGCTCGACGATCTGCTTCCTGAACTGCGAGGCTACGGTGGACGGACTCCAACCTTTGCGGATCTTCTGGCCCACCGCGCCGGTTTCCCCGCCTGGTTGCCGCTTGCGCGCTCGGGCGGTAGTGAAAGCGAGGTCATCGCGGAGATCGCCAAGTCCCAGCCGGGGCCGGTCGATGTGGCGATGTACACCGACCTTGGCCCGATCTGCGCGGGAATCGCGTTGCAGCGGCTGACGCGAACAGATCTCGGCACGCTTCTCAATCGTTATGTCAGCGGACCGCTCGATCTGTCTCAGGAGGATTTGCGTTTTGGGCCGTTTGCAACGGCTGAACTCGAGCGCATCGCACCTACGGAAATGGGACGGGCCAAGGAAGCCGCGATGGTGACGCGCCTGAGTGGTCACTCACTCGAGACATCAGGTGAGTCTGCTTTACCGCTTCGAGGTGTCGTTCACGATGGCAACGCGGCCGCAATGGGTGGAGTTGCCGGTCACGCCGGACTGTTCGGGACAGCCGATGCGGTGTTCCGCGTCGCTTCGGCGTTTGTTTGTGAAGATGGGCCGTTGTCGGAATCAGCTCGGCGGCGAGCCCGTACTCCTCTGGCCGCTAGTGCCGATGACGTGCGCGGTTTCGGTTTCCAGTTGGGAAGTGCGACCAGCGCACCGGCCGGTGGGTTTGGGCCAGCCTCTTTTGGACACGTCGGCTTTACAGGCACCTCTGTTTGGATCGCGCATCAATCACGATGGGTGGCGGTGTTGTTGACCAATCGAGTGCATCCAGTTTGGCGCGAGGCGCCCATGCAGCAGTGGCGCCGCGAGTTTCACGATCGTGTCGCGAGGCAACTCATGGTGGGGAAACACTGATGGCAGAAACGGAACTGCTGACATTGTTCCCTCGTCAGGCCCCACGTCCGCAGCGAGGAAGAGCGCAGGCGTTGACGTTGGCAGTGCTGTTGCACCTTCCGTTTGTAACGTTTCTCGCGATCGTGCTGTTTTTTTTGGAACCGTTACCTGAAACCAAGTTGAAGCCTGACGTCCAGGTGTCGTTGCTGCCGCCTCCTGAGATCCGGCAGGCTCGGCCGCTTTTGCCCTCGATACAGCCCAAACGACAACCAGCCCCGGACTCAGCGAACCGCTCGAATCAGGCCGATCCGCGGCCGCTAGCGCAACCTCCTGGTTCGCCTCAGGCGCCCGAAGAGAAATCGAACGGCATGGAGTCACCGCGTCGCGGAACACCCGAAGAAAAGGCGGTGGTGCGCGACGAACCACTGGAGCGGACGCCGCCCGAACCTCTGACTGGCGAATCGGCCGGGACTCCATCGGCAGCCGCGCCCCCGTTGAGTCCCGAGCAAGAGAACGACCCCAGTGGCGTCATTCGCCAGAAGAGTGGCGCGTTAGGACAACGCAACGATGACGATCTGCCCCCACGGCCGAGAGCGAGTCGTGGAACCAGCGACGGTGATGGAAAAGCGCTCGAATTCCGGCAACGACTGTCGAAGGGGTACCAGGGGAACATCCGATTCGACAACAACGACTATGACTGGGACGACTACCAGACGAAGATCTACTGGCTTATTTACAACGAATGGCTCGAGCAACTGCTGAGCGCAGCCCCACGGTTCAGCCGTGAGCAATTTCAAAAGGGATTCAGTGATGTCGACTCGGAATGCAGCATCCACTTCGTCATCCACCGCAATGGGCGCGTCTCCGGTATCACCGTTGTCAACGAGGGCAGGGTTGTGACTCTGTCGGAGGCGTCATCAAAGACGCTCTCTTCCAAGCCATTGCCGCCGCTACCAGAAGACTCGCCACGCGATGCCGAGGGATTGACGTTCACATTCATCATTTACGGCAACACGACGGCTGCTGCACTCGAGTACGGCCTTTCCCGCGAGCTCGCCAATAGAAGAGAGTGAACGGTGCGAATTATCGGCGGGGAGTTTCGGGGAAGAACGCTCGCGCCCGTTCCACGCGATGGCGTGCGGCCCACTACCGATCCGGTGCGCGAGGCGCTCTTCAACATCCTGGGCCAGCAACTAGATGGCCGCAGCTTCGTCGACCTAGGGGCCGGTACTGGAGCGGTCGGACTCGAAGCGTACTCGCGCGGCGCGCGGCCGGTAGCCCTTGTCGAGAAGGATCGAAAAGCACTCGTCACGATTCGACGAAATATCGAGCTTCTCGAGTCGGGCGGCGTGGCTTTGCGGGGTGTCATCCTTGCGTCGGAGGACGTTCCCAAATGGCTGAGGCAGGAGGCTCCACGCCTCCTCCCCCAAATCGACCTTGCGTTTCTAGACCCACCGTATGGACTCCCGAAGCTGGGATCATGGCTGACCGCCCTATTCGAGTCCGGCTGTTTGAGGGCCGAAAGTCTGGTCGTGGTGGAACATCGCTCCGGTGACGTGCCGTCGATTCCGACGGGATTGGCGCTTCAGTGGACCCGCCGTTACGGAGACTCCTCGCTCACAGGGCTCGCGCTTGATTGAAACAGATCGGCGCTCTACGGAACGAGACGAGTCTTTCTAGACTCACGTTGCCACGTCGCTAGACAGGAACCTAAATTGCCTCGGGGCGGAACGACGGCCATAAGGTCGGCGTCCGCACGGAGGTCTGGATGAACAACACCGGGGTACGCGGTCGTTTAGGTTGGGTCTTGCTCGCGATGATCGTCTCGATCGGGCCGCTTTTTTCGGCTGAGGACACTGCCGGCAACGATAAGGCTGGCTATGTTCCGCCACCAAAAAATCTCAAACTGGTCGGCGATCACTGGACCCCCTATGAAGCGGCCCAGCCGCCGGAAGGGGCTGAAGTCCATGTAGTGGTCGCCGGCGACTGCTTGTGGGCACTGGCCGACAGGTACTACAGCGACCCCTACCTCTGGCCGACGATCTGGGATGCCAACCGGTGGGTGAGCTACTCGCACTGGATCTACCCAGGGGATGCGCTGGTGATTCCGTCCAAGCCGAATCTCGTAGCAGGGGCGCAGGCAGCGACGCCAGAGCCGGCTGCTTCAGCGGCACCCAGCGAGCCGAGCGAGCCGATGGTCGAGCAGGCCGCGGCGGCAGTTCAGCCGACGCCACCGAGCCGACGCGCAGGTCCGGTTCTGGTGCCCGCGGCAGAGCAGGTGGAGATCGCCTGTGCGGGCCAGTTGTATGAGCACTTCGATCCCGCTCCACTCACTATCTCCGGCCGAGAGACTGACAAAAAAGAGATGCAAGGCGACGGAGATGTGGTGTTCCTCTCGGCGGGACGCGACATGAACATTGCGCCTGGCAGTGAGTTCACCGTAATTCGTCCCGGTGGCGTCGTGAAGCACCCTGCCACTAACAAACCGGCAGCGATATTCGTGCAGCGGATGGGCCGTTTGCGCGTCATTGCGGTCCAGAACAACACTGCTACGGCGGAGATCATGATCTCCTGCGACGGCATGGGGGTTGGTGACTTCCTTATTCCGTATAAGGAAATGCCAGTTCCGATGATCGAAAACACCCCGCTGGCGCGCTTCGATTCGCCCTACACGGGGCGCCTGAACGGAACCGTCTTGGTGACGAACGACCCGCGCACCACGATCGCGGGGACGGGCGATCTGGTTGGCATCGACCTGGGGAGCCGAGCTGGCCTTACAGCGGGCGATCGAGTGTTCTTTTGGCGCCCCCAGGAAGGTACCGATACCCGCCGCGTCAACGCTCAAGGCGTGGTCCTCAGCACGAATGCTGGCGGATCGACGGTAAAGATCCTCGAGGCCCGCTCTGAGATAACCGTCGGAGACGCTGTCGAGATTCGCTGATCTCAAACACTGTTCGTTGGACAACGGCCTGCACTCGTTGCGGGCCGTTCTTCTTTTACAAGTCCCGCAGGATTTTGCCGCGAAGGATCAGGATCTCCAGCGCGAGGGAGGCGAGCGCCGCTACCTTGCGCAATCGCTGGAAATCCGGAGTTGGAGACGCCTCTTCAAGGTCGTCTCCGTATAGAACACACACCAGTCGGTTTTTTACCAATACCGGAAGGACGAGAGCCGCTTTCGGCGCTCTCCCACCCAGCAGCGTATAGAAATCTTGATTCGCCGGTGTCGCAGCGACTGGCCCGAAGTGCACGTCAGGTGTTTCCTTGGCAGCCGAAAGCACCGAGGCCTCGGAAAAGGAAACACTCACGACACGTCCTTCTCCAATCGAAAGGCCGTGCGAACGATGCAGCACGGCCTCGTCATTTCTCACTACGAATACCGCGGCGCGCGGGAAAAAACGAGCCACCTCAGCGACGAGCAAATCCAACACCTCATCGCGCTGCGTCGCCTCCGACAGCCGCTGGGCGACGTCGCGCATGGACCACGGAGTATTGCCAAGCAGTCGAGCCTGCATATCTGGGCTGACGCTCTGCGAGTCAAGCGGGCTAGTTGGAGGCGAAGAAGGAGTGGGATCGGCGGGAGGACGAGATTTGGCCGGCTCGAGTCGATGAAAAGCCAGCAAGGCGTCACGCAGAACGCGTTCCAAAGTAACAAACGCAAGGACGTTGAAACCAGTCAGGAACGCTGCTTCGTGCACAGCGAGCGAGTCGGCCGGGTTTTGGATTGCCAGATACAGATCGTCGCCGTCCACGCGAAAGGGGATTGCCCGATGGCGTTTGGCGAAATCAGGAGACAACAGCGCTACGACCTCAGGCAACGCCGACAGTACCTCCGCGCGACGGACTGGTTGCACGCCATGGATCGACGCTAGAGCGTCGACCAATCGGTCTTCGGCGACCAGCCCCAGTTCGACGAGGTGGGTGCCAAGGCTGCCGCCGAATATGCGCTGGGAGCGCAGCGCCTCCTGAAGCTGCCTGGGCGACAGCACTCCCTGCTCGATTAAATGCTCTCCGAGTCGACGTGCCACGGATCGATCTCGCCTCCCGGAAAAACTCAGTTAGTTCCGTCGTTGCTGGGAGTAGGTGCCGCACCGCCCGCCTGTTCGCGCATCGCAGCCTTACGGGACAAACGAACCCGACCCTGCGCATCGATGTCAATAACCTTCACGAGGACTTCATCACCTTCCTCGATTTCATCAGTCGTCTCCTTGACACGATGTTCCGCAATCTCGGAAATGTGAAGCAGCCCCTCCACTCCTGGGATGATCTCGACGAAGGCGCCAAAGTTGGTGGTGCGAACCACTCGGCCGACATAGATCTTTCCGAGTTCGGCCTCGGCCGTCAACTCGCGAATGATGTCAGCCGCGCGACGTGCGCTGTCCATGTCGACGGACGCGATATCTACGCGACCATCGTCCTCGATAGAGATTTCGCAACCGGTTCGTTCCTGGATCGAGCGAATGACTTTTCCTCCCGGTCCGATGACGTCACGAATCTTTTCCTTCGGGACAAACAGCGTGAGGATGCGTGGAGCATATCGGGAGACATCGCCGCGCGCGGCAGCCAAGGCGCCATCCATGATGTCTAGCAACTGGATGCGAGCCTTCTGTGCTTGATCGAGGCCTGCCTTGATCAACTCGATAGCAATTCCATCCAACTTGATATCCATCTGAAGTGCAGTAATACCGTCGCGGGTTCCTGCGACCTTGAAGTCCATATCGCCGTGATGGTCTTCAGCCCCCGCGATGTCGGTCAACACGGCAAAATCACTGCCGCGCGTGACGAGTCCCATTGCGATTCCTGCAACCGGTCTTGGAATCGGTACCCCGGCGTCCATCAACGCCAAGGAACCGCCACAGACCGATGCCATCGAAGACGACCCGTTGGATTCGAGGATTTCAGAAACGAGCCGAACGGTGTACGGCCACTTATCGGAATCGGGGAGAAGCGGTCGCAGGGCACGCTCGGCCAGGGCGCCGTGACCAATCTCTCGGCGGCCCGCGCCGCGCATCGGCTTGACTTCGCCGACAGAGAACGGAGGGAAGTTGTAATGCAACATGAATCGCTTCTCGCCCTGGTTCTCCATCCAATCTATCCGCTGAGTGTCGGTGGATGTACCGAGCGTGGTTACGACGAGAGCTTGAGTTTCTCCACGCGTGAATAGCGCCGATCCATGAGTGCGAGGCAGCACGCTGGTTTGAATCGAAATCGGCCTAATCTCGTCTAGCGCACGGCCATCCAAGCGGCGTCGAGTGTTGAGAGTGTGTTCATGCAGGATCTCGTCCTGCAGATCATAAAAAGCTTCTTTCACCCAGATCGCATTCTCAGGCTTATCGGCGCACAACTCCTGAATCAACTGCTTGAGCAGTTGGTCTACCTTCGAATAGGAGACGAGCTTCTGAGCGATCTGCATCGCTTCTAAGAGCGGGCCATGGACCTTGGAACGAACCGCCTCGGCGATCTCTGTCGGCATCGGTTTCGGGATGAAGACACGCTTCGGCTTTCCTGCGATTGCCACAAATTTGCGCTGTACGTCGATGATCGCGCGAATCGCCGTGTGCCCGGCAGCGAGCGCAGCAATCAACTCGGACTCCGTGGCTTCTTTCGCGCCGGCCTCGACCATGACGATCGCGTCGTCCGAAGCTGCGACTATGAGATCGAGCTTGCTGTTTTGCAGCTCCGCGTGCGTCGGATTGATCACATGTTGGCCGTCGATCAGTCCCACGCGCACCGCGGCAATTTCGTCGCCGAAGGGGACGTCGGAGAGTTGGAGAGCGAATGAAGCCCCAGTCATCGCAAGGACGTCGGGGTTGTTTTCTTTGTCGGCAGAAAGAACGAACGCAATGATCTGAGTGTCGAAATCCCAGCCCTTAGGGAACAAAGGCCGAATTGGCCTATCGATTAGCCGGCAGGTGAGGGTTTCCTTCTCATTGGAACGGCCTTCGCGCTTGAAAAATCCACCCGGGATCTTTCCGGCGGCGTACATCGATTCGCGGTACTCGACGGTGAGCGGCATGAACCCCAGATTGCGGGGGTCTGGAGAGGCGCATGCCGTGACGAGAACGACCGTATCACCTTGGCGAACGACAACGGCACCGCCAGCCTGCTTGGCCATCAAGCCGGTTTCAAAACTCATCGGCTTTCCACCGATGTTCACTTCAATGCGTTGGTGAGACACAAGAGTTTCCTCAGCGAGCGGTTCTAGCTCGGCGCGTGGATCCCGCCCTCGAGGCGAGATCAATCGGGGCCCTGGGAAGCGGGGCGAGGCATCGCCTCGGCAAGAAATAGAAAGGCACGCTTGGAAGCGCGCCTAGGCGAGCGTTACTTGCGGATGCCGAGCTGCTGGATGACGTCCCGATAACGCACCGGATCGGTCTTCCGCAGATAGTTCAGAAGGCGTCTGCGGTGCCCAACGATCTTGAGCAAGCCAAGACGTGAACTGTGGTCCTTGACGTGCGTCTTGAGGTGCTCGGTGAGGTGCTGGACCCGCTGCGATAGAAGGGCTACCTGAACCTCGGTCGACCCAGTATCGGTCTCGTGATGCTGAAACGACTGAACAGATGGGGAAATGGTACTCAAGGTCGCTGTCCTCTCGCTTGGCGCTTTACCAAGCCACTTGTGCTGATTAGCATCGTTTTTCCGCGGAAGAGTAGCACTGAGGTATTGACGTGGCAACGCCCTATTCCGCAGGGAGGACAACCGTCGGACGCAGCATCTGCTCGGAGGCTAGGCCGAGTCCGATCAACCGCCCATGTTCATCGAGAGCCCGAGTGGTCCCGTCGATGAAGTATTCAGAGGCCAAGGGTTGGCCGTTGCGGAAACGCCGCTCTTCGTCGCGGGACAGCGATCGGGTCGGGAAGGGAAGCGGAATCTGTTCCATCGGGATCAGGTGATTGATCAGCATTTCTCGCTCACCCTTCTGCACTGCTAGTGTGGCGCTCCGAACGCGCAAAGGGCCGATCCCAACCCTCCTGAGCAGGACGAGATGGGCTCCAGTTCCAAAGAAGCGCCCGAGATCGCGCGCTAGGGCGCGGATATAGGTCCCACTGCTGACCTTCGTTGCGAAGGCCAGTCTGCCATTTTCGACCGGAGACAGTCTAAGAGCGTGAATGGTCACTGCAACAGCCGACAGCGAAGGCGGAAAGCCCTGACGCGCGAGAGTATGGGCACGGACGCCACCGACTTTCTTTGCCGAATACGCAGGTGGGAGCTGCTGCTGGGAACCGAGGAAACGCCGACGCGCAGCTTCGATCACGTGGAGAGGGGGCATTGGGGCCTGCGGTAATCCCTGTGCTCCATCAAGGTCTCCTGTCTCGGTTTCCTCCCCAAGCTGAATCAAACCGACATAGGTCTTTGGCCAGGAGTGCAAGTGCGAAGCCAGTCGAGTCGCAGGTCCAACCAGGCAAGGCAGCAGTCCACTTGCGAGCGGGTCGAGCGTGCCCGCATGACCTACACGCTTCTCTCTGAGTTCGCGACGGACCCACTTGACTACGTCGTGACTCGTGGCGCCCAGCGGTTTGTCGAGCAGCAGAAGTCCCGCCATCGAACGGATCATTCGAGGATTTCGCGTTCTACGATGGAGACATTGCCAGGCACTTCGCGCTCAACGTCATCGAGAACCGCGTCGAAGATCTTGTTGATCACTGTGGGGGTTGAGGCCACCACAGCGAAAGCAATCGAGGCGCGTTGCAGTAGATCCTGGAAACCGACTTCCGCGGTAGACACAGAATGACGCGATCGCGCTCGATCTGTGATCGAGCGAATCACCTGCCGCTTGTCCTTGAGAGAGCTAGAGAAGGGAAGGAACAGGTCGAGGACCAAGATCCCGAGGTGGACTGCCCGTTCCCTCATCGTTCCCGCCTATCGTGTTGCCTTGAGATCGAGTGACTCACGCCGCGAGAACTCGATCGTGAACGCTTCGATCTCGTCACCCACCTTCAGGTCGTTGAACCGCTCAAGACCGATGCCACACTCGAATCCCGATTTGACCTCACGGGCGTCATCTTTGAATCGCCGGAGAGAGGCCAGTTTTCCCGTCCAAACCACGACATTGTCGCGCAGGAGTCGGACTTGCGAGTCTCGACGGATCAAGCCGTCCAGGACGTAACAGCCTCCGATCTCGCCGACCTTCACGATGCGGTATACCTCTCTTACCTCGGCACGGCCGAGATAGACCTCTTTCTCGACCGGGGAGAGCGTCGCGAGCATCGCTTGCTTGATCTCCTCGGTGACTTTGTAAATGATGGAGTGTTGCCGGACATCAACTCCCTCGCGCCGAATTACGTCGATGACATTCCGTTCCGGCCGCACATTGAAGCCGATGATGATGGCGCGGCTTGCTGCTGCGAGCATGACGTCGGTCTCAGTGATAGCGCCGGTCGCGGTATGAATCACCTTTACCTTGACCTCGGAAGTGGAAAGATCGGTGAGCGCTTTCGCGAGAACCTGGACCGAGCCTTGAACGTCACCCTTTAGAACAACGGGGAGCTCATTGACCTGACCTTCCTTAATCTGTGTGTGCAATGTCTCGAGCGTAAGTACTCGGCTATGTCTGTCGGTGAGAGCTTCTTTGTCCTTCGCTTGTCGCCAATGCGCGATTTGACGGGCTTTCTGTTCGTCTGTGAACACCTGAAGCGTATCTCCGGCCTGAGGCACCTCTTCGAGACCCATGATCACCACCGGAGTAGACGGGCCGGCAGTGTCGACTCGCCGGTCGCGTTCGTCTGCGAGGGCCCTTACTCGTCCCCAGGTCGACCCGACTACGAACACATCCCCAACCTTCAGATCACCGTTCTGAACCAGGACGGTCGCGACCGGGCCACGAGAGCGATCGAGTTTGGCTTCCAAGACGGTTCCGGATGCAGGCCTATTAACGATGGATGTGAGCTGCTGAATCTCGGCGACGAGCAAAACCATCTCCAGCAGATGGTCGATTCCCTGGTATGTCTTCGCCGAGACGGGCACCGCCACCGTTTCACCACCAAACTGCTCAACCAGAATTTCGTGTTCAGTCAGTTGCTGCAGAATCTTGTCTGGATTCGCGCCAGGTTTGTCGACCTTGTTAATGGCAACGATAATCGGAACCCCGGCGGCTTTTGCGTGGTTTATTGCTTCGACAGTCTGCTGCATGATTCCATCATCAGCAGCAACAACGAGGACGACGATGTCCGTGATCCGAGCGCCTCGGGCGCGCATCAAAGTGAACGCCTCATGGCCTGGAGTATCGAGGAACACGATTTCGTGTTCCTTACCCTCTCGCATCTGAGTGACCTTGTAAGCGCCGATGTGCTGGGTGATCCCACCCGCTTCTCGCTCTGCAACTCGAGTCTTGCGAATCGCATCTAGCAGACTTGTCTTACCGTGATCGACGTGTCCCATCATCGTGACTACGGGGGGGCGTGGGATCCGCAACTCGGGAGTTGCATCGTCACCGGCGATAGTCACATCCGCCATCGCCTCGGCCTCAATACCAATCACCACGGGAGTGCCGCCGAATGCCTCGACGACCCATCGCGCAGTCTCTTCGTCGAGCGCGTGGTTGATCGTCGCCATGATGCCCTTCTCAAGAAACAGTCGTTTGATTATGTCTTTCGCCTTCCGACTCATTCGCTCGGCGAGGTCCTTCAGGACGATCCCGTCCGAGATCTTCACTTCTCCGATCGGCGGTTCAATCACCTCGGGAGCGCGTGGCAAGGGCGCGGGCTGATGTGAGGCGTGTCGTGCTGCCGGAGGCGCGGCCGCCGTGCCTGGGACGGGCCCTCGTGGTCGTTGTGCAGGTGCCTGCCGCGGTGCAGGGGCCGCGGGGCGGCGACTTGCAGGCGGTGGCTGCGTGCTGCGCTGCGGCTGAGAAACCTGCGAAAGAGGCCGACCTAGCATTTCGGCCCGTTCTCGAGCAGTTGACGGCGGCGGCGCAATAACGGCCTTACCGAGTCGCGAAATGGGCGCATTTGAGTTCGGCGCTCTTGGTTCGATCGCCGCGGTGGCCGGAGGCGTGGGTAGCGCGCCTGTCGCTGGTGCGACCGGGTTCGCGCTAACACCGCTAGTGACTTCCTTCGAAATCGGCTGCGATATTGTCGTTTCGGCTCCGACCTCACGGCCGTCGATCTCGGTGTCGACATGCTCGAGAGTGCGAGGAGGTACAGTCTCGAGATCCGCCACATGTGCCGTCGGTACTTCGCCCGGCGAGCGACGGGCCGCAGCTCTCTCCAGTGCAGCTCGTCGAGCAGCAGACTTGCGCTCTTCTTCTCGTCGCGCCGCTTCACGTAGAGCCCGGTCCCTTGCTTCTCGCTCCGCCAGCGCCTTCTTGACTGCATCGTCCTTTGCGCTGCGACTGACGCTTTTCGGCTTGGGTTTGAAGAGCTCCTTCAGCTCAGATACGACATTGTCTTCCAGGACCGCAAGATTGGACTTCACCGCGATACCCATGTCGTCCAAGGCGTCGATGATTTCCTGGCTGTTGATGTTGAGTTCTTGTGCTAGCTGGAATATGCGCACAGATCACTCCTCGCCGCGGCGCTGACCGACTTCGCCGTCTTGTGATCCGTCGTCGCTGCGGGAGGAACTATCTTCAGTGGTTGACTTATCACTGGTTAGTTCGTGCGCCAGTTGAAGAGCCTCTTGCTCTTCTCGAGCGAGTTGTTCGATCGTCTTCTCCGCTTGATCGTGGATGTGCAGCGCAAGTTCCACATCGATTGCGCCGAGTCTCGTCAGATCTTCAAGATCCGCGTCGATTAACTCCTCGAGTGACCGGAAGCCCGCCTCAATCAATGAATTGACCGGGACTGGACCGACGTCGAGACGGGCGAATAACTCAAGCGCGCGCGATCTGGAATCGGATTCTGCTTCAACTTCCGATCGCTTCTCAGTCTCGCTCTTGATATCGATACGCCAACCGACCAACCGGCCAGCGAGCCGCACATTCTGGCCCTTCTTTCCAATCGCCAAGGACAGTTGATCATCGGCAACAATGACCTCTACCTCGCGGGTTTCCTCGTTCTTATAGAGAACACGATTAGCAGCCGCGGGTTTGAGTGCCTCTCGAACAAACGCGAGCGGATCCTCGTGGTACTGCACGATGTCTATCTTCTCTCCACGAAGCTCGCGAATAACTGACTGCACACGATTACCCTTCATACCTACACAGGCACCAACAGGATCAACATCGCGATCGCGAGATTGGACGGCTATTTTGGTGCGTTCTCCCGGGTCGCGCGCGACCGAGATAATCCGAACCGTTCCGTCATAGATCTCGGGTACTTCCATTTCGAATAGCTTCATGATCTGTCGAGGATCTGTTCGGCTCAAGAGGACCTGTGGGCCTTTACCAGAACGTTCTACGTCGATGATGATCGCACGCACCCGATCGCCCGGATTGTAGTGCTCCGCACGCGACTGCTCTCGCTTTGGAATTGCAGCTTCTGTAGGCCCCAAGTCGATTATCAGATCTCCGCGCTCGGATCGTTTTACGATTCCGTTGATCAATTCGCCCGTGCGATCAATAAACTCGTTGTAGATTTTGTCGCGTTCGGCTTCTTTGACTTTCTGGTAGATAACCTGCTTGGCGGCCTGCGCTGCGATTCGGCCGAGTTCGGGAACGGTTCTCGGAAAGGTGACCTCTTGGTCGAAATCAGCGGCAGGATCTAGCTCGAGAGCCTCTTCAAGTGAAATCTCTGTATCTGGATCGTCAACCTCTGGCACAACTCGCTTCCTGGCAAAGACCAAGAAATTGCCGCTAGCAGAGTCGAAATGAGAAACGATATTTTCCCGAGTTCGGAACACCTTTCTCGACGCAGCGGCAAATGCCTCTTCAAGCGCACGGATAATGACATCACGCTCGATACCCTTCTCGCGGCCAATCTGTTCGATCGCTTGGAGCAATGCGTTCTGCGCCATGAAACTCTCCTGAACAACTCGAAACGTGAGGTCCTCTACCAGTCAACGTGTGCACGAGCCGACTGTACGGCACTCTGTTCAATGCTCAATTCGGTGCCATCGTCGCCACGAAGTCGAATCTGCTCGCCGTGCAATTCCAATAAACTCGCGACGACGGTGCGTGCCTTGCCCTCGCGGTCTCTAAACTTCACTCTGACCTTCCCCCCGATGGCGCGGTTCCAATGCTCGGTGGTTCGAAGGTGACGATCTAGGCCGGGTGACGAGACCTCAAGATCGTAGGCGACATGGATCAAGTCGAGAACATCGAGTTCCCGCGAGATTTGCCTACTGAATTGCTCGCAGTCCTCTAAGGAAACGCCCCCATCTTCGCGATCGATAAACACCAGTAGCTTGCACTTCTGTCCGCCCCGTCGGAACTCAACATCGTATAGAACCAGCCCCAACGAGCCTGCAATGCTAACTGCCAACTCTGAAAGACGAACTCCGATGTCGCGCTGTTGATCCATCGTTAAGGTCTCTGCGTGCCACTGCTCTGCAGCGAGAACAAACAAAAAGGCGGCCAAAAGGCCGCCTTCCAGCAGCTCCAAACTGCTGTGAGGCTAGCAGCAACTGACACCAACTACAAACACGTTCGAGGACAACAACTGATAGGAAAGCGATCCCGCGGGTGCTGCTGATCCGCCGGGAGCTCGACAGAGGGATTAGTTTGAGTCCTCGCATCAGGTCGCAACCCTACCAAAATCTTACACTTCCGCGGAGTCACGAAAAAAAGCCCCGGTCGCCTTGACAGTAGAAAGCTGGTCTGCCAATCTCTGGCTCGTTGGCGGACGGGCTCCGCAGACGGTGCCTGTACGGGAAGGTTGACGCCAAGTTCGTCGTCCCTCACCATGCGCACAACAATTTGGTAGCTCTTTGAAAACTGAGTAGCGCAATTTGTGAGCTTTTCGCTCGTATTTGAGTAACACCAGAATCACTCTAGTTGTTTTCGCCCGTGCAAGCGGGCTGCGAATTGAACTGGAGAGTTTGATCCTGGCTCAGAACGAACGCTCGCGACGTGCCTAACACATGCAAGTCGTGCGGACTTGAGGGGCTTGCTCCTCAAGTCAGCGGCAGACGGGTGAGTAACACGTGGGTAACCTGCCCTAAAATGGGGGATAACCCGGGGAAACTCGGGCTAATACCGCATAAGATCGCTTTTTTTGCGAAAGAGGCGATGAAAGCTGGGGATCGTAAGACCTGGCGTTTTAGGAGGGGCCCGCGCCCGATTAGCTAGTTGGTGAGGTAACGGCCCACCAAGGCTTCGATCGGTAGCCGGCCTGAGAGGGTGTCCGGCCACACTGGGACTGAGACACGGCCCAGACTCCTACGGGAGGCAGCAGTGAGGAATTATGCGCAATGGACGAAAGTCTGACGCTGCGACGTCGCGTGGGTGATGAAGGTCTTCGGATCGTAAAACCCTGTCGAGAGGGAAGAAAGAGCGGGCGCTAATATCGCCTGCTTCTGACGGTACCTCTGGAGGAAGCCCCGGCTAACTCTGTGCCAGCAGCCGCGGTAATACAGAGGGGGCAAGCGTTGTTCGGAATTACTGGGCGTAAAGCGCGCGTAGGCGGTCGTATAAGTCGGATGTGAAAGCCCTTGGCTCAACCAAGGAACTGCGTCCGATACTGCACGGCTTGAGGCTGGTAGGGGGTAGCGGAATTCCCGGTGTAGCGGTGGAATGCGTAGATATCGGGAGGAACACCGATGGCGAAAGCGGCTACCTGGGCCAGATCTGACGCTGAGGCGCGAAAGCTAGGGGAGCAAACAGGATTAGATACCCTGGTAGTCCTAGCTGTAAACGATGGGCACTTGGTGTTGCGGGCTTCTACCCCTGCAGCGCCGGAGCTAACGCGTTAAGTGCCCCGCCTGGGGAGTACGGTCGCAAGGCTGAAACTCAAAGGAATTGACGGGGGCCCGCACAAGCGGTGGAGCATGTGGTTCAATTCGACGCAACGCGAAGAACCTTACCTGGGTTTGAACTGCAGGTGACAGCCCCTGAAAGGGGGTTTCCTTCGGGTACCTGTAGAGGTGCTGCATGGCTGTCGTCAGCTCGTGTCGTGAGATGTTGGGTTAAGTCCCGCAACGAGCGCAACCCTTGCCCTCAGTTGCCAGCGGGTTATGCCGGGAACTCTGAGGGGACTGCCCCGGAAAACGGGGAGGAAGGTGGGGATGACGTCAAGTCCTCATGGCCTTTATGCCCAGGGCTACACACGTGCTACAATGGGCGGGACAAAGGGTCGCGATACCGCGAGGTGGAGCTAATCCCATAAAACCGTCCTCAGTACGGATTGCAGTC
>JANNUT010000053.1:0-5725 GCA_031395565.1 Acidobacteriota bacterium | reverse complement strand
CTCCCGCAAGACATCGAGCAGTGGGGGCGGCTCGCTGATCGCTACCGCCAGACGGCGCGGCAGACTGTTTACGACGAACAACGCAAGTGTGTCTTGCAGCTCTTGAATCGCCGTGACGCGGAGCTTTCGGCCTTGGCACTCGAACTAAAGGCAGGTGGTCCCGGAAGCGAGTCGGCCGCAACCGAGTTTCCTTCGCGCGTGGAGTTGATGTTCGGAATAGATCGCGCCGCCAGCCTCTCGCTCGCGCCAATCACGCCGCGGTCACCGTGGACAATAACGACGCTGTCCTATGCGCAGCAGTTCAGCGCTCACCTGCGACAGTTCATCGAGCGCGGCACGCCGGCCGCGTGGCGCGCCCTCGTCGGCGCACCGGACCGCGAGGGTTATCGCGCGCGTCTCGGTGGAGGAGCAGCGGCGTTGCGCGAGAAACTGTCGCGGCTGCGCGCCGCGTTGGATGCCTACGCCACTCAGGTCGAGGCGTTCTTCAAGTCCGACGGGTACTGGTTGCCTTGGCCCAAAGAGGGTGTGGAGGAGAGCGCCGAGCTTCAGAAGCTCCGTCGCGACACGGACGACTTAGTGAACGCCCTGACACAGCAGGCCAGCGTCTTCGATGCCCCGCTGATTTGGCATCGCTTCACGCTCGACGGCGAGAACGAAGAGGTAGCGACAGGCCGGATTCAACTCCCCCGCACGAATCTGTATGTTCTCTTCAGGGGCGCGAGCGAAGGTCCTTACAGTCCAGCAGGATTTCGTCAAAATGTGGCGAGCTATCGGCGCGCACTCGACGAGTGCCTCGAAGCACTGGACGGTGGATTCTCGATCGACCCAGAGCGGCGTTAGGCGAGCCCTCGATAAGACGCGACTAGAAGCTGCGACCGAGGTACAAATACCCAGCCGCCTCGCCTTGGTCGGTTTCGCCAACGGCGAGATACAACGGGCCGATCACGGTTTCAGCACCAATGAACAGCGCTCCGGATATCACCCAGCGATCGGCGTAACGATCGATCGACGTGGAATCGGAGCGCGAAGACTCGAACACTGCGCCAAGGTAGAGCCCCGTCCCGAGTGGGCTCGGGAGCGGCGCGATCTGCCGGTAGTAGACCGCGCGCCCAATTCCATACCGGTTGGCGCTGAGCTGGCCGGGCCGCAGGCCCGAGATGCGGTAGAGACCGCCCAAGGAGAATTCATCGAAGATTGGGGTCTCGGCGCCAAACATCGATCCGGCATCGAGTGAGAGCAAGAGCGTGTTGGCGCCGCGGGTGATGGGCCACAGCGCTGCGAATTCGGCGCGCGGATACTGCTTCGTTGGATCGGTGCCGAACTTCGCGTTCACATGCTCAACCAGGATCGCGGCGTACACGCCATCGCGCGGAAAATTCACGTTGTCAGTTTGATCAAGCACGAACTCGGTTCTCCACGAGTGGCGCGTCGCCGAGAGCGCCGGTGTTTCGATCAACGAGACGCGTGCGCTCGCCCCAAAGTCGGCAGCCTCGTACCCGACACGCCATTGACCCCAACGTCCGAATTGGCGGCCGATCGAAAGTTCGGCAGCCGCGCGCCGGACGCGATACTGCACCAAGCGTTGATCGCCTTGAAACACATCACGCAGGGCGCGGCCGTACTCCACACGAGGCAGCACAAACCAATGGCTCTCCAGGTCGAACGGTTGATAGACCTCGGTCGAGATCTGTGGCTCATTGCCAATCGCGACCAGGCTGCGCCACTCCCCGCCCCGCCGGTTGAGCCAGGTTCTTGTATAGCTGGCGAGCAGGTTGAATGTGCCGGTGTCGCGCAGATCGGAGGTCAAGTTCAATCCCATCTTCACGTAGCTTCGACCGGTCCGCTTAGGGAGCGCGTCGATCAGCAGGTCACTTCCCTCGCTGGTTTGGCGCAGACTGAACTCGACACGCTCGAAGCGATCCATCTCGTAAAGCCGATTGAGATCGTCTTGCAACACAGCCAGGTCGAGCGGCTGGCCGGCACGCGATCGCAGTCGTTTGAGCAAGACCCGGGTATCGACTCCCGCGTTGTTTTGGACGCTGACATTCGACAGCGTCGGCAGCACGGACGATCGAGCGCGACGCCGCGCCTGCCAAGCCTCGTAGTCGGCGTCTCCAAGCGCGAAGCGTGACAAATCCTCGCGATGCATCAGCACTGCCTGCCGCCCAAGCTCGATCAGCGTGGCCGAGTGCGTGAAGTCGGACGATGGATACGAACCGAGCTGCGGGTCGATCAACAAGTCACCCGGTTGCAGCTTCTCGCGTCGGGCCGCCGCGGATCCCTGTGTCAGGATCGTGGTGACTTGATTCGAAATTTCCAGGATCGACGTCAGCGCCTCGCGCGGCAGCAATGGAAATCCGACGTCGACCGCAATCACGACATCGGCACCAAGGGCGCGCACATCGTCGACCGGCAGGTTGTCGGCAATACCCCCATCCACAAGCAGTGCTTCGTCCCATTCGATCGGTGCGAACACGCCAGGAACAGCCATGCTGGCGCGCATCGCTTTGACCAGATCGCCGTGAGCGAGCACTCGCTTTTTGCCAGAGGCGATATCGGTGGCGATCGCGACGAACGGCAACGACAGCGCGTCGATCTCACCGTTGGGCGCGCCCGGAAGCGTCAGCGTGCGCAGCAGGTAGTCCAGCTTCTGGCCGCTGACCAATCCCGTCGGCAATACCACCTTGCCCCGATCGAACGAGATCCGCAGCCGCCACAACTGCAGCAGGTCTTCTTGTTTGCGTCGAAAGGACACCTGCCGTCGTGGCGGCGTGTCTCGAAATAGCTCGTCCCAATTGGACTGGCGAAACAACGCGTCCAACTGCTCGGTCGACAGGCCCGCCGCGTAAAGCCCTCCGACGATCGAGCCGATGCTCGTTCCGGCGATGGCGTCGACCGGCACGTGCAGCTCTTCCAAGCCGATCAGCACACCGACATGCGCCGCACCGCGCGCGCCACCACCACCGAGCGCGAGCCCGACTTTGGGACGCTCGGCCGCGACGGCGAACTGCGCGACAAACAGTGCCAGCAAGATAGAGACGACACGCTGCACGCTACGATCCTCGAATCACGAAACCAACCGCCACGGCTCACGTACGTGTCAGCCTACTACGGCCGACCGGCGTGCCACACCGCGGAAAGCACGCTAGCGGATCGACACGGCCGCGTCCACCCGGCCCACGTCACAGCACGAGCGACGGCACTACGCTCCGGTCTGTCATTTTCGACTGGACCCCAATGACGGGAGTTCGTAGCATGACGACGCTTCGGGGGTGCGTGTGCGCACGTTCATGTTGGCAAGCCTGGTCGTTGGTCTCGCGCTTTCCTGCGTTAGCGGGTCGGCCGGCGAAACCACCGTCGATCGGCCCGCGATTCCGCTGTTCACACCCAATCCGACGACCCCGGATGCAGCCCGTGGCAGCGGCGGCATGCCTAGCGCGCGCCTGAAACTCACGATCGACGAAAACGGCCGTGTGACGAAGTTCGAGGTGCTGCGGCTGGATCCGCCATCGGAGTACGACGCCGCGCTGAAGCAGTCGATCGAAGCGGCGGTCAAGAAGTGGCGCTTCGGTCCGGCCCTGAAGGCCAGCACGCGCGTCGCCACCGAGCAGGAGCTGACGATCTCGTTTATGACCGCTGGCGATCATCCGCGAGAGCCGGAGCGACTTGCCGCCGACGCAGAGACGGCCGATCGACGAGACGACCAGCTCTATCAGCAGAGCGCCAACACGTTGAGCCTAGACAACGCAACGCAGCAGCGTCTGCAGCGCGAGGCCGGCGACAAGGCCGAGATCCTGCTCGACAAGGCGAAGCGCACGACGTTCGCGAACGAGTGGTTCGAGGTGGTGACCGACTCAGGGAGCGGCCCGCAGCAAGCGGAGGCGATCGCCGGCGCGTTGGCGGCCGGCTATGAAGCGGTCAACGAGTTGATCGGCAACCGCCTGGCGACTTATCCGGCAGCGGGGAAGGTGCGCGCATACGTCTTTCGCACAGAGCAGAAGTACAAACAGTTCGTCAAAGAGCTAGGCGACGAGTACGACTGGTCGGCTGGATTCTACGACGCGCGCGGGATCATTGCGTTTCATTCCGAAATGCCTAGCCCGAGCGACTTGTACTCCGTTTTGATTCATGAGGCGACGCATGCAGCGCTCGATCGTCACATGGTGCGACGCGGTGTGAGACTGCCCCGTTGGTTGGATGAGGGGTTCGCCTCATACCTCGGCAACTCAGACATCGAGAACGGCAAGTTGAAGTTCGGGCAACACAAGCACGGCGGCAATCTCCGCTTTTACGGTATCTACATGGCGAAGCTCGAGTCGATGTCGAAGGCGGAATCGAAGGAGGCCCAGCGTGCCGTGCGGGAGGGGGAAGCGCTCAGCGTGCCCGAAATCGTTTCCGCCAACATCGAGACGTTCTACGGCGATCGTCGGGGTTTGTATTACGCCGAAGGGTGGCTCTTGGTTCATTTTCTGCGGCATGGCGATCCTTCGTGGGCCAAGCACGAGTTCCCGCGATTCATGCTCTACGCGCTCGAGGGGTTCGAGATTCCAGAGGTTCTTCAGCAGGTTTATCGGTCCGACCTCAAGACGCTCGATGAGAAGTTCCAGGCCTACGTGAAGAAGTTCTAGGAGTCTGTGCCGTAGCGGCTCGAGAACTGGTGAATCGATGCTGGGCCCTGCTGTGATCGGTGGTTGCCATGATTCTTCTGCTGATTTCGCCGTGGTCATCGCGATCCTGATCGCGATTCAGTTGATGCGCCCGGTGCGGACCTTCCCTGCCGACTCTGTCTGCTCGAGGCCTCCGTAACGATCGACTCAGCCACAGTTGAGCCGCGGGGCCATCCTCCGAAGATTCATTGCAAAGAGGACTAGGCTCCCTTCGCTACGCACGGGTCCCTTGACCGCGCAGGCTGAGCGGCTGTAATCCCAACATCGATTTGATCCAAACGAACGCTGGTTCGACCATCTACCTGCGTTTGCGATACGAGCAGCTCGAACGCACGCAGTTCGAGCTGATCGACTGATTCCGGCACGACGTATACGAGTTGATCCTCCGACCGCCTCTCACTCAACTCTAGGGGAATCGGCATCGCTTCGCGGAGTTCATAGGGACTCCAAGATTCACCCATGTCGCCAGTCCAACGGCGCAAGCACACAGAGCTGGTGATGAGCGATGAGTTGATAGAACTCTTGCGAAGCCTGCGTATCCCATCCCAGCGACTCTGGTTGAATTAGGTATACCGTCCCCGAAATAGGTTGCGTGTCTTCCTCGTACATTTACAGCACTTCAAGGAAGCAACGTGTCGCGTTCATCACTTGGTTCAACAACAACGTCGACTAGCAGTTTGTGGCTCGCTGCTGTGCGAGCCGATCAGGTGGCGTGTCGCTTGGCGTGCGAAACGGTGCGCGTGTTGTTGCCGCTGGCGAAGGTGGCGGCGGCGGTGATCGATGGGGAGTTGTGGTGCGGGTGTGGGTATTCGTCGGTGCATGACTTCACGCGCGAGGAACTGGAGCGCAGCAGCAAGTGGTTACGGCTGCATGCAGCGTTGCATCGTGCGGTGGTGAGGCTGCCGGGGTTGCGTGGTGCGGTCACGGGTGAAGATGGCGGGGCGCCGATTGGAATGAGCAAAGCGTTGTTGGTGGCGCGCGTGGCATCGGTGGAAACGCTGGCTTCGTGGGTGGAGCGCGCACGCAGGCTCACGGTGGATGAGTTGCGCGCCGCTGTG
>JANNUT010000052.1:0-91208 GCA_031395565.1 Acidobacteriota bacterium | reverse complement strand
GCCCAACGGAATATGGTCACCGCCCCCCCCCAAGGCAAGCCGCCGCTAATTCGGGGACGGTATACGGAACTCCCGCCAGCCGCGGCTAATTCGGGGACGGTATACCGAACTCCCCTAGCGGCTCACGACGGGCTCGACGGTGGCTGCCGGGGAGTTCGGTATACCGTCCCCGAATTAGCCGCGGCTGGCGGGAGTTCCGTATACCGTCCCCGAATTAGCGGCGGCTTGCCTTGGGGGGGGGCGGTGACCATATTCCGTTGGGCGCTGGGTCGGAAAAGGACGGCGCCGGACTGGGGGCAGAAAAGCCTTGGTCAACCACTTGGGGCCGCCTGGAAGGGCGGCTCAAAGTCTTTATGGGGGTCTTTCGTATTGTCTCTCGACCCCGACATCGATCGGAACCTGGACGGAATGGCGTGGCTCGTGTCCGGCCACTCTGTCCTGTCCTGGGTGCCCGCGGCGCTTCGAGTACATCGCCTTTGTCCCAAGGTGTTCCAAACGGTCCTGGCACCGGGCTTGCGTTAGGAGATGGCCAACCAGGAGGTTCGGAACGATGCGAAGACAATTCTCGGTTTCTCGATTCGGAATCGCTCTCGCGGCCATCTCGGTCGCGATTCTCGGCACCGCCGTTGCGGCGCCGCAGGCAGTCATCTCGCCGGTTGAGGGCGTGGTCGTCATCAATGGCCAGGTCTTCGCGGGAGGCGAGGTAGCGCTGTCCTCGAGCGATCCAGGGAACCTCGCGATCGTGACTGTCGACGGACGACGTGTGGCGACCGCGTTCCGGCAGGCGCTCGATCGCGTCCCGCGTGGTGTGGCGGCAGAGTTGGCTTTCCGGACCGATGAGCGAGGACGGCAGCAGCTCGTTGGTGTGCGTTGGACTTCGCCCGACGGTCAGCGCACCGAAGAACGCCTGCTCCGCTTTGCCGCCGTCAACAGCACGGAGAGTGTTCTGGCCGCCGCCTCGTTGTAATCGCATCGCATCCGAGCCTCCCCGGGGCGGCCCGGGACAGGCACCTCCGGCCCGGTAAGGGCTCCGGGCCCTCGGCCCAGGTGGTGTCTGTCCCGGGCCGCTCTCTGTTTTAGTCGACACTCAGCGCGGAAGACCATGCTCGATCAAGATCGTCAGCAGCATCGGCGACGCGCGCAGCAATCTCAGTGTCATGCGCTGCCGCCAAGGCGATCCGTGCACCGCCAAGGTGCCGAGCGTGAACATCGTGGGCATGCGCACAATTTTCTTGTGAGCGCGTGCGTAATGACGGAGATCTCCGCGCGCCATCGCATCGACAGCCGCCTCGGCCTGACGAAATGCCAGCGACAATCCTTCGCCGGTAATCGGGTCGACATAGCCTGATGCGTCGCCTACCAACGCGACGCGCTCCTGAAATACCGTGCGCGTCTTCTGCCGGAACGGTCCGGCTCCGCGCAACTCGCTGACGATCTCGGCATCGGCGAGCTTGCGCTGTAACGCGGGGAATCGTGCAAGCAACGCGTCATAGTCCGGCGACTCACCGTCGCACAGCAGGGCCACGCCGACGACATCGGGGGCAACAGGCGTGCAGTAGGCATCGACGCCCCGCGCCCAATGCACCTCGACATGTGTGGTCCACGGAGTGATGCGGTAGTGACGGCGAAGCCCATATCGCTTGTGTGAAGACCCAGGCTCTGCTGCATCGATCCAGCGACGCACACGCGAATGCAAACCATCAGCTCCGACAATCCAATCGGCGTCGAGCGTACCTTCTGTAGTGATCAGCTTTCCCTGGTCGAGCGCAACACCGGCCACACCCCAGCGCAGATCGGCACCCAGGCTTTCGGCGCGCTGAACCAGTGCCCGGTGCAACACCGTGCGGCGAATCCCCAACCCGTGCTGCCCAGCCCCAAACGGAGCCGCCACGGTCAACGGGCCACGGAGAGTGTCGGTAACCAGTTGCAGTCCGTAAAACGGCATCGAGGCTTGCGCTGGAACAACGACACCCAAACGTGCGAGTGCGTCCACGCCGCCCGGCATGAGCCCTTCCCCACACGCCTTGTCGATGAGCGGCTGTTGCTTCTCGAACACGACGGCTCGCAGGCCCCGCATCCGAGCCGCAATGGCAACAGCCAGACCCGCAGGCCCTCCTCCCACAATGGCGACCGTTTTCATCGAGGGAAGACTGGCACTTCAAACTGCAGCCGTCCACGTGATGACGGTCAATTAATGAAGCGCTTCCCGCAGCGCGACCCAGCCCTGCTACGCGGCGGCTCGCCGCCCCAGGGCCCGCTCCTCGCTGCGAATCCGCACCGTTAGCATGAATGCGTTCAGCACGGAAAAAACGATCGCCGTGAGCCATGCCGTGTGCGCCATCGGCAGCGCCACGATTTCCACGATCACCGCAAGATAGTTGGGGTGACGCATCAAGCGGTACGGTCCGCGTTCGACGAGCGCGGCGCCCGGCAGCTCGAAGACCCGCACGGTCCAACGCTCGCCCAGCGTGGTGATTGACCAATACCGCACCGCTTGGGCTAGCCCGAGCAATACGACCATCGGTACCCCCAACCACAAATGAAAGGGCCGGCGCATCGTCCAGACTTCAATCGGGCACGCGATGAGAAAGGCGACATGCAGCGCCACCATTGCGGGATAGTGGGCGCGACCATGCTCGATGGCGCCTTTGGCGCGCAGTGACAACTCGTGGTGACGCGAGACCACCAGTTCGAGCAGACGCTGCATCGCTATCAACGCCACCAAGAACAGGTAGGCCACCGGCGTCACCATTTCAGCAACACCAACTCGGAACAGAAGCCAGGGCCCATGGCGAGCAACATCCCAAAGCTCCCCGGCGCAGGGGGCCGTTCGCGCAGCGTATCGTCGAGCACGAACAAGACCGACGCGCTGCTGAGATTGCCAACCTCACGCAAGCTCTTCCACGTCAACTCCAGTGCGTCCGGGGGAAGTTCGAGACCGGTCTGCATCGCTTCCAAGACTTTGGGTCCACCCGGATGACAGATCCATACGGCAATGTCGCGACGGCTCAGTTGGTGCTGCGCCAAGAACAGATCGACATCGACAGGCAGCCGCTCGCGCGCGACGGTGGGTACTCGAGGCGACAGCACCACACCGAAGCCGCGCTCACTAATCCGCCAACCCATCAGTTCTTCCGTGTTGGGATAGAACACTGAACGGGTATCGATCACCTGCGGGCCGCTCACCTTCGCAACGTTCTCCCCCGCGACGATCGCGGCAGCCGCTCCGTCGCCGAACAGACCAGAGGCGATGAGGTTCGCTGGGGAAAGGTCGTCCTTTTGAATGGTGAGCGAACAGAGCTCGACCGAAATCAAGAGCGCGCATTGATCGGGAAAGGCGCGCACATAGTCAGCCGCACGGGCGATACCGGCGGCGCCGGCCACACACCCCAGCCCGAACATTGGAAAGCGCTTGGTTTGAGGCGAGAACGGCAGCTTGTTCATGAGCTGAGCATCGATCGAGGGGGTAGAGACTCCGGTGACTGAAACAAAGAAGATGGCCCCAATGGTCGAGATGTCGATCCTGGCGCGATCGAGGACACTGCGGGTCGCCGCTTCGGCCAGCTCGAGTCCGACACGTCGCCAGGCTTCGTTCGTCTGTCCCCAACCTTGCATGGTTGGGTAGTCTTCCAGCGGCACCGCGAGATATCGGCCGCCGACGAGGACGTTGCGATGAAAGTTCTCTAGCCGATCGAGGTTCGCGACAATCCCGGTGTAGTACTTCCGAAATGCCTCGATCAACGTGTCCTGGTCGTAGTACTGCTTCGGATGTGCCTTGGCGACCGCCGCAATTTTCATGGCGAGATTGTAGTCGGGAGCGCGCGACTTGCCCCGCACTTTCGGGCCTTTCGACACCCCGAGGACGCTTACAATCGCTTCATGAAAAACAGGCTAGGCGGCGAAAAGAGCCCGTATTTGCTACAGCATCGCAACAACCCCGTCGATTGGCAGCCCTGGGACGAGGCTGCGTTTGCCGAGAGCCGGCGGCGCGACGTGCCGGTGTTTCTTTCGATTGGCTACTCCACCTGCCATTGGTGTCACGTGATGGAGCGCGAGTCGTTCGAGTCCGACGCGCTTGCGGCTGTCCTCAACCAATACTTCGTCGCGATCAAGGTCGATCGCGAGGAACGGCCCGATATCGACGCTCTTTACATGGAAGCGACGCAAGCGATGACAGGGCATGGCGGCTGGCCGATGTCGGTTTGGCTCACGCCTGACCGCAAACCATTTTTCTGCGGGACCTACTTTCCACGCGACCGCTTCGCAGCACTGCTGCAGCGGATCGCCGAGATCTGGCGCGAGGATCGCGCGGAGATCTTGACGCAGGGCGAAGCGCTGATGCAGGCGATGAGTCGCGCCGCGCTCAAACCAGGGGTAGGGGCACTCGACGACGAGATTTTCTTGGCACTCGCACGCCAATGGAGCGAGCGATTCGATCCGGTGCATGGCGGCTTTCGTGGCGCACCGAAGTTTCCGCAGGCCGCCGATCTGCGCGCGCTGCTTCGATTGCACCGGCGCAGCGGTGCCGCGCAACCACTGACGATGGTGTGCAGCACACTCGACGCCATGGCGCGAGGCGGGATCTACGATCACCTCGGCGGCGGCTTCGCGCGTTACAGCGTCGATGCCGAATGGCTCGTTCCGCACTTCGAAAAGATGCTCTACGACCAAGCCTCGTTGGCACTCGCCTATTTGGAGGGCTGGCAGGTGACGAGCCGCCCCGACTATGCATTGGTCGTGCGCGAGACGTTGGACTACGTGTTGCGCGACATGACCGATGCTCGAGGAGCGTTTTACTCTGCCGAGGATGCCGATAGCGAGGGTGAAGAGGGGAAGTTTTACGTCTGGACCGCAGCCGAATTGAAAGCTCTGCTCGGCCCTGACTACCAAGAATTCGCAGCCGCCTACGGTGTTTCGACGGCCGGGAACTTCGAGCACGGCACGACGATCCTCACACTGCAGCCGGGCTATTCGCGCCATGAGCGCAGCGCCTCAGTGCGCGACTCGCTCGCGCGTGCGCTCGAGTGGCGGTCACGTCGCGTCCGGCCACATCTGGACGACAAAGTACTCACCGATTGGAATGGACTGATGATCGGCGCACTGGCGCGCGCCTCGTGGGTGTTGAATGAGCCTCGCTACTTGCAAGCCGCGCAACGTGCTGCTTCTTTTTTGCTCGAGACGTTGCGCACCGCGGACGGCAAGCTGTTGCACCGCTGGCGTGACGGTGAGGCGCGCATCGCTGCATTCGTCGACGACTATGCGTTCTTGATCCAAGCGCTCATCGATCTCTACGAGGCCGATTTCGATCCGCGTTGGCTTCAAGCCGCAACAACGCTTCAAGCGACACAGGACAGCACGCTCTTCGACAGCACGCGCAACGACTATCGATTCAGCGATGGCAGCGATGCGCTGGTGCCACTCACCCGTTTCGAAAGCTATGACGGAGTTGTGCCTGCGGGGCGATCGGTGAGCGCTCTCAACCTGCAGCGGCTCGCCGCGTTGACCGGCGACGACAGCTTGCTGCAGCGCGCCGAGGCTCTACTGGCCGCCACCCCGCGCAGTATCCATGGGGCACCGACGGCTTTCTCCCAATTGCTGCACGCGTTGGACTACCGGCTCGATCGCGCCAAGTCGGTCGTGATCGCAGGTCAACTCTCCGATCCTGCGACCGAGCAACTCGTGGCAGCGGTGCGGCGAGGCTTCCAGCCCAACGTGACGTTGGCCGCGGGGCCGGACGGATCGCGTGTTCCATGGCTGGCGGACCAGCCGGCGGCCACTTCCGCCGCCACGGCGTTTGTCTGCGAACATGGCACTTGCCTGGCCCCGACGGCTAACCCCGAAACCGCCCACGACCAGGCCGCCAGCTTCAACCCGATCGCTTGGACGCCCTAGCCAAACGACGGCGGTTTGCCCCTTTCCGAGGGTTGGCTATCATTCCCGCGGCGAGTCGGACGCCACCCCCACATTTCACAACGTTTTTTCAGGAGAAACGATATGAGCCTGGTCGGCAAGCCCGCTCCGAGCTTCACGCTCGACGGTTACCACAACGGAGAGTTCAAGTCTTTCAACCTCGCGGACTACAAAGGCAAGTGGGTTTACCTGCTCTTCTATCCGCTCGATTTCACGTTCGTCTGCCCCACCGAAGTGCTGAGCTTCCACGAGCACGCGTCGATGTTCTCCGAGCGCAACTGCCAGGTGTTCGGTGTTTCGGTCGACAGCAAGTTCGTGCACAAGGCTTGGGTCGAGACCAACAAGGACGCCGGCGGTTTGGGCGGCAAGCTCAACTACCCGCTGTTGGCCGACCTGAACAAGACCATGGCGCGCGACTACGACACGCTGCTCAACGAGAGCGTTGCGTTGCGAACGTCCTACTTGATCAACCCAGAGGGCGTCGTGGTCCATCAGGTGACCAACTTCCTGCCCGTCGGCCGTTCGGCGAAAGAAGCGTTGCGAACACTGAAGGGCTTCCAGTTCGTCGCGGCGAATGGCGATCAGGTTTGCCCTGCCGACTGGGATGAAGGTCAGGAGACGATGACCGCCAGCGTCGATGGCATGCGCAAGTATCTCGTCAAACACTGATCGCGCGCGTCGTGTCCGACGCACCGATCACGTTCCTGCTGCGCGCCGCCGGCCCGATCGCTGGCGGCGCGTTGTTTTGGTTGCTCTACTTCGATCTCAAGGACGCCTTGCGTCCCGAACCGCGACGAGTTTTGTTTCTCGGATTTCTGCTCGGTGCGTTAGGGGTGTTGCCAGCCTGGCTTCTGTATCACGCGATGCCGCTGATCGGCTTGCCTTCCGGGCCGGAGGGTTCAGCCAGCGAGTTGGCGTGGTTTTGCGTCGGAATCGTCGGCCCGATCGAAGAGGGCGTGAAGTTCACGCTGGCGGCGCTGGTGTTGTTCCGGTTGCGTTGGTTCGATGAGCCGATCGACGGTTTGGTGTACGCCTCGACGGTCGCGATCGGCTTCGCGGCGGTCGAAAACTTTTTCTACGCGTCGAGTCTTGACTGGCACGAACAACTCGCGCGAGCCTTCACCTCACCGTTGGTTCATTCACTGTTCTCGGCCATCTGGGGTATTGGTGCTGCCTATGCGCTGCTCTCGACATGGACCATCTGGCAGCGCGCCGTTCTGATTTCGCTGTCGCTTTTGAGTTCGGCACTACTTCACGGCCTGTACGACGCCGCGTTGCTTACGCTGCAGGCGCCGTGGCTGGCAAGTTTGATCGCGTTGGCCATTTGGATATTCGTCCTGACGCAGGCCCGCTCGCAGTTGAAATCACGGCGGGCGTAAGGCCTGCTGGCTTGGCAGGTCGAAGGCGCCGGGAAGATTGGCTTCACCCCGTCTTAGGCCGATGCGTCTCGGCAGAACTTACCCGAGCGCCTGCTCCAGATCCGAAATCAAGTCTTCGATATCCTCGATCCCCACCGACAAGCGCACCAGATCTTCAGTGATTCCAATCCGCGCTTTCTCTGTCGCAGGAATTGCCGCGTGGGTCATGGTGTAGGGGTAACAGACCAGCGATTCGACGCCGCCCAAACTCTCCGCCAACGCAAAGATCCTGAGCTTCTCGACGAAGCGATCGACAGCGGCACGCCCACCGTCGACACGAAACGAAACCATCCCCGACCAGCCGTGCATCTGGCGCTTGGCAATTTCGTGGCCTGGGTGCGTGGGCAGCCCCGGAAAAAATACCTGGCTCACCTTGGGATGACTATCGAGCCACCACGCGATTCGCGATGCGTTCAGCTGATGCCGTTCCATGCGCAACTGCAGCGTCTTGATGCCGCGTTGCACCAAGAAGCAATCCATCGGACCAGGCACGCCGCCGGCAGCGTTTTGATAGAACTTGATCGGTTCGATCAAATCCTGCCGGTTGGTCGCGAGCGCGCCCCCCACGACATCGCTATGGCCACCGAGGTACTTGGTCACGCTATGGCAGACGATATCGGCACCCAAATCGAGCGGTGTTTGATTGGCAGGCGAGGCGAACGTGTTGTCGACCACCAACAACAGACCCGGCGGACGGCCGTCGGCGAGTCGTTGAATATCGATGATGTTCAACAGCGGATTGGTGGGAGTTTCGACCCAAATCATCTTGGTCTTCGGCGTCACCTTGGCCAAGATCTGATCGGCCTCGAAGGCATCGAGAAACTTGAAATCGAGCCCGTACTTGGCGAACACCTTGGTTGCCAAGCGGTAGGTACCGCCATACACGTCGATGGTGGAAAGAAACTCGTCACCAGGCTGCAGCAAGTTGAAGATCGACGCCGTGGCGGCCGATCCGGATGCGAAACAAGCGCCAAACGACGCGTTCTCGAGCGCGGCGATTTGCGCCTCGAGCGCTTGACGCGATGGATTACCGGTGCGCGCGTACTCGAACCCGCCGCGGAAATTCCCGATTCCATCCTGCTTGAAAGTAGAGCTGAGATAGACGGGGACGTTTACCGCACCGGTTTCTTTGTCCGGCTCCTGCCCCTCATGAATGGCTTTCGTTGCGAACTTCATCGCGTCTCCGAGTGTAGTAATCGATCAGATCGATACGAGTGAGCACTGCCTTGGGGGCGCCGGCCGAGGTCACCACCACGCCTCCCGACCCCGCCAGCAAGTGCCGATACAACTGCGAAAGGTCGGTGTGCTCATCCATTTCAGGCATGGGAGGTGCCATGACGGCGCTGATTCGCTGATTCTTGGGGTCGAGTCCGTCATGCACGAACTTCAAGAGACTCATGACCTCCAGGCTACCGACTGCGCGACCGTCATGCACGACCGGCAATTGCGAAATGTTGTAGTGATGCATCGCATCCATCGCTTCGGACACGGTGGCATCGGAGTCGACCGCCACCAACTGCGGCATCTCACTCTTGTGCGTGAGCACGTGACCGACCATAGCGCCGACCTCGCCTTCTTCTTCCCAAAAGCCGAACTCCTGCATCCAGCGATCGGAATAGAACTTGGAGATGTAGTTGCGACCGGTGTCGGGCAACAACACGACGATTCGGCCGGGGCGATTGAGGCGTTTTGCATAGCGCAGCGCCGCCACCACGGCAGCGCCGCAAGAACCCCCGCAGAGCATTCCTTCTTCGCGCGCCATGCGGCGGGCCATGTTGAACGCTTCTTTGTCCGAGACCTTGCTGTATTCGTCGATAACCGAGGTGTCGAGCATGTTGGGAATGAAGCTGTTGCCGATGCCTTCGACCTTGTAGGGCGCAGGGGTGCCACCACCGAAGACAGAACCCTCTGGCTCTACAGCAATCACACGAATTTGTGGGTTGCGTTCCTTGAGATAGCGGCCAACACCGGACGTGGTGCCGGTGGTCCCCATGCCGCCGACGTACGCATCGAGTTGACCATCGGTGTCATCCCAAACTTCGGGCCCGGTGGTTAGGTAATGCGCGAGCGGATTGTTGGGATTGGACCATTGATCGGAATACCACGCGCCGGGAATCTCGGTGGCCAAGCGCTTGGCGACGTTGAGGTAGTACTCGGGATCGTCGCGCGTCACGTTACTGCGCGTGATCACCACCTCAGCACCATGCGCGCGCAGCAAGTTGATTTTTTCCTCGCTCATCTTGTCGGGCAGCACGAAGACGCAGCGATAACCCTTGGCCGCGGCCGCCAACGCCAATCCGACACCGGTATTGCCAGCGGTCGCTTCGACGATCGTGGCGCCCGGGCGGAGACGACCCTCACGCTCTGCGGCGTCGATCATGGTTGACCCAATGCGGTCTTTCACCGAACCGCCAGGGTTCATGAACTCGAGCTTGGCGTAGATCTCGGGAATGACGCCCTGCGCGACGCGGTTGAGCCGCACGAGCGGCGTGTGTCCCACGACTTCGAGGATGTTCGAAAATAGCCGAGCCATGGCCGTACCCTCACGTTGCGCGGGATTCTACCCGACCCGGTTAATATGCCGGCATGACCTTGCGAAAGCAGCGAAAAGAGGCCTCGGACCTGCTCGCGTTGCCGGGGATCGGCCCCGCCACGGTAGGAGACCTGCAACGCCTCGGCATTACCCGACTGGAGCAGCTGGTGGGGCGAGATCCCCAGGCGCTTTACGACGCGCTTGGCGCCATGGATCACGTTCCCCATGACATTTGTGTGCGAGATGTTTTCGAGAGTTTGATTGCGCACGCCAACGGTGAGCGGCTACGTCCTTGGTGGGAGTTCAGCCGCATACGCAAGGCGCAGCAGGCGCTAATGGCTTCGCGCTAGCCACATCAATACGAGTAAGCCACGCGCGCTCCACGCCAAGGTGCGAATCCAGTTGGTGAGTACCAGCGCGTGATGAGCGTGGGCGTCGAAACCAGCTGCGAGTTGTCCATGTCGGGGCACTTGTAAGAGCCACGTCGACGCCCAAATCGCAACGACGAGTGAGACACCGATCCATGCTTCGAGACGCGATACGTTGGCGGGACGAACGGCCAACAGCAGGCACGCCGTCGCGAATTCCATGAGCATCGGAACGGTGACCACCCAGCTGGTCAGTTGCGCGTGCGATCGTTCGTACGACGCAAACCCCTCGGCCCCAACCTTCGCGAACAACGGATAGTGCACAACCTGCACGAACCAAATCAGGCCGGTCATGTAGAGCGTGGCCGCCGCGTTCAAGAGCAAGATCCAACGCTCGCTCACGAGAATCCTTCCGGTGGTGCCAGAGATCCCAACTCGCTGCGCACCGCCGTTTCGATCTCTGGGTGAAGAAACGGAAACCCTGCTGCCAACAGTCGTGCGGGACGTACTGCCGCACCGTCGAGCAACACTCGCTGCCCCATCTCACCAAAGGCCAGCCGGACTGCGAAGGCTGGCAACGGCAAGATCGCGGGCCGGTTGAGCACGGCTCCGAGGGTCTGAACGAAGCGCCGGTTGTCGATCGCTTTGGGCGAGACCGCGTTGACGGGACCGCTGATCGCTTCATCGAAGAGTATCCAGTGGAGCACACCCAAAAGATCGTCGAGTGAAATCCAGCTGGTCATCTGCTTGCCGCCGCCGACCGGACCGCCGAGGCCGAGTCGAAAGGGTGTCAGCAGTTTGGCCAACGCACCGCCCTGCCCTGCCACCACCATCCCGATCCGCGGATGCACCACGCGCAGTCCCGCCGCGCGCGCCGGTTCGGCCGCTTCTTCCCAGGCGCGGCAGACCTCCGCGAGAAAGCCCGTACCCGTCCCGCTCGATTCGTCGACTGGATCTCCGCGATCGCCGTAAAACCCGACGGCGGACGCGCTCACGAACACGCGGGGCGGCCGCTCCAATCGAGCGATGGTTTCGGCCAGCAGCCTCGTGCTGTCGACCCGGCTGGTGAGAATCGATTTCTTGCGCGCCGCCGTCCAACGTCCGCTGGCGATGTTTTCACCTGCAAGGTGAATCACGGCGTCCACCCCCTCGAGCGCCTTGCTATCGATTTCTCCGCGCGACGGGTCCCAAGTGATTTCACCGGCAGCGCTGTTCGCGTTGCGCCGGACCAAGCGCCGCACTCGATGACCCCCGGTGCTGAGAAACGCGCACAACTGAGAGCCGATCAATCCGCTGGCGCCACTGATCGCAATATCGAGCCGTGAGCGATGCGCGAATGCTGCATGCCGCAGTAAGTCGTCCCGCGTGCGGCGGTGCCGGAACGCGAACAGGCGCTGAAGTTTGCGCAGCATCGTCGCAGTACCAAGCCGGCCCAGCGCACCGAACGGCAACGTGAAGTCGATCTCGTCGATCAGTTGTGAGTTGACATCACCCGCCGGTTCAAAGCGATGCAAATGCGTCCAAGCGGTTCCCGACATACGCAGCATCGTGTCGCGAAACTGACGGCCCTCGATGTGATCGGAGTGCTCGGCTTCCCAACGCAACCACACTGGGCCCTGTCGGATATCGAAAGCTACGCGCGCGCCGTCGGCAATGCCGCCACTTTGCTGCACGAGTCGCAGTTGTTCCCATGGCGGCATCAAGCGCTGAAACGCGCCCGCGCGCGCGTGCCAGCAGTACAGCTCGTCCGCCGAAACCGGGAGCGGCGAGCGGGCCGCGAAGCGCGTCATTTGGTGCGCCCGATCTGTCCGGCAACGTCGAGATACCGCTTCCGCGCCTCGCCCGCATCAACGATCGCGCCGGGAAGAGCGTCGGGCGCACCGTGCGATTCGGGAACCCAGCGGCGAATCCAAGTGCCACTTGGGTCGTGCTCCGCGCCTTGCGAGACCGGATTGAACACGCGGAAATAGGGAGCGGCATCGACACCCAGTCCCGAGGCCCATTGCCACCCAGCGACGTTTTGCGCCGTGTCGCCATCGAGCAGCCAGTCTTTGAAGACTTTCTCGCCCCACGTCCAGGGCAGCAACAACAGCTTGGAGAGAAATTGAGCCACCACCATACGGCAGCGATTGCTCATGTAGCCGGTGGCTTTCAACTCACGCATAGCAGCGTCGATCACGGGATAACCGGTGCGTCCTTCACACCACGCTTCGAAGCCGGCTCGATCGTCCATCCATACGAGCTTGCTCCATCGCGCATCGAACGGAGCGCGCAGCATGTCGGGCCGATGCCACATCAAGTCGGCACCGAAATCACGCCAGGCAAGTTCTGCCACCCATTTTTGCGACCCGGCGCCACCCACCGCATGAGCCCTGTGAGCCGCCACGCGCGGCGACAGCACGCCGATGTTGAGATACACAGACAAGCCGCTCGAACCGCTTCCATCGAGACGGTTGCGGCCTTGGTCATACCCAGGCAACTTTTGCTTGATGAATGCGTCGAGTGCATTCATGGCCGCATCCTCGCCCGCCGGTGGTAACGGCACGTCCGCCTCTAGTGCCGGAATTTCACCGTGGGGCACCGGCGCAACGACCGCCGGCAGTTGGGACGGTGCCGCCAGCGGGATCGGCATCGGTTTGGCCCACCAGCGTTTGGAATACGGTGTGTAAACCGTGTAGTTGCCGCCATCATCGCGGCGCACACTGCCGGGCTCCTGCACGTATTGTCCAGCGTGCCAGTGCAGCGGTACCGCGAGCGCTTTGGCGGTCAGTTCATCACGCGATCGTCCGTAGGGTGTGTAGCTCTTGATTGCATGCACTGCGTGCGCACCGGTTTCGAGTGCGAGTCGAGGCAGCAATTCCCATGGCACTCCCTCACGAACCAAGAGTGCCGAACCGCGCTTTGCATACGATTGGCGCAACGCAAGCACGTTGACGGTAAACCACGCTTTTCGACGCGCGGACGTCTCGTCGAGGATCTTAGGGTCGAGAATCACCACTCCAAGGCTCGGACCAGCCGAGGACGCGGCATGCAGAGCAGGGTGATCGTGGGTACGCAGGTCGCCGCGGTGCCAGACAAGTTGCATGCCGCGGATGATTGGCCGAAACCGGGCGCCGGGCAATCCCATCAGCGCGGTTAGAATCGCGAAATGGCGCGCATCGTCTCCCTTTTGCCTGCGGCAACCGAAATCATCTGCGCACTCGGTGCGGGTGACTCACTCGTGGGTGTTTCGCACGAATGCGATCATCCGCTCGAAGTTCAGGCACTCCCGCGGCTGACGAAGTGCTTGGTGAGCGGCCAAACCAGTGCACAGATTAATGCGTCCGTCAGGGCCAGCGCCAACGGGCTCTCGCTCTATGACGTCGATTGGGCGCTGCTGGCCGACCTACACCCCGACTTCGTGATCACCCAGGATCTGTGCGATGTTTGCGCGGTGTCCGCCGAGAGTCTCGACGCGCTGTTGCGAGAAGCAACCGGCACGACTCCGGTGGTGGTGCGCTTGGGCCCCAAGCGTTTCGACGATCTCTACGTCTGTATCAAGGCGGTGGCCGAGGCGATCGGCCGGCACGCCACAGCGGCCGAACTTTGTGGCGGGATTCTGCGGCGCGTCGACGAGGTCAAAGAGCGGGTCGCGCAGGTCGGCGAACATCCGCAGGTCTTGACCTTGGAATGGATCGAGCCGCCGATGCAAGGCGGCTACTGGACCCCCGACATGGTGACGCTCGCGGGCGGTACTCCACTCGCTGCGGTTGCCGGTGAACCATCGCGTGTGCTCAGCCCTGATGCGTTGGCAGCGCTCACTCCCGATGTCGTGCTGGTAAAGCCCTGTGGCTTTGCATTGGATCGAAGTCTGGAAGAACTGCGCACCTTTCGTGCCTGTGTGCCGTGGCGACTGTGGCCCGCGGCCCGACAGGGCCGTGTGTTCTTCGCCGACGGCAATGCCTGGTTCAATCGACCGGGGCCCCGACTGGCCGACTCGCTCGAGGTGTTGGCAATGTGTTTGTACCCGGCCGCATTTCGCGATTTCAAGCGCGCCTACGGATACGGTGTGGCGCGCATTACGACCGACCTGATGGTCGAGCGTTGGTGACCCATGACACTCGCCATTCCACCTCTTGCACGCAGCCTATTCGACCTCGGCAACGATGTTGTTTGGATCATGCATTGCGCCGAAGGGCCCGTGACGCGAGCCGCCGCCGACGCCGTAGCGCAAGTCATGCAACGTGAATTACAGCCCTGGACGATGCGTTGGAACGAGGAATTCGTAGGGCTCCCGTCCGCAGTGCGGCGCGAGGCCGCCAAGCTGATGCTCGTGCAAGAGCAAGACGTCTCTTTGGTAGGCACCACCGGCAGCGGGCTCTCGACCATCGCGCAAGGGCTCGACTGGCGCGAAGGCGAAGAAGTGCTCGCGCCGCTAGGCGAGTTTCCCTCCAATGCATGGCCTTGGTTGGCATTGCGCCAGCGCGGTGTCGTGTTTCGTGAGGTCCCACTTTGGGATGGTCATCGAGCGGGCAGCGCCGCGTTGGCGTCCACTCCACCACCTTCCGATGTCGATCCAGAAACGCGCTTGGTAAATGCGTTATCACCACGAACAAGGCTGGTAACGACGAGTTGGGTCCGCTTCCAAGATGGGCTCGCGCTCGATCTCGGCCGGCTCGGCGCAGCTCTCGCGCATCGCGGTGTGCCTTTGATCTGCGATGGGATTCAAGGCGTGGGCACGCGCCGCTGCCACCTCGACGGCGTCTCTGCGATGGCCTGCGGCGGACACAAGGCGCTTTTGGCGCCGCAAGGGCTTGGCGTGTTGTGGACCGACCCTGAGTTTCGCGCGCAACTTACCCCGCCTGGTGGATGGCTCGCCGTGGAAGGGGCCACCGACTTCACCCGTCCTGGCACCGATTTCGTTCGTGCGTTTCGTCGCGATGGTCAAGCGCTGGAAGTTGGCGTACCGAATTTGGTGGGAGCTGCCGCGCTGCAAGCGTCACTGACGCTGATCAACGAGTCAGGCATCGACGCGATCTCCGCGCATATCGATCTTTTGCAGTTGGCCGTGTTGGAGGCGTTGCGCAGCCACGAGATCTGGAGCGACGAAGCGCAACGCCTCAGCGCGCTGCATCGGCGCGGCCGGCTGGGAGCCATCCTCGCCTTGCATCACGGTGGACGCGGTGACTCTTGGTTACAAGCGATGCTGCGAGACGGGTTTCGCCAACAGATCTTCGCATCCGTTCGCGAGGGGTATCTGCGCGTGGCCTGGCACGGTTGGCACGATTCAAACGATCTCGCCCGCGTGATCGAGTGGTTGCGCTCCGCCCGCTAGTCTTGGGACCGCAATGACGAGACAAATGAGTAAGTACGCCGGCAGACAGTTTTTGTGAGAACGAGCTATCCCCTCCCACACCCCAGCGCGTACATTCCCCTGCGATCGCTCGACGTCCTCAGTGGGGTAACGACTCATGCACCGATCACTTTGCTTGCTCTCAGTCGGGTTGACGATCGTGCTCGCGATGCCAGCATCAGCAAGTCAGGGCGAGAAATCGATGCGTGAGGCTGTCTCGCTTTTCCAGCGTGGCGCAATCTACGCACGGCGTGGGGAAACTGAGCGATCGAGAGAGTTCTTTCAGCGAGCCGCTGCGGCCCTCCCCGGTTTTCCCGAAGCGCACCTCGGACTCGGACACATCGCGCTACGTGAAAAACACTATTCGGAAGCGCTCGAGCACTACTTGCAGGCGCGAGACGGGTTTAGGAATCTTGGCGACAAGCTCTACGACTTGCGCGTCGAGCGTTATCGCGATGCCAGAGAGGAAGTGGATCGGCTTCGCGATGTCATGACCGAACTGGACAACCCTCGTCTAAAAATTCTCAACCGCGACATGGAGAAGATTCGGGTCGAGGGTGAGATTCGCAAACTTGAACTCGTTCGACTACCGACGCCGGGAGAAGGACTCGAGCCCCCCGGCGAAGTCTTCTTCTACATCGGCAATGCCCAATTTCATTTAGGAATGCTCAACGAGGCGGTTGGCGCCTGGGAGGAGTGCTCGAAGAAAGCGCCCGATTTCCCGCTGGTCCACAACAACCTCGCGATTGGGTATCTAAAGCTTGGTCGGGTCGACGCTGCCCAGCTCAGCGTAGATCGGGCTGAGAAACTGGGTGTCGCGGTTCACCCCGATCTCAAACGTGATATCGCCCGGGCCTCCCTAAGTTCCGGTTTGCAAACGACTCGTTAAAGTTTCGGGAGCGGGCCTGGCGGGGGCGAATAGCGCCAGCCACGGGTTGTGCTTGGGTGTATGTTTCGCCCGAGGAGGCACTATGCGGCGTCGAACTAGCCTCGTCCTGTACTTGGTCGCAGCGTCGTTCGCCCTCCTGCCAGCAGCGCGGGCCGATAGCATGTACCGCAACCTGCGCGAAGCGGTCGTGTTTTATCGCAAAGCTCTACACTTGGAACGGCGCGGCAATATCCAGGCAGCAGAAACCAACCTGATCAAGGCCACCAATCTGCTCCCAGGGTTCCCCGAAGCGCACGTCAGTCTCGGGAACATCGCATTTCGAGAGAAGCGCTACGAGGGAGCGCTCGATCACTATCAGCAAGCCTGGACTGGATACGAGCGGCTGGGCGATCTGATGTACGACCTTCAGGCCGATCGGTTCAACGATGCACAAGAAGCAATCTCCGATCTGCGCGATGCAATCCAGTCCATCGAAACCGGCAAAGTGAAGATACCGGTACCCGACATGCGGATCATCGACCTGCAGTCGTCGATTCAAAACTTGCAGGTCATCAAGCAACCCAACCGTAGCTCGCTCCATCGCCCGCCAGGCGAACTGTCGTTCTTGATTGGCAACGCTCAATACCACCTGGGACGGCTAGAAGAGGCGGTCACCGCCTGGGAAGCCTGCGCGCGGCGTGCCCCTGATTTCCCGTTAGTCCACAACAACTTGGCGGTTGGATACTTGAAGCTTGGAAAAAACCAGCGCGCTGCCGAGAGTTTGCATCGCGCTGAAGCGTTGGGGATGACCGTGCATCCGGGACTGAAGCGCGACGTTGAAACGGCAATGCAAGCCGGGCTCTAGCTCACTTCTGCTCGACGAGCATTTTCATCTTCGGCTGCAGCACCTTGAACAGCCGGCGTGCCTCTTCGGGTGTCATGAACAGCACCACTCGATTGGCAATCCGGTCGTTTTTCATCCACAACCGAAACCCTTCCCAACCCTCTTGCAGCGTGTACCACCAGCGGCGGCGGCGACTCGCAAAATCCATTGCGAGCGGCTCGCCCCTCACGACGACCAACAGGTCGGGAGAAAACTGCAGGCGGTATGTGGTCGGAATCGACGCTTCCAGCCGCTCCTGCTCTTTGATGATGTAGTCGCCTGGCGTGGTGGTGTCGTCGTCGGGGATGATCTTGATGTCAGGACGATCGGGCTCTTCCAGTTGTGTCGACAACTCGTACGCCACACCCGCCCACTGCGTCTGAGCCGAACTCTCCAGGCGGGGCCGTCCATAGCGAGCCTCGACCACGTCGAACCGATTCAACACGATGCCGTCGATGCGAAGCTGCAACGAACCGGTATCTGGATCGAGTACCAGATACAACTCGTCTTTCTTCGCGAGTTCGAGTTCTTCAGCAAGAAATGCTTTGCGCTGCGCCTCTGTGGCGGCCCACGACACTGTCGTTGCAACGGCGACGAGCGCTGCGGCCGTAATTCTGCCGAGGCGGCGGGTTTGCATTAGAACAGGTAAACCGGCGTGCCGACCTGGACTGCGTTGAAGACCTTCTCCAGGTCATCGTCACCAAGCCGGATGCACCCGTGAGTCACGCTCTTTCCCAACATGCGCGTGTAGAGCGTGCCGTGAATCATGTAACCGTTTCCGATATCCATCTTGTAGTCGCCCAAGGCCGCCTTGTCGTAGCGTTCGCTGGCAGGAGTGTCTTCTTTTTTCTTGCCTTCTTCGACAAACGCCCAATCGGGCTTGACCCACACGGGGTTCTTCACCTTGGTTTGGATTCGTCGCAAACCGAGCGGCGTTTCAAATACCCACTTTCGTCCGCTGCCTGGATCGGTGAGCACGCCGCCCGTACCGGTTGAACATGTCGCTTGCAGCAACGTTTGGTCTCCGTTGCGCAGCAACAGGTGATTGTTGACCGTGTCGATCACAACGTAGACACCCTTGGGTGCCGCCGCCGCCAATTTCTTTTCGAGTTGCGCCACCGCTTGCTTGGGATTGAGCCGTAGCTCCGAGGGCGGAAGTATCGTAGCCAGCGACTGGTACTTGTAACCACCCATAAAGGAAGCGAGCCACGCCAAGGAGAGTGGGATTGCCGCACCAATCGACAAACCGCTGACAATTGCCTTCCAGCGTGACCGCTTGCGAGTGATGGTGTTCGTCACGCCTTGAGGAAGGCGCGATGCCACCGAGGCGGGAATGGCGGGGACGTTGGGCCCGTCGCTCATCGCGTACCTCCCGTGCGCATGCTGCGCTCAGCCAAATCGCCAGGCAAGCGGGCCGATCCTACGATCGTCACCGGCGTTCCAACCGGCACCTGCGAGAACAACCGATCGACATCTTGGTTGCGCAGCGCGACGCAGCCATCGGTCCAGTTCTTCAGTTTCCCGCCGTTACCGTGAATCTCGATCAGGCCGCCGATGCTGTAACGGCCTGGGATGCGACCGGCCCGTCTTGCTTGCTGATACTTTTGCCAATCCTCGGCGTTGGGGTAGTTGATGACCAGCGCCCGATACCAGCGCGTGTTGCCGTGGTCGCGTTTCTCCTTGACGAAGTAGCGCCCCTCGGGAGTGGCTCCGTCGCCAGCGTGCAGCTTGTCAGCGAGGCCGTTGCGCCCGAACTCGGCATTGAATTCGCTCACGATTCTGCCGTTACGCAACAACACCAATCGGCGGCCTAATTTCTCGACCACGATGGCAGAACCGCCACCGCGCGTGGACGCGATTGTGTCTTCCACCCAGCGCTGCCACTGGCGCCGCAAACCTGGATCGGAAAGTCGCTTGTAGCGATTGCCCAGCATCTGCTCGGTAAAACTCAACTCTGATTCGGCGCGATCGAGTGCGGCACTGAACAGCTTGACGTCCGACTTCTTCTGCGCGCGACGTGCGTCGATCATCGCCAGCTCGGCCTTGCTGAACGAACTGCGCAACCGTCTGTCGCGCGAGAAAAACTGCACCTCGGCGCCCAACTGTGTCAGCAACTTCTCCAATTCGGTGCGCCGCACTTGGGCGGTCGCCAGGGCCTCAATTCGTTGTGTCTTAGAGATCTGAAGCGCGTTTGTCGCCGCAGTCTCGGTTTCTTGAATCACCTGCAACAACAGCTTCGATTCAGTGAATCTCAACAGCTTGGATCGCTCGATCGCGTAGAACCGCTCCATTTGATATCCAAGCGATTCGGCTTGAGTCAGTTCATCCAGCCCAAAGTCTTTGACGTCGTGCCGGGCTTGGGCCAACGCAGCTCGAGCCTCGAGAACGGCTTGTGTCGGGAGCGGCGGGTAGGGATAGAGCGCAAGGATGCCCCCCACGAGGAGGACTGGCACGACCACGAACAAGAACAGCCGACGCAGTCGCGAACGTCGCTTTCGTGCGGGACCGTTCGAACGATTCCAAAATCCCATGTGATCCGTTTCTCGGCGGAACTGTTGGTTCCGGGTTGTCCATGAAGCGGGTCCGCTGACCTCGCTCCATGGCATCAACTTGTCATCACAAAAACGCGGCCGCAACTGGTGGTTGCGGCCGCGTCAGTGGAGACACCGGAAAAGGGTTACTTCTTGCCCTTGACCTTATCGATCGCCGCTTGAACCTGCGCAGCAATCTCGGCCGCCTTCTGGTTGACGCTGTCGGCCTTGTTGATGGTTCCGAGGTAGTCCTCGGAGGCCAGACCGGCCTGCGCTTCTGCCAGGGTCTGACGGTAGGTCATGATGTCGTTGGCGAACGCCTCGAGATCAGCCTTGGTGTCCTTGCTCTTCGGGGCCGTCTTCAGCGCTGCTTCGGCGGCATCGAGAGCGGTGGTTGCTTCTTGCACCTTGGTCTCGGCTTCGGCCTTCTTTTGGGCCTTGCCCTCAACGGCTGCCGTTTGCGCTGCCGCGAACGCCGTCTTGGCCTCTTCAAACTTGGCCTGGACGTCCTTGTAGGAGCGGAACAACGCGAACTTGTCGTCTTGGGCCTTCTTCAGAGCATCGGCCTCGTTCATGAGGGCCTGTGCCTTGGCCAGAGCATCTCCGGCATACAAATCGGCCTGAGCGGTCTTGGCGGCGCTGAGCGCATCGCCGGTCGCCTTGATCAACTCCTCCGGCGGCTTGGAACATGCGGTCATTGCCAGAATGGCCACGGATACAACGCTGACATACAGAATGTTCTTCATACGCATCTCGAATTTCCTCCGGGAAATCTCCACTCGACTCCCTGGTGGGCTATGGGTGGCAAAGCGCGGAACCAATCCGCTCCGGGAACGATTCCTCGGCGGGCGGACATTCTCGTCACAGGCCCGGCTTGGCTGCAAGCCCCTCGGATGTCCCCGTTTTTCGGGTTCCGTTTGGCGGTAAGCGTTGGGGATTCTAACCAGAAGTTTGTCGGCCGCAAGCGACTTTGGATAGGGGATTTTTGATCCGGGGTGTGTTCAACCGATTGAGAACACGAGGGTTTTCTGGCCGTCGAGCCAAGCCAGCGTTCAATCCGGAGCTTGTTTCGAAACGCCCCGATCCGCCGAAACCCCTACCGGTCAGGGGGTTCCAGGAGTTAGCACCCTGTATCGTCAGTTCTGCTGGCCGACTGATGGATCGCTCGTGGCTCGCCGCGCAAGGGGGAGCGAGGGGGCCGAAGGGCTCGCCGCGGCCGGTGGGATTCGAGGGGGCCGACCCCGCGCTATGAGCCAATTCGCCTCTCGGCTTCGTTCAAGTCGATCAATAAATCGCCGTTTGGCGTAACCGTTCACGCCAAAGCCGACGGCGCTGCGATCGGAAACGGACGACGAGGCCCGACCGATTCCTCAACACCATCCGGGGTGCCGCGCGATCTGCGACCGGCGCCAAAGTCTGAGCGGCGGTGCAATCGGGCGTCGGTGAGATGATGGCCGCCGGAAACGAACGATGAAACGCGACTCAGGCGCGGCCCGAGGCTGCCGCAAACATCTTGCAGTTGTCGCTCTGCTTACCGCATTGCTCACCACCTCGTTGTCTGCGCAAACAACGGCTGAGACGAGCGTCGCGGATCGCCCCCTATCGCATGCCCTGCAGGACACGGCGACGACCCCTATCGGTCAAGCGATGGCCTCGCTGGTGCAACTCCATCCAGGGCAAGCAGGCGTGGTGGCACTCGCTGATGGTCGCGAGGCGTTCGCGGCCCGCATGCTGCTGATCGAGGCGGCGACGCGCGCACTCGATATCCAAACCTATATCTGGCGCGCCGATTCCACAGGTACGCTGATGTTCGAGCAAGTGCGCCGAGCCGCCGAGCGCGGCGTGCAGGTTCGCCTGCTGATCGACGACAACGGCACGGCGGGACTCGACCCAATCTTGGCGATGCTCGATGCTCATCCCAACATCGAAGTTCGACTCTTCAATCCATTCAAGCATCGCCACTTCCGTTGGCTCGGCTACGTGTTCGAGTTCAACCGGCTCAATCGGCGAATGCACAATAAGTCTTTCACGATCGACGCTCAGTCGACGATCGTCGGCGGCCGCAACATTGGTGATGAGTACTTCGCGGCTGGGCAGGACACCAGTTTCTCCGACCTCGATGTGCTGGCCGTCGGTGAAGTGGTGGGTGCTGTCTCTGAGTCATTCGACCGCTATTGGAATTTCGGATCCGCGGTTCCGGCGTCGACAGCCCTCGTCAAGACAACCCCGATGACGTTGCGAGAATTCAGCGAGAAAACACAGGCTATTACCAACAGCGCCTCGTCCGCGAAGTACACCTCTGCGATCGCGAGGCTGCCGCTGATTCAGGATCTCTTGAAGGGCCAAGTGCCGTTCGAGTGGACCAAAGCAGAACTTGTCGCCGACGCGCCCGAGAAGGTCCTACGGCCCAAAGGTCGACGCGACTCGCGGATGCTTCCCAATCTGGTCGCGATACTCGGCCAGCCCTCACAGCAACTGGATATCGTGTCGGCCTATTTCGTGCCGAGCCGGCGGGCTACCAAAGAACTCGGCGCCTTGGCCAAGCGCGGCGTGCGTGTCCGAGTGCTGACCAACTCGCTCGCGGCCACCGATGTCCCCGCGGTTCACGCTGGCTACGCCAAGCACCGCAAGTCACTACTGCGCGCAGGCGTGCGTCTTTACGAGTTGAAACCTACCGGTGAGCTGACCTTTTTCCGGAGAGCTCGAGTGACCGGCAGTTCGCGCGCGAGCCTCCACGCCAAGACGATTTCGGTCGATCGACAACGGATCTTCGTGGGCTCGTTGAACATCGACCCGCGCTCGATCATCCTCAACACAGAAATGGGATTGGTGATCGATAGCCCAACGATGGCGGGACAACTTGCTGTCGCCCTTGATCAAATTTCGCCGACGTTCGCGTACGAAGTGACGCTTTCCAAACAAGGGCGTCTGCAATGGATCGACACCCCGGAAGTCACGCACGACCAGGAGCCTCAGACCAGCTTCGCGCTGCGCGTGCTGGTCCACATGCTAGGGTGGCTCCCGATCGATGGGCTGCTTTAGCGTTATTGGTTGGCTACAAGCCCGCGCTATGACTTGAGTGCCGTCTCGATAGCGCCCTTCAGTTCCGCACTCTCGGGCACCACGGAGCTCGGGAAGGCCGCCACGACCTGGCCATCCTTGCCCACCACGTACTTGTGGAAGTTCCACTTCGGTGCGGCGTGTTTGGCGGTCAGGAAGCGATACACCGGCGATTGTCCATCCCCGCTGGTCTTGACCTTCTCGAACATTGGGAACTGCACGTGGAACTTGGTTTCGCAGAACGTCTTGATCTGCGCGGGGGTGCCCGGTTCTTGGCCGCCAAAGTCGTTCGAGGGGAAACCGAGTACGACGACTCCCTTGTCGCGATACCCATCGTAGAGCTTCTGCAGGCCGGCGTATTGCGGTGTGTATCCGCACTCCGAGGCTGTATTGACGATGACGAGCACCTTCCCTTTGTAGTCAGCGAGCTTTACGGGCTTGCCATCGAGACTGTTGGTGGTGAGGTCGTATAAGGACATGACATTCTCCGCGGCGACACTGCTGGTAACGGCCAAAACGAGCATCGTGCACAGGGTGAGGATGAGTTTCATTCGGATTTCTCCTGGGACGTGACGCGGGAGTATCTGTCGAATCCGCAGGTTCGTCGAATTCTGTCCCTCAATTGCCGGGCATGAGCCCCGAGAGTCGTGAGTGCAGTCTTGGAATCAGGGGCAAGGATTGGTGTTGGTCCGCGTGGAACCGTTGGACCGCTTGCCTTTGGTTCCTTCCTCGCTCAATCGATTGCGCGCTGTCACGAGATAGAAGTAGCCGGTGCCGAGGCTCGGAAGCTGCGAGTCCGTGGAGGTGGCGTTGGCGAGGTTCGCGGCAAAGCACGCGCCCCATGTACCAGGCAGCGACGAGATCGCACCGCGATACAGCTCGTACTTGCCGATCGATTTCTCCGGATTCCACACCAGCGTGGTCTTGTTGGAGAACCGCAAGCCGAGCGTCTCGCCGGGCGGCGGGTACGCTGAGACAAACGCGCTGTCCATGCGATACGAGCTGCTCGACGCGCCAACCCCGACGGCTGCCTCGCCGATAGAGTCGAGTTTGACCCGGTAGCTCGCCGAACTCAGCTGGCTGCCTTGCAGTGGATTGCCGCCGCCGTTGATGACCGATTCTTGCAGCTTGAAGCTTGCGCTGGTCTGAGCCGAGGCCGTCGTTAGGGCGGCCGCAACAGTTACCATCGCAACCAACAGTGCGTGTCGTCGCTTCATCGCACACCTCATCGAGACATCACGAGCACGCGAATCGTGCCGCTGCCGCTGGAAAGAGTTTCAAGCGCCTTGGCGACGACGGTGCCCGCGCGCGCGCCTTCCTGCGCTTTCATTGCGTAGCCAAGCAGCGGCGAAGCGACGAGCAGGTCACCCACGGCGATCGGCGCTGTGCTCGCATCGACGTGGCACAACGTCGCGACGCCCGCGAAAGCAACCGGCGCCTGCTCTGAGAAGCGTTGCCCGGGTGCCCCTGCCACGATCCCGTACACCAGCGCATCACCCGCGAGCGAACTGCGAAGCAGTCTGCCGTCGACAGTGATCGCAAGCAGATCGCCGGCCTCGACACTCTCCCCAATCGCGACCAGCTGACTGCTGGTTGGTAGCGGTTGTTCGATGACTGTCTCAGGCCTTGCTACAGCAGTTTCTACACTTGCTGCCGGTTTGTCAGTCACCGGTTGTGATTCGCGTCGCTGCGCGCCGCGGTCTCGCTCGATCGCCGGGTCGAAGTCGGGTGGCGCTACTTTCGCGAAATCTCGCGCCTTGTCGTAGACCCCAATGGCTTTCTCGAGTGTGAGCGAACGCTGTGTGTCGACAGCTTTTTCCAAAGGCTGAAGGTGTGCGCGCTCCACCGAATGGCGCTGCCGGGCAGCGAAACTGCGAAGCTCCGGATGTGCGGCGTAGATCGCGTCGTCGGACGACCGCGACGGTATGAATGACTCGTGTTGTTTAGGCTGCACGATCGCCTTGTCCTCGAAGCCGATGCGAAGTGCCCAGACCTGATAGTCGAAGCTGACATCGTTCGGTTTCGAGTCGCGGCTGCGAACGATCAGTTCTTCGGTCGACTTCGACACTACATAGAGATCAGACCATGCGCCGATCGGCGTCAGCTGCGCTGTTATGCCCAGGTCTGGATTCGCGACCTTTCGAAACGTCGGGCCGAGAACCACACGCGCCTCACCGTTGACGAGTTTGGCCGAGCCGCGCGTGTAGACCGCAACCTCATCCCCCTCGGGCGCCGCGTAAACGATGACGCGCGATGCATCGTCGGGATCGTTCTGCACGAAGCTAACGGCGCCGTTGCCTTGGACCTTGTAGCCCGCCTGTCCCACCGTCGTGGAGCTTCCGGCGGTGAAATCTTGAAACCAACCAGGGTTCTCGCCGGGAGCGTTCGCGTATGCAGCGACACCAGTCCGGCCGAATGCGAGCCTCGCATAGGCATTGCTCCCTAGCTGTTGGAACTCTCCTCCCGCGAAGCTGCCTACGCCGACGACCCCAGTGCCAGAAGTACGTCCGAGTTGAGCGAAGGATGAGTCGTTGGCTGCCGTGAACTTGCCGCCCCCAACACCGCCGCTCGCTTCTACGCCGTAGTCACTCGAACTACTGGCCCGAACGCCAACGCCGCTTTGAGACGCCCCGTAAACCGCAGTGCCGCTTGCAGACGTCGCGTAGACCCCAAAAGCGCTACTATTCGACACGAACTTCGCGGCGTAAGAAGTTCCTGCAAGCTCCACAAGGGTTCCAGCACTCGCACTGGAAAAAATTGCCGCAGAGTCTGCATTGCCATTCTCGACGAACAGAGCGCGGCTTTGAAGCGAGGCCGACCCGAGATCGAGCTGTCCAGTTTTTGACTGAAGGGCGCTGCTTGTGTCCAGGAACTGACTTGCCGTACGTCCGCTCAGTGCATTCGAATCTTGTGCGATCTGTGCGTTCTGCGCGTACGCCGCAGAGGCGATGCGAGTTCGTGGACTCAGCGTTTCCGTTCCGACCTTGATCTGTATGTAGACCGCGCTGTAGTCGCGGAACACCTGCGACAGGCTGGTGTAGGTGCCCGCGCCGCTCCCATCGGTAACGACGCCTCCGCCGAGTTGCGTGTTGAACAAGCCACCGCTCACTGAAACCGCATTCGACTCGGCCGCGCGGTGCGCGTCGATCATGATCTCCGCTCCGGCGGTGAGAGCATCGAAGAATGTGAAGGTGATGTCGTAGCTGCCCGTCAGTGGCGCATCGTTCGACCCGCGCAACACGCCCTGATAGTTGACCAGTGCCGGTGGGGCAGCCGCCAGCGCTGCAGTGATACCGACCGATGAGACGAGCAGAAGCGAACGTAGGCGCATGGGATTCTCCAATGCCGCGGGATTTGCCGGCTGCGCAGGAGTATTCGGGGAGCCTGGCGTCTAGCCACTACGCATCCACGTAGCGATCGGTAGGAATCTGCGGGAAACCTGTTTGTCCACTTGATCGAGCCGCCTGATCGACGAACACTCTGCCGGCCATGAAGCCCACACGCGCCTTCCAGATTGTGTTCATGCTGCTCCTGCTGTCCGGACCGGCGCTCGCCGAACGCCTGCCGATGAGCCATTGGTCGATGGTCGATGGGTTGCCGAGCAACTCGATCGGGACGACCACTCGAGACCGGCGCGGTTTCCTCTGGATCGCCACACCGGAAGGGCTCGCACGGTTCGACGGCAAGCAGTTCGTCAACTTTGGCAAGCAACACGGACTTCCCAGCGAGCGCGTCGTGAGTTTGAAGATCGATCGACACCAACGTCTTTGGGTTGGAACGATGAGCGGACTGGCCTTCGCCGATCTGGAACAGCTGCCTAGCACGGGGCTGCCGTTTGCGTCGATCGCCACAGCGCTTCCTGCCGACACCGGCATCATGACGATCGCCGAGTCTCCCGACGGAACCTTGTGGTTCGGGACATCGCGCGGGTTGTATCGACTCGCGGCGGACGCCGATCCGGCTGCGATGACGAAGATCGAGCTCACGGCCTTTTTTCAGCAGCCTGACCTTGCGATCAACCGGCTCGCGGTTGGCCACACGGGCGATCTGTTGCTTTATGGCGCGCAACGCAAACCGGAGGTGCGTCAGTTCGTGGCGATCGACGCACGCGGGCAGTTTCGCGACGCGGGCCTGGAGACAAACAAGCGCGGAACGGTGACCACCATCGCAGCAGACAGCGAAGGTTTCTTCTGGTTCGGTGTCGAGCTGGCGACGATTTGCCGCACCTCGCTCCACGAGCCCAAGGATGAGCAGTGTTGGCCGGTCGATCCTTGGCACAACGGTACGGTGATCGACGCGATTGCGTTCGACGGATCGTCGCGCGTGCTGATCGCCACGCGCAGCGGTGTCGCCTCCGCCGCGTTGCCACTGACCGGCTCGTCAACGTGGAGCGTGATCGACACGCGCAACGGGTTGACGGCAGGAACAGCGACATCCGTGGCGTTTGATCGCGACGACACGTTATGGATAGGAACGCCCGCTGGACTTGCCGCAATGCCTCGCGAAGGGTTTGAGAGCTTCGATGCACTCGATGGCGTACGCGATGCCAAATTCACGAGCTTGGCCAGCCTCGACGATGGCCGAGTGCTCGCTCGCGGTCGTGACTACGACTGCTATCTGTTGAAACCAGACCAACCGGTGGCGCCGTTCGAAGCGGCGCGGCCATCCGCGGTCGAACCGCCATCACACACCGGCGCACGCACCATGCTTCGCGCGCATGACGGATCGTACTGGTTGAGCAGCGAATGGGGTTTGCTGCATTGGCCCGCGATCGCCCCCGAGCGGCTTGCCACGACTCAACCCGAGCGCATTGTGTTCGACACCGAAGACTCTGGGTGGGATCAGATCTTCACGCTGTTCGAGGATCGCGATGGCGGGATCTGGGTCAGCCGCGGGACGAACGCTCCGACCATGGGACGCTACGATCCACGAACACGTCGCCTCGACGCCCCGAGTGTTGCCGACGTGCCCGAAGACGCGGTGCCCACCGACTTCGCCGAAACCTCGCGCGGCACGATTTGGGCAGCGGCTTATGGCGGGACGCTCTATCGCCGCCGCGGCGGCACGTGGGATCGTCATTCGATCCTTCCGGGAAACACGCGTGGCATGAGTCTCCGCCTGTTGACCGATAGCGTGGGGCGATTGTGGATCGCCACCAGTGGGTTGGGTGTAGCGCGCTGTGACAATCCCGAAGCCGATCACCCGAACTTTGTGTTTGTCACCCGAAACGAAGGACTTGCCTCGGACCGCATCTACGCAATCGCCGAGGATCATTTTGGGCGCCTCTATCTTGCGATGGACAGCGGAGTCGATCGACTCACGCCAGCGAGCGGGCGCATTGAACATCTCGGCCCATCGTTCGGGATGGACGCGCCGCCCGTGAAGACGATGCTCGTCACCAACGACGGCACACTCTGGCTCGGCGGCTTGGGACGCTTGTTCAAGCTGGTGCCCAAGGAGCCGCGCGAGATCGAACCCAGTCCAGTGGTGCTGAGTGCGCTGAAGGTCGCAGGGCGCGACATCGCGTTGCCGCTCTCCGGATCTGCACAGCTGCAGCTTGGCAGCCTCGCCGTCGACGATAAGAACCTGCAGCTTCACTTCACATCGCCAGCGCTGCTCGGTTCGAGCGTCGCCCGCTATCAAGTCCGATTTCAAAACGAATCTGAGGATTGGAGCGCACCGAGCGCTGTGCCAGCGCTGCAGTTGGCACAGCTCGCCCCGGGTCGCTACGACCTGCAGGTGCGGGCCTCGAGTCAGAACGGCAAGAGCGTTTCCTTGCCGGCCACGCTGCAATGGACGTTGCCTGCCCCGATCTGGCGACGCTGGTGGTTTGTCGGCTCCGTTCTCGCTCTCATCGCTAGCATCGCTGCATTGCTGGTGCGGCAGCGCGTCCAGCAGTTACTCGCCGTCGAACGCTTGCGCAGCAGAATTGCAAGTGACCTTCACGACGAGATCGGCGCGAGCTTGACGCACATTGCGCTGCTCAGCGACATGACCAAACGCCAAGCCGCCACGGGCCGCACCGATACACAAGCAGGGCTCGACAAGATCGCCACGGTCGCGCGCGAATTGGTCGACTCGATGAGTGACATCGTGTGGTCGATCAACCCCAAGCGCGATCGGCTGAGCGATCTCGTCGGCCGGCTTCGCTGGTTTGCAACCGAGTTGGCGGAGCCGAAAGGCTTGACGGTAACGCTCGACCCCAGCGAGGCCGCGGACGACCTGAGTCTCAATCCCGACACACGCCGTGCGCTGTACTTGATCAGCAAGGAAGCGATTCACAATGCCGTCAAACACTCCGGCGCCCACTCACTGTCGCTCGGCATCCAGCGAAAGGATGGAGGCGTGCAAGCTCAGATCGCCGATGACGGGAAAGGGTTCGAGGCGACTGCCGTTGGTCAGGGGAACGGCTTGATCAACATGCGGCAGCGCGCCACTGCGATGGGCGGTTCGCTAGAAGTGCACTCGACACCCGGAAAAGGGACGCGCGTCGTGCTCTTCGTGCCACTCACCCCGCCATCACAATCGCGCAGGCGCAGCGCATGAGCGATCCCGTGCCGATCCGCGTAGCCGTCGTCGAAGACCGCCCCGAGCTGCGCTCACTGCTGCAGTCGCTACTCGATTCCGAGCCAGGATTTGCCTGCGCCGGTACGTACGGATCGATGGAAGCAGCACTCGCGCAGTTACGGCAAACCGAGGTCGATGTGGCGTTGATCGACATCGGTTTGCCCGGCATGAGCGGCATCGAAGGAATTCGGCTATTGCGCCAGCGATTCCCATCACTGCCGATGTTGGTGCTCACGATTTATCACGACAACGAGCGCATTTTCGAAGCGCTGTGCGCTGGGGCTTGCGGCTATTTGTTGAAGAACACGCCTCCCGAGAGGCTGATCGAGGCGCTACGCGAGGCCAAGGATGGTGGCTCACCCATGACACCCGAGGTGGCGCGCAAGGTGGTGACGCTCTTTCGAGAGTTCCGCCCGCCACCGCGCGCCGACTACGAGTTGACCCCTCACGAGCAGCGAATCCTCAAGCTGCTCGTCGAGGGGCACAGCTATAAGACGGCAGCCGCCGAACTCGAAATCACGCCCCATACCGTCTCGTTTCACCTCCGGCGGATCTACGAAAAGCTCGAAGTTCATTCCAAGAGCGAGGCGGTCGCCAAGGCGTTGCGTGAGCGGCTGCTTTCTTAGCAAGAGATCCAACCTACAAAGCACGATACGCCCGGCTGTCACTCCGCTTAGACTGCGGCGGCGGCAGCCCCATGAATCCACTTCTCACCAGCCAAGCCGATCCAGACTCCGCCAGCATGCGAGCAGAGATCGCTCGGACCGTGCGCGGCGTCTGCCCCGCCGTGATCTCGGCTCAAGCCGAAGACATCGCGCACGAAGTGCTGCTTCGCCTGCTCGAAAAGGCTGAAGGGAAACCGGTCTGGCAATCGTCTTATTGGCGTAAGGCGGCCTATCACGCCGTCATCGACGAGCTCCGGCGCCGCCGGAGCCGGCGCGAGGACTCGCTCGATGACCAGGAATCGAACACCGAACCGGCAGCGGCGCCTATTCACGACCCGCAACGGCAGCTGGAGAGCGCCGAACTGGGTGCGGCGATCGGCGAGTGCGTGAAAGGGCTGCGCGAAACACGTCGGCCAGCGGTGGTGCTGTTCCTTCAAGGACACAGCGCTCCCGAGTCGGCGGCGCTCTTGAACTGGGCCGTCAAGCGACTGGAAAGCAGTCTCTATCGCGGCCTACAGGATCTGCGTGACTGCCTCACCGGAAAGGGGTGGAGCCGATGACGCTCGACGATCGCGCGTTGGCCGCGCAATGGCGCGCTCGCGCCGGGGCCGAGGTCTTAACCCCCGAATGCCCCGATTCCGAGTCGATCTGGCGCGCGGTCACGTTGGAATCGCAGGCCGAAGAACGGCTGCGTGTCATCGGGCACATCGCATCATGCGCGCATTGCGCGGGAAGCTGGCGCTTGGCGGCAGCCTTTCACGATCCAACGCGCCAATCCGCATCGAATGTGCAGCCGCTACGACGCATGTGGCCGCAAATCACGCTGATTGCCGCCACGATCGTGACGGTCGCTGCGATTTGGCTCGTCGTGCGTGATCAGCCACAACCAGCGCCCGTACTCCGCACTACAGTGGTGGAGATTCAGTCCGCGCTCGGCGATGCGACGGCATTGCCGCGCGATCGATTCTTGCTGCGTTGGACGCCGGGCCCGCGCGGCACGCTCTACGACATCGAAGTTGCCACCACCGATCTGAAACTGCTTTCGCGTCAGATGGCGTTGACGATGACCGAGTATCTCGTGCCGCCCGAGGCGCTCGCACCGGTCGCGGTGAACGACACTGTCGCCTGGCGTGTGCACGCGACGCTGCCCGATGGTCGCGCGGTCAGCACCGTGACCTACTTCACGACGCTGCATTGACCATCGCGATGAGATCGACCGCCGCACTTCTCGCGCTGTTTGTAGCGCACGCAATGGCGGGAGACCCGTGCGAGCGTCTGTTGCAAGCTCCGCCTGTAAGTCCGCTTGAAGCCGAGTGCTACCGCAACGCTCGCTCGCCGGCCGAGGCTGCCAGCCGCGAGCAACAGCTCGTGCGGTGGCTCGAGAACGACCCGGAGAACCCGTGGTTGCTCGCGACCTTCGGCGCCACGCTGATCGAGCTCGATCCGACACGCGGACGAGACCCGCTCAAACGAGCGTTGAAGCTGTTCGCTGCTGCAGGTTCACCTGCGGGTGAAGCATTCGCCGCGCTGGCCCTTGCGCGGGACGCCAATCGCTATCGCAATGTCGACGAGGTGCAGCGACTGATGAAAGCAGCCGCACCGCTCGTCGCCGCTGCCGACGACCCGATCCTCACCGCGTGGCAGAGTTACAACCAGGCCGGACAACTCGACTTCGACGGTCGGTTCGAGGAGGCGCTCACCCTCATGCGTGGCGCCGTCCGGGCAGAATACTTCAGCACACTCACACTCGCCTTGAGGTCGAAGTTGCTGCGTGAGGCCGGCGATGCGGCTCTGAGGTCGCAGCTCTACCCGGAGGCACTTGGGTACTTCGCTCAGCGTCTCGAGAACTGTGGCGACCATGAGCGTTGTCGCGTGGAGACCAAAGACGGTATCGCGACGGTAATGCGCCTGATGAGCGAAGGAGGGTTGGTAACGACCGACGAAGCCGTAGCACATACGCGCCGAGTCTACGATTTAGCGCGCGCGATCGGTTTCCCCTCGGGCGAAATCTTGGCGGCGTGCGAGTTGGGAGCTTTGACGGCGGCGCCCGAATCGCTCGAATGGAACCAGCGCTGTATCGAGCGCGCAACGGGCGCGAGTTGCGTCGAGTTCCGACTGCTGTCCCGAATGCGCTATGCCCTGGGGCTGGCACAGGTCGATCCGACTCAGATTCCAAACTCGATTCGATCGGTGGAATCACTGCTGAGGGACCAGCGGCGATCCGCGAACGTGCTCGACCCCACCGAACTTCATGGGGCGATGGCACGATTGCACCAATGGGCGGGAGATCGCGCGGCAGCGATCGTCAACTTGGAGCGGGCGATCCAAATCCGTGAAACGCTGCGAGATCGCGAGAGTTCGGCCGAATCACGCGCAGGGATCGTATCGAGATCTGCCGAGTACTACTATCGGCTTGCCTCACAGGTCGGGCTCGATTCAGCCCCGGCCGATATCCCCCGTGCCTACGCCACGATGGAGGCGCTGCGAGCACGCACGCTCGTCACCCTCAACGCGCTGGACGCGGGAGTAGAGCGACCCAAGACCAGCGCCGACGAAACTGCGTTAGCGCTCGTGGTGCAACAGATCGTGTCGATTCAATCTCAACTGGCCGACTCGAGATTGGCGGACGAGGAGCGGGATTTCCTGCTGCAGGGTCTTGATCGTCTCGAAGTGCGCGAGCAACAACTCTCGGCCCGCATCGCGCAGGCCGACCCCGCGTGGGCTCGAGCGCGCCGCCCGCGAATCGCCACGCTCGACGAGGTTCGCAGCCAACTCGGGGCGGATGAAGCGCTCGTGATGCTGCAACTTCCGCCAGCAGCCGTGTCGGCAAGCTGGGCGATGGTCAGCACCATCGCCGGCGACCAGATCTTGCCGCTCCCCGCATTCGAAGCAGGGTCGACCCTCTCGCTCTACCTCGGGACACTCGAGCGCCGCGACGAGGTCCCAGCCGCGATGGGTGCTGCGATCGAAGAAGGGCTGCTGCGTCCCGTGATCGATGCGCTTCCCAGGTCAATTCACAAACTCGTGATCGTTCCCGATGGGCCTGTCGCGCGGCTTCCGCTGGCCGCACTGCCCGATCCCCAGACCGGCCGTCCGTTGATCGAGCGTTTCGAGATTAGCCTCGCCACATCGGCCACGAGTTGGCTCTCACTGCGGATGGCTCAGCCGCATCAACTCTCGCATTCTGCGCTAGGACTCGGTGCCGTGACCTGGACTCGCAATCGCGCAGGTCGCGACACAACGCGCGGGCCTGAATTCGCTGACGAACAGCTTGCCTTGCCACGCAGTCGCGACGAAGTGCAATCGATGGTCGACACGGTCGGCGGCGTGAGCCGCGCGTTGTTCGCATCACGTGCCAGCGAAGCGTCTTTCAAGCGACTGGACCTATCGCCGTACGGGGTAATCCACTTCGCTACGCATGCGATCGTCAATGTCGGGCACGCGTCTCGTTCCGCCATTCTTCTAGTGCCCGGCGATCCGCGCGAGGACGGGCTGTTGCAACCGCGTGAGATCGCCAAGCTGAAACTCGATGGAAAGCTCGTGGTGATCTCCGCCTGCAGCAGCGCCGACGGACGTGAGTTGCGAGGCGAAGGTGCGTTGAGTCTGGCGCGGAGTTTTCTCGGAAGCGGCGCACGAGCGGTGATCGGTACCATCTGGCCTGTTCGTGACTCTGAGGCGGCCACGTTGGTCGAGAAGTTCTACCGTCGTCTCGCGCATGGGTCGACCGTGGCTGCCGCACTTGCTGGAGCGCAACGCGAGCTGAGCGCTGCAGGGATCCCGCCTGCTGCGTGGGCTGGTTTCATTGTTATCGGCGATGGCGACGTCACGCTCTCTCCAAAGATGGAAACGACTCTCCCGGCAGCATCGGGCGATACGTGGACGGTGGTTCTCGGTTTCTGCTTGGCAGTCGGGCTCGTTACGTGGCTGCAGGTGCGAAAGCACTGAAGGGCCTGGCTCCAACCAGAGGTCGTTTCCGAGACTATGGCGGGTGACGCGGCGCTGATGAGTTTGGTGTCTGGGCAAAGATTCGCTCGCACCTCATCCGCCAATCACGCTTTGCCAGGTTCTGGCCGCTGTACTACCTGGGACAACGTATTGACCCCAGTCCTTGCCCCGCGCCGCGTGCGCCTAAGCGAGAGAAAGACGGAAGCCGCCTCACAAAAATAGCTATCGCGACGAAACGAGGTATTGCCGGCGTCGATCTTCGGTGTTCACCCTATAGAACTCGGAGACTTCCTTCTTCTAGTGTTTTGGTCCTTCAGTCAGTAGTCCTCTCGGAGGATCAATCATGAACACGAGACACATCTTTGGAGTCGGGTTGCTTGCGGCTTTTTTTTCCGGACTTCTGATTCTCACACAGGGCGCATTCGGTGCTCGCGACCGGCCCGGCACGCTAGCGCTGATCGACGGTGATCATCTCCGGATCGATGGAAAGGCGACGCTCGAGGAGGGTCGGCGCACCTTCCGCTACGACACCTTTGGCAACGAAGCGTATTGGGGTGACGGCTTACAACTACACCGAGCGATTGCGGGAGAAAAGCTCGGCGGGGTAGGTCTAGGGGTGAGCCCGAAGACCGCCCTGTCGGTCGGCTTGAAGATCGATGTCGACTCGCTCCCCTCACAGCTTCAAAATCAACTGCGCGCAGGAAAGGTAGATCTCGACGACCCGGCCACGACTGTCGCCTTGCTCAAACTCGATGCAGTCGTCGGCCTCACAGGCCGTTTCAGTCCAGACGGCAGATTGAGGTCGATAGGGCTGCAGTGCGCGTTCTGTCATTCAACCGTGGACGACTCACTGGCACCAGGGATTGGTCACCGCCTCGATGGGTGGGCCAATCGCGACCTCAACGTCGGCGCGATCGTCTCGTTGGCGCCGAACCTGCAACCGATCGCCGATGCGTTGCAGGTCGACATCGCCACCGTAAAAGCTGTGCTGGCGAGTTGGGGACCTGGGCGATTCGATGCGGTGCTAGACAAGGACGGTAAGGCGTTTCGTCCCGATGGCAAGCAAGCGGGCACCCTCATTCCTCCCGCCTTCGGGCTTGCCGGAATCAACTTGCATACCTGGACGGGCTTCGGTTCGGTCGCGTATTGGAATGCGTACGTCGCCACGACGGAGATGCATGGGTCAGGAACATTCCTCGACGCTCGACTGAGTGATAGTGCTCAGTACCCCGTTGCCGCCAGGACAGGATCGTGGGACACGCGCGGTGAGCCGGACCTGGTTACTCCCAAGTTGGCGGCACTCCACGCGTATCAGTTGGCGTTGCCGGCGCCGAAAGCGCCCGCAGGGTCGTACGACGCCGACGCGGCCGTTCGTGGCAAATCGCTCTTCGCCGGCAAGGCGCGTTGCGCCGGTTGTCACGTCCCGCCGCTCTTCACTGAGCCGGGCCAGAATTTGCACACGCCCGCTGAGATGGGAGTCGACTCGTTCCAAGCCGATCGCTCACCCACACACGCCTACCGGACCGCTCCGTTGGCAGGGTTGTGGACACATCAGAAGGGTGGTTTTTATCACGATGGCCGTTTCGCCACGCTCGACCACGTCATCGATCATTACAACTCGCTGTTGAAGCTGGGGCTGAATGACCAACAGCGGCGAGATCTGACGCAGTACTTGCTGAGTCTCTAGCTGCCGCTTTCCCATGACTGGAGCACAACACGACATGATCGAGACGGCAGGTCAAGCAGTAGCGAACTCCTTGCGGTAGGGTCGCGTGGTGGGCTTGTCACCTCGCGACCCAACCAAGTCAAGCGTTTCCGTACGCGCTCTGCACACGACTTCGCACTCGAAGCGATGAGCAGCTAGATCCTGCTATTGGTGCCTTGCTTCGTCGTTCACGCGCAAGCTGCTGAGCATGCGGTCGAACGTTCCCCGAAGTCGAGCGTCCTTCTGTCCTGGCGCAATAAACAACGCATAGACGATGTGGTCATCAGAAAGCTCGCGTGCGAAGACCGTGACGTGTTCGTCCCGCTTCGTGACCGCCGATCGCCCCGCCAAGACAAGCGAGAGAGCGGCACCACCGTCAATCGTCTCGGTGCGCTGCGAGTCGGGAACGAGCTTGAGCGTGGGGTTGGTGCGAACGATCTGTCCGACCAGGTCGTTCACCGCCTCGGCGAGATCGGTGCGGCTGAGATCCCTGCCGCCGGGCTCGCTTGGCGATCCCATGAAAGAAAACCGATCGTTACCGCTGTCATCCTCGTTCAGGAACGGTGCGTAGTGATTGACCACCACACCGTAGATCAAATCGCCTTCAGCGTTTCCAGAACTCACGACTCCGCCAGGCGGTGAAAGCGTGATTCCCAGACCATCTGCCGACTCTGTCGCGTTCCAGTTGGACGGATAGTCGATAGTGAAGTTTCTGTTTCGCTGCTCGAACGTCCGGAACGTCGCCGACGGCGCCTCGATATTGACTTCGCTGCTGGCGTTTTCCGGGTACTCCCGCGGCCGCGGAGTGGCCGGCTGATTCTTGGCAATCTGCTGCATCGACCGAGCTGCCGGCTTGCTCATGAGCGTGGCTTTCGCTTGTTTGAATCCACCGACCGGTTCGGAAGGTTGGATCCTCAACATCGCCATTTCCTTGCGAATACGAGCGGCACGATCTTGGGGCGCCGGATGACTGCTGAAGTACTGCTCTAGCTTACTCGGATCATGCGATTGTTCCGCTCTCAGTGTCTCGAAGAAGTCGACCATCTCCTGCGGGTTGTAGCCCGCCTTAGCCATCGCTTGGGCACCAACGATGTCTGCTTGTTCTTCATCGGTACGACTGAACTTCAGGAAAAGCGCATTGAGTCCGAACCCGCCAACGGCACTGATCACCTTGTTCGGTGAGCCCTTCTCCTTGCCCATCAATCCGCCCAGGATTCCCAACCCCGCTTGTCCCATGTAGGCCTTCGATGCCTGATTGGTGCCATGCCGCAGTGCCACGTGCGACATTTCGTGTGCCATGACCCCCGCCAATTGGCCTTCGTTTTTTGCCGCTTCGATCAGCCCGCGGTTGAGGTACATGAAGCCGCCGGGTAGCGCAAAAGCATTGATGTCTGACGTGTTCACGATCTTGAACTGGTACGTAAATCCTGTGCCGGGCATTTTCGCCGCGAGGCGCTTGCCGACCGCCGTGACGTACGCGTTGGCGGAGCGATCTCGCAGGATCGGGAGTTGACGCTCGACCTCAATGGCCGACTGGCGCCCGATTTCCACGTCCTGCTCGGTCGAGAAAAGATTGAAGCCTGGTTTGATTTTCGTTTGCGCCGAAACAGCGCTGACGGCGATCACCGCGATCATCGCGATGACGCTCGCTCTGGCGCCCACTCGAAGCACTTTGGTAGTCATGGATTGATCTCCTCGCTGAAGCGTCGAGATTGCGGCGCGGCCGCGAAAGGCGCGATGGGGTGATAGCCCCACGGCGACGCCCGGTAGGGTTATGCCCCATGGAGGTGTGAGGGCCGCTGACGTACTGTCCGAACGGTCGTACTGCGCACACGTCTTTCCTACTGCACGAGAGGAGTGGCCCATGAACCTGAAGGTCATTGTAGGAATCGCTCTTCTCGGTCTCGGTGTCGTGACAATCGCCACTGAGGGCGAGAGTTACCTCAAGCGTCTTCGAAACGCCGATCCCAGCCCAACACTCCGGGAAGCTGCGCCAATCCAGGAAACGTCGTTTCCACCGATCCTCGGCGCTATCGCTCTCGTGGGCGGTATCGCTTTTTTGCTCGATGACAAGAAGAAATCTACCGACTCGTTGACGCCTAGTGTAAGGCGACGTGAGTTCGCGTTCTCTACGAAGGAGAGACCATGAACACCAGAATTCTCGACCGTATTTCCAAAGCTACGCTCGCGGCCATTGTGATGGGCGCCGTCGCTCTCAGTCTTGGCTGCCAACAAGGATCCGAAGAACCGTTGGGCGCGTCGCAAGGCGATGGGCGCGACGTCGGAGCCGGCGCGGTATTGCCTGTACGCTCGAGGGCCTCCGGCGGTTCCCCCATCGCGCAAGCACGCGAGCCCGCTTCGGTGCGCGTCACAGTGCCCGAAGGGACCGGGATCCGAATGCATCTCTCGTCTCCTATTGGATCTGGGACCAGTCAGGTCGGAGACTCGGCAATGGCAATGACAACCGCTGTCGTATTGGTCGGTGATCGAGTCGCGATCCCGGTTGGAAGCACGGTTCGTGGCACGGTGACGGACGTCAGCCCTGCAAAGAAGGGGTTGAAGAACGCCGTCAAGGGCGGATCGATCGTACTGTCGTTCACGACGATCACGACACCGGCTGGCAATAGCGTGTCGATGTCGGGTTCGGTTACCAGCATCGCTAACTCCAAGAGCAAGACCGCTGGAATCATCGGCGGAAGTGCTGCGGGCGGCGCGATTTTGGGCAAGATTCTCGGCGGAGATACGAAAGATGCCGCGATCGGCGCGGTCGTCGGTGGCGCCATCGGAACCGGCATCGCTGCGGGCACGAAGGGTCGAGAGATCGTGATGCCCGTTGGAACCGAACTCACCGTCACGCTCGACAGGTCGCTCACGATCGATCTTCGGAGATAGCACACTGGCGCGGTCGTGGGGGAAAGGCTCAGTCCCCCACCTCCGTTCGATCTGTTGCGCGCGCGGGTTAGCTTGTCCTCGGCCAACCCCGGTCGCCATCTCCCGGGTGTCTATGCGGTGTTCACCCCATAGACCGTGGCCGCCGATCGCCGATAGTGGTTGTTGGTGAACGGTTTGGTGCCGAGGGATGGTAGGACCGCGATGAGGACACGTCTTGGGACTGGGATGCAGTGCGAATGCCTTTCGTCCAGGGCAGCGAGAATTCACCCCGATTCACCAGCACCCTCACTTCACTCAACAGCAAGTGCGATATAGCGCGGACTGCTTCGAGGCGAATCGCGCTTCGCCCGTATTGACGAGAGGATGCCGTGAATGACAACCACACCTCGTAAGCCCACCCCTTCGACGACGCGCTTGCCCAGGTGTCTGAGCGGCATCCAAGGTCTCGATGAAATCACCGGCGGCGGATTGCCGCGCGGAAGACCCACGCTGGTTTGCGGCGGCGCCGGTTGTGGCAAGACGCTGCTGGCCACGGAGTTCCTTGTGCGCGGCGCGGCCCAGTTCCGCGAGCCTGGCGTATTGATGGCTTTCGAGGAGACCGAGAACGAGTTGAAGGCCAACGTCGCTTCGCTCGGATTCGATCTCGCAGGGCTTATACGACGAAAGAAGATCGTCGTGGACTACGTTCAGATCGAGCGCCACGGACTGCAAGAAAGCGGCGATTACGATCTGGAAGGGCTGTTCGTCAGGCTGGCTCACGCGATTGATTCCATCGGCGCCAAACGCGTGGTGTTGGACACGCTCGAGGTGCTGTTCGCTAACCTGCCCAACGAGGCCGTTTTACGCAGCGAGTTGCACCGACTCTTTCGCTGGCTCAAAGCCAAAGGCCTCACCGCTGTCATTACCGCAGAGCGCGGCCGCGAATCACTGACGCGCCACGGGCTAGAGGAATACGTCTCCGATTGCGTCATCCTGCTCGAGCATCGGGTCATCGACCAGATCGCCACGCGCAGTTTGCGCGTGGTGAAGTATCGCGGCGCGCTACACGGAACCAACGAATTCCCTTTCCTCATCGGCGACGATGGCATCAGCGTTCTCCCGATCACGTCGCTGGGGCTGAATCACACGGTGTCGAGTCAGCGGATCGCTACCGGCATCCCGCGCTTCGACGCGATGCTGGGCGGGAAGGGGTTTTTTCGCGGCAGCAGCATTTTTCTCTCGGGTACGGCCGGTACCGGCAAGACGATTGTCGCCGTCAACTTCGCCCATGCTGCCGCGATGCGCGGAGAACGCGCACTCTTCTTCTCGTTCGAGGAATCCCCCAACCAAATCATCCGCAACATGCGATCCATCGGATTGGAATTGGAGCCGTTGGTCAAGCGTGGCCTGCTCCGGTTTCATTCGGCTCGGCCCTCGCTTTATGGCCTGGAAATGCACCTCGCCACCATGTTCAAAGAGATCAGCACCTATCAACCGCGCGTTGTGGTCATGGACCCAATCACCAGCTTGATGGACGCGGGCACCGAGTCCGAGGGCAGAGGAATGGTGACCAGGCTGATCGATTTCCTGAAGGGCGGACAGGTTACCTCGCTCTTCACCAGCCTGACGCCGACTGACGTTGGACCGCAGCGGAACGAAGGTGCGATGTCCTCTCTCATGGACGCGTGGGTGCTGTTGCGGGATCTCGAAGGCAACGGCGAACGCAATCGCGTGCTGTATGTGCTCAAGGCGCGCGGGATGGCGCACTCGAATCAAGTTCGCGAGTTTTTGATCTCGGATCGCGGCGTTGATGTCGTGGACGCTTACATCGGTGTCAGCGGCGTGTTGACCGGGTCTGCCCGCGTGGCGCAAGAGGACCTCGAACGGGCCGCGGTCTTAGCCAATCAACAGGAAGCCGCTCGACTCAGGCGTGAGGTGGATCGCGAGCGCAGTGCTCTCGAACGGCAAATCAAGAATCTGCGTTCCAACTATGAAAGCAAAGCCATGGAACTACGGCGCACTGCCGAACAGGTAGGCACGCGAGCTTCAGTGCTGGGCACCGAACGAACGGCGTCCGGCATCTTACGCCAGGCGGATGCGAAACTGACGACCAGTTCACGAAGCAAGTCCAAGAACAGGAGAAACACTCAGTGAAGACCGAGACTAGTGAGGGCGCGGCCCCTTGCTCGAGCGGCACTCGCAAGCCCTGGCAACTACGGCTTTATGTGGCCGGCTCGACATCCAACTCGCGAGTGGCCTTCGCAAAGTTGAAAGAGATCTGCGAAAGCCAGCTCAAGGGCCGCTATCGCATTACGGTGATTGACTTGCTGAAGCAGCCTCACTTTGCCAAGGACGATCAGATCCTGGCGATTCCTACGGTGGTGCGCAGGCTGCCAAAGCCGGCACGCACCATTATCGGGACGCTCTCGGATACCAAGCGCGCGCTCTTAGGTCTGGATCTGTCCTCGGCACGATGACTGCAATGAAACGAATCACGAAAGCGATCGGTCACACGAAACACGCTGCTATGATGCCTCCGACGCGCGCGACCAGAGACAAGTACGTTCTGCGCCTCTTCGTGGCGGGAGTCACAGCACGGTCGCGCCAAGCGATCGTGCACGTTCGTGCGCTGTGCGAAACGACGTTGAAAGGCCGAGTCGAATTGGAAGTGATCGACATCTACCAACAGCCGAGTCTAGCGCGCGAAAACCAGATCGTTGCCACGCCGACGCTCGTCATTGCATCGCCCCTGCCAGTCCGACGGTTCATTGGTAACCTGACGACGATCGCCGAGTTGTTTCGCCTGATTGATTTGGACCAGAGAGGCGAGGCCGTCCCGTGAAACCAGATCGTCACGCCGAAAATTCAGAATCCAAGGCGACGAAGCCAAAGGGCAGCGGTCGGGTAACCGGCCTGCTTTCGCCTGAGAGCGCACGCAATGCGCCGGACAACAACGTCTCCGAACTCCGCGCCCGTCTGGCCGAGGCCGAGGAAACGCTGCGCGCCATCCGCAATGGCGAAGTAGACACGGTGCTCGTCGCGGGCGAACTTGGCCGGCAGGTGTTCACCTTAGAGGGTGCTGGCGACGCCTACCGTGATCTCATCGAATCCATGAACGAAGGAGCGCTGACGCTGGGAACGGACCAGACCATTCTCTACGCCAACCAGTGTTTTGCGCGGATGCTCGAGTTCCCGCTGGAGCAGGTGACGGGCAGCTCACTTGGCCGCTTTCTTACCGTGGAAGACCGGGCGGCGCTCAGCGTCGTGCTGAAACGCAAGGCCAAGTCCGGAGCCAAACTCCTTGTCATGCTTCAAGCCCGCGAGGGATCGCAGATCCCGGTGCAAATCTCCATCCGTCATGTTGCCAAGTATGGTCCCCGCGCCGCGACCATCAGCGCCGTAGTGACGGACCTGACGGAGGCGCGGCGCAACGAAGAACTGCTACGCACCTTGACTCATCGTGTGTTTCAGGCGCAAGAAACCGAGCGCGCGCGCGTCGCGCTCGAGTTGCACGATGGCATCGCTCAAATGCTCTGCGCCGTACAATTCTGGAGCCAGGCGCTGGTGGCCGGCTGTTCGAAGCGCGACGACCCCACGAAGAGCAACGCGATGAAACTCCAGGACCTGGCAGGAAAGGCTGCTGAGGAAGTCGAGCGCATCTCTCACGATCTTCGGCCTCGTGTCCTCGACCAATTGGGGTTGCTCGCCGCGCTGCGCCTCACCAGCGCGGAGTTCGACAAGCGCACCAAAGTGTCCGTGAATCTGGCCTCTGCCGGGCTGACAGCGCGGCTGCCTGCCGCCACCGAGTTGACGCTTTACCGCATATTTCAAGAAGCCCTGCAAAACGTGGAAAAGCATGCCCGCGCTCAGCATGTGACCATCAACCTGACGCAGGCAGGAGGCTGGGCACAGTTAGCGATCAAGGACGATGGGATCGGCTTTGATCCAGATCATCAGCCCGCGCGTCGCAAGGGTAAGGGTGGCCTCGGCCTGCTTGGGATGCGCGAGCGCGCCAACTATCTCGGCGGCACGCACCAGATCAAGTCCTCGCCCCGCTGCGGCACCGAAATCGTGGTGCGCGTTCCGCTGATGAGCCGCGCCCGGTAGCCAAGCAACGTGGCTGCTGGAATAACGCGGCCGCCGCGAGGTTCGTGTCGCAACCGAACGCTTTGAGAAAAGACTCCCTGGGCCTGGAAGCCCAGGGAGCGGCAATCAAAACAAGGAGTCTTCAATCGAGCTTGTTGCCTTTGAGTGTGTACGTCAGAACGGTTCCATCGTTCTTGGTCCAAATCAACTTGCCGTCGAGGTTGCTGCCATGAATGGTGCCGGTCCATACGGAACTGCCTTCGCCAGCACTGCTGCGCTCTGCTTTGAAGGTCAAGTCCTTACCCGTCATGGTTACCGAATACGGTGTTGATTCGAATCCGACTTTCGGAGCGCTCAAGGAGACCTTTCCGTCCGCAAACGTCATGGTTTCCTTGAATTGCTTTTCACCTGCGTCCTTAGCCATGGAATCTGGATCGACATCGACCTTCCAACTCGTGCCGTCGAGAACGGCGACTTCGTGACCAGCCATCGAAACGCTTGAAAGCGCGACGGCTACCAATGCGAGCAACAGTACTTTGTTCATCGTTGACCTCCGCGCGTGATGAGCATTCCACATCGCGCGCTCTAGTTGCGGTAAGCGTTTCTGAACTACTTGGAGCAACAACCGGCATCGCCTTGTTTAGAGGTGCTGATCCTGTGCCACGCATCGCTGGTGGCGTGCTTGGCTTGCGTCCAAGCGAGCTTGGAATCTTTCTTGGCCAGTTCCCAACCGCGCTCGAGATCCAACTCGATCTCGTGGAACGGTCTGTCACCGAAACGGGCGCGGGATTCCCAACCGTATTGATAGGCACTCTGGTAGTCGTTGTAGGGCACGTCTCGCACCACGTAGTCGCGCATGCGGTAGTTCTCGCGCCAGTAAGCGTCTTCGACCGCTGGGTCGATGGCTTCCACAACGCTCTGACCGGCCAGGGCGCCCGTGGCAACTCCAATCGCGCCGCCGACGAGTGTTCCAACCGGGCCAACGAGTGAGCCAAGTGCTGCACCGGCTAATCCACCGCCGGCAGCGCCCACTCCAATGCCAACTGGATGCAACGTTGAGTCTATGTCAGCCGCAAGTCTCATGCTCTTGGACTCGAACTTCGAATCACTGTTCTGGCTCATCGATCATCTCCTTGAATAAGAGGTTCAGTGGACTGCGAATCATCGAGGTTCGAATGCAGTTCGTGCGTTACGTATCTCGACCGGAAGTGGACTTTCATCGCTCCTACTTCTTTTCTGCCAACTCCAAGGCGCGCTCGCGCTGTTCTCGAGCCACCGCTGTCGCCATGTGTCGCCGGATCGAATCAACGAGCGGTCGCGCCGAACTCGGGACATCGAGTTTTGAGTTCACCAGGATGTCTTTTCCAGAGGTCTCTTTGCCGTAAAGACGTTCGTTAGCATCTTGATTCGGCTTCACAACGGAGCCATCGAGCGCTGCGCCCAAAAACAGACCGCGCGATCTGGACCAGGAGAGAATTTGCGCATGCAACTGCGCGTCCGTCGAAGCTTGGGCGGTGCGCCCAACAGGACCTGCGGTTGCCGTCGCTTCGCCACCGATCGTGAAACGATCGGCGAGCAGATGGTCGACACCCTTTTCGTTCATGATCAGCATCACCACGTCGGCCTTCTGGCCGCCGATCTGAAATCCGATGCTGGCCCCACCAACGGTGTAGAAAGCAGCCGATCCCATCCGACCGTCGGGCTGCCGGCACGATGCGATCCCGTGGCCACCTTTGCCGCCCACAATGAACGCGCCCTTGGCAACAGACGGGAAGATCAGGATGCAGTCGGCTCGCGCCAGCAGATTTTGCGGGATGCCCTTGTCGGGCGCGCTGGTGAGTGCATCGAGCACCACCTCGGCCTGGCGTAGAGTCTTCTTGTCCTTCTTGGAAAGACCAGTCGAGGCTTCGACCGGAATTGCTACGAGCATTGCAAGCGAAACAACGATAGAGAGCGTTCGCATGGCGTGGGGCCCTTCTTTTCTGCCTTGTTGAAGGTGCTCTGCGTTAGGCCCTGAACCGCACCCGCACAAGGTTTGCAAGAGCGACAAGAGCAAGGGCCGCGCGAAGACTGAACACCGAGTGACTTCAGCCTTGAACTGAACACGATCGTATTTCCTTGTGAAGGTCCCGACCATGGGGCAGAACCCTACCCATGCCGGCAACGTTGCGGTGAGACTGTTCCGCCCGCTGAAGTTGCTAGCCGGCGTGTTGGTGGGAGGCAGCCGTTACAGGTATCACGCCGCGGCTTTGACTAAGGTTCCGCTCGGTAACGAGTTCGCCAACGCTCTCGTTCGCATCGATCGATGGGTTGCGCTCGAGCCCTAGCAAAACAACCTTTATCGTTTTCAGAATGATGAACATGTCGGTAAGAAATGAGATGTGCTTGATGTAGTAAAGATCAGCTTGTAGTTTCCGGCGCGACTCTTCTACGCTGGCAGCGTAGGACTGCATCACCTGGGCCCACCCTGTGATGCCCGGCTGCACCATGAACCGCTCAGCATAAAACGGAACCTGCTCCGTGAGCTGATTGACGAACACTTCCCGTTCAGGGCGCGGCCCGATCAAACTCATCTCGCCACGCAGCACATTGACGAACTGGGGTAACTCGTCAATACGGAACTTTCTCAACCAGCGGCCTATTCGCGTGATCCGAGGATCGTTTGTCGTGGCCCACACCGGCCCGCTGCGGCTCTCCGCATCAGCGGTCATCGTTCGGAGCTTGAGGATTGTGAATGGGACGCGATCCCGTCCCAGTCGCTCCTGGCGAAAGTGTATCGGCCCTTTGGAGTCGAGTTTGATCAGCAACGCCGCTACGGCCAAGAGCGGCGCTGTCAACACCAATGCGACGATCGAAGCGGCAACATCCAGGGTGCGTTTGAATCGTCGAATGTGAGGCCGCGAGCTGTTCATTGAGGCTGCAAACAACCACTCATCATCGATATGTTCGATGGGAATCTCTTGCGTCAGTTCTTCGTTGAGAGAAACATAGTCGGCAACGGCTAGGCCGCGATAACGAAACGACCTCAGCCTTCGAAGCAATACGGTGTCGACCTCTCGTGGGGCAGCAACAATCAGTTTGTCGACACGATGAACGCTAACCAGCCGCTTCAGCGATGCTTCGGTTCCGAGTACCCGGCAGCCCGCGATCGGAGTCCCGATCGCAGCCGGTCCTTTTCCGCAATGGACGATGCCCATCGCTTTCAACCCAGCTTGCGGATATCGATGGATCAACTCGATCACCGCTTTCGCATCCTGGCTCGTACCGATCACGAGGCAGCGAGTCATCCCAAACCCGAGCTCGCGTAATCGTGGATAAACCAAGTGGATCGCCAGCACGGCAAGCAGTACGAAACTCCCGGAAACAAACGTCATCGCGAGCGCGACCTGGTCAGGCGAGGTCGCCCACAGGAGCATGCTCGAGAGTATCGTCCCGCAGAACACCGCAATACTTGCTGCCAGCAGGGTGCGACCGGGCCCAACTCTTCGCCTTGCGTCATGGAGTCCTGCAACGCCGAGAGCGACGACGAAGATTCCCCAGGAGGCGGTCGCAGTCGCTTGATGGCTAGCCACGTAGCCGAGTCCTTCATGCCATCCGAGCTTGACGTACACGGCGAGGAACATCGCGGCCGCAACACCTGCTCCAATGAAGGCTCTAAGCGACCAATCATGCAGGCGTGGAATAGATTGTGAGGCACAGATCGGTTGCATAAAGACCATACTCCTCGGCAGCGAGAAGATTCGGGGTGTTTTCCAGCGAGTTGCCCACGTTCTGGCGCTTCGGAGGGTTGGAGCGTCATTGCGCTGATTACTTCAGGATGGTACGTGGTCGCTACTGAGCCTGGCCATGGGGTGTTCACCGTAATTCGCACCGAGCCCAGGGTGAGGCGGTTGCGGCAAAAAATCACCCCTGTCAATTCACGAGATAGAAGTAGCTGCTCAGATCAGTCGGTGTTGGATCCTCGAAACTTGTCTGCCCCTGATGATCGACTAGGGTGGTGACCGAACCGTTGAACCGCGCGGTTGGCGATTGACGCAGGGTGTACGGCGCAATCCCGCCGGACCATGAGAACTTGACTGCGTTGTTGGCAGTGTTCTTGGTCAGGAGGAGCGTGACAACGGGTGCGCCATAGGCCAGCACATGACCATCGCTGGTGCCGATGAAGATCAGGTTCCGAGCGGCGCTTGGCGAAAGAAACTTCGACGCCGTTCCAATCCCGGAGGAGTAACGCAGAATCAGCGAACTTCCCTGCGGCAGCGCATCCCATGCATACAGCGTTCCGGTAGCGCTGATCATCCAAACCAGTGCCGACCCCGAAGCGATGCCGTTGCTGGTGACCAATGGCGAACTGGACCCAAAGTTGAAGGACTGTGGTGACATGGCGACCTGCACCAGCGTCGGCTTCCCTCCCGTGACGCGGTATTGGAAGCAACGCAGCGTATCCCATTCGGCGGCCAGATATACATAACCGCCGTCGCCCGACCAAACGGCGACGCGTCCGAAGATGCTGTTGAACTTCCCGTAACGGCTCAGGATGTCGTCGCCACCTGCCGCCGCTTGGCGAAATCCGCCGAGCCTGTCGCGGTCAAGCAGATAGAGCCATCCCTCTTTGCCACCCACGATCAGCAGGTGCGGAGACGACGCCGTTCCGAAGTACGCCGACGGTAGCCCCACGGTTCCACCCGAGCCGAGGTCGTTATCCGCAGCATCGAGCGTCGGCGCGTTCGACGGGGCGAAGAAATCCTGCGCCAGGAGTGTTCCATTGGCCTGCACGGCAAGTCGCACCACCGATTCTCCGAGGTCACCTGGAGGAGTGTTGCCCGAGGTTGGCACGGTCGGTGCGCTTCCGTTGGCGGTGGCGAAGTAGATTCGCCCGCTGCCGTCGGACATCAGGCCGCTGCCCGACTGCCAGATCGATGCGCCCGACTTACCTGCGGTCACAGGTGATGTCCAGCGCGCCTTGACCTGTCCGCTTGTGGCCACACCGAAGATCCAGCCTTGATAGGGAGTTCGGTCGCAGTGTGAGCCGAACGCGGCGTAGATCACCCCATCGAGCAGAAGCAGCCCTGGTCGTTGCGCATGGTTGGTGGCGTTGAATGTCATCGCCGGCGCGTTTTGGGCGACACCCTGCAGCAAGACAGGCCAGCCACGGCGTTCGGTTCCTGAGTTGACGTCCAGCGCATGCATCGAGAACGTGGCTGGCCCGGTCGATCCAGAAGCGTAGGACATCGAAACCAGATATTCGGTACCAGTTGCCTCATCGATCACCGGAGTTCCAGTGATGCCAATCCGCGGCGAGATCTGGCCACAACCGATATCGGACGCGTTCCACGGTGTCGCGAGCTGACGCGACCAGCGTTTCAACCCCGTATCTGGGTCAATACCGTAGGCCCAGTTATCTTCGGTCCCAATCAGCAGCGTTCCGTTGGCAACCAATGGTTGCGCGTGCACTTGCCCTGTAACCGGCACACTGTAGCGTCGGCCAAAAGCGATGTTTTGGACCACCTGGGGCGTCAGAAACAACTGATCTGAAGCTGATGCAGTGCGCAGGTTGTCGACGAAGTTGGTAATGATGTCTGCGCTCACCGCCGGCGCCGCGAAACAGGACGCCAGCAGGATGAAAGCAAAGGGCGATCGATAAACGAGCATTCACGCGCTCCTGTTGAGAGCGACCCACGATCGATCGCTTGCAGACTTGGCGCCGCACGACGCCGGGGCCGAGGCGACTGGCAGGGTGTTCCGCGCGGGTGCGCAAACACCCTGCCTATTTAAGCGACGCTTTGGGCGTCGGGGGAAAACTCGGTGCTGCTCAGTTCGCGTCCCTACCAGCGTAATCGACGGCCTTCCCTTCGAACCACGGCATCGCGAAGTGCATCATGCTGTCGCCCGAGCAGACCGCTTCGAATCGACGACCAAGAGAACCAGGCCGCCAACCAGCGCAACCGCTCCGACGATTGGCGGGAGCGGAATGCGGTTGGTCTTCTCGGTGGTCACCTGTAGTGGTCCGAGGTCGAGAGTCTTCTCTCTCGTCGTGTAGGTGATCCCCTGATAAGCGAGCGCCACAGCACCTATCGCCATCAATACAATTGCTAGTGCGATTTTCGGCCTCATACGAAACTCCAGTGATCTTGCCTCGAGCGGTACAGAGTTCAGATCAGCGAGCAGAAGTCCATCCAGCACGTCGAGCGCAAAGACCGTCGAAAGGTCACAGCACGTCAACTACTCGTGATCGGCCGCCCTTGGATGACTCGAACCAGCACGACGATAACGGCGATCACCAGCAACAGGTGGATGAATCCGCCCATCGTGTAGCTGCTGACGAGGCCAAGCAACCACAACAACACGAGCACTACCGCAATAGTCCACAGCATGATTTGCTCCCTTCTAGACCTCGCCTGAGACGCTGATTCGCTCTTGCTGGTGACCTGCTTACTGCCGGCACGAGCGTTGGTCTCGCTGGATGGCGGGTCACCACGATCGACATGCTGCGCTGGCGTTCGGGATCTTTCGATAGGGTGTAACCCTACCGTACTGTTCTTGGCCTGCCGGCCAGTATCAACCTCGCGCCGCGCAGCTCACGCCCAGTTCATCGGGACTTTCGGCCAGCCGGGCGGGGGTTTTGCCCCATAGACATGTCCCGGAGGCAGGCTCACAATGGCGGCGATTTTGGTGTGTCGTCCGATGGCATACCCGGCGAGTGGTTGCGCTTGAAACGCTTCCGCCGAGGTGAACCATGAGTTCGAACTCTAAGGTGCAGGAAACCGGCTTGTCGCGACGCTACACGCTCGAGTTGCGAAAGCAATTGGCGCCTGGGCGAAGCGCGAGCCTCCGGCCCGCCGAGTTGCTCGGGCTCGAAGCGCTGGCCGCCGGGTTGAACACGTTCGATCTGGTCAAGATGCATGCGAGCGCCCTAGCAACGGCGCTCTCTGTGAGCACCGGCGCCGCGAAGAGCAATCGAGTCGCCACGGGGAGCGCGAGCTTTTTCTTCAAGGCACTCATGCCATTTGGGAACGCCCATCGAACGGCAATCAAAAGCAACGGCAACTTGACTCGTGCCAACGCCACGCTGCGCGAGCGGACCAAACAGTTGGCCGCGTTGCGCCGTCAATTAGAGCGAGAAATCGGTCAACGTGAATCGGCTCAAAAAGCCCTCGCGACCAGCGAGGCGCACTGCGGTCAACTACTCGCGAGTTCGGAGCGTTTGCAGGAGCAGCTGCGGAGACTCTCTCACGAGATCCTGTATGCCCATGAAGAGGAACGAAAACAGATCAGCCGAGAACTCCACGATGAAATCGGCCAGACCCTGACTGCCGTCAATGTCAGATTAGCAACGCTGACCAAGGAGGCCACCGTCAGTACGACCAGCCTCAAGCGTAAGATCGCTAGCACCCAGAGGCTGCTGGAGAAATCGCTGAACCGGGTGCACCGATTTGCACGCGAGCTACGACCTCCGCTGCTAGACGATCTAGGGCTCGTTGCTGCGCTCAAGTCCTACCTGACGGACTTTTCCAAGCGAACCCATATCGAAGTTCATTTCAAGACGTTTGCTTCGATCGAGGAGTTGCGAAGCGATGTTCGGACCGTGCTCTATCGAGTGGCTCAAGAAGCATTCACGAATGTCGACAGGCACGCTCGGGCAAATCTGCTGGAGGTCACGTTCCAGAGACTCGGAGACAACGTCCGCATGGAAATCCACGACGACGGCAAGTCTTTCAAGGTGGCTGACGTCTCGCGCATCAAACCGGGACTGCGATTGGGGTTGCTCGGGATGCGAGAGCGCACCGAGATGGTCGGCGGCACCTTCAGCATCGAATCCGAGCCTAGCAAAGGCACGACCGTCATCGTACTGGTTCCATTCGGCGACAGGCTCACACAGCGGCGGCCTCGCCGCTTGAGCTCTTGAGATGAAACCGATCACCGTCTTGCTGGTTGATGATCACGAGATCGTTCGTGAGGGACTCGCTGCCCTGTTGGGGACAGAAGCCGACATCCTGGTCGTCGGGCAAGCAAGCTCCGGCCGCCAAGCTGTACAACTCGTCAAGCAGCTTGCACCCGACGTGGTCGTGATGGACCTCGCGATGCCGCTTTTGAATGGACTGGAAGCTACTCGGCAGGTACTCAAGAACGCTCCCGCAACCAAAGTGTTGGTCCTTTCGGCGCACGGTGATGACGAGTATGTCGAACGAGCGGTCGAGATCGGCGCCGCTGGATACCTGATCAAGCAGTCTTCGGCCCTGATACTTCCTAAGGCAATTCGGGCAATCCAGTCTGGCAACCAGTTCTTCGATACATCCATCGCCAGGCGACGGCGCGAGCGCGAGCGAAAGTCAGTCATCAGCGGTACAGGACACAGCGGGGCGAAGGCCGTGCACCTGACGTCCCGAGAGGTGGAGGTTCTCCAACTGATCGCTGAAGGCAAGGCCAACAAACAGACCGCCGATGAACTGGGAATCAGCATCAAGACCGTGGAGAAGCATCGACAGCATCTGATGAGTAAGCTCGACATCCATGATACGGCGGGTCTCACGCGCTATGCGATTGCGGCTGGCATCATCGATTCCGGCGTCCGATTCACCGTCGAATAGCCAAGCAACGCGTTGATTCCGGCGCGCATGTCGCTTACGTGTCCGCTTTGGACGGACAGTTTCTAGTGCAGCGGCGACTCCGAGTACCCTGCGTAGCCGGTCACCAGAAAGTAGTCGGTTCGTTGTCTTGGGAGACTTCCCCAGCTGAACTCACAGGTGTCGTCCAACGCATCGCCGTTGGTATCGAAGCATGTCGAGCCCGCAGCGATAGACTCATTCCAAGTTCCGGCAGCGTTGCCGCTACGATAAATTCGATAGCTCGCCGCCCCAGGCACGATCAGCCAGCGCATCGTCAGGTTGACGGTGTTGCCTGCGGCAACGACCGGAGGGAGGAGGCGCAAGCCAACAGCCCTAGCCAGAGGAACTGGTGGCGCGAATGTCGTGGTTCCCGGTGCTGCAAGCGCGGCGTTCTCGACATCCAATACGAGCGTCAAATCCTGAGCCGGCGCCGTGAAGTCGCGCGTGCCCGTGGCCGGAAACGAACCGATCAGCGTCGAAGTTCCGAGTTTGTTGTCAAACCACCATGCCTTGGCGGAGGCCCCCCCAACGCGCGTCATGTTGACTCGTACTGGACCTACGGTAGAAGGCAAGAAGGCCATGATCGTTTGGCCATCATCGGTACGTGCGGCTGGGACGTATCCGGCGCTCCCGAGCGTACCGAAACCGAAAGTCACGGTGGTATGTGCGTAATCGGGTTCGAAGCGCCACCACGCACGCGAACGCATGAGCTTCTCGATGTTCCACATTTGCACCGAACCAGTTGCGCCGATGCCGCTGGGCCCCTGCCAACCGGATGAGAAATCCCAGATCGGCCGGTTACCGAAAACGTGCCCAATTGCACCCCCGAGAAGTGACCACATCGCCTGCGAAGCGATGCAGCTGCTGCTCGCGCCTTCATTCTCGTAGCGCCCCTCCAATAGCATTACCGGCCGCGTGGGCTGCCGGTCGAACTCCGTGCGAACTCGCAGCGAGGACGAATCGCAGTCCGAGTACGCTGGGTGCGTATCGATCCACGGGTAGTCGAGCGCCGATTCACCGTTACGGCTCGTGTGCCCGAGCCGTAGAGTCCCGGGATCGATCGACACGATGCCGTTCTTCAACGCGATCACCCGATCGATGGCCGTGCCGTACTGATCCGCGTCGCAATCGCCACCGTCTAGCCAGACGATGTTCTTGTATCCCTTGTAGCGGTTGGCGATGAAGCGCCCGTAGTCGTACATCGCAGCGTCTGACTGTGATTTCATCGACTGGCACCATCCCTGGCTGCCGCATTGATAGCCGAGGTAGGCCGGAACGAAGATCACGAGCAGATCGCGCACCTTGGCGCGCGCCATCAGCAGATCGACGGTTTGCCAGTACGTTTCGTTGCGAACACTCCAGTCGTTTGGGCCGTGGGAGAAAGGCGTTGCACCGCGATAGTCCGTTGGCCCACCTGCTGACACGTCTGAGTCGATCGCTCTCACGATGAGCGTCGTGAATCCCTTGGCGACACGGTCGTCCAGATAGCTGTCCATCTCGGCTGGCGACAAATTGACCGCCATCGCCCACGCGGCATCTCCGATCACTAGAAATGGCGTGCCGTTTTCGTCTAGCAGCTGACGACCGTTCGCTGACAGCCTCAACGGCCACTGAACGCCTGCGATTGCCGCAGCCTGCACAACGACCACAATCACCGCCACGGTGGCCCACCAACGACACCAAGAACCCCGCATTCCTCTCCGTGTATCTTCGGTCATGGTATTTGTGCCTTTCTCGATCACGCGGCGTTTGGGGGATCACCACCGGGCACGGTGCTCAGACGATGGTCGAAGCGAGCATGCTGACAACCTCTCCAATGTCACCCGACACGACACCGAAGGCGAAGTAGCAGCGCTACGTCACTACATTGAACGCAGTGCTCGCGCTCACCAATAGGGTGTAACCCGACCTGCGGCACGATTCGATCACGCCCTGGTGCGCCGCGAGCGAGCACGCCGTGGTAGCTGACGAGATGAACGCGCGGTGCAGGAGTCAACGCGGCTAACTTGGCGATGAATTCGACCGGCTCGAAAACGACGTGTGTCGTGCCATCGCGCCGACGCTTCTTAGGTTGATACAGGTTCCGTTTCGCACGTCGTGCGGTCTGTTTGTCTTGACCAACTCATCGTCTTCGACGAGCGGCATTGTCAACGTCTACTCACCGGTTTCGCCGCCTACTATCATGAGGACCGGAGGCATCTCGGGTTGGTGAGGTAAGCACCCGTAGTGCGAGCAGTCGAGGCACAGCCGAGTTCCCGAGCTCACGTAGTGGCGCGTCCTCGCCTCGGCGGCCGTCACCATCGTTACGAGTGGCGCCGCGCGGCCTGACGCCGCAGTAGGGATTACGGTGATTCTGGCTGCTGGGCGGCGGCGCCCATGTGTTCACCGAACGTCCCGACTGCGCTCGAGCTGAATCGCGCTTGCGCCACACGCGCCCTCACCCCTCCTCTTCACCGCCGTGCTCGATCATCGCGGGCATGTTCGCGATCCGAGATCGTTCGCCCAGAATCGTTGACACGTTCCGCGGTGCGGTCTTAGCCCACGAAGTTGACGCGATAGTACGCGGGCGCGATGCCCGAGCTATCGGTACAGTAGCCAAGCCCGTTCAACGCGATCACGATCTGGTCCGAGAAATCGGGTTTTGTCGCGCGCTGTACTTCGCAATTGCCTGCGAAGTAGTGACTCCACGTCAGCTGTGTCGAGCCGTCGAGATTCTTGGTGACACGTAGATCGGCACCACCTGGACAGATCTCGAGATGGCGGTACGCCAGCCGCGTGTAGTTCATGCGTGCTGGATCGAATCGCTGACCAGTGGGAAGGGCGACGTGGTCGTGAACACCCTGCCCCTTGGCTTCCGCAGACTGCAGGTAGCGGCGCGTCCAAGTGGAGATGCCGCCACAGGCGCCTCCGGCTGGCTCGGCCTCCAGCAGATCGATCATGACCGAGTCCGCCGCGACCGGATCCGATGCGACGATCAAGTTGTTGGGCCACTCGCGGCCAAACGTCACCCACGGTTCAGGAGACAGGCCGAAGTTCTTGCATGGTTGACCGTAGAGCATGTCGCCGACGGTGAGCACGGTCTTCTGCGCCAATGAGCGCACGGTCGCGTCACCTGCCACCACCGGGCTGCCCATGATGTCGGCTAGAACTGACGCCTGCGTGACGTCTGAGAACACGTAGTTGTGGAGACCGTTGCAGTTCTCGATCGTCCCGAAGTGGTTTTTGTAGCCGAGCGTTGCGCCGGCACCGATGTGACGTTTGACGATTGGAACGTTGACGATGTAATCGCATAGGCGCGGAAGATCGTGAATGCGCGTGACCGGTGGCGTCGTAGCATAGCCAGCAGACCAAGTGACGTGCGTTGCTGCATTGTAAGCGCCGCCAGTGTTGGCAGCCGCATCGCGAAACTGCACTCCAGGCACGGCTGCGAGCACTCTGTTGCGAAACCATGTCGCAATGTAGCGATAACCACCGCTGGTCGAGAGGTCGAACACGTAGCAGTTGGCGGCCCGTCCTCCGGTACGCAGAAATCCCTTGAGAATCGCAATCACCGGCTCAGGGACTGCGTCGATACTCGACCCTGCTCCATCGGTGGCGAGGCTGGCGTTGTTGCAGTTGACCTTGATCCCGAGCAGCCGCGTTTCAGGCGATGCGAGCGAGAAGACATTTCCCCATGCTTGCGCCACGGTTCCGCCCTTGAGCGACTGCACGGCTTGATCGAGCATCAATGTGACGATGCTTTGGTCGATGAAGTCGCGATAGTTGCCAGTCGTACGCGTCCAACGCGCCGCGCGCCCGTGATGAACGTGCACAACTCGTGGAGCTGCTAGCGGCAGGTCCTCATCAAACACCCAGTTGGAAGCAAACAGCGCCGCGGCCGAAGCGAGCGACGCGCGTATCAGAAATTCTCGACGTCGATAGAACGGTGCATACAATCCGCTCTCTGTATCTATAGTCAGCGGGCTGTGCCCAGTGATACCCGTCGTTGGCGGGGCTTGCGTTCTAAGTGCGGCTCTCATGGCAGTTCCTTGTGTCGCGACACGTTTTCGCGTCCCGATCATTCTGGAACTAGCGAGGGCACGCACCACTGGGGCAAAACCCTACCGCGCGCGGTGCTGGAGGCGCGGCGCACGGTAGGGTTTTGCCCCATGTCGTGATGCGGCTGGCAGGCCGATCCTCAGCTACGGCTGGCAATCGATATCGGGGCGCGCTTGCGCCCTCGCGAGCGCTACCTTCAGGAGGATTGATCATGAACATTTTCGTAAAATTGGGGTCTTTGGCCTTGATGACCGGGTCATTGGCGCTTGCTGCGGGTTCACCACAGCCATATCGCGCCGACCCGTGGATCACGATGAAAACAAAAATTGCTCTATTGACCGATGACAGTGTTTCGGGCACGCGAGTGAACGTGGACACCGTCAACGGGCGCGTGACGCTGCACGGCAAGGTCGAGACGGGCGCTGAGAAGGTGCGTGCGGAGGAGATCGCCAAGCAAATCGAAGGCGTGACGCAGGTGCGCAATCTGTTGCAAGTCGTGCCGGACGCAAACCGAAAGTCTGCTTCCTACAAGGACTCGGTGATCAGCACGAACGTGAGAGCCAAGCTCGATTCCGACGCAGCTCTGCGCGACAGTCAGATTCGCGTGCAATCGGTGAACAAGGGCGTCGTCCTGCTCAGCGGAAAGGCTACAAGCCTGTCCGCCCATCTCAGAGCGATCCGCCTCGCACGTGGTGTGGATGGCGTTCAGCGCGTCGCGAGCGAAGTGCAGAGCCCGGATCAACTTGCCGACCGTGAGATCCGCCAAGAGGAAGTACTGGCGCAGTCACCACCGGCAACGAGCAGTCAAGCCAACGGTTCCACGTTCTCCGACATGTGGATCAGCACGGCGTCGAAGATGCGGCTGATGGCCGACGGCGACACACCGGCACTGGATATCAACGTCGACACCGACAATGGAGTTGTGACGCTGTTTGGCGTGGTCCCTACCGAACTGTCGAAGCAGGCTGCCGAGAACGATGTGATGAAGGTGTCGGGCGTGAAGCACGTCGACAATCTGCTTCAGGTCGTTCCGGTCGAGGCTCAGAAGGCCGTTGAGACTCGAGACGACATCGTCCTCGAGGCGGCCAAGGAAACGCTCCGCAGTAGGACGGCGTTCAAAGATGTCTCGGTAGATGTCAAGAACGGCGTCGCACGACTCACCGGCACAGTACCCACCGAGGGCGACTGGCTGATGGCCGCCGTGACCGTTCGTGCAAGCACTGGCGTTCGGTCGGTCAACAACGATCTGAAGGTGAAGCGGTAAAGAGAGTATCAAGCTGATCGAAATCGGTGGCTGCTAACAGTAGCCACCGACAGATCAGCACGATGCCTGCCTCGGCGCCCGACCGGACCCGCAAGAGTCGTTGCCTTTCGACTTCGATGAAGCGACACAAATCGACTAACGACACACGCCCGCAGCAGCGGGAGCTACGAGCCACGCCCTGACTTGGCGGTGATCGGGACGACGGCGAGCGTTAGCGCTCGGCGCACGGTTAAGAAGCACTGTCCAAGTGGGAAACCCAGACGCGCCTACAAGCGCCACCAGCCCACGGGCTAGTCGGCGCTAATCTGCGCGCCTCGCCGAACCCCGCCTAGATCGCCTATCCCGCGCTTGTTTGAAGCATCAACCGCTTCAGAAGCTTGAATTCTCAACATCGCCATTTCTTTGCGAATACGAGCGGCACGATCTTGGGGCGCCGGATGACTGCTGAAGTACTGCTCTAGCTTGCTCGGATCATGCGATTGCTCCGCCCTCAGTGTCTCGAAGAAGTCGACCATCGCTTGCGGGTTGTAGCCCGCCTTAGCCATCGCCTGGGCACCAACGATGTCTGCTTGTTCTTCATCCGTACGGCTGAACTTCAAGAAAAGCGCATTGAGTCCGAACCCGCCAACGGCACTGATCACCTTGTTCGTTGAACGCTTTTCCTTACTGAGCAGTCCGCCCAGAACTCCCAGGCCCGTTTGTCCCATGTGAGCCTTCGATGCTTGATTGGTGCCATGTCGCAGAACTACGTGCGACATTTCGTGTGCCATCACCCCGCCAACTGGCCTTCGTTCATTGCCGCAAGACGCTTGCCAGCCGCCGTCACGTAAGCGTTGGCGGAGAGATCTCGCAGGATCGCTAGCTGACGCTCGACCGCGATGGCCGACTGGCGACCGATTTCCAAGTCCTGCTCGGTCGATAAAGCTCGCTTTGGCGGCCACTCGAAGCTGATTGGTATTCATGGCTCGATCTCCTCACTGAAGCGTCGAGGTCGCGGCGCGGCCGCGAAGGACACGATGGGGCGATAGACCCAGGCCGGCATCTGGTAGGGTTTTGCCCCATTGGCGATAGTGCTTTCATCGCCAATCATTCACTTCAGCAATAGATCCTACTTGTGCCGGCAGGAAATCCTTCAGCTACCGAAGACCCTCGGCCATCGCTGCGGAAGTGCTGAGGGGCACAAGCGTCTACGGCGAATGTGAACAGTGATTCAGGGCGATCGTACAGTGGTGCTCACGCGGTTGTCTGCGTGGTGGCCGCTGCTCGCCAAGATATATGTCTTCTGGCCGTCACGGAATGGAGATTGAGGATGAGCAACATGGAAATGCTGGTTCTAGTTGTGGTCTTGGTGCTTCTGTTTGGCGGCGGCGGTGGCTACTATTGGACCAGGCGTCGTCGGTAGAGGCTATTGTGCACTCCCTGCTGCGCCACCAAGGCAGGGAACAATTTCACTGACAGCTCAGCGCGATCCGTACTCGCGACGGGGCCTTACTGTAGGGTGGAATCTCGATCGTACGAAGGAGGCGTGATGCGGGATGCTCCCAACTTCGCTTCCTCGGATAGTAGCGAAGCAATCAACGAACCACCGCAAGTAGTGATCCATGCGCCCATCGACGTGCGCAGCGCCTCGCTCGGCTTGTTAGCGATCTTGGCCGTCCTCTATACGCTGCGGTGGGCGAGTGCGGTGTTCATTCCTCTGCTTCTCGGCCTTTTGCTGAGCTACGCGCTCTCGCCGATCGTCAATCGCCTTCAACACTGGCGTGTCCCGCGCGTAGTCAGTGCCAGCCTTTTGCTGATAGTCATCGTAGGCAGCATGAGTTCGATGATGTACATGCTCAGCGACGATGCCGCATCGTTGATCGAGTCACTTCCAGTAGCGGCTCAGCGATTGCGTGTCTCGCTCCGCCCCCAACGGAATGCGCCAACCAGTTCGATCGCCAACGTGCAGCGCGCAGCAGCTGAACTCGAACGCGCCGCTAACGAAGGTGCTCCCGCGACGGCATCCAGTCGCCCCGGGGTGATGAAGGTCGAAGTCGAGCGACCCCGCTTCAACATCAAGGACTACCTATGGACCGGCACCCTGGGGCTGATCGCGGCTATCGGCCAGGGTTTCATGGTAGTTCTGATCACTTTTTTCCTACTCGTTTCCGGCGATACGTTCCGTCGCAAGATGATCAGGCTGGCCGGTCCGAAGTTGAGTCGTAGAAGAATTACCTTGGAGGCGCTTCATGAAGTCACCGCGCAGATCCAGCGCTTCTTGCTGGTGCAACTGTTCACCAGTGCGATCGTCGGCCTCGCGACCTGGCTCGTGTTCCTCTGGATCGGACTCGAGCACGCAGCGGTTTGGGGGTTGGCGGCGGCGGTAACCAACCTTGTCCCTTACCTCGGCGCAGTGGTCATCGGTGCTGGGTCCGCACTACTGGGTTACATGCAGTTCGGTATGGTCGACATGGCGCTGCTCGTGGGCGGCTCGTCGTTTGCCATTCATAGCATCGTCGGCTATTTGCTGACGCCGTGGCTGACCAGTCGCACCAGCCGGATGAACGCAGTCGCGATCTTTGTCGGCGTACTCGCATGGGGCTGGCTCTGGGGCATTTGGGGGCTGTTACTTGGCGTGCCGATCCTGATGATCATCAAGGCGGTGTGCGATCGGGTCGAAGATCTGAAACCGGTCGGGGAGTTGCTGGGATCGTAGTCGAACGCGAAGCGGGATAACTACGGGAGCAGCGTTAATGGTGGAGGCGGTGGGAATTGAGCCTGTTGCAAAACACTCCGCGCAGCGCTCAATGGCCAATTCCCACCTCCGTAGAGATGGTCGCTGCGGGAGCAGCGCTAATGGTGGAGGCGGTGGGAATTGAGCCTGTTGCACGAGATCTCGCGCAACGCTCAATGGCCAATTCCCACCTCGTTAGAGATGGACGCTGCGTCAGCAGCGTTAATGGTGGAGGCGGTGGGAATTGAACCCACGTCCGAGGGTGGTCCACGTCAGGCTTCTACACGCTTAGCCGCTTCATTTGTGTCTCGCCTCACGCGCTCCGAAGGGCAAGATCGCGCTTAGCCAGCCCGTTAGTCTCGTCGCACTCCGGTGGGCCGCCGAAGCTGGACCATCCCGCGTAGGATGACGCCCCGTATCCGCACCACGGGAGGAGCGGAGGGGACGCGCCACTTAATTTGAGTTAAGCAGCGAGAGCGAAGTTGTTGTTGGCGTCTATGACGCTTCCCGTTTTTAACGAGGACGGGGCCTCGGCGTGCTTCCTGCGCTTCGCGATCCCCGTCGAGTCCATTCGCCCCCACGGTGTGTCCTGCGCGAGGCCACTGTAGGAACTACCGGCCCCGTTGGCAAGACGGTTTTCACCAAGGGCCTTGGGCTCCGTCCGGCAACCGGCCCGGCCTCCTACTTGCGAGCAAAGCGGAGAAACACCCGCCACGCCCCGCTGTTGAGGTCTTCGGGCAAGCGATGCCCGTCAGGAATCATCAGCACCAGCACCCGTGCACCGGGTGGATCGGTCGAGGGCGCGGCCGACTTGCGGTTGCCCTTGTCCACGTCGGTCTTCTTGCGTGCTTGACGAATGTGCAGGACCCGGGCTTCGACCTGTGGCTGTGCCTCAGGCGATCGATCACCGGTAGAACCAGGGGGCGGGATCCGCCCGATCACCACGTCCATGTGGGTTACCTCCACCGATCGTTTCGGCTTGATACGGCTCGGGCTTTAGCCCGGCCTCTACAGCCCACCCCCGACGGTGCCGATACGACCGTAGAGCAGCGGCCGTCTGCTCGCGGAGAGCGCAATGTCCGAAGACGCGAAAGTGGAAGCAAAAGAAGGTGTCAAGAAGAAGAGCAAGGCGAAGCTGTTCATCATGCTCGGTGCCGGCGTAGTGGTTGCGGCCGCGGCTGGTTTCGGCGTCGCGTTCTTCATGGGTGGCGGGAAGAAAACCGAAGCAGCCACCGGCGAGCAAGCTGCAGCAGCTGCTGCGGCTGGCGAGCACGGCGCTCCCGCAGGCGGCGAGCACGGTGCCGCCGCTAGCGGCGCTCCCGCAGGCGCTCATGGAGGTGAGGTCCTGCTCCCGCTGGAAACGTACGTTGTGAATCTGTCTGATACGCGCGGCGATCGCTTTCTGAAGATCTCGATCAAAGCAGTGACACGCGACGAGTCACTCGAAAAGCAGCTCAACGATAGTGAATTGCTCAAGTCGCGTGTGCGCGATCGGATGCTCTCGATACTCGGGGCCAAGACCTATCCCGAGATTAGCAATCCGATTGGCAAGGAAGGCCTGCGGCGAGAGCTGTCGCAGGAACTCAACGCCGTGCTGGGGCCAGGTTCGGTTTCCGAGATTTTGTTTACCGAGTTCATCATTCAGTAGCGGGAAGCGGATTCGCCGGTTTCGCCGACAGTTTGTTTGGCGAGACCGGCGCTATAACGCAGCGAGCGATTCACGCTCGACGACAACCTCGTGGCGCACCTCATCGCCGACCGCATCGAGATCCAGGCCGCGTAACCCGATCGCGTCGGCGTTCTTCTTCAGGTCTTCAACCGGCATCTCGGCATCGAAGCGATCGGCCAAAGCCACCAGTGTCAGCAACGCGGCGTGCGGCTCCTGTGGGTCGATCGGTCGATGGTGCCCGGCACACACGACGAACAGTTGCTCTGGCATGCCCCAGCGATGCATCAGGGCGGCGCCGACCGCCGCGTGGTCGACGCCGAAGGAACTCTGCTCGACGGTGCAGTCAGGGAAACGGCGGCGAGCGCGCATGATCGAGCCGTACTCGGCCGGAGACTGGGCGAGCATGACGGTTCGGCCGCAGTCATGCAGCAAGCCGGCGACAAACGCCTCTTCGCTCCACGGCAGGCCGGCCCGCTCACCCAACCGCCGCGCCCCGATCCCGACGTTCATCGCGTGGAGCCAAAGCCTCTCGCTCTCAGTGCTGTAGCCGCTCGCCACGGTATGACGCAAACCTGCAGCGACAGCCGCCATTGTCAGCGAGCGCAGATGCAAGAAACCCATGAGCTGGATCGCACTCGTCAACGAGCGCACTTCTTCGTGCAGCCCGAACTGCGCCGAGTTGACGGTACTCAGGATCGTCGCGGCAAGCGTGGGCTCGAGCTCGATCGCTCGCTCCAGCTCCTCTGGCGTGGTACCGAGTTCGTTGAGCAATGGCAACACGACTGAGGCCGCCGGAGGAATTTCCGGAAAGATTCCGAAGTGTGCTAAGGCTGGCTCGATCAGTGCGATGTCGACACTCATAAATCCTCCCCCTCCCCGTTCGATCCTTCCGGCTTCTTTTGCGTAACGGCCACTGCCGCCAGCGCGTCGAGCAGTGCATCCACTTCCGGCTGCGCTGCCTGTCGATTGGCAGCGGCCACGGCGCGATGAAGTTCTTCTCGTACGACCGATACCTCGGGTGGCGCTTCCAGTCCGAGGCGCACTTGTCCGCCGCGCACCTCGACGACTTTGACGCGAATCTCGTTGCCGATGATGAGCGACTCACCGACCTTCCGGCTGAGTACAAGCACAGGGGACCTCCTTGTCCCTCGCCCAGGTTACGCGGGCGTGCGGTTGCCGATGAGATGGCGCATCGGCCAATCCTGACCATCGAGCACGAGTTGTGCCCCTTGCATCGACTTGACGTTCATTACCAGTGGTGCCTTCAGATTGACGGTCACCGAGCTGTCGTCCCAAAGCGTCACGATCGTGAATATCAGCGGCGGCGCATCGACCGACAAACTCAGCCGATGTTGATCGGTGCGCGACAGGATCGGGACGTAGCCATCCACCACCAAGTGCGGTTCGACCACCATCAACTTCAGGTTCTTTTTCTCAATCGCGCGCAGCCAATGAAATGGTTCCAGGCCGCCAAGCGCGACCAGCTCCCAATCGTGAACCTCGTTGAATCCCGGGATTCCTTCGGGAAAGCGGATCTTGGTGTCTACGGCTGCGACCAGCTTGGGCGCATCGGCGAGCATCGTCGGTGTCATGAGCTACTCACCCGATGTAGTCAAAGAAGTTCGGGCCGAACAACCGGCTGCCGGCCGCGAGCGTTGCTTGATAGCCGGTTTGGAACCTTTGAATGTCAGAGAGCGCCTCGGCCATGTCTGTCGCCCCCAGGTCGGCCGCGCGCTGAGATACGGCGAGTTGTTGATCCCCCAGGCGCGCGTCAGCATCCGAAAACGCTTTGCTGCGATTCCCGACGCGGGCGAGCAGTGTCGAGTTGGCGGCAATCGCATCGCCGAGAGGGTTCGTCAGGCCTTGAATTGCGGTAGTGTCACCAGCGCGCAAGGCCGCTTCCAAGGACCTTAGCAACTCGCGAGGTCCACCGACGCCTTCCTCACCGAAGACCTCATCGCCCGGCAGATTGATCGCCTCGGTTTGTTCGTCTAGAAGCGTCTCGATGCTCTCGCTGTTGCCTTGATAAAGGCCGTTGGCGTCAAACGGCGGCGTCGTAGTGAGTGTTCCAGAAAAAATGTAGCGCCCACTGACGCGCGTCTCGGTAAGCCCTTCCAACTGTTTGCGCAAGCCGAGCACCTGCGCGGCGATGGCGTCGCGGTTTTCCTGCTGCATCGTGCCCGAGGCACCTTGAATCGCGAGGTCGCGGGCCGTGATCAGGATTTGCTCCAGATTCGACACGGCCGTTTCACTGCCTGAAATCCATGGTGTTGCCAACGAGATCACATCGCGGCGGGCCTTCAGCCTGCGCGTTTCATCCCCGAGGCGAAGCAACTCGCCCGCTGCTTGTGAATCATCAGAAGCGTAGCGCACGCGATGGCCCGAACTAGCGCGCGCCAACGCACCGTTCAGTTGCTCTTTAACGCGACCCAGATCGCGAAGAAATGTCCGCTGAGTAAATGCGTCGCTGACTCTCATGACTCATCAGCCTCCGAAGATCGACATTGCGGTCTCAGTCACTTGATTGACCGTTTGCATGAACTTCGCAGCGGCTTGAAACGACTGTTGCCAGCGAACTAGATCGGCCGCTTCTTCGTCGAGACTGACGCCCGACATTGATCGCCGCTTGAGATCGAGCGAGTCCACGATCGCCCGGCTGGCTTCGCGCGAGGCGTCCGACTGCGCCACGTCGTGACCGACCGACGCCAGAATGTCAGCCGCAAAGCCGACCATCGAACGACTGTCCAACGCTGACAGCCCTGCCCCTCGCAAGCCGAGCATCGCCAGCGCAATCTCGTTCTTGCCTGGCGCGCCTGGGGCTGAGGCTACCGCCAACTTGCGAGGATCGGTTTCGATCACGTCGTTGACTTGGATCGCCGACGCCGCGTTCGACCCTGGTGGGTCGGGCTCGAACAGATTGACCCCGGCATCGCCGTTCAAGTCGTAACCCGACTCGTGAATTGAGTTGAATTCCGTAATGACGCTGGCGGCCAACGCGTTCAGGCGAGTGCGATAACCGGGAATGTCGTGGTCGCGCACTGCCAGCAAACCACCGAGCTGACCACCGCGCATCCGGTCGGTGAGATCGACCGACTCACCACCGCGGCTGATCGTGATGCGCTTGACCCCTTCGGAGTTAGAGGTCAGCACCAACGGGCGCGGCGAGTTGCCCGAGAGCAGCGTATCGCCTGTCTCATCGAGATGGACGTTGATGGTGCCGTTGGAGGTCTCGACCGTGCGAACAGCGACCAGGCTCGAGAGCTCGTCAGTAAGGTTGTCGCGCTCGTCGCGCAGATCGGAGGCTTCGCTACCGCTCGACTCCTCTTCAACCAATGCCTGATTGATTTGTGCGAGGCGAGAGAGAATTTCGTTGCTGCGCTCGACCGTGTGCACCACACGGTTGTCAGCATCGGTGCGCGCCTCGACGAGTTTTGTATCGGTTCTCCGAATCGTCGCCGCTAATTGCTGAGCGCCGTTAATCACATCCTCGCGCACTGACACGTTGTCAGGCTGAGTGGTCAGTTTCTCGATCGAATCGAAGAGACTCGAGAACGCATTCGTCAACTCTGCGTTATCCACGTCGCCGAATGCCGGCTCCAACGCCGACAGCACCCCGGTCCGCCCACTGTCTGCGCCCAAACGTCCCAGTTCACGCCGTGTGGCGAAGTCCAGGAAAGGGTCGCGCAAGCGCCTTACAGCCAGCACGTCGACGCCCCCACCCGAAAGCCCTCCGGGCACTTCCACGACGGGGAGCGTGCCTAGCTCGATCCGGCGGCGTGAAAACCCTGGAGTCTGCGAATTCGCAACGTTGTAGCCGGAGATGTTCATCCCCAACCGGAACGCACGCATGGCACTGCGGCCAATTGAGAAGTGATCGAAGACGGTCATTGCATCAACCCTCCGCGGCCAGCGAGCGACCCGCTGTCTGAGTCTGTCGCGGGCTGCCGTCGGCGCTGTACGAGGGCGCGCTCATCGGATCGACCAAAGCCTGTCGTGCCAGCAGCGTGTCACCGACCCGCTCGATCACGGTTCCTGCCACAGCCGCTTCGCGCAACAACAAGGACAACCCGAGGGCCGCTTCCTGACGAGCTGCGAAGACGCTCTCGCCTTGGTCTGGTGTACTGCTCTCGAGCCGGAGCCGCTCGTCTTCCAAGATGCGAAATCGTGCCGCCAGGCTTTCTGCACGCGCCGTCAGGTGCGACAGCGCCACCGCGTCTGTCGCGAGCAACGCGTGGCGTTGAGCAGTGACCAGCTCTCGCAGTTCTTCATAGACTGCGCTCTGCGTGCGATAGAGCGAGATCAATGCCTCAGCGCTCATTGCGATTGGCCTCAACTCTCGCGATCGACGCTACCGGGCGCATCGAACTCGCGCGCTTCAGCCAGCAGTTCATCGGCAATCTTGGTGCCGTCGATGCGATAGCGGCCGCTGGCGATCTCGGCTCGCACCGAGTCCACCAATCTTTGGCGCACGTCAGGTGACAAGTCGACCGACTCGCGCAAGCGGCGCAGTTCCTGCGCTTGGGGCGAGACGCTCACGCCATCGGTATTGCCATCGACACGGGCTGACTGGGAAGTGGACGCACTGTCCTTATCGCGGCCCTTCACTTTGCCCGTATCAGAAGCCTCATCGAGTTTGCCGAGCATTCCCTGCAGCCGGCCGAGCGGGTCGTTTGCACTGATCTTCATTGTCGATCCTCCAGATCGCTGTGGCCCAAAACCGAGGGTACCTGGTCCGCCACAAACACCTCTTCGGCGGGTGCCACTCCGACTTGAGCGCCACTTCGAAAAAATCTGGACGTATCCGGACCAAGCGCAAGCGATTCCAGAGTTTTCGTATCCGTCTGAGCCCGAGCGGGTGTCCGGCCTCGCATCCATTGGTCGACAATTTGCTCGGCCAGCCCCATTCCCCGACCCTTAGACAGGCTCTCGCCCAGAAAGTGCTCGAAGGTGGCTTCCAGACCCTGTTTCTGAGGGCCGCTGCCAAAGAACCCCTCTGTGAGCTGGGCCTTTTCCATGGCGGTAATGGTGTTTTGCATCAACACCGCCTCGAGCTTCTTGGCTGCCATTAGCAGCGTCGCTCGATCCTGCGGGTTGTTCCGATTCGAAACACTGCTCAGCAATCCGGCTTCGACGGGCTCGAGTTTCATCAGATCACCACCAGTTCGGCATGCAACGCACCCGCGGCCCGGATCGCTTCGAAGATCGCGATCATGTCGCGCGGCGTGACGCCGAGTTTCCGTAACGCTCCAATCAAATCTTCGACCTTCGCGCCTTCAGGGAGCGAAAGGCCCTGGCCGTTCTCTTCGTCGGCCACCACTTCGGTTGTCGGCACGACCGTGGTCTCGCCTCTGCCGAACGGCGCAGGCTGACTGACGTCGAAGCGCTTCACGACCGAGATCGTCAGATTTCCGTGCGTGATCGAAACGCGGCCGATGCGCACATCACCGCCCAGCACCACCGTTCCGGTGCGCTCATTCAGCACCACCTTGGCGGGCGTCGTCGGATTGACCTTGGACTCCAAGGCGCGCGCCAGGAATTCGACGGGAGAGCCCTTCATATCGTCCGGCACGTTGACCCGCACAGTGCCCGAGTCGATGGCGTGTGCAACGCCAGCCGAAAACGTTTGCGTCAACGCATCCTGCACCTTGATGGCGGTCGCAAAGTCGGGGCGTCGCAGTTGCAGATCGAACGTGGGCCGTCCATTCAAGTCGATTCCGGCTGATCTCTCCACCAACGCGCCGCCCGGCACGGTTCCGGTCGTGGTGTGATTTTTTGTGACCGACGTGCCGCCACCACCGGCCGAAAATCCTCCGCCCAAACTGATCGAGCCTTGCGCCAGCGCGTAGACCTGACCGTCCGGCCCATGGAGCGGCGTCATCAACAGCACTCCACCCGTGAGCGACTTGGCGTCGCCAATGCTCGCCACCGTCGTATCGAGTCGCGATCCGGGCCGCGAGAACGCAGGCAGCGTGGCGGTCACCATGACCGCGGCGGCATTGCGCACTCGAATGGCAGAAGTCGGCACCGCGACACCCATCCGTTGCAGTGCGTTCGCCAGACTCTGAATCGTGAACTTGGCTTGCGTCCCATCGCCGGTGCCCGCCAAGCCGACCACGAGCCCATAGCCGACCAACTGGTTCTCCCGCACGCCGCGAATCTCGACGACATCGCGCAACGGAACCGAGGTCAGCTCTTCGCTGGTCGGTTTGGGATCGGCATTCTCTTGCGCTTGCTGCAGTTGCTGGTCGGTCAGAAATTCGGGTGCGGCAAGCGCCGTCGTCGACCAGACCGCGAGCAGCGTTACCAACGGGAGCGCGCGCCTCATTAGAACGGCCAGATCTTGGAGATCAACGCGTGGAACCAACCTTCACGGATCGTGTCGTTGATGTCGCCCTTGCCGCCGTACTGAATCGTGAGGTCGGCCACGACACTGGACGGAATCGAGTTGTCGGCCAGCACATCTTCGGGTCGCACGATCCCCGCCAGCGTCAAGCGTTGCTTCTCATGATTGACGGTGACCTCTTTCTGGCCGGCCACCAGCAACTGACCGCCAGTGCCCACCGCCAACACACGAACCGCGACGGTGCCCGTGAGTGTGTTGTTACGGCTGGTCTGTCCCGAGCCCTTGAACGTCTTTTCGCTCGATACATCGAGCGCCAGCGCGGGATCGAAGAGCGGGCCAACCTTGCCGGCGAGCTTTCCTTCGTAACCAAACACGACCGGTGCTTGAAGCTTGAGACTGCCCGACTTGTCGAGTTTGTCGTCCGCCGATGTTTGTCCCAGCGAACTCTCTGAAATGCGTACGGTCAGCACATCGCCGATCCGGTGCGCACGAAAATCACCGATCAAGTCGGCAGCCGAGCCGCCGGCGTAGAGCGAGCCTTCGTTGGTCGGCCGTGGCCGGCGATCGAGTTCCAGTTGCGGCAGCGGTCCGTCGTACACCGATTGCTGCGGCGCTGGTGCGGAGGCGCATCCTAGTGCGGCACACAAACAGGTCGTTGCGAACCAGAACCCACTACGGCAGTTCATTTCTGCTCCTTCGAGGTGACGATCTCGACCTCGGCGTATCCGATCACGCGCGCTTGCAGTGGCCTTCCATCGGCGCCGGCGACGGTGACGAGCGCACCGATCTCGCCGCGATTGCGTGCCACGGTGTCGATTTGCAGCTGCACATCGCCGTTCTTCAGGAGCGCACGCACCTTCTGCCCTGCTTCTACGGGTGCAGCGCGAACGACGTTGCGCGCGGCCACCGGCACGCCGGCACGCAACGGATTGCGCGCCACCGCGCCGGAAGGGAGCGTGCGCAACAGCGGCTCTCCCGGGGGAAACGCGCGAATCTCTTGGCGCACGTCGCTTGGTCGCAAACGCTCGCCGCGCGCCACATCGCGTACGGGCACCAACGTCGGTCCATCGATCTGCAACGCTACAGTAGCGCTGAGCCGCTTCTCGGTGTGATCCGCGAACCTCACGGTAAGCGGGATTCTTTGCTTTCCGGCGCGCAGCCCGCCGGGGGGCAACGCCGCTTGCACCTCGTACTCGGCCGAAGGCAACAAGACGCGTTCTGGCAGTTCGATCGACAGCAACGTGACGGTCGCCAGGCGACGCTCGCGCTCGATCAGACCGGTAATCGCAGCACGCGCTCGTGTCTCGTCGAGCGGCGCCGACACGGACACGGGCGGCTGGATCGCCGCCGTTTGGGGCGCCACCGGCGCACCGGCCTCGGGCATGGCGAGCGCGAGAAGCAACAGAACCGTGCCCATCAGCGCACCAACTGAGCCACTTGCTGGAGCATCTCGTCGGCCGCGCGAATCGAGCGCGAGTTCAACTCATAGGCGCGCTGTGCGGTAATCATGTCCACCAGCTCGGTGACGATGCTGACGTTCGAGACCTCCAAGTAGCCTTGCGAGACTTCACCAAAACCGTTCTGACCGGGAGTGCCCAGCGTGGCATCGCCACTGGCGGGCGATTGTGCATAGAGGTTGTTACCCAGACTCTCCAGCCCGGCAGGGTTGATGAAGTTCGCCAGCTCGATGCTTCCGAGCTGCGTGGTGGTTCCATCGGAAATTTTCACCGAGACGGTGCCGTCACGGCCGATCGTTACCGACTTGGCATCCTGCGGAACCGTCAGCGGCGGATCCAGTGTGTAGCCAAGACTGTTGACCACCGTTCCGTTGGCGTCGGTCGTAAACGAGCCGTCGCGCGAGTAGGCCGTGGTCCCGTCGGGCTTGTTGATTTTGAAGAAACCATCGCCCTCGATCACCACGTCCAACGGGTTCTCCGTCGGCTTGAAGTCACCTTGCTGAAAGATTCGTTTGACCGCCGCTGTCTTGGCGCCCAGACCGATCTGGATGCCGATCGGCAAGCTCGTCGACTGACTCGACGATGTGCCTGCCGCGTTGATCGTTTGATAGAGCAGGTCATGGAATTCAGCACGGCTGCGCTTGAACCCAGTGGTGTTGACGTTGGCCAGGTTGTTGGCAATCACATCCATGTTGACTTGCTGCACCGACATCCCTGCGGCAGCGGTCCAAAGCGCTCTTTGCATTGCTTATCCCTCTCCCCGTTGTTACTTCGACTCGCCTAGTTCCAGCGCGCGGCGTGCGAGCTGATTGCCGGTTAGATCGACCATCCGCTGCTGCAGTTCGAACAAACGCTGGGCCGCTACCATTCCAGTCAGTTCGCGTACCGCATCGACATTCGAACCTTCGAGATTTCCCTGACGCACGCTGACCAGCGTCGGATCCACGGGCGTTGCGTTGCCGCCGGCGTCCCACAGTGATTCACCATCGCGCGTCAGTTGCTGCTGCAGGGCATTGACGATTCCCAGCCGGCCGCCACCGTTGAACGTGCCGTCCTGATTGACGGTGAACGCGCCTTCGGGGAGTTGAATCGGTTGACCGCTGTCGTCCAGCACGGCAAACCCTTCGGTGGTCATCAGGCCGCCTTCGGCATTACGCGTGAAGTTGCCCGCGCGCGTGAGCCGCTCGCCGTTGGGCGTCTGCACACGAAAGTAGCCGGGTGACTCGAGTGCCAAATCGAGCGGATTACCGGTCGGGTGCAGCGGTCCGGCCTCTGTCGATCGCCACGAGTGCGTCACGAACACCGAATTGGGAGCCGTGGGCTGCGCGCCGGGCCAGGCGCGCTCTACCGCTTCGCTCAAGTACGACTCGAACAGTGGCCGCTCCGATTGGTAGGCCGGCGTGCTGGCATTGGCGAGATTGTTGGCGCTGGTCTCGATCTGCCGTTCACCGGCGATCAGTCCAGAGGCTGCGGTGTAGAGCTGCGGGAACATCCGTGTCTCCTCGCTTCCGTGGTCTGCAATTCGCGCGCCTTGCGGCGTCGATCGTTTTGATGGCGCTTTCGTTCCATTCCGTCACAGCAACGCGACGTTTGCGTTTCTGGCCGGTCGTAGTTTTCCTACCCCACCGGCAAAATTTTCCGTGTCACGCGCAGCACCACCTCCGGCAACAGCTTCATGACCTCGACGTCCACGCGCATCCCCGCGCTTAGCGGCAACTCGGTGCGCGCCGGCAACTCGAACCCTTCCAAGCGCAACAGCACGCGCCCATCGGTCGATCGAGCCACGACCTCGGCGCCGTAACGGCGTCCCACCGTAAGTGCCGGCAAGTGGTCGTCATGCATTCGCGGCGCGACCGCTGTAGCGGGCCAGGCGCGCCCGCAGTGCCGACTCGGCGGCCAGCTCTTCTGCTTCGGCGCGTTCGACCAGATCCCCCATGGCAGGCGCGAGTTCTCTCGATGCCTCGGCGCGCTTGCGCGTCTTGAACAGCGAGCGCTCTTTACGCGGCGAGGGTGCGACCGGCTCCGGCTGCGAGGCTCGGCGCGCCGGCTCCGATTTCAGCGAGAAACGCGCCAGCACCAACAGTCCCAGCAGCATCAGCACGTTGAAGCCCAACTGCAGCAGCAACAGGTTGCGCATCATGGTGTCTCCGTTCCCTTCACGAGTTCGCGCACTCGAAACGCGAAACGGCCATCGACGACCACCAGATCACCCGTCGCATAAGGCCGCCCCTGGACGTACAGCGTCACCGCGTCCTCATCCTCTGGCCCCACCGGCAGCGCGTCGCCGATTCGAAGTGCGAGCGCTCGTTCCAGCGTGACGACACGGCGCCCCAAGCGAACCTCGACCGGCAGTTCGAGTGCGTCGAGCAACGATTCGCTGCTGATCGACAACGCACCGGCGAGCGGTGAATCGACGACCGCGGTGGTGGGTCCACCGGTTCTCGGTGGCTCGATGATCAATGTCGCGCCGTCTCCAAGGCCACGCGCTTCCATATCGCTCATGAGAACTCCTCGATCGTGAACAACCTCTCGTCGTCCTGGCGCGCCAGCCGGCCTTCGGCCAACAACGCGCCGTTGAAGCGCAGCCCCAAGCGGTCGCTTTCGCGCAGGTCCAACTGCACGACCTTCCCGGGTGTCAGACGCAGTAGATCGAACAGCCGCACCGTGCCGCCCATCACCACCGGCTCGACCGTCACCGGCACGGCGCCGAGCGCATGGGTCAACTCCATGGGTGTCGCGCCGTCTTGCCGCACTTCGACCTGCGCCACCAGCCGGTTGATCAGCACGGGCGTCATCAGCAGCCGGCACGCCGCAATTCCGCCTGAGGTCGTGAATCGCATCATGGCGGTGGCGATCATTCCGCCCCGCACACCCAATCGTCCGAATGTCGGATCGCTATCCAAACCGCCCGAGGAGATCGGCCCGAGTTCGGTGTGTTTGTCGAGGTAACGCGCCAGCCGCGCCAACGCTGATTCGAGCAAACGTGATTCGACCGTCGACATCAGGCGCGCACCATCGGGAGCCGTGCCTTCACCGCCTTGCAACCGGTCGACGAGCGCCAGCGCCAGTTCGCTTTGCAACGAGATGCCGCCGACAGCCTCCGAATGCTCGTCGAACAGAATGCCCAACGGCTCTCCTGGCGCGAGCGTGCCCAAGACGGTGCTTGCCGGTTGCTGCACGAGTCCGGTGAACTCACCCTTTACCGGCTTTTCGGCGACGATCTGCAAGGTCAGCGACTCGGCAAACCGCGCGACGATCTTCTCGCACGCAACCTGCACCAGAGCCAGACGCTCGCCCGCCAGCACCAGCGGTGCGCGCAGATCGAACGGTGTTTCCGCCGCAACCTCTCGAGTCGCACCATCGCTGCCGAACTCCAGCAGCAGCGCATCGACTTCTTGCTGTGTCAGCAGCCGGCTCATCGTTAAACCGGAACCGCGAGGCGCTCGCCAACGCGGGCGCGCAACCGGGTTACCGCGCGTGTGTGAATTTGGCAGACACGCGATTCGGTGACCGACAACACCTCGCCAATCTCTTTCAATGTCAGGCCGCGCTCGTAGTAAAGGCTCAGCACCAAACGCTCACGATCGGGAAGCTGACCTATTTCCTGTGTCAACACATCGCGGCGCTCGTGCTCTTCGACTTGACCCAGCGGGTCGACACCTTTGTCGGCAGGGTCTTGTCCCTCCTCTTCATTCCCCGGCAAGCTGCCCAGCTTCACGCCGCGCGCCTGCACATACAGTTCATGCAAACCATCCAAGTCGATTTGCAGCTCTTGGGCGATCTCTTCGTCGGTCGCGGTCTTACGTGTTTTGCGTTCTACCGTTGCGATCGCCGCCTCGAGTTTGCGAGCCGCGCGGCGCAGCGAGCGGGGCGCCCAATCACGGGCGCGCACACCATCGAGAATCGAACCGCGAATCCGCGACTCGGCATATGTCTTGAAGCGCACCTTGTGCTTGGGATCGAAACGATCGATCGCTTCGATCAGGCCCAGCAGTCCATCGCCGACCAAATCGTCGTAGTCGACGCTGCCTGCCAGTCGCGAACCGATGCGGTAGGCCAAATATTTCACCAGGGCCGCGTGTGCGAGCAGCAGGCGCTCACGCACGATCGACCCTGGCACGCAGGCCTCCGGCGTCCACTCCGCGCCGGGATCGACGAGGGGTGTGTTTTCGCCGATCGGCGAACCGCTCAGTGAACGAGGTTCGCTAGTGTCTCTCCGCTTGCGCATCGCTCTCCCGAGATGTGACGCCGCGCCTTGAGTCGCGCCGTCAGTGTCAGCGCCACCCGCTCGAAACAGCGGCTGGCCGATGAGAGCGGATTGGTACTGACCACCGAGACCTGCCGGCGCGTCGCGTCGGCCAGAGCCTCGTCCCTTGTGATGAAACCATCCAGGTCAACCCCTTGACCCAAGAATCTGTTTGCGGCGGCGGACAAGCGTGCATGCACGCGCCCGGCTTCGTCGCCATTGCCAACGCCGTTGACGATCAACCCAATGCTCTGATCAGGACGGCGGCGGCGCGACACCTTCAGCGTCGCATACGCGTCCACGAGAGCGGTTGGGTCGGGCCAGGTCACGATCACGACGCGATCGGCCAGCATCAACATGCGCGACACTTGATCGGCAATTCCCGCTGCGGTATCGATCAGCAGCATGTCGCAGTCGCTGCGCAATCTTCCGATGGAGTCGACGAAACGCATCAGCTCGACCGTGCCGAGCGCCGTCATCTCCTGCACGCCGCTGCCGCCTGGAATCACGCGAATTCCGTCGGGACCGGCGAGCACGATCTCTGCTAACTCGCAATCGCCGGCGAAGAAATGTTCGAGCGTGCGCTTGGGTACCAACCCGAGCGCCACATCGAGATTCGCCAGCCCCATGTCGGCATCGATCACCGTGACACGCAATCCTTGACGCGCCATCGCGACGGCCAAGTTGATCGTGACGGCGGTCTTGCCGACGCCTCCCTTGCCCGAGGTCACCGCAATGATCGGTGCCGCGCTCATGCGCTTTCCAAGCCGGGGAGCGATGTGGCTTCGCCAGGCAGTGGCAGCGCCCAGGCGGCAAGTTGCCGTCCATCGGGAGTGGTCAAGTCGTCGGGAACATCGGGACCGCATCCACAGTGACGCAGCGGCAAGCTCGCGCGCGTCAGTGCGGTCAGGAGCGTGCCGGGGCGCAACGCTTCGTCGACGCGTGTAGCGCCTAGCGAACCGGGCTTGACCCGTCCGAAGCGACGAACCGTTTCGGTCATCGCCTCGCCCTCCATATCGGCGGCCAACAGCAACTCGATTTCGTCGCTGCGCACGCCGGAGAGCATTTCGGTCAAGCGATCCATGGCGGCGCGGTCGTGTCGTGGAATTCCGGGAGTATCCAGGTACAGAGTTCCGTCGCGTCCCGCCAACTCACGCGCGCGGTCCAAATCGCGGCGATCCTTCACCTGCAGAAACGGCACCTCCAGGACGCGAGCAAAAGCCGCCAGCGCCTCTACGCCGCCAAGGCGCCGTGCATCGCACGACGCCAGCGCCACGCGACGGCCGCCATCGAGCACCTCTTGTGCCGCGAGCTTGGCGATTGTCGTGGTCTTGCCCACGCCGGCCGCGCCCACCAGCGCCAACACACGGCTGCCGCTGCGCGGCAGAGATGGGGCGCGTGGCAGCCATAGCGCCAACAACTCGCGCGCATAGCCCAGCGACTCACGCCGGTCATCGAGTTGCTCTTGATCCAGATTGCTTTGCGCCGCCGCCGCGATTCGCTCGGCAAGAACGGTGGAGAAGCCTTGGCCGATCAAGTCATCGCGCAGTCGCTCGGCCCCTGAGGACGCCGCCATGCTCGACATCGACGAAGGACGCGTCAACCGCGAGCCGCTGCGTTCTGTGGCGGCCAAGACTTCGATCCCGCGCGCGGTACGTTTGGTCTCGAGGATCATCGCCTCGGGACCCAGCTCATCGCGCACTCGTTTGAGTGCTTCGGCTGTCGTATCGCCACTGAATGTTTTCACGTTCATCTCAGGCCACCGTTGCCACCGCCCTCAGCGTTACCTCGGGCGGAATTTCTAACGTAGAGAGAACTTGGGTGTGAGGTAGGTGTGGACGCAAGAGCAAAGCGAGTGCAGGTCGCAATCTCGGTCCGACAATCATGACGCTGCCACCGGTCGAGGCGATCGCCGAGCTGATTCGCGACACGATTTCGCGCGCGCGCTGCGCCGAAATTCCGTCAGCGCGTCCATTCGGTGCATCACCCACCAATCCACCGGTGAGTTCCTCCTCGATCTGAGGATCGAGTGCCACGGCTTTCAAGACGCCGCGCTCGTCGATCAGCGGTGTGGTCAGTGTGCGGCCGAGAGCGCGACGCACGCTTTCCACCAAGAGCGCCGTCTCGCGCGTGCCGTGCGCTGCGTCGGCCAGCGCTTCGACGATCAACGGCAGATCGCGAATCGGCACACCTTCCTTCAGCAAGCCTTGCAGCACGCGCTGAACCTCGCCGATCGTCAACCGCTCTGGCACGAGTTCGGCCACGGCCTTCGGCTGTTGCTTTTGGAGCGTATCGATCAGGCGTGCGGTGTCTTCGCGGCCCAGCAGCTCTGCCGAATGGCGTCCGATCAACTCCATCAGATGGGTCGAGATGACGGATGGGGGGTCGACCACGGTATAGCCGCTGGCGCGCGCTTCGTCGGCGCGATCGGGCGCGATCCACAGTGCCGGCAAGCCGAACGCAGGATCGCTGGTCTTCTCGCCCTCGATCGCGCGCGTCACGCCTGCTTCCAGTGCGAGCAGCCGTCCGCGCGGAATTCTGCCGCTGCCGATCTTCACCCCGCGCAGCAGCACACTGTATTGATCGGGCGGCAACTGCAGGTTGTCGCGCACGCGCACCGGAGGCAATACGAATCCGAGCTCTCCGGCCAGTTGGCGGCGCAGGCCTTTGATCTTGTCCAGGATTCCACCCGGCTTGTCGGCGCCGACGGCCGAGATCAGGTCGTATCCCACCTCGACGCAAAGCGGATCGATGGTCATCAGCGATTCGACTTCGTCTTCCGAGTTTTCGACCTTGGTGTTGCTATCTTCGACCGGTAGCGCCTTAGCCAATGCTGTTTGTCGTGCCTGCGCCGCACGCGCGGCCGCAAACACCGCGATCGAGAGCACCAAGAACGAGACCTTCGGCAAGCCTGGGATCAGTGCGAGCGCGAGCAGTGTTCCACCCGCAATCCGCAGCGGGCGCGGCGAGAACATCAACTGTTCGACCACTTCGTTGCCGACGTCGTTCTCCTGGCCGGCACGGGTCGTAATGATGCCGGTCGCGGTCGCCAGGAGCAGCGCCGGAATCGCAGCCACCAGCCCCTCACCGATCGTCAGGACCGTATAGGTGCGGAGCGCATCCATCGGCTGCATACCGCGCTGCAGGATTCCAATCGCCAGACCCGCCGTAATGTTGACCAGCACGATGACCAGCGCTGCAATTGCATCGCGTTGCGTAAAGCGAACCGCGCCGTCCATCGAGCCGAAAAACTCGGCTTCTTTTTGAATTTGGGTGCGGCGCGCGACGGCTTCGCGTTCCGTGATCAGTCCGGCGTTGAGATCGGCGTCGATCGCCATTTGCTTGCCGGGCATGGCATCCAACGTGAATCGCGCGGTGACCTCGCTGATTCGGGTCGCACCGTGCGAGATCACCACGAACTGCACAATCAGCAGCACGATGAAAATCACCAATCCCACGACGAACGAGCCGCCGACGACGAAGTTGCCGAATGCCTCCACCACCACGCCGGCGCCGTGTGTGCCCGTATGACCGTGCAGCAGAATCAGTCGCGTTGCGGCAATGTTGAGCGAAAGCCTGAATAGCGTGACCAGCAGAATCAGTGATGGAAACGCCGAGAACTTGGTGGGGCCGGGCACGTACATCGCGGTCATCAGCACCACGATCGAGAGCGCCAGGTCGATGGTGATCAACAGATCGAGCAGGAAGGTCGGCAGCGGAATGACGATGACCGCGACCGAGATGATGACGCCGATCGGGAGAATTGCACTCCAAGGATTGTGGGCGCGCACCAGCGTTACGGCGCCACTGCTGGCGCTGCTCATGGGGTCATCCGTTCAGGCGCTGCCGTAGTCTCGACCTCGCGATGCATGCGATACGGCCCGCGGCGCCGCCCGAAGACATAAGCGAACACCTCGGCCACGGCTCGATAGAGCGCCGGCGGAACCGCTGCGCCCAGCGGGCAGAGCTTCTCGAGCGTTCTCGCCAGTGGCGGGTCTTCCAACACAGGCACGCGATGGAGCTTGGCCTCCTCCTTGATGCGCAGCGCAATGAAACCGCGCCCCTTGGCGACAACCACCGGTGCAAGCATCTTCACGCGGTCGTACTTGAGCGCCACGGCAACGTGGGTCGGATTGGTCACCACCACATCGGCGGTCTTGACGGCACTCATCATCCGGCGGCGGAACCCTTCGCGCATGCGGCTCCTGATGCGCCCCTTGATCATGGGATCGCCTTCGTTCTCGCGATGCTCGTCGCGAATCTGTTGCTTGGTCATGTACAGATTGCGATACCAAATCCGCTTGTTGATCGCGAAGTCAGCCACAGCGATCACGCCGCTAATCAACAGCGCGCGCACCAACACGCGAAAGGCGATGCCGCATGTCTCCCTGAAGATGTCGCCCGGCGTGCCTAGCCCCAGATCGAGCAACCGGTGCCACTCGGGCACCACAACGACCGCGGCCAGCGTTCCATAGATTGCAATCTTGAGCAGCGCCTTCAGCGCCGCGATGAGCTTCTGCAAACTGAAGAACCCGCGTAGACCGCTGAGCGGATTCACCTTTTTGAGATCGATCGAGAACAGCGGCTTTTTCAGGTGCCAGCCGGTTTGCAGCAACTGTGCTGCGACGGCGGAGGCTGCGATCGCCACCACCAGCGGGCCAATCACCGCCATCCCCTGCCACGAACTATCCAAGAGCGCATCCAGCAGTGCTGCGTCGGTAGCCGGATGCGCGGCACGAACCAATCCCGAGCGCATTCCGCCGGCGAGCGCTGCCATGAACGCGCCGCCCGCAAGGCTGGTCCATAGCAGAAACACCGCCAACGACACCGCGTGCCCAACATCGGCACTGCGCGACACGTTGCCTTTGTCGCGGGCCTTGTTGAGTTGCCGGCCAGTCGGTTTTTCTGTTCTGCTGGCTTTGTCTTGCGACACGGTTTAGCGCCCCCCCACGAGCGAGCCGACCAACCTCAAGCCATCGGCGAGGGTTGCGTCGGTGCCGTAGCGAAGGCTCGGAACCAGCAGTTGCAACGAGCCGGCAATCGCGATCAGACCGACGGTCAGCCGCACCGGCGCTCCGACCGCCAAGATATTCATCTGCGGTACGGCGCGGGCGACGAGCATCAGCGCAATGTCGGCCAACAGACCTGCCACCAACACGGGTGCAGCGATCCGCAGCCCCAGGATCAAGACGCGGCCAGTGATTTCGCTGGCGCTCACGACCCAATCACCCCGCAGCGTAGCGCCGCCGCACGGGACCAAGTCGTACGACTGCGCGAGTGCGTTGAGCATCGCGTGATGTCCGCCAATCGCGCAAAACACCAGGCCACCCAGCACGCGATAGAAGATGGCCAGCACCGGCGAGCTCGCCTGCGTGACCGGATCCAGCATGCTGGCCATCGAGATGCCGGTGGGAAAGCCGGTGATGATGCCGGCCACGAACGCGGCATCAACGACCACGCGTGCCGAGAACCCGAGTATCAAGCCCACCATGCTCTCGCTCAAGGCGAGCGAGACGAGCGAGACATCGGGGCGCACTGGCGGGACCAGCGGGACCAGCACCACAGCGATCAACACACCGAGCGCGGCACGAATGCGTGCCGGCACCGTATCGGCGCCAATCACGGGCGCGACCGAGATGAACGCCGCAACTCGCAAGAACAGCGCGAAGGCCGCGAGCAGATCGTTCCAGGGCAGTTGGAAGCTGAGCGAATCCATGAACTAGGGGTTCAAGCTGCTGATCGAAGCGAAGATCTGCTGCGTGAATTCCAGCAGGATCCGCATCATCCAATGCAGCGAGAAAACCAGCGCCGCGAACACGGCGAGGATCTTGGGAATGAACGTAATGGTGACGTCCTGAATCGACGTTGCCACCTGAAAGACACTCACCAAGATACCCGCGACCATGCTGGCCAAGAGCATCGGCAATCCCACCAACAGCGCGACTTTGATCGCTTGCGCGCCCACCGTTACCGCAGTCATTTCATCCATGGCGCGAACCTCAACGGAATCCAGTGACAAGTGATCCAGCCAGCAACGACCAGCCATCGACGAGCACGAACAGCAGAACTTTGAAAGGCAACGACACCGTGGTCGGTGGCAACATCATCATTCCCATCGAGAGCAGCACCGACGAGACGACGAGATCGACCACCAGAAACGGCAAGAACAGCAGAAAGCCGATCTCGAAGCCTGCCCGGAGTTCGGAAATGACGAAGGCCGGAACGACCACGCGCATTGGCAGCTGCTCCGGTCCTTCCGGCTTGGGGAGCTTGGCCATTCGGACAAATAGCCCCAAGTCGGCTTCGCGTGTGTTGCGCAGCATGAACTCGCGCAGCGGAACCGCAGCGGTCTGCACGCCCGTGGCGGCGTCCATCTTGCCTTCGTTGAAAGGGATCCAAGCCTCTTTGTGAATCCGATCGATGGTGGGTGACATCACGAAGAACGACAGAAACAGCGCCAGCCCAATCATGATCTGATTGGGCGGCATGCCCGGCGTTCCGAGCGCTTGCCGCAGGAAGTGCATCACCACGATCAAGCGTGTGAACGACGTCATCATCAGCACGATCGTGGGCGCGATCGCGAGCAGCGTCAGCATCATCACCATGCGCAACGCACTGTTGCCGCCGGCACCGGACGGATCGCTCAAGCGCAGTTCGACCGATGCGCCATCCGGCACCTGAGGTGGTGTGGGCGCCGAGAGGACTTGTCCCGTCGAAAGCGAGAGTGTCAGCAGCAGCAACAGGGCCCATACCAAACGCCGGCTGCGGCTCACGAGTGATTCCTGCCGTCATCGCGGCCGAGCCAAGCGCGCACGGCCGTATCGAACGACCCAATTTCTCCCGAGATCGGCGGCTTGAGTGCTGCGACGGCATCGACCGGAAGCTGTTCGGGTGAGTCGATCGGATCGAAGTCGCTCAACAACTGCAGCGACTTGTCGGCCGAGCCAAGCAACAACCGGCGGCCGTCGGCCTCGATCAACCACAATGCTGTGTGCTTACCAAGGCTCAGCCGCTCGACGACGCGCAGCGATCGGGCTTTGCGCGAGGGAATCCCCTTGCGCAACAGCATCCCGGTCAAGAGCGCCAGGCCGATCACCAAGCACAGCGCCGCAACAACACGCAGCAAGTCTGCAGCCGACGGCCCCGCGGCGAGTTCAGGCACGGGGCACCCCCAAACGCGTCAACCGCAAGCAGAGCCGGCCACCGACCTCGACGATTTCACCAGCACCAATCGCAGTGCCCTCGGCCGTCAGCTGCGACGGCTCTCCGACCTGCGTTTCCATCGGCACGATGTCGCCCGAGGACAATTGACGCAGCGTTCCCAACAGCGTGGTGCCTGTGGCGATTCGTGCCGAGATCTGTACCGGCAGGTCGCGAAACTCACGGCGGTTCCAGTCGATCGTCGACCCCGCTGCTTCGGCTGCCTTGTCCCGTTTTGTTGCAGGCACAGGCACAGCCGCAGCTTGAGCACTCTTTGATTCAGGCATGACCGTAGACCTCCCGTCGAGCCCGAAACAGCAAGTGCCGTGCCGTCGCAACGACTCACGAGAAAGCCTTTGAAGTGCTACGTTTGCAGTCGTGTGTTTCGCGATGAAACAGAGTGCGTTGGCGATCCCTCGGCAGTGCTATGGCGCGCGACGCCGATTGCTTGACGCTCCACCGGCAGGAGTTGCCCGTCGCGATGCAGGCTCGGGACTCTCGCGCTTGCTCCGTTCTGCAACACGCTGGATCGCGACATCGACTTCTTCCGGCAACAGCGCAATCTCCGCCGCACCCAACAACGCTCCGGTCTCGGGATCGCTGATCGCAACGGCAACAGTGCGGCGCAGCGCCTGCATATCCCGATCGAAGCGCAACGTGCCCACGAAACTGCCGCCGACGCCAGAGCGGAAGGCGCGCCGCCATGGTTCTTCGTCGGCCTGCCAGCGATCGGGTGTAGCCGCCGTTTGCGCCACGTTCAAACCACGCGTGTCGGTAATGACGATCTCTCCAATCAGTCCGTCGCTGGCGGCGATCACCTGTTGCAAGCGCTGCGATGCAGCATTGCTGAGTAACTCGGCCTGCTTGACCGCGCTCCACGAGGCATCCCATTCCGCGACTTCCTCGAGAGACAACGATTCGGTGATCTGGTTTTGCGCCCTGAGTGCCTGCAGTACTTCGGGGGCGGCAACCTGAAAGCGCAACGCTTCGATCAGCGGCTTGAGCGCCTCGGGATCGGGTGCCGCGAGGGGGGGAGGGCCGCCGAGCAGGAGCCCGGCGGCCAACAGCAGCGATGGAGTGCGGTGATTCATGGTCGTTACCGCTTGATCGCGATTGCTTCTTGCAACACTTGATCGGCGGTCGTAATGACACGCGCATTCGATTGATAGCCGCGCTCCATGACGATGAGATCGGTGAACTGCTCCGTGATATCGACGTTGGAAAGTTCCAGTGCGCGACTGGCGACCGTGCCGCGGCCCCCTGTATTGGCCGGTCCAAGTACTGCGGGGCCGGAGCCGATGCTGGCGGAGTAACCGTTTTGTCCAAACTTGAACAAGCCGCTGGGGTTGTTGAAGGTTGCCACTGCGAGTTGCGATAGCTCCAGCGATTGACCGTTGGTGAAGACGCCGGAGATCACACCGTCGTTGTCGATCGCCAGCGCACGCAGACGGCCCATGCCGTAACCATCCTGCGTCAAGCCGGTGTTGGCCGAGACCGCGGCGTACCCCGTAATCACAGGCTTCGAGTTGTTATCGAAGAGGCGCCATTCGACATTCTGGCCGTTCGCGCCATTCGCGAATCCGGGGATCGTAATGTCGATGTTGGCTGTCGGTGCCGAAAGTTGACCGGCGCCGTCGAACGTCATCGTGCCGGAGGTGAGCACATCGTACCCGTTGGTGCCTGTCGGCGCGGCCATGTCTGCGCTTGGGATGCGGACCTCGTAACTCCACTGATCGGCGACACCGTCGGTGCCGGTATCGATCGGCGTGAACAGCAGCGTGAGGTCGTGTTGCGCGCCACGCGAGTCGAAGACGCTCATGCCCGAGCTATGGGTCTCTGCTTGCTGGCCTGTGGTGGTGTTGGCCACTCGCGCGCCAGAGTTGAGATTGATTTCAGGACGGAAGAAGCTCGTGACCTGTGGGGGTGCCGTCATACCGGACGGAATTTGGATGGCACCGGGCGTCCCCGAAGGGATGATTTTTCCGTCGGCGCCTTTGTCCAAGAAGCCCTGCACCTGAAGTCCCGACTGATCGACCAGGTACCCTTGATTGTCGAACGAGAAGTTCCCAGCCCGGGTGTACACCGGCAAGCCGTCAGCATCGCGCATCATGAAAAACCCGCCGCCCTGAAGCGCCAGATCGGTCACGACTTCGGTGGGCTGTAGCGATCCTTGATGAAACAACTGCTGGACCCCCGATAGCTGCACGCCCAGCCCGGCCTGAAACGAAGAGCCAGCACCATTGGTGCTGAAGCCGCCGCTCAGTCCAGTGAACATCTCCGAGAACATCGCCCTGCCGCTTTTGAAACCAGCGGTGTTGACGTTGGCCAAGTTGTTGCCAATCACGCCGAGTCCGGCGCTGTGTGCTTTCAGTCCCGTCAAGCCGGTATAGAAGCCGGTGTCCATTCGCGATCCCCTCTTCGGTTGTGTGTGCTGGTTTACTCGCCGTTCCGAATTTCTACGATGCTGGCAAACGGAATCGCCTGGTCACCCGAGACCAGCGACAGTCCATCGGCGCCGAAGCGAACGCCGTCGACAGGGACGAGCGTGAACGGCTTCAGCGTCACTTCGGTCTTGCCATCGCTCACCACCACGCGAGCCGTGTACTTTCCATCGGCGAGCACGTTTCCATTGCTGTCTTTTCCATCCCAGTCGACGCGATGCTCAGCAGCTGTCGCGCCGTCTGTCGGCGAGAACGTGGTCACCACCTTACCGGTGCTATCGACGATCTCGACCTTGGCCGACGCCATCGACACAGGCAGTTGATAGACCAGTTCTTGTGACTTGCCGGCTTTGAGGTTGGTCACACCACCCACATCAGCCAGTACCTTGCGTCCGATCAGATCGAGCGCCTGTGAGTTGACGAGGTCGTTCTGCGCACCCAGCACACCGTCCATGCGCTTGTTGAGATCGACCAGTTGTTCGAGGCTGGAGAACGTCGCGAGTTGCGCCACGAACTCTGTGTCTTTGGCCGGCTCGAGTGGGTTTTGGTTTTCCAGTTGTGCTACGAGCAGGCGCATGAACTCGTTCTTGCCCACAGTCGGCTTCTCCGTAATGAACGGATTGGCTTCGGCTACCGGACGATAGCTGGATGCATCGATCGCTACGGGTTGCATGAGTCTTCCTCCACAGTGCTACAAAGCAACGCCTGTGCCAGCCGCAGATACACGGCTTTGAGCCGTCTCACGCTCTTTCCTAGGAAGAAGTTGCCGCTGACCCGGCAAGCTATTCCTGGCCGATGCGCCCTCATGACCAAACGTCCAGGCGAGCGTCGCGCAACGTGCGCCTGGCTCGCTGCGCAGGTGTCTCGCGCGACGATGTGGCGTCTTGATCGTGATCTGGTTCGTTTTGGCGCGATTCAGACTCGCGCTGTCGACGCGATCCGAGCGCGCTCTCATCGCCTCGTCCGCGTGACTCGCCATGTGTATCGACCTGCACCGAGACCTGCTCGTGCAGTTGACTCAATGACGACTGCAGTTGTCCCAAGCCTTGTCGCAGAAGTCGCGAGACATCCTCTCGCTCGGCCGTCATCGTGACGCTCAATTGACTGCCGCGGCGCTGAAATCGAACGAGCAACGTGCCCAGCTCGGGCGGGTCCAGCCGCAGGGTCACCGTGCCGTTGGCCGGCGCATCGAGCAAGCGGTGTACGACCTGGTCGATCAGCGCCGGTACCGTCGCAGGACTCGCCTCGAGGCGAACCGGAGCGGCGGCGATCGGCGCAGTGGCTGGCGGGGACGCGCTGGCAGCGACGGCCGCGTGTGACACAGACGCACTCGACACGTTTTCTGCGGCGGGCTGTTGCAACGCGGCATTCAAGGCGCCATGGGTGCCAACTCGCACAGACGGTGTCGAGGTATCGCGCGTCGTGGGCGGGTCAGCGTGGTCCTGACCATGAGGAGCCGAATCGCTGGCAGACTCGTGCTCTGCGCCTGAATCTACGTGGGTGTTGTCAACCTGCGCTTGTGTGGCCTCCGGCAGCATCGACCAGCGCTGCGGTTGCATTACTTTCCGCTGTGCCAGTCCGTCGATCGTTATCTCGCGCACGGCATCGAGCGCTTGGTTCACCGCCCGCTCGGTTGCCGCACCCGGAACATCCACGACACTCACGCGCGGAGCGGGCCATCTCTCGGCCGGTTCGAGTGAGTGCACAACGGTCGTCGGTTTATCTTGACGTGTGGCGCCAACTGTGTGAATGAGATCGCGAGTGGCAACCGAGTCCGCGTTTGGCGGGTGTCTCGTTTCGCTGTCGGGTAATTCGTCGGGGATCGATCGTGGCACTGCCGGATCGATCGCGGCCTGCGAAGTGGCTGGGCTGACCTCTAAGAGGACGGGCGCTGCCACACTCTGTGCAGCCTCGGGCTGGCGCGCTGCCACTATCGAAGCGGCCTTCGGCACTGCTGTCGTCGAAGCGCTTTCCGTCTCCGGCTGCGGTCTCTCAATGTTGATTCCGGCTTCTGTATCGGCGTGTACTACGGCGGCGGGAACGTCGCGCCTCGAGCTGAGGCCCGGATCGCGTTGCTTGTCATCGTTCGAATCGCGAGGCAGCCGATCGTGCGGCTTCAACACCTGAGCTTCGTTCGCCATGACCGCAGATACTGATGAGTTCACACGCGATGCCATTGTGGGGACCGGCAGTTCGCGAGCGTGTGACGAACGCTCGCGGTTGGGTTGTGCGTCCTCAGCGACAACGCGCGAGGCGCTTTCTCTGGTGACCGCCCCGAACTCAGCGGGGGCTTTCGCTTCGCTCTGAAGAGACGCAGCGACTCCAGACGGAGTTGGTGTGCTCTGCGGCAAGGGCGCCTTGGTGCCCAAGCGCCCCGCCACGACGCGTACAAAGACATCACGCTCGATCACATGCGGCGGATGCAGATCGTGCTTCGTGCCCGGGAGTGCTGCGACCTGGTCCGGCAATGGCATCGCGATCGCTATGGCGGCGCCCTCGAACTTGGCGCCTCTATCGTCTTGAACGCTCTCGACAGGCGTGCCCTGCTTCAATGCCGCTGCAAGCTCCCGGCCGAACGACGTCTTTCGTGACGCCGTGCGCAAGGGCAGTTGGGGCGCCGATGTCGACGACGCCGCTGATTCGAGCAACGCAGGCCAAGGGATGCGCACGCTGCGGCCTTCAGCAAGGCATGTGCCGCGCCGGCAACGCCGAGTCGATGCACCTTTCGTAGCGCTCATGCGCTGCTGTGGAGGAAACAGCGATCCAAAACTGCCGTGTGGGCGGCAAGAGTTTCCGCTGTTCCACTTTGAAACAGATCAAGGGGCGGCAGCTTGCGGCCGATATGCCCTGCGTAGCGGTGCGCTCGAAGCGTGCACCCACTGGAGAGTTGCGTGGCAGAGAACACCGCAACCAGCGCGCTGGCCGGGATCCTCAGCACGGACCCGGAACGAGTCCTCAACGATCTCGCGGAGAATCTCGCCGCGTTGGTCGGCGTTGCGGTTTCGATCGAACCACTGCGGTCCGATGCCGCCACGCTGGGGCCGATCTTCGGTAACAAGCACGTGTACTTGTTCCCGATCGAGGATCAAGCGAGCACCGCACTCTCGGCGTGTGTCGCGATGGATATTCCCGGCGCCGCCTGCACCGGCGGTGCGCTCATCATGATGCCTGCCGATGCCATCAAGCAGGTGCTGCAAACGCAGACGGTGCCCGACATGCTCCACGATTCGGTGGGCGAAGTGGCCAACATCATCGTCGGGGCGATGCAGCAGGTGATCGGCAAGCAGATGGACACGCCACCCGACTTCCGCCGCGCGACGAACTTCCGGCAGGAAAAGAGCGGAACGTGGCCGGCGCTCTTGCAGGAAGTCGACAAGACGGCGAACTGGGTGGTGGTGGCAGGCAAGATCCTGTTCGAGCAAGAACACAAGGGCACGATTCTGATTGCCTCGTCCAGCGAGGCTGTGGCTGCCTCTGCTGCGACAGCCGTGACGGGCAGTGCGGCGAGCCGCACCGCCATAGGCGACGCGGCGATCGCTTCGCCTATCGCTGTCGCACCGCCATCGATAAGCCTAGGAGAGCTGGCAGCAATCGTTGCCGGGCTCAAGGTGCAAGTCGCGGGCTTCCCTGCCGACTCCGCCGCGGTGTCCTTGCGCAACACACTCGAGCGACTCGGGATGCACGTGTTTCCGCTGCATGCCGGGCTCACCGCGAATCAGCCGGATGTGATGTTCGTCGTCAGCCGATCGCATACCGACCTCAAGCTGCGTCTCGGCGCGATCGCCGGTTCAGGCCGGCGACCGGCGCTGCTGATCGCGTGCTCCGATCGGGCGACACGTGAGATCGTGCTCGCGGCGAGCCAGGGTGTCGCCGACGATTTTCTGGTACTTCCCGCCGATCTCGAGCGGCTCAAGGTCATTTTGTCCAAGGCGCCCGCCCTGGCTTGACGATAATTCTGCGCAGCTCGGGCCACCTACTGCCGTCGAGTGGCGCTTAGAATTCGCCCATGAAAACCCGTTCGATCGGATTGGTCCTGTTGCTCTTGGTCTGCAGCGCTTCGTTGGCTGGGGACGATGTCGCGGAGCGCTTGGTCGGTCGCGCACTCGGCACGACCCCGCTGATGAGCGATCTCGAGACGCTGTGCAACGAGATTGGCGGGCGACCGAGCGGCTCACCGCAACTCGAGCGCGCGGTCGCATGGGCGGCCGAAGCTTTCAAGCAAGCAGGTGTCGATAGCGTGCGCTTGGAATCGTTCGAGATGCCGCGCACCTGGCGTTCGGAAAAAGCTGAAGCGACATGCATCGCACCGGCCAGCTTTCCGCTGCGTGTGGTGGCCGCGCCGTATTCGGTGGGCACACCCGACAACGCGCCGATCGAAGCGCGCGTGGTCGATGCCGGCGAGGGCTCACCCGCCGCGTTCGCTGCGCTGGGCAAGACAGCGCGCGGGGCGATTGCGCTGATCTCGATCCCCGAAATGCACACGCTCGATGACCTGTTTGCCGAGTACCTGCAGGCGCCGACGATCTTCGCCGAGGCGCAGAAGGCGGGCGTGGCGGCGCTTCTGGTTCAGTCATCGCGCCCTCGCGGGCTGTTGTACCGGCACAACGCGGGCATCAACACCAATCTCTTGCCACTGCCGGTAGCGCAAGTAGCACGCGAGCAAGCCGAACGGCTGCGTTCGCTGATCAGTCGTACAGAGGTGAGAGTGCGACTGCAACTCGTCAATCGCATCGGCGGACCGGTCACGTTGCAGAACGTGGTGGCCACGATTCGTGGACGAGAGCTTCCGAACGAAACAATTTTGCTCGGCGCACACTTGGATAGTTGGGACTTAGGCACCGGCGCCAACGACAACGGCGTCAACGTGACGATGCTGATCGACGTTGCTCGCGGCATGGTGCAGACCAAGGCCCGGCCGCGTCGCAGCGTCCAATCCGTGTTGTTTAGCGGCGAGGAAGAAGGGCTGCTTGGGTCGTACGCCTTTACTCGCGATCACAAGGGCGAACTGGGCGCGCTTCGTGCCGTGGCGATCTTCGATATCGGCTCGGGACGAACGACCGGGTTTTTCCTGGGCGGCCAACGCGAGTGGATTCCAGTGCTCGACGAGGTGCTGGCGCCAGTTGCCACCCTGGCACCACAAACGCATCTGAGCGACCCCATCGACGGTACCGACAACTTCGACTTCTTTCTTTCCGGCGTCCCGAACCTGGTCGCCAATCAAGACGCTGTGCCGTACCTGCCGGACTACCACGCCGAATCGGACACATTCGACAAGGTCGATGCGCGCGAAGCTCACGTCAACGCTGCGATCGCCTCGGCACTTGCCTGGGGATTGGCCGAGCGTCGAGATCTGCCGTTGCAACGGCAGCCGCGCAGCGCGGTCGAAAAACTGATCGTGGACTACAAGCTGGAGTCGCAAATGCGTGCCTTCGGACAATGGGAAGAGTGGGTTTCCGGAAAGCGCGGGTTTGATTCCAGCGGCGAAGAAGTCGAAGGCAGGCAACCGGCAGCCAAGCCTTGAGATTGCAACGGCGGACCACGTGACCGATTTCCCGAGTTGGCAAGCACCGGCCCACGCCACAACGCAAGCGGCCACGATGTCGGATATGCTGCGCACACACTGACGGGACCACCGGGGATTGATACAGATGGGCTACGACCTTTACTTCACGAATCGGCCAGGTGTCGACTCGCTCAACGCCGATACGTTTCTAGAGCACTTCCTGGCACGGCCGCGCTATCGCGTGGAAGACGGCACGGCGAGTTACAGTAACGACGACACCGGTGTGCAGTTCTCGTTTGCCTGGTCGTCAGAAACACTGGCCGATGGCTTTCAGTCGATTGCGGCGTTCGCACTGGCCTATGGCCGGCCGCAGTACTTCGGATTGGAAGCGGCACCGGAACTGGACGCCTTCGTCAAGAAGTTCGAGCTGCTCACGTGCGATTCGCAACTCGAAGGGATGGGGCGCAACGCGTTTTCCACCGATGGATTTCTGCGCGGCTGGAACGCCGGCAACCGTTTTGGACTATCGGCCGCCGTGCACTATGCCAAGCATGGGTCGTTCACCTTGCCGTCCGAAACGCTCTACGACATTTGGCGTTGGAATTACGGGCGCGATGCGTATCAAACACAGCTCGGTGATGGCATCTTCGTACCCAAAATCGTGTTTCTTCCGGGCGGCGACGGGGTGACCACTGCGATCTCTTGGGTCGATGGTATTTCGGTCATGCTCCCCAAGGTCGATACGGTGCTCGTGCCTCGCGAGCATATTGCGCCGTGGAAGCTCCTCGGCGGACGCAAGCCCGACATCGCAAGCGCCGCCTGGAGCGAACTCGAGCCGTTGCTCCGCAATTTCCGGGTCGAACGCGAGCCGTGGCCACATCGTGTCTTGCAATTCGAGCGCACCCCCGACGAACTGGAAGCGTTCTTGCGCAAGCTGCCCAACCTCAAGCAGCCACCCGAAGAGATCGCACCCGAACTGGTGCTCGACCGGGAACTCGTCGGGGCTGCCGTCGCGCGCTAATCCGTAACCGCGGCCACGGGTGTAGTGGGTACAATCCGCCGCATGATTCGACTTACCATCCACCGCGTCGAGCATGGCCCCGCCACCGTCGATCAAACCCTCAGCTTGTTTCGAGAGTTTCCTTGGTCGCAGGAACTGGCCAACTCCAATCGCTTCGATACCCCATCGCCGGCACTGCTCTTGGACGATGATCACTCGCAAACCAAGCTCGCGGCCTCGATCGTGGATGGCCCTCCGCAGTCCGATCAGTTCGAGTTTCTGTTGGTCTACGTCATTCCTGGACGGCCACACGATGTGGCATACAACTCAGCCGGCCACGGGTTGAGCGCGGTCGAAACGGCGCTGCAGGCTTTTCATTCTGGAGATGCGGCCACGCTCAAGCAGATTCTGCGCATTGAAGAATCGAGTTAGCAAGAGTCTGCTGGCTTTTCGTAGCTGGTCCTGCGCGTGCTGTGCGAGATCGTAGGCCTTCTCCGCGAATTCGAACGTTGCGATAAAAGCGAGAGGGCTTGTTTGTGGCCGAGCAGTGATCGAAGACACGGCCTGAGCGCGGCTGAGAACACCCGCAGACGCTAGGGCGTGAATCAAGCAGGCGATCCAAGCGCCCTTCGCAGGCGGCGTGCGTGGCGTTCGAATCGCGAGGCACTCGGCGCTGCGAGAGAGTAGCTGTCAAGCGCTATGGGCACGCGCTGGGGTCTGAGTTGGTGCGCTCTAGGCCTGCGGAGGTCGCGCCCCACGAGCCGTTGCCGCCACAGCCAGAATCGATGCCGCGCAAGAGATAGAAAAGCGAGTTGCCGAAGGAGGGCGGCCGGCACGCGATCAGCGTTGACGTCACCGAGATGGAACTGCTGGGACGTACGGTGTTCGGTGTTGATCCCGCAAAGGATTCGGCTGTAGGCCGTTCGCAGGTCGACTGTCAAAGGCCAACTCGGACCCAACTCGATCGAGCGCATCTCGCCTACGTCCGAAAATGCATCGGTTGGAAGGTTCGGGGGCGGCCCTTCGATCAGGAGATCCCGCGTTCCGTCGAGGCCCCAGTCGACGACCGCCATGCGCGCGCGGCCGAACGGATCGCCCGCATCAGCGCCGAGGATCAACAGGTAGGGTTGGCTGCTGGCGGGGTTGATCGACCCCAACTCACATAAACAAGACCCGATGAGGCCGGTGTCGCGCTTCGGCGATCAGCGAATCGATCGGTTGCGGTCGGCACGGCAACCGGGGTTGTGAACGTGATGTCACACGCCGATCGACGCTTGATGCTTGCGGTGGAATGTTTGGCGAAGACGTTGTCTTGCGCGCCGCGATGCTGGCGTGATCAGCGACGCGCCGGTGTGGCCGATAATCTCGTCGTTGGCGCGCGACGCGGTTGCTGCGTCGCACTCATGTTGTGTGCCGATGCATTGCTTTGGCGATTCGCCTTCTCACTTGTGCGAAATATTTTCTTCAGCGTGTGCACTTTCGATTGTTGTTCGCGTCGCTTCCTTGTACATTTGCAACACCTCAAGGAAGCAGCGTGTCGCGTTCATCGATTGGTTCAACACAACACTCATCAAGCAGTTTGTGGCTCGCTGCTGTGCAAGCCGATCAGGTGGCGTGTCGATTGGCGGGTGAAACGGTGCGCGTGTTGTTGCCGCTGGCGAAGGTGGCGGCAGCGGTCATCGACGGCGAGATGTGGCGCAGTGTGGGTATTCATCGCTGCATGACTTCACGCGCGAGGAGTTGGAGCGCAGTAGCAAGTGGTTGCGGTTGCATGCGACGTTGCATCGCGCGGTGGTGAGGCTGCCGGGGTTGCGTGGTGCGGTCACGGGTGAGGATGGGGGCGCGCCGATTGGAATGAGCAAGGCGTTGTTGGTGGCGCGCGTGGCGTCGGGCCGTAGTCGAGGCGGCGCAAGAGGTGCGCGAACGTCTTCGAACGCTCGCACTGGAGAGTTTTGTCAAATGCACCGGGGGAAAGGGATTGCATGTGGT
>JANNUT010000051.1:0-21852 GCA_031395565.1 Acidobacteriota bacterium | reverse complement strand
CCGCTCTATCCTGTGCCGTCTTCTCCGCGTGCCCGAAGACCGCAGCAACTGGTCGGAGTTCCCTAACGTCGACGCCGAGGTCCGAGACAAGCTCCGAGACGCCCAATGGTGGGAGGTCTACGACTTCGTCGAGGCCGTCGACGATTCGCTTTCTCGGCGCGAAGAAGCCTCGCGCGAGACGCTTGAGCGAGGGCTCCCGTACTTCCGCGCCGAGGTCAACAAGTACTTCCGCAGGGCCGGTATCGGATGGCAACTCACGGATGGCCGCATCGAGGTGCGAGGCCCGGAAGGTACCGAGCAAACTCTCCACACCACCCGAGAGGTGCTCCAAGAAACCGAACGCGACACCGCCGCGCGCGAGCTGCACGAGGCGCTCAGCGACCTCTCGCGCCGGCCCGAGCCTGATCTCACCGGCGCAATTCAGCACGGTATCGCCGCACTCGAATGTGTCGCCCGCGATATTTCCGGCAGCTCGGACACCCTAGGCACGCTCGTCCAACGCAATCCCGGACTGTTTCCACCGCCGCTCGACAAGGCCGTCGAGAAACTCTTCGGCTTCGCCAGCGAGATGGGCCGTCACGTACAGGAAGGCCGCACGCCATCGTACGAGGACTCTGAACTAACCGTCGCTCTCGCCGCCGCGCTCATCACACATCTCGTCCGCCGCTCTTCCTAACCCTTCTCCGAAACCGCACTGTTCTCTACGCGCGCCTCCGGCTCACGCCGCCGCGCCAGTCCTTTGGCCTGTCACGTCGGCTGCACGGCCTGCGTCGCGAGAAGACACGCCGCGCGAGGCGCGGCGAATCGAGAGCGTCTTTGTCGCTCAGTTCTTCTTCCTTCCGGTTTCCCGGGTTGGCCCCTCCAGCGCGGGTGAAGGGGACCATCCCCGTCAAACCGGAAGGAGGATTTCATGGATACGAGCAAAACCAAGTCACTCATCGAACACGCCATCGCGGAGCTGGAGGCTCAGCTCAGAGCCGGGAAGAGCGAGAGCTTGAAGCAGCTGCTGGAGGTGTCCGCACGGTTTCACGACTACAGCTTCAGAAACCAGTTGCTGATTGCCATGCAGCGTCCTGACGCCACACGCGTGGCAGGGTTTCAGGCTTGGAGGAAACTCGGCCGGTTCGTGAAGAAAGGTGAGAAGGGCATCGCGATCATCGCGCCGATGGTCGGGAAGAAGCGAGAGGCCGAAGCAGCCGACAGCGAATCCCAGCTCTTCGGGTTCCGAGCGGTCTACGTGTTTGACGTTTCATCCACCGACGGCGAAGCACTTCCATCAATTCGCGACGTGCAAGGCGACCCCGCCGAAAAGCTCGACGCGTTGAAATCGTTCGCCGCGGGGCAGGGGATCGCGGTTGAATACAAGCCTGACCTCGGCGGAGCGCAAGGGATGTCTTGCGGAGGCCGGGTGCTGATGCTGGAAGGCCTGGGAGCAGCGGAGGAGTTTGCGACGCTCGCGCACGAGCTAGCGCATGAGCTGCTTCACCGCGACAAGGCCACGCGCCCTGCTTCCAAGACGGTGCGTGAGACCGAAGCCGAAGCGGTGGCGTTCGTGGTCTGCACCGCGGCGGGCTTGGACGGAGGCAACACCGCCTCGGACTACATCCAGCTTTACCAGGGTGATGCGGAAACGCTCAGCGCCTCCTTGGAGCGCATCCAACAAACGGCGCACCAACTCATCCAGGCCTTTCACCTCCGTGAGGAGAGCCAGGTCGCCTGAGCCGTGAGGCTCTGCGCCGCGACGCGGTCCCGGGTCGTCAGGGCCCGGGCCGCTCTTTTTCAGGACGCTGAGCTGAATGCTATTCTTCGCCTGTCGTGGCGTTGTCTGCGCCGCGACTTCGGGGGAGCGTGATGAGAGAGCGCCTGCGTTCGCGAGCGGGAAATAGCCGCAGGTGTTTCTCTCTCGCCGTCGCGTCAGACAAATTGGGAGAATGGCGCGCGCGTCAGCGGCCTCGCTTTCAGGCGCTGCTCTGTTGGGCCTGCCTGAGTGTGCTCGCCAACACCGCTCCTGCCGTCGCCGACGAGCGGCCGCTCGTGGTCATCACCGCCGCCGCGATCGAGCAGATCCTACTCAGCGACCCGGCGGTGAGAGAAGGGAAGTACCTCGATCTGGTGTCTTATTCGCGCTGCAACTACGCCTACCTCGAAGACCCGCACGTTCGTTTCGACGCCGCGCGCGTGCAGCTCCAGCTTCATTTCTCAGCCCGCACCGGAACCGAACTGGCCGGCCAGTGTTTAGGGCCGGGCTTTAGTTCCGACGTGATCACGACCGCGACACTCAGCGTTGCCGCGGACGCGCTGGTGCTCAGTGACATTGAAATTCGCATTCCGGACGCGGGTCCGTTTGAGTCGCTGATCCGCCAGCGGCTGCAGCAACTCGTGCCGACGAGCCAGCGCTTGGCGCTGTTGCCTCTCTTGAAAGCGATCGCGGCCAAACGCACCGCGCTCCCGGCCATCGCACCGGACGCGCTGGTGCTCACGTCGCTGAAGACCACCCCGACGGAGCTGGCGGTCTACGGTCAGCTGACGCTGCGGATCGGCGCGCCGTGACGCGCGCCACGCTGGAGAAAGTCTGGACCGTCGTCGGCTCAGCCTTGCTGTACCTCACTCTGAATGCGTGGCTCCGGACGCAAGGCTTTCCTGACGCGCTCCCCGGTCTCAACTTCAAAGAAGTCGAGTGCTACTCGACCGCGATCTTCGGGATCGCCTTGTGTGGACCGTTGCTTCTACTGGAGTGCTATCTGACCGCACGTTTTGCCGGTACCGCTGCCGATCCCGCGTGGACCGCGCGCACCCCCACCGCGTTTGGCGTGGCACTGCTCCCGAGGTCACGGGATGCGCACGTGTACCGCGCCTTGTTCTTGATGCTCTTTCTCGTCGTTCCGCTGGCCGGCCAGATCCACTTCCTCGACAAATTTCGAGGCGGCTCGCTCTACGTGCGCGGCACGACAACAACACTCGCCAGCGGCCTGGCGCTGTGGACGACGCGGGCTAAAGCCGGCCAGCGTATGGGGCGCGATTTCATCTTCGGAGATCCTGCCACAGGCGTCACGCTCTTCCCGTTTTGGGAACCGTGGCTGCTGCTGGCGATCGTGGTGGCTGCGTGCGTCGCGGTCGGCGTGGTCTTTCTGCGTGTCTTCCGCGGGCAGCTTCCCTCCGCCCGTGCGCGACCTCACCGCGCGCGGCGCGGCCGTGTGTGAAAGGGTGGGGGGCGCGCGAGGCATGAAACCTGCTGCGCCCAAAATGCTTTGAGCGCCGAAACCTCTGCCGGGCTACTCGACCGCTTTCTTGTCCGTGTGCTCGTGAATCCACGAGTGCGCGTCAGAAAGCGCTTTGGTCAACGTCGGCAGATCCTCCGTGTTGAACGACGAACTGGTTTTCCACGCGTTGCCGTCTTTGTACAGCCGGCCCGTGGTGACACTGAACATCGCCCCTTTGTCGGTCGTGTTCTTCCACACCAAGACCTTGACGGTCCCGTAGCGGATCTCGTGCACCGGTTTGTTTTTGTCGCTCATCGTCGCGTCTCCTTCCTTTGCTGCGTCGCCTCCCACCAGGATCTGTTATGCGCAGCAAGCGGTGTCGGGTGACGTCCGCTCAACGACGCGTGACGTGGCGATTGCTCGGGTAGGGATTGTCCCGGCAACCCAGGCCCCCGAGTCCTGGGCGACGACCCGTTCTTTCTTGAGGTGATGTCGGATGGTTCAGCGCCCGTCGATCCCTGATCCGAACACGACGCCTACTCGCCCTATCTGCTTTATCATCGGAAGTGGGCGGCAGAGGTTCGAGGCAAGCACCAGAGTGCGGCATGCGCACAGAGCGATGTAACAACAGCGGTTGGTCTCGCGGGTCCATGAGTGGTGTTAGCGAGCGAATGTTCTCGCTCGCGAGTTGACCGCGAGTTCACGATTCAGGAAGGATTGATCGGCTAGGTTTCGAGGAGGCGAGTGTCGATGGGGTGGCGAGGGGCGCTCCGCTCGGGCATGGCGACTTACCGGCGGATTGAGCGAGACAACGAACGGCAACGGCGCCTGGCCCTCAAAAGCGAAACGGTGCAGCGCGCGGCCGACGCGGTCGAGGCGTATGACGCCTACGTTGCACGACTCAAAGCGATTCATCAAGGTTGCTCACCTGCTGTCGATTGGTACAGTGTCCGCGATCAACTCGCACCAGAAAAGCCAACCCGCGGATCGTCCGCGGAGGATGCGGCGCGTGCCGCCCTCGACCGATTCCGACCCTCGCTTTTAGACCGGCTCCTGCAGCGTGTCGAGCGTCGTCGCGCCGCCTTGGTCGCCGCGGTTCCTTCCGCTCGTCTTGACGACGATGCGGCGTACGAAGCTGCACTCGCTACGTTTCGCGAGGAACACGTGCAGTGGGAAGAGGAAGCCCGTGTCGCGACGCTCGTTTTGGCGCGCGACCCCGCTGGCTATTCCGCCGCACTCGCGGAGCTCGCTCCCGGCGCCGCGGTAAACGGCCTTGGCTCGCGAATTGCCTACACGAACCTGCTTCCTGACCTGGCAGAAGTGACCTTACAGGTGAACGGCCCGGAGGTGCTACCCACCACAACCCTGACCCTGACGCGCGCGGGCAATTTGTCGACGCGCCCGATGGCGAAGGCGGCCTTCACCACCCTGTATGAGGACTACGTTTGCAGCTGCCTTCTGCGCATCGTGGGTGAAACCTTTGCCGTGTTGCCTGTCGACCATGTGCTTGCGACTGCCGTCGACAACGTGCTCGACAGCTCGATCGGTCATCAGGTCGAGGCCACGATCGTTTCCGTCGGCGTTTCGCGCGATCGCTTCAACGCGCTCCGCCTCGACCGGATCGACCCATCCGACGCGCTCCGCGGTTTCACGCACCGCATGCGTTTGAAGCGAGGGTCTGGATTCTCCGCCGTGGACAAACTCTCCCTTGAGGACTACCGGAGCGGCGACGCGTAATTGAGTCACGTTCAGGCGAACGGTTTTCGGACCGAGATTCCGAACTCTTCCTCTTTTCCCTCATCGGTGAAGAGCACGCGCACGCTATGGCGACCACGTCACGATCGGTCTTCCGAGGAGTTTCCGCACACATCTTCCTCAGGCGCTCCCATATCGCTCAAAGGGGCGAACCAGGAGTCAACGCCGAGAGCCTGCTCAATATCCTGCAGGACCGCGATGGCCAGGCCGGCCTCAACCTGAGCGATGCGGAGGTCCTCGGGGAAGCCGACTTGCGGCTTCTCATGCACGACTAGGTTTCGCGATTTCCGCAGTCGCTTGCAGTTCACTAGCAGTCGCGTGTCGGACACCCCAAGTCGCGCCAGACGCTCTTCGAGTGTCAGCTGCGTCTCGGCGCTCGCCGCTACCCTCGCCCCACGTTTTCGCCGCATGAGCGCGACGAGAGCCTCCAGATAGACCACTGTGAAGACGATGGTGACCAGGCTGTCTTTGAACGACAGCCTGGCCGGATCGAACGCTACGATCCAACCCGTGCCCGTCGGGTTCGGCTGTCGGGAACGTCGATCGTTCTCCTCAACACGTTGCCAGGCTTCGACGGCGATGGCCCGAAAAAACCGCGCCGTCGTGTAGACCGTCTCCGACGGCTTCTCGCTCTGGCTCGATTCCCCTGCGCCCTCGTGCGTCTGTTCCATGATCGAAACCCTCCGTAGTCGAGCAGGTTCTTGCCAAGTCACCGGCGGATATTAACGGAGCCAACTCGCCCGCTGACCGGGCGAGGGAGGAGCGCTATGGCCAAGAAGCCAAGTAACCACCGCGAGCCGTGGACCAACCAAGAGCTCGGCAGACTGAAGCGGTTGGTCAAAGGAAACACACCAACCCCGCTGATCGCACATGAGCTTAGCCGCGCCGAGGACGCCGTCCGCCAGAAGTCCTCGGAGGAAGGGATCTCGCTCAAGCCCACCAACAGAGGTCCATACGACAGGAGGCGTGGAACGAGGTAAGCGGTCATGCCGAAGAAGCGCTTTTCCAGGCGACGTGGCCTCGAACCGCCCGAAGCCGAGATCACGATCCGCTTTGAAGCGCCCGAGGACATGCGTGAGAACATCGTCGACGTCGCCGAGGAGAATGGGTTGCGCCCCTCGACGTTGCGCGGAATTCTGTGCGCTCTCCTCCGCGTTCCCGCCGATCCGACCATCGCGCGCGGGCCTGGCCGCCGCCGCGGCCTGGGCCCGACCGTCAGAATCACGGTTCCAGCAGTCCCGGTGCGCTAACGCTCATCGGAGGAAGACTACGCGCCCACCTCAACTACGAGTCGAGCCGAGATCGAGCGCGCTTGACTAGCCCATCCACGCCCAGATTTCCGGGAACCAACAGGCTGCGCGCCGCGTCGGCACGTTCCAGCGTCGCCAACGCATCTCGACGGCGCCCATCCTCTCGCGCCAATTCCGTTTTCAGTAGCAGCAGCCGCACCACCACCGGATGACGGTCCTCGAAGCCATTGGTCCACAGGTCGAGCGCCTCGTCGGCGAGCGTGACGGCCCCGTGCAAGTCCCCCTCGGCGCGAAACAGGCGTGCCTCCGCCGCTTTCAGGAAGGCCATCACCGGATGATCCTTGCCCACCTCGCTCTGTTTCAGCCGCAAGGCCGGCTCAAGCGTCTCGCGCGAACGCGGGAGATCACCCAGCAGCAAGTGGCTCATCGCGAGTGAGTACAGACACCACGCGTACTGCGAAGTGTTGCCACGTGCTACTTCCTCTTGCCACAGCGCCTTTGCTTTCTCGAAATAGGTGATCGCGTTACGAATGCTGCGTGGGCCCAAGGTCGCGATCGAAGTGTCGATCATCGTTGTCCCGACCTCACCGTACGCGCGCGCGAGCAACTCAGGGTTGGCTCCCAATTTCCTGCGGATTCTCAGAACCCTTCGGGCCGCTTGCTGCGCCGCGGCATGATCCCCGAGCGTGTAGTTCGCATCCGACAATCGCGTGAGCGCCCACGACAGCAGGGGCCACAGTCCGTTCCTCTTGCAAAGCGCGGTCGCCGTCTGGAGGTAGCGCTTTGCGGCGTCGGCATCACCGAGACTCTCTGCCGCCACACCGGCACGGTAGATCAGCTGCGCCGCGGTCGCCGAGGTCAGTCGGTATTCGGCGATCAACTCTGAGCTGAACTCCGCCACCTTCAGCAAATGGCGCCGCCTGAACCAATTCACCCTGTCATCGAGCGGCGGGTAACACTCGAGCAGGGCTCGCGCCACATCCTCGGCCCGCCTCTCCGATGGATTGCGTTTCAATTCACCGAGCGCCGTCAATCCTACGAGCAACGCGCGAGACTCTGGCTCTGGCACCGACAGCTCGATCACACCGTCGCGCAGCCCTGCGCTCAGGGATTCCGTTTCGCCGTCCGCAGCTTGTTCTTCCCCCTGCGTGCCTCGGTTCTTATCGCGCTCCACCTGCCCCGCGTACCACGGCAGATAGGGGTCGGCAAGCTTGACAGAATGGTCGTTCGCGGGCGGAGCCAAGGCAGTCCGGGGCCCAACGCTGGTTGGCCGACGCGGCACCAGCCTCTCCAACAGTGCGCTGCGCGACAGCCGTTCTGCGGGCTCATGTCCTGCGACCCAATAGACGGCGAGTTGCTTGAACGGGGCCGACACACGTCCTTTGAACGTCCACGTGCTGATGCCGCACTGCCCGGTTAGTGTGTCGATCGCTTGGAGCGTGACATTGAGCACGTTCTGCAGGCGCTCGCGTCGCCCGCGCGGGACTCTGATCACGTCCACACCGGCCTGCTTGTGCGCGGCCAACTGACGACACAGCGCCAGAGCACTTCCCAATCGCTTGAACTGATCGACCGTGAGCAAGGCGCGGAGCTGTTCCTGGAGGGCGTCTCTTGACGTCCAACACTTCAGTGCGCGGGCGAGCGTTTTCAGTTCCGCGCTCGTCAGATGGCGGCCCAGCGGCCTGCGGGATCGCTTCCCCCGGCGCCGCACCAGGTTTCCCATTTCCCACTTCCGATCATGCCGTCGCGCCGGATTGTCCGTTGCTTGGCAAGGCCTAGCAAATACCACCGCATCCGCGTCGTGATGCACGCCTACGGATTGCAATGGCCGCACGGCCGGTTGTTCGTACGCTCGCTCCGTGAAAGCAGATGGAGAGTCCTCATGCGCGCACATCGACGCAGCGAGCAACCAAGGCCGACAACACGACGCACGAAGATCGCCCCGCGGGCGTGGGTCGACGCCTCTGCGAGCCGCGACGCGGCGCAGAGTCGCCCTCGGTCTCTGTCAGAGCGCGTCGAACACGTTGAGGACCTCGTCGAGAAGATGGTCATCACACTGCTCCAAATCGTCGGCGCCGGACTGACACGAGCGGACTTGAGTCAGCAGCGGATTGTCGACGCGGCGCTTGAAGAGGCGACTTCGATCGTCACGCAGCGAACACGGCGCCGTCGATGAGCATCGCGCCGCAACCTCGCCGCGACCCCGTGCGATCACGAAACGTGTTTCGTGAAGCAGCAACACCGGACCGCTACCGACGTCGGCGCGAGGCGCCCCCCACGGCACGCGAATCCTCCGAACTGCTGCCCACGCTCGCGGCCGTGATGCGGCAGCTCGATGAGCTGAGGGTCAGCCACTCGATCGTCGCCGGACTGACGCTGCAGTTGCTGCGCGACCTGCACCGCTGCGTGAGTCCCGAAACCCCCGAGCGTGCCTTCCGCCAATCGAACCACGACGCGCTCCAATACATCCCCGCCAACATCCTCCTGGAGATTGCCAAGCTCGCCGCCAGCGCTCCGAAAGAAGACTGAGCCGCGCTGATGAGCACACGCACGGAGCGATTGCCCAGCCACCTCGCCTCAATTCGTGGGCGCCATCCGAACACTCCAAGCCCTCGCTGCCGCACGGAACTCCCACCACAAACACACCAGGAAACGAAGACAGAAATCGCGGAGGCACACGAGCACTCCGCGCAGCGGAGTGTTAACGACGCTCCCGAATTCCGTGGTGGCGCATGAGTTCCGCGGTTAACCAGCGGCGCGCACGGCACGCCGCCCCCAAGACCATCGGATTCAAGCTTTCGGACCCGCGCCTACACGCGGCGCTTCGTAAACTGGCCGCCTCACGCGGCCAATCCACCGGCCAGCTCGCGCGCGATTTGTGCCTCGACGCGCTTCGCTCCGCGGGCGAACCTGCGGCGATCGTTCCCGGCCTCAGCGAGCAACTCGCCGAGCTCAAGCGGCTTCTGGCGCAAAGCATGTTCACGCTCTTGAGACGAAGCGGCGCGGCGGAGGCCGAGGCGCGCCTGTGGGTCAGGCGCACCTTCGGGCTCGACGACGGGGGAGGTGCCCCGTGATGACGGCCGCGCGCTTCGGTCAAAACCCAGCGCACTATTGGCAAGAGCTGCAGCAAGACAGCTACCACCGCGAGCGCGCGCAAGCCGCGCTCAGCGTGCACGGCGGTTTCGCCCAGGCTCTCGGTCTGAAAGGTGAGCTGACACAAGAGGCGTTCCAAAACATCTTCGATGGCTCTTCCGCGGATCGATCCAGAAGGGTCGTTCACACCACACACGAGCGGCACCCTGGACTGGACCTCGTCTTTGCTCCGCCTAAGTGGTTCTCAGCGCTGTATGCGCTGGCCTCCGTCGAAGGCCGCCGAGAACTCGAAGAGATTCTCAAGGCAGCAGTCTTGGAAGCGATGCAGACACTGCGTAGCGAAGTCGCGATCACTCGCCGCGGGGCCGGTGGCCGCCGCTCGGAGCACGCCCAAGACATCGTCTTCTTCCTCGCGATTCACCCGGCCGGCCGTCTCGGCCAGCCGCATCTTCACGCCCACGTTTTGCTTCCGAACGTTTGCCTTCGAAGCGATGGCACCACCGGGACGCTCGACCTCACCCGTGTGTTTGAGTCGCGGCGCCTGCTCGACACCGTGTTCACCGAGGAACTCGCGCTGCGCTTGACGCAGCGGTTCAAGCTCGAGTTGAGACGCTCCACGCACAGCTACGACCTCGTCGTAGAGACCAGCCTCGCGGAGCGCTTTAACAAACTTCTCGATCAGTGGTCACCCGGCGCGAAGGCGATCGGCGAACACCTGAGTGCCAAAAACCTGCCGCGCACGGCGCGAAGCGCCGAGCTCGCGCAGCGCAAACTCCGCGGCACCAAAACCGTCGTGCCCTACGAGCAGCTGTTTGCGCGCTGGCGGACCGAGGCGCAAGGGCTGGGGATTCCGCTCGAAGCGCTGCAGCTCCAGCGGCGGAGCACGCACGAGTTGGCGCGTGCGGCACCGCAACGACTCTCCGAAGAAGAGCTCCAGCACCTCGGCACGATCCTGAGCGAGGCGGCCACGCAGTTGACCGCAATGAGGAACCTCTTCAGCGAGCGGAGTTTCGTGCGTGAAAGCATCCGGATCGCCCACGCGCTGCACGCGCCGTCTCACCAACTGGTCTCGGCCGCGCATCATTTCCTACGCGAGAGCGAGGAGATCGTGCCCTTGGGGGAAAGCCCGCACCGCACACTTTTCTTCACGACGCGTCAGCGCTGGAACGAAGAGCAGCTCCTGCTCGACCTGGCCAAGACCACCAACGAAGCGTCCGCCAAACCGTTCGCGCCGCAGCGGGCGGTTGAGCCACTGCGGCGCGCCGAGCGTTTGCACCAGATCACACTCGATGACACGGGCCGCGAAGCGCTCTACAGGCTGGCCACGAGCACAAGTCGACTGAACGCGCTCGATGCGAGCACCGGCGAGGACACGTACGCCGTCCTGAGGGCGCTCACACAGCTGGCCCACGAAGGCGGACTCCAAGTGGTGGCGGCCGCGGCCACGGCGCAACAGGCCGCGGAACTGGAGCGCAAGACCGGCATCACCACGCAGACCGTGCACCAGTGGCTGCGGCAATACGAACGGCGCATGTGGGAGCCCCCGCGCGATCGACGCCGTGAACTACTCACCGCGTTGTTTGGAAAGCGCCTCGACCCCGAGACGATCCTGCGCGTCGCGCTGGAGCGCGTCACGCAAGTGGTGACCGAGGCATTGACCGGTGAGCGTCATCGTCCGGTGCTGTCGTCCAACACTTTGTTTGTGATCGCCGGGGCGCAGCGTCTTTCGGTGCAGGAGCTGACGCAGCTTTTGGAACTGAATGCACTCTCCGGCGGCCGCGGGCTGTTGGTGGGCGATGCCTCGGGCTTGCCCGCGCTGATGCACAGCGGCGGCTTCGCCGCGCTGACCGAGTCCGTTCCGACGGCTCGGCTGCGAGCCCCGAGCCGGGCGCAGATGCCGTGGCTCAAGACCGCGCAGGATGAGTTCGAGGGCCGCGATCACAAACGCGCGTTGACACGCGTGGCGGAGCAAGGACGCTTGACCGTGGTCGATCACGACCACGACCCGCTGGACCGTCTGATCCAAGACTGGAGGCGGTTCGGTGTGCGTCGCCCTGCCGAGAATTTGATTCTGACCGGCTCCAACGCCGACCGTCACGCCGCCAACGTGCTGGCGCAGCGCGAGCGCTGGCGCGCGCTACGGATCGCACCGCTGCATTTCCTCACCGTCGGCCGTTACCGCATCCATCAATCCGACCGCGTGCTCCTGAAGCACGGCCTGAGGATCCGCGGCGGTTTCTTTCACCGCAAGGTCAGGGCAGGGGAGTTCGCTACCGTCACGCACGTCGATATCGTCAAGCGCCGGATCACGCTGAAGACCGACCGCGGCATCGAGGTCTCTTTCGACCCCAAGCGCTTTTCGAACTTCATCGAGCTGGGCTACTCGCTGACGATCGCGCGCGCCGAAACGCTTCGCCCGAAACGAGCCTTCACCATCCTCGGGCCCGGGGCCCACGAGACCTTGCGCGCCTCGGTGCTGGCCGCGGCGCGTGACGCGCACTTCTACACCCGCGCCGAAACCGTCGGTCATGCGCTCGAGCGCCTGGCGCAGGCGGCCTCACGCCGTGAGACCGAGCGCCTCGCCACCGCGACGCAGCGCACGCACGTGCGACACCAGCAGCAACGCGCGCAAGAGCAAAGACAACACCAAAAGCCCCAACGCTAGGAGACGATCCATGACCCAACACCAAGACACGCTCGCTCGGCTCCTCGTCGCGACGAGTTGGATGTGGCTCACCGCGGCGGCGCTTGCGGCGCTGTATCTCACGATCTCCCCAGCGGCGTTCTCGGGGGTGCGGCTGCCGGTGTGCGTGGTGCTGTTGCTGCTGCTCTGGCAACGGCCCGCGCGCGTGTGGTTGTTCCGCACGCGACTGATGCACCTGAGCTTTCCACCCGCTCTCGCGACGCTGCTCGGGGCGTGGCTGAGCGGATCAGGGCACTCCGACGCGCGCACCGCGCTGTGGAGTGTGGCTGCCGCCGGTGGCGCCGCGGCGCTCTCGGCGCTGACCTGGCACGCGTCACCGGTTCCAGCCGAGGACCCTGACGCCGATCCGAACTTCGTGCGCGGCACACGGCGTGAGCGTGTCGAGCGCATCCGCGAGCGCGCCGAGGCGGCGACCACAGTGGGCGAAGCGACTCTCACGTTTGGTCCGCTCGAACTCGCGCTGTCGAGTGCTTTTAGTAACGTCATCGCCTTGGGAGCGCCGGGGTCGGGGAAGACGCTGCTGCTGTACCTCGCGCTCAAGAGTATTGCGCCGCGCGTCGTGCCTGGGTCGTCACAGCGCGTGTTGATCTACGACGCCAAGACTGAGACGGTCTCGCGTCTGCGCGAGCTCGGTTTCAGCGGCGAGGTGGTGATCACCAACTTCGCCGACGCGCGCTGCGCGGCGTGGCATCTGGGCGCGGACTTCCGAGAGCCGCACACCATCGCTGAAGCGGCCGAGCTGCTGTTCCCCGTGCCCGAGTCCGGGCACCCGCAGGTGTTTTTCGATCACGCGGTGCGCGATCTGGTGCAGGGCGTGATGTTGTCTTGGAACACGCGCTTCCCGGGCTGTCTGACGCTGCGCGATCTGATCGTCTCGATGGAGAGCGAAACGCGGCTGCGGCACGTCTTGGAATGGGACCCGGAAGCCAACTACGCGCGCTTGCAGCTTTACTTCGCACAAAAAGACACGCTGCAGAACATCCTGGCCACCATCGCGAGCAAGCTCGAGCCCTACCGTGCGATCGCCGCGTTTTGGCACCACGCGCCGCACGGCTTCAGCCTCACCGCGTGGCTGAAGGGCTCGTCGGTCTTGGTGGTCGGCCGGCCGATTGAGGCGCAGACCGCCGCCGATCGCTTGAACTCGCTCTTGCTCGCGCGACTGACGCAGCTTCTGCTCCAGCCTGAGAACGTCGATCAGCCGCACACTTATGTGTTTCTCGATGAAGTCTCCAAAGCCGGGAAGCTGCGGCATCTGGACATGCTCTTGCTTCAAGGCCGCAGCAAAGGGGTGCGCGTTTGGCTCGGGGCGCAGAGTGTGTCGAGCCTACGCGCGACCTACGGCAAGGATGTGGCCAGCGATCTTCTGGCCGGCTGCGGCAACATCGCCGTGCTGGCCCTCGCCGAGCCCGACTCGGCGCAGTGGGCCGAGGAGGCGTTTGGCCGGCACGAGCGTTGGGAGCGTTCGAGCGGACACTCCAGCACCCATGGTCCGCAAGGTGTGTCCTACACCAGCTCGCGGCATTGGTCACTGAGTCTCAAGCCCGCGATTCTGGCCTCGGAGTTTCTGAGTTTGCGTCCACCCTCCAAGCGCACGCGTGAGCCGCTAGCCGGCTTTTTTCGTGTGCCCGGTTTGGGAACGTTCGGCGCGAGCATCGATCTCGACCGTCTGCAGTCAAGCCTTCCTGACACCGGGGCACGCGGCAGCGGGCCGGGTGCGCACTTCGACTTCGTCGCCGCGCCGCAGCACCACGGCATGCTGCGGCGCTACAGCCACGAGGAGCTCGACATCCTTGGGCTGCCGAAAGATGACGCAGGGCTTAACTCGCCCGAGACGGAGCAGGAGAGCGTGGGGCGTCGCACACGCAGGCCGCGCCCTGAGCCGCGCGAGGACAGCACGACGCTGGATGAAATCCCTGACCTCTTCGCAAAGAAACCCAAGAAAGCACGGTGACTCATGGACCCCTTGACGCAGACGCTGATCCACCACCTGCGCGAGCTCGAGCTGCAACCCCCCGTGACGTACGAGCAGGTGAAGACGCAACGAAACGTGCTGCTCCGCGTGTGGCATCCGGACAAGCACGCGGGCGATCCGGCGCTGCATGCGACCGCCACCGCCAAGACCCAGTGCATCAACGCGGCGTTCGAGTTCATCACCAAATACGCGTACTTGCTGCCCACGCTCACCGCGCAAGCAGGCGCCGGTCCCCACGGGCCGTTTCAGTCCGCGGCGAATCCGTCCTCCGGCACGGGCGGGCCGCCGCCGAACACGCCGCCGCCCTCCGGGCCCGGCGGCAACAGGCGCACGCCGAAGCCGCCGCGAAGCGCGCCCCACACCAACGCACCGCCCTCAACCCCGCCACCACCGTCCTCGTGGCCGGCTCGCTGGATCCAAGGAAACGAGTGGCAAGTGTTGTTTCTCGCGTTGGTGGGCAGCTTGGCGTTGGTGCTGCTCATGGTGGCGCGCGAGGCGCAGGCGCGACAGTTAGAAGCACGGCAGCAGGCTCAGCAAGCTCAGCAAGCGGAAGCGTTGCGCGCCGCGGAAGTGGTTAAACCGCCGGAGCCGCCGCCCAAACCTCCGCGTCCACCGACATGGCGGCCGGTGATCGAGGACTCCGGCGTGCCGGTGGAGGAAATCGCGCAGCTGACGGGCAGCTCCGATATGGCGCGTCGCTCCGCGGTGTCGACGGCTTTCATGCGCAGCGTCGACATCAACCGCGATGACAAAGACGAACTGTTGGTCACGCGCGTCAATGGCACCTGCCGCGCCGAAGGGTGTCCGGTGTATCTCTTCTGGCGCAAGTACGGGAAGCTTCGCGATCTCTTGCCCAACAACTATGGCTGGAGCAGCGTGGCCCTGCTCGATCACCAAACGAACGGCGCGCGCGACATCATCATCACCGAGGGCGACTGGGACAGCGCGACGCTGCTCCACAACATCCCGGCAGAGCGCCCCTGCAAGCGGCTCATCTGGCAGCGGCGCGGTGAGCGCTACGCCGTCGCCGCGGACGATCCACCGCCTGAGGTGTGCTTCGAGGCGCAGAAGTCGGCGTGGAACATCGCCGCGATCAACGCGGAGGCGCGATGACATCGCGGCGCGCGCTTCGCGCGGTGTCGTCTGCGAGGCGGCGTTCACGCACTCACACGCGTCGCACGCTCCATCCACCCACCACCTATCACGCTGTGAAGGAGAGTGAGTCATGAAAAACAGTTCACCCGAGTTGTCGTCCGGAGTTTCCCCGCAGAGCAAGACCACTCTTGGCGCGCGGCTGCGCGGCTTACTGTTGGATCGCTTCGCGACTCACGGCCACGCGCTACAGCTCCGCTCCGAGTCTGGGCCAAGCGACGGGTCCGACGGCGAAGAAGGGTACGAGGAGGAATTCGAAGCTGAGGGCCCCGGTGGTGTTTGCTTTCTTCTGCTTGATCACTCCGGCAGCATGACCGGCGCGAACAAACTAGGCAGCGCCAAGCGCGGCGCGGTGGAGTTTTGGCACGAGGCCGCCGCGCGTGGCTACGCCACGGGGCTGGTGGTGTTTGACCATCAGGCCGAACTGCTCGTCGCCCCTGGGGACGATCTCGGTGCGTTCACGCGGGCTCTGTCGGATGTCATCCCCGCGGGCGGCACGGCGATGGTGCACGCCCTCGGGATCGCGTTGAGACCGCTCTTGGACAGCACCGCTTCGGAGCGCGCGGTGGTGCTCTTTACGGATGGGCAGACCGCGGATCGCGAGAAGTGCATTGAGCTCGCCGACATCGCCCGACGGGCCGGCATTCGGATCATCTGTCGCGGCACGCACGATGCCGACCGCGTGTTTCTCGCGCTGCTCGCCACGGACGACGGGCTGGTGGAAACGGTCGACGATTCGGCGATTGCTCAAACCATCGCCAGCGCCGCACGTCAGCTCCCGGCGGTGTCGGAGGGTACGCGCTGACACGGCTCGCCTGCACTCCTGCTGTTGTGCTCGCACGGAACGCGGCTCGGCGGCGCCTGCGCCATCCCCGCCGCGCCGGTGAGTGTGGGTGGCTGCCTCGCGGTACTCCGCACACCCGGCGGCGGGGGTTCATAGTTTCCATGTCGCGCGGGATTCCAGCGCTGACCTCCCGCGGCCAGATCACCGCGTGACTTGACTAATTGCAAGCGATTTCCACTTTGCGGCAGGAAGCGATAGGCGTAGCATCCCGTCCAAGCAGGGTGGGCTGGACCTTACCGACGAGGGGTGCACGACGATGCTAGCAAAAGCATCTGGCGGCGTTTCGCGTGTACAGCTTGCTTTGCAAGAGTCTCACAGCCCGCGAAGTGCGCTGGTCGGAAGCCGTAGTCCTCGACGCCAGTACCTTCTATCCGCAGAACCAACGCAACACCTCAGCGTCTGCGGTCCGCCGCCTGTGCACCGCTTTCCAGTGTCGGCCGGGCGGTCGTGCGGGAGGGCCTTTGCGGCGCAACTTCAGAACTCGGCGTCAACACAGCGACAGAGAACTATCGATAGGACATCGAGGGGGTAAGAATGCGTACTAGGGTCGGCTGTCATGTGCTGCATGTTGCCTCGATTACGACGCGCGCTCTAGCACCGCTTTTGCGCATGCTCGCCGCCGCCGAGCGCACGCTTCGCGACAACTCGGTAACGTCACGCGGTATCGGCTTCGCTTCACCAACTCACCCTGCGCGAGGGAATCCGATGAGCCAGCTCCACCGTGTCTCTGTACTCTTGATACTTGCGTCGCTTGTACCTGTGGTACTGGCCGACGCTGATCTTCCACTGCGTGATACGCGCTACGACGACCCGCTGGACCGAGCATTGCGACAGGTTGGAACCGGTGGGATCCCGCTGGGACTGGGAGAGAGCGTCGATTGGTTCAACGGCAACCTGCATGTGGGACACCCCTCGAGTCCGACATTTCCATTCGATGGCGGCAACTCGTTCGGGCTCTCGCGGAGTTACGACAGTGGCCGTGTGGTCCGCGATGAGGTGGAGACCAGCCCCACGACATCCGGGTACGCGACGCGAGGGGTGTCATGGGTCGGTCTCGGTTGGGTGTCACATCTTGGGCGCCTGGTTACGAATCAGGCCTACTGGCCTGGGCACACGCCCCGCTACGATTTCAACAGATCGTTCTTCGAGTTTCCGAACGGCGAGGTGATGTCGCTAAAGTGGGGGACGCTCGAGGGATGGTGGCTGCCTCAAGTCAGAGCGCGCGACCACAGATTCGAGTTCTTCGAGGGCTGCCCGCTGCCGTCATGGAACGGCCCGTCGCCGTGTTGCACCACCAACCCCCCGAAGTGCGAAGGCTCACCCCTGTGCGAGGCTCCCGAAGATCGCTGCCCAGGTCGACCCACGGAGGAGCATCCGAGTCAGGCCCACTGGATGATGACGGTGCCCGGTGGGACGCGATATCGCCTAGAACTGATTGTTCCCTATGACCGTGATCCGACGACCGGCTACGTCAAGAACTTAGATCGCGCTGGTTGGTATCCGACGCAGATTTACGACCTGAGCGGCAACTGGATCAAGATCGAGTACTACGGAAGCTCCAACCCGAACTTCCCGGAAGCCATCAAGCGGATCTATTCGTCCAGTCGTCCCACCACTGCGGGAACACCAGCGGGCACGCTGGGAGACATGGACATCACCACCGAGTTGTGCACGTCGGTCACGGCGAACCAATGCCCCGAGGCGGCGCAAGGGATGTTGAGGAAGGTGATCGCGACCGGGTTCAAGGGGGCGCGCAGCACACCACAGCGGATCGAGTACGAGTTCTTCTACAAGCAAGAGGCACTCAGCGACACGATCAACCCAACGGCGGGCTTGAGCGGGAAGCGGCGGGTGGCGTTGTTGTGGAAGGTGACGACGACCGGGTACGACGGCGCATCGCCTGCGGATGGCGGCACGATCGAGTACGTCTACGGCGACCCGGATGCGACCAGCCCAGACCCGCAGCGCCCGGCACTGCTCGAGAAGATCATCTACCCACCACACGGCGCGGTGAGTCAATACACGTATGGTTCGACGACGCTCGGGGCACGGCAGCCGAGCGGTGCCCCGACGGCGACTCCGCGCACGGTCTATGCGGTGATGTCTCGTACGCTCTACCCCGACGGGGAGGTGCCGATCTCGGGGCTGGTCAACAAGGCGAACTGGAATTGGACGCGGAGCTACGGTTTGGCTCCGGGATACACGCAGTGCCCCTCGACGTTCCCGTCGGGGAGCGAGCCTCTCAACGCATTCGAGATGATCGACCCGCTTGGGATGAAGACCTCGGTGCAGTACGGAGGGCATGTCTGCGGGCTGACCGACGACGAGCTTCCCGGGCCGTCGCACGGGAGCGTCTTCAAGAGCGTTACATACCAGAAGAACGGTGCCAGTTGGAGCCCGTATCGCACGGAGGACATCAGCTACGACGGAACGAAGGAAGAAGTGAATGGCGAGATCGTGCGGGAGATCCTGCAGCAGGCAACGACGACGTTTCATGACGACCTCGGTCAGTGCTGGGGGGCGTCAACGGATGAGGTCGGGCTCCACATGCAGCGCACCGTGATGTCAAACCGCAACGGAAATCGGTGGCAGGAGCAGAGCATCGAGGTCGCCTCGAGCGGCCTGCTGATCCCCCCGGCGCCCGGTTATTTCCCGAACCGATCTGGATTTGTGTCGCACCGTGTGCGCAGCGCGGTGACGACAAGCAACACTTGCTTCGGGACGCTGAACATCAAGCCGTTTCCGACGGCGAAACTGGATGTGATCGAGGGGAACAACAGTTCGCGCACGGAGTTCAGCTACTACTGCAACACCAGCAACACCAGTCCCGACAAACCGAAAAGTGGACGAGTAAAGACCGTCACGCGCCATCGCGACTATTTCTCCCCTTCGGGAATCCCCACCGATGCCTCACCGCTGGTTGTGAGCAGTGACTACAGCGCCAAGGGGGATCTGGTCTCGAGCGTGAGCAGTGGCGGCGATGCTGAACCGGATGGCAGCTCCACAGTGAGTTATGGCCGGACTTTGGGGACCGATCGCGGGGTTGCGACCACGGCGACGGTTAACAATCTTCCCGGAAACTACAAAGTCCTTGATCTGACCTTGGATGGTGGCCCGACTGTCGGGGCGGGGAACGGTGCGCCGTGGAAGCTACGCGATGCGTCGCAGCTGGAGACGGTGCTGGATTACGACAGCCTGGGTCGACTGACACTGACCACTCCGCCATCGCCGGCGGCTTCGACTCGCGTCAGTTACGCGCTGGACGCGTCGAATCACGTGACACGTGTCTCCTCGTTGACACCTGGGTCAGGGAGTTTCAGTCCGAGCGATCCAAACCAATTCTATGCCGAGACAGTGCTGGATCGGTTCGGGCGTGTCGTTGAGTCACGCAAGGCGATGCCGGATGGCTCGATCTCGCTGCAGATCACCCGATACGACGAGTTGAGCCGGACGGTGTTTGTATCGGAGTTGATGTCAGAGTCGGAGTATCAGGCCGCAAGCAAGTTCAGCTGGTCGGTCGATCGCGACGGAGGCGGAGACGACTACCAGATCACAGGGATCCCCGGCACGGCGTCGGCTCCGCTCGGTACGGCGTACTTCTATGGAGCGAAGTTGGCTGGAGGCGGTTCGAACCCATTGGCAATCACGCCTGATCCGCTGGACCGACTGGTGCGCGTGGAACGGGGAGGCCAGCCGGTGTCGGAGACCCAGTACTGCGGGATGCACCAGCAGATCGAGCGCTGGGTCGATCGCAACGCCGATGGGACTTCCTCCAGCGGCGAGACGACCAAAACGCGTCTGTACCGAAACGGCTTGGGGCAGCTTGTGGTGGTCGACGTGCAGCCGTTCGGCGGGGACACGAGCTGCGCCGCAGCCGACCAGAACGTCGCAGCCGACGCGGTCTATGAGTACGACCCGCGGGGGGCGATGACGCGCGCGGAGATCGGGCCATGCTTGGACGCGCTGCCATATAAGAAATGGCGAGAGGGGAGTCCGTGGGTGAGCGGGTCGCCACTGCAAATCCGGCAGTGGACGTTCGACGCCGCCGGTCAACTCAAGTCGCGCACGATCCCGGAGGAAAGCGGGACGCGGTATTACGACACGTATGACTCGGCGGGTCAGTTGATGACCTGGCGGGACCCTCTGGCGGTGTCGCGCAACTACCATTTCCGCAATCGGTATGATCAAGCGGGCCGTTTGACGAGTGTGTCGAAGGTCGAGGGTGTGCCGGACAGTGACGCAGACCCTGATGTCGATCTCTTGGGCGGTGATGGCCAGTTCGAGACGGGCCTTTCAGGTTGGGAAACGGGGACGCTCGACAGTAACTTCAGTTTCACCGCAGGCACGAACTACTGGCGCGTGATGACCGGCACCGCATGCAGCATCGCGCCGCCGCCCCCACCGCCTCCAAGCACCGGCAGCACGCCAAACAACACCAAGTGGCTCTATTTCGGGAGCACGCCGAGCTGTTCGTATGGTCAGAACGATGGCACGATCTCGCCCAACGGCCGACAAGCGGTGCGCAAGTACGTCAGCGGTGTGACGCGCGACATGGTGCTCACCTTGCAGTATTTCCGGCAGGTGAGAGAAGGCGCGGCAAGTCTCGACAACTTCACGGTCTACGTCGTGAAGACGGACGCGCCGACAAGCAATCTCTCGGCGCGACGCCGGATCTTCCATCTGGACGGCAATCAGCCGTCCTACAGCACCTGGGTCAGGATGTTCGATCTACGACCGGGAGATCTGTACACGGAATCCGAATGGGCCGAGGGGAGTTCGACCAAGAGCTTCTACCTGCTGATCGTGTTCGACAAAGGGGACAGCTCCACATCAGGGCTGGGGACCGGCTTGGCGATCGACAATGTCTTCCTCGGTCGCCGCGGTATCGAGAAGCTGGCGGAGTTTATCTACGACGAGAAGCACTGTTCGACCGCTCCGTCGACCGGCCTGCGCTCGGAATCGTGTTCGGATGGATACGAGAGCACGGATCGATCGGAAGGGAAGCTGACGTCGGTGTTTGGGTATCAGAGCGGCGTGGCGACCGATCGACGCCGACTTGTCTATCGTGGATTGGCGGGGAGTTTGAGCGGAGAAGAGCACGCGATCGACTGGCGCGGCACCGACTATCTGACCATCTACGCGGGCCCCACTTGGGTGACGCGCCAGAAGCTCGATACGCTGGCTCGCCAGTCTGAGCTGGTCGCGCCATACAACCCGACCTACGACGCCGTGCGACGTTACGAATACAGCTTCAAGCGGGGAGCTCCGACGCGGATCCGAGAATCGCAACAAAATGTCGACTTCCTGAACCAATCCACGCTAACGGACGTCACGCGGACCGGTGCGCTGAAGACCTTGCGCTTGGCCAACGGCACATCGCAGTTGTTCAGTTTCGACACTCAGAACCGGCTGCAGTCGATTGCAAGCAGCGGACCGGCCGGTCAGAACTACTGGAATTCCGGGAGCTATCAGATCGATCTTTCAGGTAGCATCACCGGGATCGGCGCCAATCGCTATCACTATGACCTCGCGGGGCGTTTGATCCACTCGGTCGAACAGAGCAATGCGAACAACTCGGGAACGGCGATCAGCAACACGGTGGACTACAAGTTCGACCCCTTCGGCAACATGCTGCGCAGCGATCCGACCAACCTGAGCAATCCGATTGGACTGGACGCCACCTACACCTATCTCAACAACCGGGTGTCAACCGCGTCGACCGATCTGGTGACGAGTCCGGTTGCCTTCGGGCACGACGCCAACGGCAACAGCACGCGATTTCTCGATGCTGTGGATCAGCTGACTGCGGCCACTTGGAATCCCTCAAACCAGATGGCGGCCTACTTCACGTCCGCCCCGGAGGGATCGAGCGGCGGGTATCC
>JANNUT010000050.1:0-55782 GCA_031395565.1 Acidobacteriota bacterium | reverse complement strand
CGGATGCATGCGGCGCTGCATCGTGTGGTGGTGAAGGTGCCGGGGATAAGGGGTGCGGTGACAGGCGAGGATGGGGGCGCGCCGATTGGAATGAGCAAGGCGTTGTTGGTGGCACGGGTGGCTTCGACGGAGACGCTCGCTTCGTGGGTGGAGCGGGCTCGACGGTTGACGGTGGATGAGCTGCGCTCGGCGGTGAATGGTGGCGATGGTGAGGCCGAGTCTGTTACGCCGAGTACCGACGATATCGCGGAGGTGCCAGGTGTGTTGTGGGGTTTCGCGGCGCCGCCGTCGGTGCGCGCGGCGTTCGACAGTGCGCTCGATCTGTATCGCCGGTTGGAAGGCGGCGACGCGACGGTGACGTCGTTCATCGAAGCGCTCGTGGCCGAGGACTATGCCAGTGATCAGCCGCCGGACGTTTTCCAGGAGTGGCTGCGTGCGGCGGAACCGCGCGTCGATTTGGTGGAGATTCCGTCGGGAAATGAGCTTCCAGCGATGGTGGTCGCGCGTGAGTTGCTTGAGAAGCTCGACGAGACGATTGAGCGCGCAGGTGTTGGGTCGGACAGCGAGGTGCTGGGGCAGTTGCAGTGGTTCGTCACCGCGGCCGCTCTAATGGAACGCCATCTCGCCTCGTTGTTGGTTGAGATGAGTGCCAGCGGCTTGGTGCGCGAACTCGGTTTCCTGAGTATTGGCGCCTACGCCGAGAATCGATTGGGTCTATCGCGCACCAGCATCGAGGACCGCGTGCGTGTGGCGCGCTCCTTGGCCAAGCGTCCGCGCGTGCAGCGCGCGTATGTCACCGGCGCGATTGGTCTCGAGAAGGCGTTGCTGGCGGTGCAGATCTTGGGTCCGGGGCATGTCGATGCGTCAAGTGAGAACGAGTGGGCAGCGCATTTGAAGGAGTGCACCGTCAAGCGCTTGCGCGATGAAAAGCGCGCGTTGTTGTTCGCGGCGAGCGTCGAAGGACGAATCGGCGCGCCCGTGCCAATGACCGATGAAGCGTGGCTCGCGTCGCTGCGCTGCGCGCCCGGCGACACCGCCGTAGCCGTGCACCGCGCTGGGCACGCGGCGTGCGGCAACACGCCGTTGATACCGATCGCGGGCAGCGTGCTCCGTTGGCGCTTGCCGATAGAACTGGCCCGCGACTTCGGCGCCTGCATCGATACCCGATGCAAATACCTCACGCTCGATGCCGCGGCCTGCGATTGGTCGCAACCGATCAGCGATGAAGATCCGCCGTCGTGGCGTGCCGCCCGGATGTTTTCCACCGCGTGCCGCCGACTGCCCTCGTGGGTCGGTCTCTTGGCGATGCTCGAGGAGTTTTGTGCGCAACACGATCGGGCCGAGAAACGCTCGGCCTCGCATTCCGAGGTGCTTGTACGCGCGCGACACCGCTGCGAGGCCCCCGGCTGCACCAGCCGGCGCGTCGAATGGCATCACCGGCAATACAGATCACGCGGCGGCAGCGATCACCACGACAACGGCGATGCGCTCTGCCCGACGCATCATCGGCATGGTCAACACGGCGGATACCTGCAGGTCACCGGCGACACGCCGCTCGAACGCACCTGGCGCTTGGGGCCAGCGCGCAACGGTGTGTGGTATCGCAACGAACGACGCATCGATGTGAGTGACTGATGTGCCCCAAGCCACGATGCCGAGGCGTTCGACACCACCACCCCTAAAAGCCGCACGACTCGATCAGCGTGAGTTCTTGCGGCTCGAATCCGGTGAAGGCTGTGCACCTGATCAGACGACATGCGCCTGCAGCCACGGGCGGGCGCATCCGCATTACTCGGAAACCTCTCAGTTGATCGGTCCGCCAGAGGCGACACCGACGCTGCGAGCGTCGCAGCACTCGCGTTGGCGACTGCACAACCCTGCGATCACGCGGGCGATCGCGGTGCTCGTGCTAGCGTTCGTCGCGGCACGGGGTCGAGGCTGGCCGCCCATCGCGATCTTGACGCTGAAGGGGAGCAGCGTCGCGAGCTGTGCCTCGATCGGGTCCGACACAGTCAGGGCCCGCCGGTTCGCTCCCAAGCCGCCGGCCCCGAGCCCTCCGTGGCGCGCTGTCAAAAACGCATCCGCCGCCGGCCTGCAAAACTTCGCAAAGACCTAGGCTGCCGGGAGGCGCTGTCGTAATCTCTCGTCTCTGCGGCCGCTACCGCACCGGAGGCTTGGATGACACGCACACGACGCGACTTTCTGAAACTGGGTTCGGCCGCGGCAGGCTCGATGCTGTTGGCTTCCAGCGAATACACGCGCTTTTGGGCCGGGCCGGCGAGCCAACCGCTCAAGATCTTAGTGCTGGGGGGCACCGGGTTTCTTGGGCCGGGGGTGGTCGACGCGGCGGTCGCGCGCGGGCACGTGGTAACGCTTTTCAATCGCGGCAAGACCAGCCCAACGCTGTATCCAAATCTCGAGAAGCTGCGCGGCGATCGCGATCCCGACAAAGATGAAGGGTTGAAGGCGCTCGTCGATCGCAAGTGGGATGTGGTCATCGACGACACCGGCTACTTCCCGCGAATGGTGAAGGCCAGTGCAACGCTGCTCGCGCCGAATGTGCGCCAATACATTTTTGTTTCGTCGATCTCGGCCTATGCCAGCAACGCCGTGGAAAACGCCGACGAGTCGGCACCGCTCGCCAAGCTCGAAGACCCCAAGGTCGAGACGATGGGCGAGGGGTATCAGTTCTATGGCGGTCTCAAGGCGTTGTGTGAGCAAGCCGCCAGTGAGGCGCTGCCGGGACGCGCGACGATCGTGCGGCCTGGTTACATTGTGGGGCCCAACGACCGGACCGATCGCTTCACGTGGTGGCCGGTGCGTGTGGCGCGTGGCGGTGAAATGATTGCGCCCGGTGCGCCGAGCGATCCGGTGCAAATTATCGACGTACGCGATTTGGGCGCGTTCTTGGTGCTGCTCGGTGAGAAGAACACGATCGGCACGTTCAATGCCGTCGGCCCGAAGAACAAGCTCACGATGCAGCAGATGATCGACGCGTGTCGCGCCGCTACCAAAGCCGATCCGAAGCTGACGTGGATTTCGTCGGAGTTCATGCTCAAGCAAGGCGAGAACGGCGATGGCCAGATTCCAATCTGGCTGCCCTACACCGGCGAATACAAAGGCTTCCACACCTGGAGCAACAAGCGCGCGGTGGCGGCCGGTCTCACGTTCCGTCCGCTGCTCGACACCACGCGCGACACGCTTACGTGGTTTCGCTCGCTACCGGCCGAACGCCAAGCCGATATGAAAGCCGGCCTCAGCCCGGAAGCCGAAAAGAAGATCCTCGCCGCCTGGCACGCCCAAGAGTAAGCACGAGCCGCAGGCTCATCGGAGCGTGCGAGCTTCGCGGGCTTGAGGCGAGGACGGGGCGAGATCGATCAGGCGCTGCGCCGCGCGCAACGCATCGTCGCGACGGCCGGCGGCGGCGAGAGTCCGCGCCAGTTGCAGTCGCACGGTGAGATTGTTCGGCACGATCGATTCGGCACGCGCGAGCGCCTCGATCGCGTCGTTTAGACGAGACGCTTGCTGCACGGGCGGTTCTGTACGGGCCAACGACAACTGCGTGATCGCGAAGTTGTAGAGCGCTGGCCAGTGGCGTGGATCGTCCGCGATTGCAGCGCGAAACGTTGCGAGCGCCGAGAGGTCCGCGTTGTCGCCACCGCGCCGGCGCTGCAGCGAACCGAGGTTATTGCGCAACGCCGCGCGCGCGGCACCATTCGGGGAAACATCGATGCCGCGGCGATACAACGACTCTGCCTCGTCAAAACGCTGCGCGGCCGCCATCTCGCGGCCCAGCATTGCGTACGGAATGTGATGCGCGGGAGCGAAGTCGCGCGCAGCTGTCCAGAGTGACGAGGCGTCGCGCCAGACGGTTTGATGCGCGAGCGTCTGCCAACTCCCCATCACGGCGACCGCCACCACCAAGCCAACGCCCCGGGCTTTGGGCAATCGACGCGCGCCCAGCATGACCAGCGCGAGCAGCGCCCCTGCGCTGGGCAAATACAAATAGCGTTCGGCGACCGGCAGGTAGGTGACGCGCAACAACGGCACACACAGCGCCGGCACCAAGGCGGCCAACAGCAACAACACGCCTGTCGCTTCCGGCGCAAGATCACCGCGACGCCACGCACGCCACAACAACCAAACCAATGCTGCCGCACTCACAGCGCCAAACACGCTTATCGCCACACCGCCCGCCGATGGCACGAAGGGGGACTGCGGCAACGGCCACAGCAACTTGCGCATGTACCAACCGAACGCAGGCAGCACGGCCCAGGGCTGTGAGTCGGAGCTTGCGGCGGCGCTCGCAGCAGCCGGTTGCGTCAGTGCAGAGAGCGCCACCAAACGCAGCACCACGTAACTCGCCAGTGAAGTAGCAAGCAGGGCCCAGCGTCGCTGTCGCGTTGCCAACACAGGCCCGGTCGCAAATGCGACGTCCAGCCAGATCAAGAGCGGCACCGCTGCCACGCCCACTTCCTTGCACAACAGCGCAGCCACGAGACTCGCGGCGGCCAACAGCAGCGATGGCGTGCTGTTGGTTTGCAACGCCGCGAGATACGCCCAGGCTGAAGCGAAAACAAACGCGGCCGCCATCACATCGGCGCGGCCAGTAATTGCAGCCACGGCATCGACATGAATCGGCGCTGTGGCAAACAGCAGCGCGACCGCCGCCGCAATGCCTGTCGCTCGATGCTCCAAAAAGCTCAAGGCCAGCGCCAAGCGTCGCGCCAACCCAAACAGCGCCAGACAGGCCAACGCATGCCACAGCACCGTCGTCATGTGAAAGACGCGCGCCGGTCGCTGAGGATCAAGCAAGCGACGATCGAGGAGATAGCTCGCCACGACCAACGGCCGGTAATACACCGGCGCAAGCTCCGGCACATCGGCGGGGGGAAAGAACGCCAGGCGCAGCGAATTCAACTGCGGTAACTGCTGCTCGATCACCACCGGATCGTCCCAGACCAAGCCGAAGGTGCGCACAGGCGCGTACAGCGCCGCAGCGATCAGCGCGATGGCGGCCGCATAGACAAGGGCTCGTCGAGACATCCGCGCATTCTGCCGCACACCGCGATCGCCCGGCGCTCGGGCCTTGCTCAAAGTGAAGCGTGCAAGGAAGAAACCCGCGCGCGCAGGTCGTGTGAGGCTGGGAAGTCCGGGTCGAGCGCTGTCTCCAACACGGCGCGCAGCAGGGACGGGGGTGCTTCACCGAACCAGCGCTCGTCGCGCATCCGCTCCAGTAGCCGCAGCATCTGCACTCGCTCGAGATCGGAGCTGGCCCGCCAGAGCAAGGCATGGCCAGCCAACTCGGCCACCGCATCGAGCGCCGCGAGACGCCACGCGGATGACTCGCGTCGATCCCGCACCGCGGCATGAAGCTGTTGGTAAATCGCTTCGGCTTCGTCGACGCCCTGCCCATCAGAGGCAATTCGCTTCAGCGCGGCGATTCGTTCGTCATCGGCGAGCGCGCGGTCGGAGGCGATCGAAAGCGCGACATCCCCAGGCACCGGCTCAGGCCGGGCTTTGAGCGGATAGACCAGCGTGCCGCCCGGCGGAGGTTGCAACGCAAGACCGCGTTCCATCGAAAAACGCACGCCGGGCGCGGGGTCGATCTCCAACGAGAGGCGCGCGCGCAATCGCTCGAAAACATCACCGCCCAACAGCCGCTCGGGATTGGAGGTGGCCAGATAACTCGCTCCGCCCGACAGCGGGCCGAGCCCGCGAAAGGACTCTTCGTTGCCGCCTGCGGGTAGTACCAAGCAGAAAAGCGGTACGCCGCCGGTGGTGGCGAGTCGCAGCAACACCGCGCCCGGAATCAGTCCGTTGCTGGTGTCATTGCCATCGCTCACGATGATCAACGCGTATCCGTTGTCGCGGCCGGCGAGCATGTCGCGTTGTCGCAACTCGACCAACGACTGCAGCTCGGTGGCAATCGAGCGATACAGCGCCGTCGTGCCCAAGGGACGAAGCGTCTTCAGCGCCTTCTCGATGGTATCGATGTCGGATACGAACCCATCGGTGAGCGGGCGGGTGACGCCGGAGAACGCTGTCAGCCGGAAGCGAACATCGAAGCCTGTCGACGGATCGGCGGCGGCGCGCAGGTTTTCTGCCAAGCGCTGCAGCGCGGCATCCAGATGCAACGCCGGCGTCGATACGCTGGCACTCTCGTCGATCAACACTCCTACATTCAGCGTGCCGCGCAACGCGACGCGCTCGACGCGCTTTACACGGCACGGTTTGCCACCCAGCCGGCAGTCGATCGCCTCGGGGTGCGCGATCAGCGTATCGACCCACGCGTCTCCTCCAACCACCGAGGCTTGGATGCTGACGCGCCGCGTAGCCTCGACCGTGGTGTCGGGCTCGAGCAACTCGCGTGTCTGCACTCGCTGTTCGCCGAGCCTGGTGCCGGCGGCATCGTGCAGCCGCACGATCACCGTTTCGGAGGAGAGGTCGCTGAAGGCGTCGAAGCGGCAGGCGCCGGGGGCAGGTGGGCCGTGAGTCCTACACACCGTCTCGGACTCTTTATCCGGTCCGCGACGCACGCTCACTTCGTAGATCGCGTCGGCTGGGCCGCGGACCTGCACCTCGGTCGGGCCATAGACGATTTGGTCGCCACGCGGCACGACGATTTCGACCGGCTGCGCGCACATCACCCCGCACGCCGCACCCAACGGCACAAAACATACGAAGCCTCGCAGCCAGCGGGTCATCTCGGCTGGTACAGTAACGGCGATGCGCCTCGTTGCGAAAGCCTTTTCCAGCCTCATGCTGCTGTGTGCGCTCTGCGTGGCGGTGCTGTGTTGCCTGCGCTGCGATCAGGCGCCACCGCCGGTCCCCGCCGCGGCGCCTGTCTCGCGACCCGCCGTCACGCAGCCGGCTTCGCCACAAGCGTCTGCTGTCGGTTTTCGCAACGAGCATCTGCTCGAGGAGCATTGGCAAAAGCACGGCCGCGAATTTCGAGCGACCTCGCGCGAGCAGTATTTGCAAATGGCTCAGGCGCTGCGCGATGCGCCCGTGGGCGGCAACGTGCTCGAGATCGTACGAGGCGATGGCGCCGTCTCGCGCTTTGACAAGAATAGCGGTGCGTTCATTGCGTTCGAACGCAACGGAACGATACGCACCTTCTTTAGGCCCAACGACGGTGAACGCTATTTCCGCCGTCAGGCCCAGCGGAGACGCTAGTGAGCGACACAGACGACGCAGTGCGCGCCTTTCTCGAGGAGCGGGGTCTCGAAGGAGACTTGCTCGAGGGCGGACTTGCCGGGTTGATCGAGCGCTGGGAGGAAATCGTCGCGCAGGTCGAGCGCGGCTACGAGTTGACCATCGACGACTACCTCAACGACGTCGACCTGCGCGACATTTTGGAAGCGGTGTGGCCGTTGGCTTCGGACGAACAGCGCCAACCGTTGCGCGCGCGACGCGACTTGGCCGACAACCGCTATCGCGCGGTGACGCAAGACTGCCCGCCGCTGTGGGGCGACGCGGTTACCGAGGAAATGGGGTTTACTCGCGAGAAGGAGTGGTGGTATTTCCGGCGTCCGCGCAAGCCTGGCCAGATGCTGGCCGACGATTTGGCCATGGACGGATTGATGTCATGAGGGAGGCACAATGAACACTCGAGGTCTGAGTTTTTTTCTGGTAGCTGCGCTGCTGGTGTCGTCGCCTGGCTGCATGCGTTGCGGGGCGTACTACGACGCGATGGAAAAGCTCGGTTACGAAAAGCGCGACCTGTTGGTGAAACGTGTCGATTCGGCGCGCGAGGCACAGCAGGAGGCGCAGCAGCAGTTCCGCGACACCCTGCAAGAGTTTCAAACACTGGTCGGCTATAAGGGCGGTGAACTGGAGTCCAAGTACGAGAAGCTGCGCAGCGAGTACGAAGACGCCAGCTCGCGGGCCGAAGCGGTGCGCACCCGGATTGCGAATGTGCGCGATGTCGCCAATCGGCTGTTTCAGGAGTGGTCGACCGAAATCGGGCAGTTCACCAGCAACGACCTGCGAGTAGAAAGCCAACGCGAACTCGATCTGACGCGCCGTCGCTATCAAGAAGTGCTGACGGTGATGGAGCGCGCTTCCAAGCGGATGGACCCGGTGCTGGCCAAGCTCAACGATCAGGTGTTGTTTCTGAAGCACAACCTCAACGCGCGCGCGCTCGGGTCGCTGAAGTCCACTGCTGACGCGCTGCAGGTCGAGGTTGGAAAGTTGGTCACTGAGATGGAGGCATCGATCGCCGAGGCCTCGAAGTTTATCGACGAAATGGGCAAGCAACCGGACAACGCGTCGTAACCATCGGGTGGCAGACCGCCAACCACGGGTAGAGGACACAGGCTCAATGGAAAAGCAGAAGTTTCTGTTTGTCTCGATCGACTCGCTGATTGGCGATATTGCCTGGCAGTGCGCCAAGGAAGGTCACGACGTGCGCTACTACGTCGAGACCGAGTCGGCGCGTGACATTGCGGATGGGTTCGTCGACAAGAGCCACGATTGGCAGAAAGACGCGCAGTGGGCCGACGTAATCGTGTTCGACGATGTGCTCGGCCAAGGCGAGAAGGCTCAAGCGCTGCGAGCAACCGGCAAGAAGGTCGTGGGCGGCACCGCCTACACCGACAAGCTGGAAGACGACCGCAGCTTCGGCCAGGAAGAGCTGAAGAAGGCCGGCATCTCGATCATTCCGTATCGCGAGTTCACCGAGTTCGACAGTGCGATCGCGTACGTGAAAGACAATCCGGCCGAGTACGTCATCAAGCCCAGCGGCGAAGCGCAAAACATCAAGCGGCTGTTGTTCGTCGGCCAAGAGGACGACGGCAAAGATGTGGTTGCCGTGTTGGAGGCATACAAGCGTGCCTTCACCGAACAGATCAAGGTGTTCCAATTGCAGCGCCGGATGAAAGGCGTCGAGATTGCCGTGGGAGCGTTTTTCAACGGCAAGCAGTACATCACCCCGATCAACGTCAACTTCGAGCACAAGAAGCTCTTCGCCGGCAACCTCGGCCCGTCCACCGGCGAGATGGGCACGCTGATGTACTGGGGCGAGCCCAACAAGATCTTCAACGCCACGCTCAAGAAGCTCGAGCCGACGTTGGCGGCCGAAGGGTACGTCGGTTACATCGACCTCAACTGCATCGTCAACAACAACGGCATCTACCCGCTGGAATTCACGGCGCGCTTCGGGTATCCGACCATTAGCATTCAGCAAGAGGGGATCACCTCGCCGATTTCGGAGGTGCTGTACAACCTGGCCAACGGCGTCGATTTCAAGCTCAAGACGCGGCGCGGCTTTCAACTGGGCGTGCGCGTTTGCATGCCGCCGTATCCGTTCGATGATCCGGCTACCTTCAACAACTACAGCAAGAACGCGCTGATCATGTTCGAAAAGCCCAACTACGACGGCGTCCATATCGAAGACGTCAAGAAGGTCGGCGGCGAGTGGTTGGTGGCAGGCGAAACCGGGGTGGTGCTGGTGGTCTGCGGATCGGCAACCACCGTGCGTCAAGCGCAGGCGCAAGCCTACGCGCGGATCAAAAACATCCTGATTCCCGGGATGTACTACCGCACCGACATTGGCGAGCGCTGGTTTGAAGATCACGATCGCCTTCATTCTTGGGGCTATCTGCGCGAGGCTTAGCACCGTGACGAAACTGCCCGGAAGTCTCGATGGACCCAACGTGCCGCTCCCCGAGGGGCGCAGCCGCTTCGATCTGCCGCTGGGCCGGCTGTTGTTGCGCATTGAAGACCTGCCGACGCCGTGGAGCCCCTTCATCGCCGAGCACTACCTCCCGTTTGCGGTAGCGCCGGGCAACGACAAGCCGCAGCTCGTCATTCGCTGCCGCGAAGCGCTGGGAGCGGACGAAATCCCGCTGCCACCGCCTGGCGAAATGCCGGTGTTCGAGTTTGGCCGGGGTGAGGGCGAGGTGCGCACCATTCGCTCGCACTGGTCGCGCGGCTGGATCGATGCTGCGCGTGGCGAGGCCGAACTCACGTTCACCAGCCGTCGCTATCTGCCGCTGCGTGTTTCACTCGAAAACTTCCTGCGCATCGCAAGCCAATTGGTTCAGACGCGCCACGAAGCGTTTCTGCTGCACGCCGCGGGGATTGTCGAGGGTGGCCGGTGCTTTCTGTTCTTCGGCCCGCACGAAGCCGGCAAGAGCACGATTGCTGAGCAGTCGCAGCCGCGCCCCGCGCTGTCGGATGACTTGGTGATTGTCGATGGAGCAAACACACAGGTGGTCAGTTTTCCGGTGCCGTTTTGGGGCGTGTTTTCTCCCGCCTCGCGGGCTCGTGGTGAGTTTGCGGTGGCCGCCGCGTTTCGTTTGCGCGAAGGTCGCGAACTAAAGCTGTCACCCTTGCCTGCCGCACTGGCGATTGCGACGCTGCACGCCAACATGCCGTTCGTGAACGACCTGCAACTCGACGCACAGGCGATGACAGAGATGCTGCATCGCTTCGTTCGACGGGTGCCGGTATTCGACTTGCACGGTGTCGATTCACCGGGTGTTTGGCAGGTGCTCGAGCAGCTGTAGCACGCGCCACCCGGCGACACGCTCCACTTGACGCAGCCCCGCGCCGGCGAATTCGCGCGCCAGTTGCTGCTCCGAAAACAGCCGAATGAAGCTGCGGCGCAGCGTGCCTTCTGGGCCTACCCAGCGCGTGTGTGAGCTGCCCCAACCGCGGGCGCGGTCGGCGCGCGCGGCACACCACTGGAGCGACAACATCGCCTTCGGCCAAAAGTGACTGGCCACGCGCGCCGAAACGAACAGCGCCCCGCCTTCCTGAAGCGCTTTACTCAGTTGACGCAGGCTTTCCACGCGGTCGACTCGGTTTGGGATGAAGCTGTAGACATCGGGTGTGAACAGCACCACCGCGCACGACGATGCGGGGAGTCCCGCGTGACGCAGATCAGCGCACTGATAATCGACGGCGTTGTTGGCAGGCGACGCCTCGCGCGCGCGACGGATCATCTCCTCCGAGAAGTCGATACCGAGTACGCGAAAGCCTGTCGACGACAGGTCGCGGCACTCGGCCCCCGCGCCGCAACCGGCCACCACCAGCGACGCACCGGGGGGCGCATATCGTGCGATCGCAGCGCGCAGCTCGGGGCGCACCGTCGATACCGCGCTGTCGTCATAAAACGGAGCCTGAGAGTCGTACTTGGCGCGCACGGTCTCGGCGGCGTCGCTGGCCGGGTCGCTGCTGTGATGCAGTGCTTCTCGAATATCGAGCTGCACTCGGCGCCACCGCGCCCCGACGGCGGAAACGCTCCGCGCCGGGCAGCCGGCAAGGCCCAAGACATGACGACGCGTGGCCTTCAAACGCAATGCCGGGTCGGCATCGGCGCGCAGGTGAACTGCCGCGCCATCATCTGCGTCGACCCGCAGCAGGTCGGGAATGTCATCGACGATTACTAAGACCAACGTTCCGCGCAACAACGGTTCGTCGCCAACCGGCGTGACCTCTAGTCGAGTGCCGTACGGCACCGCTGGCCACAAACGATCGCCCAGGTATCTCAACGTGATGCTCCCGCGCGAGTTTAGGAGATGACGCGCGAGCGCCGGCGACAGATAGCTGCCCGCGGCGTCCAAGAAAACGCCGGAGAGCGGCTGCCAGCGTGGAGGCCAGTTCGTCATGGTGTGCCAGACGATACAAGCATTCGGAATTAACGAGATGTCTACATTCGCGCAATGCTTTTACGGGGGAGCGGCAGCGCGGTTACGCCTCCTCGCCGTACCGTGCCTGAGATCGGCAGGAGTCTCGCCGGCGGAGGATCCCATGCAAAGACGCACCGGTTTATCGCTCGTGGTAGTGGCGCTCGTCGTGAGCGCGTTTGCCTATGCAGGCGGCGACAAGAAGGCGGACAAGAAGTGCCCCGCAGCCACTCAAGAGTGTCTCGACAAGATGGCCGAGACGCTTCCCAACCGCGGTCTGGTAGGTGTGGAAGGCGACTGGAATGACGACGCCGGAACCTACTCGATCAAGAGCTTCCTCGCGGGCAGTTCGGCCCAGGCCGCCGGGATTCAGATTGGCGATGAGATGATCGCCGTCAACGGCATCAAGCTCGCGGACCATGAGGCAGGCTACAAAGACCAAGCGCATCGCACGCCGGGTCAGGTCGCACAGGTCACCGTGCGTCGCGGCGGCGCCGAGAAGACGATTGCGGTCACTCTGATGAAGATGAGCGACGATCAGATCGCAGCGATGATTGGCGAGCACCTGCGCGAACACGCGTCGGTGAAGCCCGCCAAGAGTGCGAAGAACAGCTAGTGGCCTGACGCGGACGCAGCGCGCATCACGCTGCGTCCGCGGAGTCTCTGCCGACATAGTCCAACCGACCTCCTGCAAGTGCGCTAAAGTTCGCTCGTGTCGCAGGAGGAGCCATGAGAGCGTGGCGACGATCCACCACGTGACTCGATGAAACGCACGCCGCGGTCGGTGTTGATCCGGGCCATGGTGTCGGTGGTGAGTGTTGTCGTTTTCTACTTCGCCTTGCTGTTCTTCGCGCAACGCTGGCTGATCTTCCCCGCGCCATCGGCCGCTTTCGAACTGCCGGCACCCGCCGGGGTGGAAGCGCTGCGACTGACGATCGACAGCGGCTCGATCGAGGCATGGTACTTGCCGCCGTCGATCAGTCATTCTGGACCGGCACCACTCTTGATCTTCACGCACGGCAACGGAGAGTTGGCGAGCCAGTGGTTTGATGGTTTCGATGAGCCACGCAGTTGGGGCTTCGGCGTGCTGCTGGTTGAGTACCCGGGCTACGGCCGATCGGCGGGCACTCCATCGGAGTCTTCGATCACTGCGACGATGCTCGCGGCATACCAATGGGCGATTCACGACCCGCGAGTCGACGCCGCACGCGTTGTCGCCGTCGGACGATCGATCGGGACAGGCGCCGCTTCGGCGCTCGCCGCGCGTCAGCCGGTCGCTGCGGTGGTGTTGCTCTCGCCATTCACCAGCCTGAGCGCGATGGCGCGCCGCTTCTTGGCGCCGCCGTTTTTGATCCGCGATCCGTTCGACAACGTCGCGCACCTCAACGCTCGCCCGGTTCCAGTGCTGATCATTCACGGCAGCCACGACACGGTGATACCGATCGAGCAGGGTCGTGCACTCGCCGCCCAGGTGCCGGGCAGCGAGTTCGAGCCGATCGACGCTCCCCACGATTACCTTCCGCCGTGGCCACGGATCAAGAGATTTCTTGCCGGCCACGGCGTGATGAGAGCACCGTGACCGCTCTTAAGGCACGAGCGCGCTGGCAGCGCAGTCTCACGTTGGCACGGCTGTTCCATCAGAGGGTCACACCGATATCGATTGGATCCAATCGCGCCCCGCCGTCGTACTCTCTTGTGTGCCTCGTTGGCGAGCGGTTCGGGTCGAACGCTGATGAATGGGACTGGAGGGTGACCTAACGGTGCTCGGCTCGATGAAAACCGCCTGTCTGCTGATGGGAGCGCTGTTCATAGCGCTCTTCGCGGCGTCGCCTGCGACCGCCCATGAACTGGGTGGCGCCCGCGTCAACATCCTGTTCGAGCGCAGCGGCGGATACGCGCTGAATGTCAGCATCGATCCGGCCCACGTCCCCGACATCGACCCCAAAGACCCTCGCGCCGTGGCGCTGCACTTCGCCCAGTTCGCCACGCTGGCGTTCGACGGCGTTGCCGAGCCGTTGCGCACCGACGAGGCGCAGATCGAATCGCTCGCCGACGGCCGCGTGCGCTTGCAGCTGCGTGGCAAAGTACCCGCCGGGGTACGGCGCGCGACCTGGACGTCGTCGCTGACGCTCAACAATCAAATCGTCGAGTTGCGCAACGAAGGGGACGCACAACCGCTGCGTCAATGGGTTCCCGACGGCGCCACAAGTCTTCCGTTCGATCTCAAGCACGCGCCGCCGGCGCCGACCACAGCACAAGTCGTGTTGCAGTACCTGTGGTTGGGTTTTACGCACATCGTGCCCAAAGGGCTCGATCACATTCTGTTCGTCGTGGGACTTTTTTTGCTCAGCCGCGAGCTCAAGCCACTTCTGTTTCAGGTCACCGCCTTTACCTGTGCGCACACGCTGTCTTTGGCGCTGTCGATGTTCGGCGTGGTGTCGTTGAGTCCAAGAATCGTCGAGCCGGCGATTGCACTGTCGATCGTGTTCGTCGCAATGGAAAACGTGCTGGTGAAGAAGCTCCACCCGTGGCGCATTGCGGTGGTGTTCGCGTTTGGTCTGTTGCATGGGCTCGGGTTTGCCGGCGTGCTTACCGAACTGGGGCTGCCGCGCGGTCAATTCGTGCCGGCGTTGTTGTCGTTCAACGTCGGTGTCGAGGGTGGGCAGTTGGCGGTGTTGCTGACGGCGTTCGCTGCGGTGGGTGTCTGGGCCGGAACCAAACCCTGGTATCGGGAGCGAGTCACCGTACCGGTGTCGCTGGCGATCGCGGCGGTCGGTTTGTTTTGGGCGGTGCAGCGCGTCTTGTAGTGGCTGCGTTATGCTGCGCGCATGACTGACAGGCCCAGCGTTCCGACACTCGACGCACTCTTCAAACTGTTTGCGGCTCACCCCTGGCACGGGATCGCAATTGGCGCCGGCGCACCCCAGCGAGTCACTGCCTTCATTGAAATCACACCGGTCGATACGGTGAAGTACGAGTTGGACAAGAACTCCGGGCGGTTGAAGGTCGATCGGCCGCAGAAATACTCCAATCAAAGCCCGACGTTGTACGGATTGATCCCCCAAACCTACTGCGGTGCCGGCATCGGTGCGCTCTGCAGCGAACGCACGGGGCGGCCCGGCATCGTGGGCGACGGTGATCCACTCGACATTTGCGTGCTGGCCGAGCGTTCGGTGTTGCATGGCAACGTGCTGCTGCAAGCGGTACCGATTGGCGGGCTGCGAATGATCGATGGCGGCGAGGCCGACGACAAGATCGTCGCCGTCATGAGCGACGACCCCGCGTTTGGGTCACTGCGCGATATTGGCGATGTGCCGCTGACGTTCATCGATCGCTTGCGGCATTACTTCTTGACGTACAAGCAACACCCCGATCAAACCTCGTCCCAAGCGGAGATCACCCACGTCTACGACCGCGCCGAAAGCTACGCGGTGATTCAACGCGCACGCGAGGACTATCGCGCCAAGTTCCCCGAGTTGGAGGGGTTGCTCTAACGGACACTAGGGCGCGTACGGCGTGGCAATGAACGAGCCGATCTCTGCGTAAGGCACCACGAACGACGTGGGGCCCATCGAGTACGGTGCTACTTCGTAGGCATTGAAGTGAAACTCCACGCCGTCCTGACCGAGTCCCAAGATCTTCGGCAGCCGAAACTGATCGTTGTCGAAGGCGAATCCGGCATCGGAGAGCGACTGACCGGCAGGCACATTCCGCGCCGTTCGAAAGCGCTTCTCGACCACGTCCAGCAGCGCTTGAGCAGGGCTTGGACCGAATAGGTCGATGACGGAAAGCAGCTTCCCGCTGTTGCGATCGAGGCTCGCCAGCGAAACGGCTTCGTTGCCGTGCGCCCCGCCAGCGTAGGAGGCATCGATCCCCTTGAGGGTAACGACGTGATCGCTCGCGTAGAGCACCGTGACGGTGCGTTCGACAATGTACGGCAATCGCGAGTCAGGAAAACGCTGCTTGAAGCCGAGGTACTCGGTGAGCAGGCCGTCAGCTACCTGTTCGGGAGTCGGCGCGTCAGCTTGCGCGGCGTCGGCGGTGGCGATGAATCGCCGGCTCCACGTGTTGAGGACCTCACTCACTACAGTGGCCTCTTCGAACTGCGGCCAACTCAAGTCGATGTGCGTGCATTCGCTGGCGGGCTGAGTGCAGTTCGGGTCGGAACGATGCACCTGTTTGATCACAAAGCGCGGTGCGACCACCGCAGCGGGGGGTGGGCCGGATGAGCAAGCAGTGGTCATCACACAACACAGCAGGATGAAACAGCGAGTCATGAAACACTCCGCAACAAGGATCAATGCCGAAAGCTAGCACGCGTCGAGGACTGGACCGCATCAAGCCATGTGAAGTGTAAATCCAACTCCTTGAAGCGATCCGGCCTGTTGTAGTGAACACCCGCAAAAATTCTCTGCTGCACATAAGCAACCGCCAAACGTTGAGTCACTTAGGCCACTCGGCCGTTAGCCCTGCAGCCTGTCACGCATCTTGCAGAAACAACAGGCATGAGTCGAATCGAGAGGACGTTGCAGCCGGTGTGTAAACCAGATTTACGGGTCGTTTGCATTCTTCGGTGCGACTCGCGCCATCGAACTGAAACAGGGAAGGGTGCCGAGCCTGGTCACGCCTTGCCGCTCTTCAGGTGAGTTTCGGGCTCCGGTTCTAGCCAACGGGAACTGGAGTCCAGGGGCGCCGGGATCGGCCCGGCGTCCCCATCTTCCTCTTTGAGCCCAGTCACGAGTGCAGCCTAGGGTCTCTGGCTGCCTGTCCTGGTGTGACCGGGCCGCGCACGATCGGCTGGCAAACTCGTTGGCTCAGTCGCTTCCACGGGAAGGTATTGATTCAAGTCATATTGACAAACGTCGATATGACTGTACCGTTGCGGCATGCCCACGCCACGTCCCGCCGTAGCGCGCTTGCCCAATGCCCGAGCCTCCAAAGCCTCACGTCTCTCGGCCTTCGCCTTGCTGTGCAAGGCGCTCGGGGACGAAACCCGGTTGGCCATGGTCGAGTTGCTCGGCCGCCGGAGCGGCGAACTGTGCGTCTGTGAAATCGAGGCTCATTTCAACCTCTCTCAGCCCACCATCTCGCATCACCTACGCCTCCTGAAACAGGCCGGGGTCGTGCAGAGCGAGCGCCGTGGACCGTGGGCGTATTACACCCTCAACCCGGCTGTTGCCGGCCAGATCGATCAGTTGCACACCTTTCTGTCAGCGCCGCGCTGACCGCGGCGCACACTGCGGCATCGAAGAGTATCGATAAGGAGCAAGACCATGAGCCACGATCGAGAGATCCACGAAATGGTGCAAAAGCACTACGGTGACGCGGCCCGCCGCGTCAGCACCCATAGCGGCGATGCGATGCCGTTCGTCGACCCGATTACGCGCAATCTGTACCGCAAGGACCAAGCCGCCATGTTGCCGGCCGCCGCGCTGAGTGCCTCGCTCGGGTGCGGCAACCCCACCATGCTTGCCGAGCTGAAGCCGGGGCAGGTGGTACTCGACCTGGGGAGCGGCGGCGGTATCGACGTGTTGCTCTCGGCGCGCCGCGTCGGCCCCACGGGCAAAGCCTATGGCCTGGACATGACCGACGAGATGCTGGAGTTAGCACGACGCAACCAACTGGAATCGGGCTTGACCAATGCGGAATTTCTCAAGGGCAACATCGAGCAGATCCCGCTTCCCGATGCCAGCGTCGACGTCATCATTTCCAACTGCGTAATCAATCTTGCGGCCGACAAGCAGAAGGTGCTGCACGAGGCGTTTCGTGTGCTGCGCCCGGGCGGTCTGTTTGCGGTCAGCGACATCGTGCTCACCAAGCCACTGCCGGAGTCGCTACGCGCGAGTGCCGAAATGTGGGCCGGGTGCGTGTCGGGCGCGTTGTTGCAAAGTGAGTACACACAAATGCTCACGCACGCGGGGTTCACGTCGGTCGAAATTCAGCCCACGCGCGTGTTTGGCCAGGAGGACATTGCCGAGATGGCGGGCGGCAGCTGCTGCAGCGTCGATTTGGGCGACATCGACACCGCAGCGCTCGATGGTGCGTTGATCAGCGCCTTTGTGCGCGCACACAAGGCATAGGCCTGTGGCCGATGGAGACTCAGCCTCGCAGTATTGCTGGACGCCTGTCGCTTCTTGACCGGTTTCTAACGCTCTGGATCTTCTTGGCGATGGCGTTGGGCATCGGGCTCGGCAGCTTGCTGCCTGGCATGGAGCGCTGGATCGGCAGCCTGCGGTGGGGCACGACCAATCTGCCGATTGCCATCGGGCTGATCTTGATGATGTATCCGCCGTTGGCACGGGTGCGCTACGAGTCGTTGGGAACGGCGTTTCGAAATCTGCGCGTCTTGGCGCTTTCTCTGGCCGTCAATTGGCTGCTCGGGCCGGTGGTGATGTTCGCGTTGGCGATGATCTTTTTGCGCGACCGGCCCGACTACGCGGTGGGGCTGATCTTGGTGGGGCTGGCCCGTTGCATTGCGATGGTCCTGGTCTGGAACGACCTCGCCGGCGGCGATCGTGACCTGGTCGCCGGATTGGTGGCGCTCAACGCGCTCTTCCAAATCGTCACCTACGGCGCACTGGCGTTTCTGTTCATTACCGTGTTGCCGCCGATGTTTGGAATGCCCCGTCACGAGGTTCACGTCGGGATGGGCGAGATCGCCAAGACGGTGGCGATCTACCTCGGGATTCCGTTCGCTGCTGGACTCGTGTCCCGGCTGCTTCTCATCCGCCGCTTTGGCCGTGAGTGGTTCGAGCACCGCTACATAGCGCGGGTGGCCCCCGTAACTCTCGTGGCCCTGCTTTTCACGATCGTGGTGATGTTCTCCTCCAAGGGGCAGCTCATCACCACCCTTCCTTTGGACGTGCTGCGCATCGCGATTCCGCTCACCCTCTACTTCGTGATCATGTTCTTGGTGACATTTTTCTCTGCGATCAGAACCAAAGCGCCCTATGAGAGCGTCGCTACGGTATCGTTGACCGCCGCATCCAACGACTTCGAATTGGCGATCGCGGTGGCAGTCGCAGTGTTCGGGATTGGCTCGGCCACTGCTTTTGCCACGGTGATCGGTCCGTTGGTGGAGGTCCCTGTGTTGCTCGGACTGGTTCACGTGTCACTGGCACTCAAAAAACGCTGCTTCGGCGCGGCGGCAGCCTGATGAAGACCGTGCTGTTTGCCTGCGTTCACAACGCGGGCCGCTCGCAAATGGCGGCCGCGTTTTTCAACGCACAGGCCGATCCGCTGTTGGCGCGCGCTGTCTCGGCCGGCACCGAGCCCGTCACGCGCGTTCACCCTGAAGTGGCCGACGCAATGTACGAGCTGGGTGTCGATCTCGGCGGCGCTGTCCCGCAACGCCTCACCAACGAACTCGCTCGCGAGGCGGCGCTCTTGGTCACCATGGGATGCGGCGAAGCTTGCCCTGCAATCCCTGGCCTCGCGGTAGAAGACTGGCCGCTTTCCGATCCTAAGGGGCAGTCCGTCGAGGTGGTGTATGCCATTCGCGACGAGGTGCGCCGCCGCGTTACCGATTTGATCGAGCGAAATTCATGGGGGCGGTGAGCGCTGCCCCCACGCTCATTTCGTCCTACAACCAGCGTTTGAGCCAGCCCAACACTTCGCCGTACCAGTGTTGCGCGTTGGCGCCCTTCAATACCCAGCGGTTTTCATCGGGGTACACCACCAAGCGGGAGGGGACTCCCTTCGCGGCCAGCGTGCCGTGCAGTTCCAGGCTTTGCGTGTAGGGCACTCGATAGTCGCGTTCGCCATGCGAGATCAGCATTGGTGTCTTGAAGTTGGCGGCGAAGCGGCTAGGACTTTGACGCTCGATGTTTTCCAAGCCATCGAACGGGTAGCCGCCGTAACTGTGCTGACGGCCCCAAGTTCCATCCGAAGCGAATTGCCCCGTGAGGTTGTAGGGGCCTGCGTGCGAAAACAATGCCTTGAATCGGTCGGTGTGCCCCTCGATCCAATTGGTGAGATAGCCACCATACGATCCGCCGCCGGCCGCCATGCGTGCCGGGTCGATGTATCCCTGCGCAATCAGAAAATCGGTGGCGCGCATGACGTCTTCGAACGGTCTGTCGGCGGGCGCACCCAGGATCGATTCGAGGAACGGTTGACCGAAGCTCGAGGAGCCGTGGAAGTTGACCATCGCCACCACATAGCCCGGCGTGGCGAACAACTGCGCATTCCATCGCATGTGCCAGTTGTCACCGAAGGTCCCTACTGGGCCGCCGTGAATCAAGTGCACCAGCGGATACTTCTTCGACTTGTCGAATCCGGGGGGTTCCATCACGAACATCTGCACCGGCTCGTCGCCCGCGCCGGCAAACGTGTACTCGCGTCGCGTGGCCAGCGCGAACTGATTCAAAAGCGCTTCGTTGACCGCGGTGAGTAGGCGCGGTGTGCTGCCGTCGAGCTTGGTGACGCCCAGTTCGGTGGGGCGCATCAGTGTGTTCCAACCAAAGACCACGTCACCGGAACTGGAGATGTCGAAGCCCGTCACGGTGCCGCCGCGATAGATCTCCCGCGGCGCGCCGCCCGCGATCGGCAGCGTGTAGAGGTTGTTTCGAGCGTCGCGTTCGGCGGTGAAGACCAGACTGCGGCCATCGGGCGTGAACTCCCATTGCTGCGGTGAGGTGTCGAAACTCTCGGTCAAAACGCGCACTGCGCCCGTCGCGCGATCGAGCAACGCCAAGCGCGTGCGATCGGGCCAGCCATCGGCTCTTAGTGAGCGGCCGAACGCAATCGACTTGCCATCACGACTGAAAACGGGGCCGGTGTCCTCGCCTAAATTGTCGGGGGTGAGACAGCGCACTGCGCCGCCGGCAGTGGGAACTTCGAACAGGTCGATATTGAGTGTGCGGTGAGGGGCTTCGGTGTTGTTGGCTTCGAACACGAGCGTGCTGCCGTCGGGCGAAATATCGAAAGAGGCTGCGCCGTCCTGCAGGCCGAAGTATCGCTTTGAGCCGGGCAGCAGATCGACGGTCTGTTTGGAGCGCAGATCGACGATGAACAGATGCGGGTATTCATCGCTGACCAACCAACGATCCCAATACCGAAAGAGCCGATTCTCCGAGACCAAGGCACTGACCTTGTTGTTCTTGCGCTCTTCGAGCTTTTGCTTCAGCGCTTCGGGTGTTTCTGCCCCGGCAATCACGGTCGAGACAAAGGCAATCCGTTGCCCATCGGGCAGCCACTTCGGCTGACTCGCGCCCAGCGGCAGATCGGTCACCTTGATCGCCTCACCACCTGTCAGCGGCATGACCCACAACTGCGACTGCTCATCGCCACCGCGCTTGGCGGAGAAGGCGATACGCGTTCCATCGGGGCTGTAGACCGCGCCCGACTCGGTTCCCTTGGTGGTGGTCAGCCTTCGTGCTGCGCCACCTGCAAGTGAAACAGTCCACAAGTCGCCGCTGCGCTTGTTGTCGGCGGCGTCGTACGGCGAGACGGCGTAGAGCGCCTGCTTGCCGTCAGGTGAGACCACCGGATTACCCACCACTTGGATCGACCAAAGATCGGCTGCGGTAAACGGCTTGTCGCCTGCCATGCTGGGAAGCAAGCCAAGCAGTAGAGCAAGAATGCAACACGAGAGTGCGCGCACGAGTTCCTCCGGATCGGGACGGCGGATCTTAGCGTGAAGAGCGACGGCGCCCCACAGCTGGACCGTTACGGTGTATCAGCGCCGAGGGCGTCCCAACAGCCGGCGGTACTGAACGCCTGCGCCATGACAATCGCGGCGCTGTTGGCCAAGTTGTAGCTGCGCACACACGAGCGAATCGGAATTCGCAAGGACTGCTGCGGCGATCGCGAGAGCCAAGCATTGGGGAGGCCGGTCAATTCGTTTCCGAAGATCAAGACATCGTCTTGACGATAGTCGGCCTGATCGTAGCGATGTGTGCCGTGCTTGCTGATCAACCAATGACGCCGGCCGTCAAGCCAGCCTTCGAACGCGTCGGGCGACTCGTGAACGGTCAGTTGCAAATGCGGCCAATAGTCCAAGCCCGCGCGTCGCACCGCGCGCGCCGAAAGGTCGATGGTGAGCGGACCGATCAAATGCAGTGGAACATTCATACCGGCGCACTGCCGCGCAATGTTCCCAGTGTTGGGCGGGATCGACGGCTGGAAGAGTGCGACGATCACCCGGCACTGCCGACGGAACTGAGCCGGTCGAGCAAGATCGCGAACGCAGCGTAGAGCTGACGAAGTCCATCGGCGTCGGCGATCCGCTCCTCGACATCGAGGTACAGCTCGTCGATTCCTGCGGGGAACTCGGGACCAAACCAGCCTTCATCATCGCGAACCTCTGCCAGTCGCACCGGCGACTGCAGCAGCGCTTGGCGGAGCTTCTCGCTCGAAAACAACTGCTGCAATTCCGCGGGGCGATTGGTCTTGAGCACGAACGCTTGATCGAAGGCCTTATCGCCCACCTCGATGTCCCGGCCGCCCACCCAGGAAACGATCGAGTCGAGCACGCCGTGCCGTCTGAGCCGAAATCGAAACCCATCGAGATTGCGAAACGCGGCGCGCAATCGAGTGCTGCACAACGACGCATGCCCCTCGACTTCGGCGTGCAGGTCGAGCGTGACCACGAACGGCCCATGCTGCACACGAATCGCAGCGCCGTCCCATTCGGCCTCTTGCCCCTCCATGCGCTGGATCACCTCGTTCCAAACCGCTTCGCTAAACACGTCGAAACGCTCGTTGTTTACGACCATCGAGGACTCCTCCGTCAGCCGAAGCGCAACTTCATGGCGAGAATGACCAAAACCAGGATCAACGTGGTGCTATTGGCGAGCACGATCGGCAGGCTTCCAAGCGCCACGCCATACGCCAACCACAGTGCAACACCAACAGCGAAGATGGAATACATCGCCAGCGACAGATCTGCCGTGTGCCGCGTGCGAATGACACGTATGGCCTGTGGAACGAACGACACGGTGGTCAAGGTTGCCGCCGCATAACCGATCCAATCGAAGGCGCTGGTTTGCATGGCGCGTCAGTTCCAAAACCATGCGATGAGGAACATGCCGATCATCGCGAACACAAACACCACACGCAGCGCCATGCCGACGATCATTCCCAAGCCGGCCCCCACGCCAGCGCGAGTCGCCTGCTGCCAATCACGACGCGCCCAATATTCGCCGCCCAACGCTCCCAAAAACGGTCCCAACAGCAATCCGACGGGAGGGAAGAAGAGTCCCGCGATGAGGCCAACACAGGCACCCGCCAGTGCCCAGCCACTGGCGCCGCTTTTCTTGACGCCGTACGCCGTTGCAAGCGCGTCGATTCCGAGCGCGACCAGCATCAAGACGCCGATGCCCACCAGCGGCCACAGACCGACACGCTGAAAATCGTCGGCCCACGCCACCAACAACAGCCCCGCAAACACCAGGGGCGCGCCTGGCAACGCCGGCAAAACGGTGCCGATCACGCCGATCAGCACCAACAGTGGACCCAAGATGTAGAGCGTCGTTTCCATCGTGCGCCATGATGCCCTAGCCGCCGCGAATTCGCGCCCCCAGATTGACGCGGCGACCCTGAGACGACGAGACTGGCCCGAATGCGAGTGAGCGTGCTCATCACGGCGGTGCTTTCGATTTGGTCCGGCGAAACGGTCCGCGCCGCCGATGTTGCGCTCGAGGTTCAGTCACACGGATCGCTCTATTGGGTGTTCTCCGATCGGCTCGACCTGGCCGGCGAAACAGGTGTCGCACTTTGGCTCCCGCCGCGATTGGGCTGGCGTCCGGGCGTCGCGCTCGACTGTCAAACCGCCATCGAGCGAGCCAACGGACTCAGCTTCGCGGTGCGCACGTTGAGTTATCGCGCGGAATTCTCGGCACGCTCGGAAGCCCATCCATGGCTGACGATACTCGTTGGGCAACGCGGGCAAGGGCGTGTCGATGCCGAGGGCCACGCTTACGTGCGTTACGCCGGGATCGGCCTTGCGGCGAGTGGTGCTCGATGGCGCAGCAACGCCACACTCGGCGCGGTGCTGCAGGATCGAAATGTGGAGGCGGATGCGTTGTTGCGCGCACAACTGGAAGGTTGGGCGCCGTTGGGCAAGCTGGCGATCGGCGTTTCGGCGCGTCTGGAGTTGCTCCACCAGGCTGGCCAGATCTTCAGCGACTACAGCATCGGCCCGCAGCTGTTGTTCGGCTGGAGTCGCACACAAACGCTGGCGTTGTTTGCGCGCTATCAACATGCCGGGAGCCCGCTGGGACTCGAGGCGTCTGGATGGCAGGCGGGATTCGAGATCGCCACCGGCGATTGGGACTTGAAGCCGCACGACGATGTCGCGGTCTTGAGTGGCGTGCTGATGGCTGGGGCTGGCACGCGGTCGCGCCATTACGCTCGCCTCGATCTGCGCGCGACATCGCCACCGTTTCTCGGCATGACGCGCGCGTTGATCGAGGTCGATGCCAACGTGTTGACCGCCGACGACACGAACGACCTCTACTACTTCGTGTGGCTCGGCGCGGAGCGGCCGTGGCGAGCAGGAACTGTGGCGGTTCACCTCTATCACCGCAGCGATCATCGATGGGCCGACGCTGGCGCCGTGCGAAGCACCAACTCCATCGAACTCGGTTGGTCCAGCCGCGGTTGGCGCGAGCCGCCGGCACGCCGCGGTGCCTGGGACGTTTCGCTGTTCGCCGGCCTGTTGATCGACAGCGACTTTGGCGAAGATCGCGGCGAACTGCTCCGCGGAGGTGTGCGCTGGGCCCTGCCCTGGGGCGGCGCTCGCTGGTTACCGTACGTGAAGGGGGAGGGTGAGTACAGCGACGCCGGTCGTCATGCGTTGACGGTAGGTGTCGAGCGAGACAGTGGCTTGAGTATCGAGCTGTCGCGGCGTCGCGATTCGCAGTGGTTCAGCCGTGCCGGTGCGGCTACGTTGCTAACGATCGCTCAGCGCTTTTAGCGCCTCAATCGCGCCGATGTCCGCTTCGTTACCGGCCCGCTCTTGCTGACGGTGCGAAATGAAGCGCCACTTCACCTTACCGTCGGTTCCAATCAAGAAGTGCGCGGGCGCCGCAATGTCGCGGCCGCCATAGCCACCCACATGGCGCAGTGCGTAGGCCGAGATCACCTCGAGCTTCGGGTCGGCCAAGACGGGGAATTCCAAGTGGAAGCGCTCCGCGATGCGCCGCGCGTCTTCCGGCTCGTCCGCACTGATCGCCATCAACGTGCCACCGGCGCCCTTGATCTGCTTGTCGACGGCTCCGAGCACGCGGAGCTCTGCGAGGCAGGTGGGTCACCAGTGGCCACGATAGAAGACCAGCATCACAGGGCCCTGCTCGAGCGCGCCGGACAACGACGTCGCGACGTTGTTCTGACTGATCAGCGTGAATGGCGGCGCCGCTTCTCCGACAGCGACGCCGCGCATTTCTGGAATCCTCGAGGCCGGAAAGAACACGTAGAGGAAGAACAGCGACAACAGCACCGCCATCAGTCCGATGATGCGGGGAGGCCACCGTTTGGATCCGAACAGCCCTACCAGTCCACCCAAGCCGCCGAATGCCGCGTAAGCCAACGCATAGGCTCCGGTTTCGCGTTGCCACGTGTTATCGACCAACGCCAGGTAGACGAAGAACGAGCTGAGCGATAACAAGAATCCAGCGATGGCAAACTCCCGGCGCATGCGACGGCTCCTAGCGGCAGGTCTTACGGCCGAGTGGGCCACTGCAGCGACGGCTGCAGCAATCACGGTTGAACGTACACGTTTGACCATTGGCTTTGCAGCTCGGACAGGCTGGATCGCCCGCACAATTGGAGTCAGTGCAGTCGGTGGCGTTGTCGCAGTCATCGTCGAACGCGTTGCTGCACAGGCCGGCTTCGGTGGTGGGCGGCAGGCCGCAATCCGACGAGCAGGTGCATTTGGTTTCGGTCGCCTCACAACTGCCGTTGCCACAGACGGGACCGCCGCCCCCTCCGTTGCAGGAACCGAGCAACGAGGAGATTTGCGGGTAGATACGATCGATACGCACGCCGGAATTGAGGCAGCCGCCGAAATGGTGCAGCGCGACCACCTTGTTCGACGAGCCCGAGAGCACCGGCGAACCGGACGAGCCGCCAATCGTGTCGCAGTAGTAGCCGACATCGGTGTCGGCTCCGTTGCCCGCATATGGTGAGCGGTCGACGGCGCAGAGTCCGCCCGCGTTTTGGTCGCTCTCGACCGAAAGTTTCTTGGGGCCACCGTTGGGATGACCGGCAATGTAGAGGCGCTCGCCGACGGGCGGCAGGCGCGCCTCGAGTTCGAGACATGGAATGGAACTGCTGCTGCCGGTGGTGGTGAAGAGCGTGTAGTCCAGCGTCGCGTCGGTCTTGAGCATTTGACTGCCGATCACCGACGCCGTGTAGCTGGCGCTTCCGCTGGCGCAACCGGGCAACTGATATTCAAACCGCAGCTCGGTCGACTGCACACCGCTGGTCGATGAGGTGCAGTGGTTGTCGGTCATGAACTGACCGCCATCGCTGACCTTGAAGGCGGTACAGCTCGAGCAACAGCCGATGAGAGCCAAAACTGAGCCCCGTCCACGCGCGTATTCGGTGGGGCGCGAGGTTTCGTAGCACTTGGCGTCTTTCCAGTCCTGCGTCCCGCACACGCTTTCCGGCTGCGGGCCACTGCCATCGAGCGGGACGATGCCGCGGCCCGCACCGTCGACCACAAAACCAAAGCCGCCACCCTTGGGTGCATACAGCGTGATCAGTGCCGACTCGCCCATGATGGTGTTGGCCCAGAACTCGCCTGTGGCGTGCGGACCCTTGCCCTCGTAACGATACAGCTCGGTGCGCGCCATGTTGGAGATTTCGAGCCAGTCTCCGTCGGCGAGTTGGAATTTGCTTAAGTGCACGCGCACGTAGGTCGCGCCGGGGAAGAAGACTTCCTGCCCGAGCGTCACGCCGGTGACGGCGGGGTACGGATGCGGTGATTCGAGAGTGAGTGGCTCATACCGGCCCACGACATTGGGCTTTTGTGCGAAAACCGGTGCGATAGCAACGGCCGCGACCAACAGACCTACGGACCACGTCAACCTCATGCTCCATCCTCCTCGTTATCAAGGTGGGTGAAGGCTAAACGCAATCGTCGCCGGATGGAAGCAGGAGACGGCTCAGGCGAACGAGAAAGCACTGGCCACCTCGCTGCCCGAAGGGCGGCGAGGTGGCCAATGTCAGGTGCAGGACTCAGAAGCGGGGAACGCGACCCGGTGTATGCGGGGCACCGAGTTTTTCCAGCTCTGTGTCGAGTTTCTCCAAGTCGCTGGCGATCACTTGCTGCAGTTTGGTCAGCACCGGCTTGAACGAGGCGCTGGCGTACTCGTAGGCCTTGCGCTGCGTATCTGTCGGCGCGGCGGTGGAGTTGAGCAACGAGTACACCGCGCGAACGACGCGGTCGGTGATCGACGGTGATGTCGGTTCGTTGCGCGCTGCCAGCACGCTATCGCCGCGCAGCTCGATCTCGAGATCGGCCAGCGCTGCTTCCAATCGGCGCGCTTGGGTTCCCAGCGCTTCGGGTGCGTCGGGTGTTTCAGCCAATGCTCGTTTGATCAGCGTCAGCTTTGCGCGGGCCTCGTCGAGTGCATCACCGGCACCCAGCACCGCGCGTTGCAACGCGCCGAGTTGCGCTTCAAACGCCAGCCGTGCCGCCTTGTCCTTGCTTCCGAGCGTGGCCAAGTTGAGCGAGACGACCTGGAAACTCTGCGGAGTCGACAAGGCCGAGAGCACGCCCTCGAAACGCTTCTCGAGCGAGACGGTGTAGCGGCCCGGAACCGCGAGTGGGCCCGAAGGAAACACGCCATCGTCGTTGGCGACCAGGCTTTGCGCCGAGAGCGCGGCGGGGTAGCGCAGATCCCACGTCAGGCGATGCAGCCCCGCACCCACCGGTCCGGTAAGACGGCGAACAACTTTCCCATCCTCGGTCCGCACCGTGAGCACCACGGTAGGCGCTTCTTCACGTTCTTCGGCACGAACCTCGTCCCAGCTTGGATACGGCACGTCCTTCTTGTCCTCGATCAACTTCTTCTCGCGCTCTTTGCGTTGCGCTTTCTTGGTCTTGATTTCGTCTTTCAGGTAGTAGGTGAATGTGGCTCCGAAAGGTGGATTGGGTGCCGTAAACAGACTGTCGCCTTGAAACGATTTGCCGTTTCCGCCGAGCGGCACGTCTTGGATGTAGGCCAGCGCGTCCTTCACCGGCAGCATTGTTGCGTCCTGCGCCACGCTGGCGTCATCGGCCCAACGCAACGGCGAGACATCGTCGAGGATGTAGAAACCGCGGCCGAACGAGGCCAACACCATATCGTCCCACGTGGTTTGCAATTCGATGTCGCGAATCGCCGTAGTTGGCAAGCCGCTCTTTAGCTGGAGCCAGTTCTTGCCGTCGTCGCCGGAAAAATAGAGCCCGAACTCGGTGCCGAGGTACAGCAGGCCAGGCTTGACCGCATCTTCGGCGATCGTCCACACATTGCCGCGTTCGGGCAGGCCGGTCGTGATCGAGGTCCATGCGCGGCCGCGATCGACGCTCTTGAGGACATACGGTTTGTAGTCGCCCATCTTGTGGTTGCCGAACGTGGCATACACCGTGTTGGCATCGTGTGACGAGGGGAACACGTCGGACACGTAGGACCGGTCCGGCACTCCCGGGAACGACTCGAGCTTGCGCCAGTTCTTGCCGCCGTCCTCGGTGATTTGGATCAGTCCGTCGTCGGTGCCGACGTAAATGAGCCCTTCGCCCTTCGGCGATTCCGCCAACGACACGATGTTGCCGTAGAACGATGTCGAGGCGTTCTTCGCAACCGCGTCGATGCCCCAGACGCGTCCCATTACCGGCAACTTGTTGCGATCGATCGGGCGCGTCAGATCGGGACTGACCGGCACCCACGTATCGCCGCGGTCGTCGCTCTTAAATAGACGCTGTGCCGCGTAGTAAAGGCGCGTGGCTTTGTGCGGGCTGATGATCAACGGCGAGTCCCAGTTCCAACGCAGCGGCGGCTCACCCGGCGCCGGCTGCGGCTGCAACTCGACCTCTTCACCGCTCTTGCGGTCGAAGCGCACCAAGCCGCCGTACTGCGATTCGGCATAGACGATATTCGGATCGGACGGATCGACAGCAGGCTCGAAGCCATCACCACCGGTAACGGCGAACCAATCGCTGTTGCGCGCACCATGGAGATTACGAGTGCGCGAGGGGCCGCCCCAGGTGAGGTTGTCCTGTGTGCCGCCGTAGACATAGTAAAACGGCTTCGAATCGTCGAGCGCCACGCGGTAGAGCTGCATCAGCGACATGTTCGATTTGAAATCCCAGGTCGCGGTGTCATCCCACGTTTCGTACAGTCCGCCGTCGCAGCCGACCAGCATATGTGCGGTGTTGTCAGGGTCGATCCACACGGCGTGATTGTCGACGTGCTTGTAGCGCCCCTCGATGCTGGCGACCGTTTTGCCGCCGTCTTCACTGCGGCCCAACAGCGTATCCATGATGTATACGCGGTCGGCGTTCTTGGGATCGACGAACAGTTCGCTGTAGTACTGAGCGCTGCCCGTGAGATAAGGGTTTCGCTTGTCCCACGAGGCGCCGCCGTCGAGCGAGCGATACAAGCCGCCCTCACCGCGCTCGGCTTCGACGATGGCGTAGAGCGTGTCGGGACGCGAGGACGCAATCGCAATCCCAATCCGGCCCAAATCAGTGGTGGGCAAGCCACCCACGATCTTCTTCCAAGTCGCGCCACCGTCGGTCGACTTGTGAATCCCCGAACCCGGTCCGCCATTGATCAGCGTCCAAACATGGCGGCGGCGTTGATACGACACGGCGTACATGGTGTCGGGGCGCCGCGGGTCGAGCAGGATTTCGCTGACGCCGGTGTCATCGTCGATGTGCAAGATCCGCGTCCAGGTCTTGCCGCCATCGGTGGTCTTGTAGAGGCCGCGATCGCCGCCCGAGTTCCACAGCGGCCCCATGGCGGCCACGTACACCGTGCGCGAGTCACGCGGGTCGATCGTGATCATCCCAATGTGCTCGGAGTTTTCCAGACCGGTCTTCTCGAACGACTTTCCACCGTCGTGCGAGACATACACACCGTCGCCGTAACCGACACTGCGCTGGCTGTTGTTCTCACCGCTGCCAATCCAGACCGTCAACGGATCCTTGGGATCGATGGTGACCGTTCCCAGCGAATACGATCCGTAGCCATCGAAGATGGGAGTCCAGGTGGTGCCTGCGTTGGTGGTCTTCCAAGCGTTGCCCGAGGCCGCAATCACGTACCACGTGAATTTGTTGCTGGGGTCGACCTTGACGTCGACGATCCGGCCGGACGTCACTCCCGGCCCAATACTGCGGAACGAAAGTCCACCGTAAGTCTCGGGCTTGAGCCGAATCGGCAGCTCTTTCTTCACCTCCGGCTTGTCAGATTTCTTGGGTGCTGGCGATTTGGGGGCCGCCCACAGCGGAAGGCACAGCGACAGACCGAAGACCAACACAAGGGCGAGCAAGCGGCGCATCGAGGAATCTCCTGATCGGGACGGGTAAGGGGACGAACGCAGAGGATGTTCGTCTTTCGCGCATCGTAGCAAGTTCACACACGGCGTGTCGCCGGCACAAAGTCGGGCTGAAATCAGTACGTTCCCCAGCTACAGCTGCGGCCGGACCAACTGCTTGTACTCGAGTTCACCGCGCAACGAGGCGAAATCGTTGTCGCGTTGAATATCCTCGGCACTAAAACGGCCGGTCTCGACGGCACGCTTGAGGAACTTCAGTGCCTCTTTCTTTTCGCCGTGCCGGGCTAACGCACACGCGTAGTTGTAGAGCGCCAGCGGACCGTCCGGCCGCAGCGCAACCGCCACGCCGAGCCCGGCCAAGCCCTGTGGCAGACGTCCCTCGAGCAGCCCCTTGAGACCGAGTTCGTACGAATCCCAGAAGGCGCGCTCGAGCACTCGCTGAGCGGTATCGCTCCCTTCCTTACGCCACGATTCGATGCCGAGCGCAGCAATCGTCTGCCGTCGTGTGATGGGGTCGGGTGGATACAGCGCCATTTGATCGGTGACGGCACGCAACCGCGCAAGAAATGCGGTCTCGCGATCGCGGTCACGTCTGTTTTTTTGTCGAGCCGCCTTGAACTCGGCGCTGTTGGTCAATCGCTGCGCGGCCGACTGCGCCATGAGGCCCTCCTCGCTTTTGGGCGAGTCGCTCACCAGCGAAGCAAACCGCGCCTGCGCCTCGATCAGACGTCCCTGTTGCTCCGCTTCTCCGGCGCGCGCCAGCGCGCGACGTAACAGCCGCTGCAACAAGGCTGGATCGGCGGGGCGTCGCCCACTGCGCAAAGCGCTTAATTCCAGCCATTCCCATGCATCTCGCAAGGCTTGCGGCTTCGGCCATTCGTGGGGGCCGGGGACGACCCAGAGACGAACCGATGCACCACGCTGCGATAGATCCGCGGCGACGTCTTCGAGCAGCAGCCGATTGAAGTCGGCAGTACCGGCGATCAACGCCAGCGGCATCGTCAGCGAGGGGTCTTGATGTGGCCGCGCCGAGAAGGCGCCGCCGCAGGCAATCACTCCGGCGATTGAGTTGGGCTGCGTGAGAGCGATCTCGGTGGCGATCGCAGCCCCAGCAGAAAAGCCGCAGACGTAGACGCGACGAAGATCGATGTTGAATCGCGCTGCAATATCTTTCCAAAGTGCAGAGGCTGCTTGCAGCGCCGGATTCAACTCGCCACTGCGAGCGACATTGGAGCCCGCCACCAAGACGCCGTAGATTTCAGCGGTCTCACGAAACGATTCGACCGGCACCGAACCGAGCCCCTTCGGATCGAAGCAGATCAGCAGAGTGCTGGGACGTTTCGAGTCGTAACTCGACGGGACATACAGTGCGTAGTTTTGTTCCGAGTCGGCGGCCACGACGACCTTCGGGAGCAACACGCCGCGCGGCAATCCTTCGTTAGCCCACGCCGGTGCGCCCAGCAGCCCGAGGGTGCCGAGTAACAGATGGGCCAGCGGCGCCCAACGACGGGCGAGTGGGACGGCACGAGTCACGGAGCTAGTTAACAATCCAGGCAGTCACAAGGGTTGTAAATGACTGTAAACCAATGTCTCGGTGGGGGTGGAAGGCGATCTTGGTCTTTAGAATCTGGCGTTTCGCCGATGCGGTCGCGGCCCTGTCCGGCCCCGCTGCGCTGCTCATCACGTCATCTGTTGGAGGTCTTTTCATGAGAAAGCTCGTTTCGCTCTCCGTGCTCCTGATCGCGGCGACTGGCGCGACCGGTGCGCTTGCCGCAGAGCCTGCTCGCAGGTCGGCCGCCGAGGTTGCTGCCAGCGTCAAGGCCGTGATGGATTCATCGGCCGATCCTTGCGTCGATTTCTATGCCTACGCCTGCGGGTCTTGGTTGAAGGACGCCAAGCTCCCCGGCGACCGCTCACGCTGGAGCCGCGGCTTTGCCGAAATCGCCGAACGCAATTTGGTCACGCTGCGCGCCATCCTGGACGAGTCGGCAGCCAAGAAAGAAGGCGACCCCGACTTGATCAAACTTGGAGCGTTCTACGGCTCGTGCATGAACGAGGCGTCGATCGACGCAGCCGGAGCGAAACCACTCGCCCCGCTGATGGCCATGGTCAAGTCGGTCGTCGATAAACCGAGTCTGATGACAGCGGTCGGCAAGCTGTCCGCATCCACGCAAGGGCTGCTGTTCGCGGGATACGTGGGTGCCGATTTCAAGAACCCAGGGATGAGCCTGCTGAACCTCACTCAAGGCGGACTCGGTCTGCCCGATCGCGCGTACTACCTCGAAGCGGGCTATGCACCGATTCGCGAAGGGTACACAGCGCTGATCGCCAAGCTGCTCGAACTGGCGGGTGCTAGTGCCGATGCGTCCAAGCAAGACGCCAGCAAGATCCTCGCGTTCGAAACGGAGTTGGCCAAGATCAGCACCGAACGCGAGGAGCTTCGCGATCCAGACAAGACCTACAACAAACTCAATCGCGACGGATTGCAGAAACTGACACCGAGCTTACCGTGGGACAAATTGTTCGCCGCTGCGGGCTACCCCAACGTGACTGAAATCAATGTGATGACACCGTCGTTCTTCACGGGCCTGGAAAAGTTGCTGCAAAGCACCGATGCCAGCCTGCTGCAAGCGTATTTGCGTTGGAATGTCGTAAGGTCGAATTCCGACGCGCTCTCCAAGCCGTTCGTCGATGCCACGTTCGAGTTCTACGGCAAGACGCTGTCGGGTCAGCGCGAACAGCAGGCGCGCTGGAAACGCTGCGTTCAGGCTACCGATGGCTCGTTGGGCGATATTCTCGGCAAGCGTTTCGTCGAGCGGATGTTTCCGGGTGAGAGCAAGTCGATCGCGCTGGACATGATTCAGCGCGTCGAGGCCTCATTCGTCGCTGGCTTGCCGCAGTTGACCTGGATGGATGAGTCGACGCGCACGGCCGCGAAGCAGAAGGCCGACCTGGTGGCCAACAAGATCGGCTATCCCGACAAGTGGCGCGATTACTCGGCGCTGAAGCTCGTGCCGGGCGATTACTTTGCCAACGCGGTCGCGGTTGGGGACTTCGAATTCAATCGCGCGATGAAGAAGATCGGGCAGCCGGTCGACAAGACGGAGTGGGGCCTCACGCCCCCGACGGTCAACGCGTATTACAACCCGCTCAACAACGAAATGGCGTTTCCTGCCGGAATCATGCAAGCCCCGTTTTTCGATCGCGATTTCTCGGCAGCGATGAACTACGGCGGCATGGGCATGGTGATGGGACACGAACTGACGCACGGCTTCGACGACGACGGCCGCAAGTTTGCGGGCGATGGCCAGTTGCGCGAGTGGTGGGCACCGGAAGTGGCCGAGCGGTACGAATCGCGGGCACAGTGCGTGCGCACGCTGTACAGCAGCTATCAAGTTCAGCCCGACTTGGTTCTCAACGGTAATCTGACGTCGGGCGAGAACATTGCGGACATGGGTGGGATCAAAGTTTCGCAGCGCGCTTACACTCGGTACATCAAGGAAAAGCCGGAGGCGGCGACTGTCAAGGTCGAAGGGCTCAGCGATCAACAGCTGTTCTACGTGGCGTTCGCACAGACCTGGTGTTCGCTGCAGACCCCGCAGATCGAACAGCAGTTCGTGAAGGTCGACCCACATTCGCATCCGCGTTGGCGCGTCAACGGCCCACTCTCGCAGTTGCCCGAGTTCGCCCAGGCGTTCGAGTGCAAGCCCAACCAGCCGATGAATCCGGCCGGGCGTTGCGAAGTGTGGTGAGCGTGTTGCTAGGGGCCATCGAATTGGGACAGACCTGCCTCGATCTCGTCGCGCGACAACCCGCCCATCGCCAACTGGTCGTCGCTGCATAACGCGAGCCGGCCATAGAACCCGCGTGCGACATCGAGCGCGGCCTGGGGGGCGACGCGCCGTAGTTCGAGCAAGGCATCCTCGGCGCGCCCGAACTTGTTGCGCGACTCCCAATGAAGGGCGAGCGCCATCGCGCAGCCGGCGGGGAGTGGCTCGAGGGCGCGTTCGAGCTGCGCCAGTCGGGTGTCGAGCGCGTCGAGCAGGTCGGGGGCGGCGAGCGGAGCGGCCTCCAGCAGCAGTCGAAGGGCGCGCTCGGCATGGACTGGTTGGCCGGTGGTGCGAAACGACTCGTGAAGCAAACTGCCTGCGACCACACAGCGTTCGACGTCGAGTTGCCCGGTAGAACGCAGCAACACACGCCATTCGTCGAGGGTCAGGCGTTCGAGATCGTCGCCCGAAAGGCCAAGCAAGTCGCCGGCGGCGTTGAGAACCTTTCGATGTGCGCCGGTGATATCGCCTGCATCGCGCCGGAAAACCACAGCGGCAACGGCGCGCGCCAGTTGTTCGATCAGGCGGAGGATGTAGTCGCGCTGCGGCATGGCGGCCGTTTGTGGGACTCCTGGGCGCGGGTGTCAATCGCTTGTGCGAGCGCGGTCGCATTGCACTGTGACTTCGCATAGCATCCGCGCGCCTGACATGGGGACCATGACCACGAGTGAGGAATTGGCATTGAGCGAAGTCGAAACGATCGAAGGTGTCGTAACCCCGGCGACTTGGGACATTGAAAAGAACTTATCGGCGGTCGCTGTAGTCTCTGCCGACATTCACGAGTACGCAGTGGACGACGAAGGTCGCGGATCTGAATTGTTTGGCTTGGTTGGCGAACGCGTTCGCGTGACTGGCCGCCTGACGGGCACTCGACTTTCGGTCGATGACTACGAGGTGCTCGACTACTGACTCCGGGAGTTTGGTATACCGTCCCCGAATTAGGTTTTAGAGCAGGCGCTTGAGGGCGTTGGCGCGGTGGAAGCGGGGGGCCAGCGGGGTGCCGGCAGAGAGGTCGTCGGCGAGGTCGCGCAGGCGGTCGGAGAGTTCGAGTACATCGCGCGCGATTTGATGGCGATTGGCGTGAAGGACGGGGAGCCAAATGCTCGCGGGGCTCGCGCCGATGCGGGTGAGGTCGCGGAAGCCGCCGGCGGCGAGACGGCCGACGGCGCTGGCGAGTCCGCCGCGGTCGTCCAAGCCAGCTAGCAATTCCAACGCGAGCAGTTGTGGCACGTGACTGACCCACGACACCGCAGCGTCGTGAACCGCAGCTGTCATCGTGACGGGCGTGGCGCCAACGGCGCGCGCGAGCGCCTCGATTGGCTCGACAACTTCGAGCGGCGTTTCAGCTACGGGGCACACCGCCCACGCAGCGCCGTCGAACAGATCGGCGCGGGCCGACTCAGGACCCGCGGTTGCCGCACCGGCCATCGGGTGACCACCCACGAAACGACCCGGCAGCAATAATCGGGCGGTTTCGACGGGAGGCACTTTGACGCCGGCGACATCGGTGACGACTGTCGATGGGTTGAGGTGTGTGGTGAGTTCCTGCATCAACACCAAAATCGCATCCAACGGTGCCGCCAGGACAACGACATCAGCGTCGCGTACAGCATCGCGCAGCGAACTCGCGCTGCGGTTGCAGCCGCCGCGTGCCTCGCACACCGCGAGCGCATTCTGGCTGGAGTCCCACGCCGTCACCTCGAAGCGATCGGGCGAACGTCGCAGCGCCAGTCCGAGACTGGTCCCGATCAAGCCGCTCCCGATGATCGCGATCCGGTTCAACGCTTGCGATCCGATACCGCGTTCGGCACATTGCGTCCCACCGCTGGCGCAATGATGCGCAGTTCGCCCATCAGCATCGCGAAGTCTTCGGGCAGCAGCGCTTGCGGCCCATCGACCAGCGCCTTTTCTGGCTCAGGGTGCACGTCGATCAACAATCCGTCCGCGCCGCCCGCCACGGCCGCACGCGCCATCGGGGCGACCTGATCACGCCGTCCGGTGCCATGACTGGGATCGACCACCACGGGCAAATGACAGATGCGCTTGAGCAGCGGCACGGCAGCCAGATCGAGCGTATTGCGGCTCGACGGTTCGAAGGTGCGGATGCCGCGTTCGCACAGCACGATGTTGCGATTGCCTTCCAAGTAGATGTACTCGGCCGACAGCAACCACTCTTGGATCGTGGCCGACATGCCGCGCTTGAGCATGACCGGCGTCGAGCAACGCCCAACCTCTTTCAGCAGATCGAAGTTTTGCATGTTGCGCGTGCCGATTTGCAGCATGTTGGAATACTTCGCTACGAGTTCGACATTGCGTGGGTCCATCACCTCGGTGACGGTCTTCATTCCAAATTCGTCGGCAGCCTCGCGCAGGATCTTGAGTCCGTCTTCACCCAATCCTTGCCAAGCGTACGGCGAGGTGCGCGGCTTGTAGGCACCGCCGCGAAGAATCCGCACGCCGGCGCGCGAAACACTGCGCGCCGTGGTGCGCGTGATCTCCATCGTCTCGACCGCACATGGCCCTGCCATCACCGCGACATCTCGACCGCCGATCGTGACCCCGTCGCCCAAATCGATGATCGAGTTCTCGATGTGAAAGACCCGCCCCACCAATTTGAATGGCTCGGTGATGCGCAACGCCTCGTGCACACCCGGCATCAACTCGAACTCGCGAGGATCCAAGCGCAGCGTGTCACCCACGGCACCCAGCACCACGCGCGCGGCGCCGGTGGACCGATGGACGTCCAAGCCACGTCGCACCACCGCGTCGATGACCGCCTTGACCTGTTCTTCTGTGGCGGTCGGTACCATCACGATGACCATTAATCTCCCTCCGGCGAACCCTGGCCGCGTGTTCGGCGTTCCAGCCGCCGTGTTTCGTCGATGATGCGCTCGAACAAGCTGGACACTGCGTCAGCCTCGAACGGCCCACTGTTCTGTGCGCGCACGCCGTCTAAAATCGTCTGCTCTCGCACTGGATCGTAGATCGGTAAGCCCAACGCGCGTTTGGCTCGCGCAATCACCAGCGCTGCTGCGGCCCGTTGGTTGAGCAACCTCAACAACTGCTCATCGACCGCATCGATAACGTCCCGCTGACGCGCGATCTCGGCGCGCTGGCGTGCTTCATCGTTCCCGCCCGGCTGCTTCACGGCGCCCAATATAAGGCCCAAGCGATCGACAGGCGCGCCCGCCCTGCGTCATCGCATAATGCCCCCCGCATGACCCTGACCAAAGCCGATCGGCAACCCCTTCCGCAACGTTTGGTGGCGCAGTGTGCCGCATGGCGAGGGATTCCGTTTCGATTCCAGCTGGAGAGCGCCGCCGCCGGTGAGGGGACCGGGCGGCTGAGCGTGATGGGTGTCGACCCCTTCGCGGTGTTGGTCGCAACCGGCCGTCAGGTCGAGTTCTTTCATGCGGGCCAGCAGCAACGGTACGACGCCGATCCGTTCGAGGTGCTGGGATCGCTGTTATCGGAGTGGCGGTTTGAACGTCCTGCCGACGGATCGCTGCCGCCGATCGCCGTTGGGTATTTCGGCTACGACCTGGGTGGTCACTTGGAGCGGTTGCCGCGGCGAGCGCTCGCCGATCAGGATTTCCCCGACATGGCGATCGCGTTCTACGATCGCTTCATCACTTTCGATCATGAAACGGGTGAGGTGCGCGAGATCGATCATCGTTTCGGCAACGCCCCGGCCTTGAGTGGCGCGTTGTACAAACAGATCTTTCGCACGCCACCGCGAACCGCCGCCGCAAACTTTTCGCGCGACACCTACTTGACCGCGGTGCAGCGCGCGCAGCAGTACATCGCCGACGGCGACATTTACCAGGTCAATCTCTCGCAGCGTTTCGCCGCGCAGTGGAACGGCGATCCGTATGCGCTGTATCGCAAACTGTGCACCGTGAGTCCAGCGCCTTATGCATCGTTTTTCGAGGTCGGTAATCGCGCGGTGTTGTCGGCCTCGCCCGAGTTGTTCTTGGAGGTAGACGGCTCATGCGTGACGACACGGCCCATCAAGGGCACACGCCGCCGCGGTGAGAGTGCCGACGAAGACGCTCGCTTGGCCGAGGAGCTGCTGGCCAGCGTCAAGGACGACGCCGAGTTGACGATGATCGTCGATTTGGAGCGCAACGATTTGGGCCGTGTCTGCGTGCCGGGATCGATCCGCGTCGTTGCCGCCAAGCACTTGGAGCGGCACCCGACGGTTTGGCACTTGGTGGCAACCGTCGAAGGACAGTTGCGGCCAGACGCTGGATTGGTCGACGTCTTGCGGGCCTCGTTTCCCGGTGGGTCGATTACCGGTGCCCCGAAGATCCGGGCGATGGAAATCATCGACGAGCTCGAGCCGACGCGACGCGCGGTCTACACCGGCGCGATCGGTATGCTGCCGCTGGATGGACGGATGACGTTGTCGATCGCGATTCGCACGATGTTGTTGCACGGCACTCACGTGACGTTCCAGGCTGGGGGTGCGATTACTGCCGACTCCGACCCTGCCGCCGAATATGAGGAGACATTGATCAAGGCGAAGGCCTTGGCCCGATCGATAGAGTCATCCCTGCTCTGAGTGCCGGGCCAAGCAGCCCCGCGCGATAGCGACAACCAACAAACACCAGCCCCTCTTGCGATGGAGACCCGTATGCTCTCGAAGAAAGTGGAAGCCGCACTGAACAAGCAGATCAACCACGAGTTTCAAACCGCGTTCTTTTACTTGGCGATGTCGGCCTATTTTCGATCGCTGAACCTCAACGGGTTCGCGGCTCACGCGCGCGCGCAGGCCGAAGACGAGATGAGCCACGGCATGATGCTCAACGACTACGTCGATCGCCGCGGCGGTCGCGTGGTGTTGACCGGCATGCCCGATCCGACCCAGGGCTGGCAGTCGCCGGACGCCGCACTGGAAGATGCCTACAACCGCGAATTGGCCACCGGCGAGCACATCAACTCACTGGTGAGCTTGGCTCTGGATGAGCGCGATCACGCCACCAACATGTCGCTGTTGGGGTTGGTGACCGAGCAAGTTCAGGACGAAGCCTCGGCCAACGAGGTGTTGCAGCGTTTGCGCCTGTTGAAGAACGCGCCCGACGGGTTGTACGTGATGGATCGCGACCTGGAGCAGCGCGCCGGCGCGGCTGGAAAATCGAAGGCTTGAGTCGATCGTGAGGGGGGGCTGGTGCGGCCCTCACGCTCTTCACCCCACCCGGCACCTGCCGCGACGCCGCCGCGTTCAGCGATCGCGCGTCGCCGTGCGCGTCGCGAAGAACACCAATCCAGCCGCGCCGGCAATCAGTCCGCTGGCCACACCCAACGCGTCGGCCGCACCGCGTCCATCCCACAACATCCCAATCAAGACGCCCGACGGCACACCCGCGAGGCCCAGTGTCATGTTGTACCAACCGAATACGCGCCCGCGCGCATCGGCCGGTGCCAACGTCGCCACGAACGATTTTTCGGCCGGTTCAGCGATACCCGCCGCGATTGCATACAACCAATAGGCCGCGACCGCTGTCAACGGCGAACCAACCGCGGCAAACACCCATAACAGCGCCGCCTGTGCGATCCAGCCCACCAACGCGACCTGCTTCGGTGCAAACCGATCGGCGAGTCGTCCGGCCTTCCATGAAACCAACGCGCGAATTCCGTTGTAGACCGCATAGACCAACGCGACGCGTGTCAACGAGAGATGCTCTTGCGTCAGTTTGAGCAGCAGCAGCATGTCGGCCGGTGTGCCCAACGCGCGCATGAACAGACCGCCGAGCATGACGATCACATCGATCCGGCCCGCCTGCGGTACGAAGCCTGCCGACTGAGCCACAATTCGCTGCTGTTTGGCTGGTTCGCGTACGCCAATCAGCAGTGCGATGACGGCCAACGCCGCCGGCAAAAAAGCCAGTGCGAAGATCGCGCGCGGCGCGAGGCCAGCCGCCAAGCACAACGCCGCGGCGAGCGGACCGAGCATCGCGCCGGTGTGATCCATCGCGCGATGCAAGCCGTAGGCTGCTCCGCGTTGCTCGGGCGGTGTGACGTCGGCGATCAACGCATCGCGTGGAGCGCTGCGAATCCCCTTACCAACGCGATCGAGAAACCTGCAGCCCAGCACCCACTGCCACATCGGCGCCAGCGCCAGCAAGGGGCGTGTCAGCGCCGTGGTTGCGTACCCGGCGACCACCCACGGTTTACGCTTCGGGGCCCGATCGGACCATCGGCCCGAGAACAACCGGATCAGTGAAGCGGTGGTGTCGCCCACGCCCTCGATCAACCCCAGTTGGAGCGCTCCGGCGCCCAACGTGGCGGTGAGAAACAGCGGCATCAGCGGCGCGATCATCTCGGACGAAACATCGGCGAGCAGCGACGTGATTCCCAGCGCGATCACGGCGGCGGGAAGCTTGGGGCGCGGTGACGACATAGCGGTCAGATTAGCAGCGAAGCCGGTGCCTCGTATCGAATCGCGTATCGGGCTAGCATGTCGGCCGCATGATCCTTGTCGGCGACATTGGTGGCACAAGTACCCGGCTCGCGCGAGCGCGCGTCGTCGGGCCGCTGATCGAGATCGAGGCGATTGCGATCTATTCGTCGGTGAGTTCACCCGAAGGCTTCGAACCGCTGTTGCAACGCTACCTGCAAGACCACCCAGGCAGCATCGACGCAGCAGCGTTCGGTATGCCGGGACCGGTCGCAAACAATCGTGTTCAGACCACCAACTTGCCGTGGGAGGTCGATGGACACGCGTTGTCGCGGTCGTTAGGAGTTCCGGTTCGACTGCTCAACGACTTGGCAGCAGCGGCGTACGGTGTCTTCGTGGTGCCGCCACATGAGGTCGTCACACTGCAGCCTGGAACGCCGGTGACTGGCAGTCTCGCCGTGATTGCCGCCGGCACGGGGCTCGGTCAGGCCGTCATGCTGCGGCACGGCAACGACTTGGTGGTGTCTGCATCGGAAGGGGGGCACACCGAGTTCGGTCCGCGCGACGAGGAAGAGGTCGAGCTGTGGCGGTTTTTGCAACAGCGCTACGGTCACGTTTCCTACGAGCGTCTCGTTTCAGGACCTGGGCTGGTAAATCTGTACGAGTTTTATGCGCAACGTGCGTCGGACGCAGCGCCGCCGTGGCAAGCCGATGAAGATCGCAGCGCTGCTGTCGCCCGCGCAGCACAACTCGCTCCGAACTCTGCGAGCGGATTGGCGTTGGCGCGCTTCTGCGCAGTGTTCGGTGCGGAGGCGGGGAACTTGGCGCTGAAGGCTTTGGCTCGCGAAGGAGTTTTCGTGGCCGGAGGGATTGCCAGGAAGATCCTGCCGTTCTTGCAGCAGAGTGCATTTCTGTCGGCGTTTGCGGACAAAGGACGTTATGCACCGCTGATGCGCCAGATACCTGTCCGCGTCGTCACCGACGAGTTGCTCGCGCTTCGTGGTGCGGCGCGTGCCGCAATCTAACCCGCCTCACTGATCGGCAACTCACATCCAAGTCTGCTTGTCCCTGGTTATTTTTTCTCGGGGTTTTGCTTGAGCGTGGGGATTTGGGATTTGGGCTTTTTGGGCTCGAAGCGATCGGGGTCCAAAGAGCCGGGGAACAGGTACGCGGTGACGGGCTCGTCGCCAGGAAGCTGGAACGTCAACCGATCGCCACCGCCCAAGGCCAGTCGCCGGCCGAGCAAACAAGCGCCCATATCGGGGCCGGATTGAACAAACTCCAGGTCTTGGAAGTAGCCATTGAGATCGCGGCGACGGAATCCTGCGCTCACGTCTTCAATGGCTCGCGTCAACGCCAGTCCTGCGGGCCACCAGTTCCAGCCAAAGACGACATGATCTTCGAAGGCCGGCTTGTACCAATCGTTGCCGTCGCCGGCCAAATAGAACGTATCGATGTCGGGGATGAGTGGTGGAGACGGCAACTTAGGAAACGTCTCCCACTTCGGGGCGGGTGCTGGATGCGTCAAAGCGTAGCGCTCTCCCAACAACGTAATGATTTCCCATCGCGTTCCGCCGTCCAGCGCATCGACACGCGAGCCATCGGGCAAGCGCAGGCCGATCTCGATGCGGTTATGTCGCCATTGAACCGCGTCGCTTTCGGTCACGAACGTGTCGTCTTCTGCCACGCGCGACTTGAAGATCGCCCATTGCCCGTTGGGGGCCGTAATCTGCAGCCCACCCGGACTCTGAGTGGTGTAGGCCAGCTTGTAGCCCAGTGGGCTGGTGACGGTCGACCCATCAGCCGAGAGCGTCGACGGTGGCAATGATGTTTTCAGCATTCCGCCAGTCAGCGTCAGTGTGAACTGCGCTCCATCGAGCCGTTGCACGGTAATTGCCGTTCCGTCGGTCAGTCCTCGGAGGAAGGCGGCCCCGGTCTCGAAATCGCGTTCGGCCCTGAATGCCGGGGCGATCCGCTCTTGGCCGTCGTTCGCAGGAGGATTGGGCCGCATCTCTTGTGCCTGGGCTGGCGCGAGAGCTGCGATCAACAACGGCACGATCAGGACTGTGGCTCGGACGGATGGGCGGTTTGACATGCCGGGATTGTACGGACAGGCCGTCTGGCGGGCCATCTGGCTCGGCCGGCCCGGCGCGTCGTTGTCAGGTCTCTGGGACGGGATGCTATCCTGCGACCCAAGGAAAGCCCGATGAGCCGCAACGTACACCGCAGTCACGATGAATTGGTCCGCCGTGGGCAGGACGCACTCGACGCCGAGGAATTTCAAGAGGCCGAGGCGTTCGCGCGGCGCGCGATGATGCGCGACACCGCCTCGGTCGAAGGCCGGCAAGTACTCAGCTCATCGCTCATCGAAATGGCTCGCTACGAAGAAGCGCTCGAGACGCTCGACGAAATGCTCCAGCTCGACCCCGACGACGCGGTCACTCACGCCGATGCGGGAGTCTGTTTCTTCATGCTGTGCGAATTCGACAAGGCGGATGCCGCGTTGCAGCGTGCGCTCGAACTCGATCCCGAAGACTTGCAAGCGCAATACTGGCATGGCCTGAGCCTCGAACGTCGCGGCGAATACGAGCGTGCCGACGAGATGTTCATGCACGCACATCGCGGAGACCCCGAGGGGTTCCCGCGCCCGACACGAATGTCGCGTCGCGAGTTTCAGCGGGTGGTCGACTTGGCGATCGAAGAGATCGATGCCGACATTCGCGAAGAGATGAAAAACCTCACGATCATCATCGACGATCTACCGCTCGACGACGATCTCACCGACTACGAACCACCGCTCGATCCATGCCTGTACGGACTCTATGTTGGTGTCCCGCTGCCAGAGCGCAGCAATGCCGACGTGCCCCGATTGCCCGACACGATCTACATCTATCAGCGCAATCTCGAACGGGTCTGTAGCGAACTCGACACGCTGCGCAAAGAAATCCGAATCACATTGCTGCATGAAGTCGGGCACTACCTCGGTTACGACGAAGACGATCTTGCCGAGCGTGGATTGGCCTAACCGCGTGATTGCCCGCAGGCCGGCATCCAGTCACGCCGATGAAAACCTAGCGCCGCGCCGCCGCGAGTAGTTCTTCGGTCTTGCGCAGCAACGTGTCTTCGATGTTGATCCCTTTGTGAACCACATCACTCGCGCCCAGTGCCACGAGCTTCTGCCACGAGGCGCCCAACAGCGTGGTCTCATCGCGGCTGGTGTAGATCAGCACAGGAATATCGTTGCGCGGTAACGCGCGCAGCACGTCGGTTCCTTCGGCGTCGGGCAGAGTGAGATCCAGCACCACCAAGTCGACGGGGCGTGTGGCCAGGACCGCGCGCGCCTCGGCTGCCGTGCGAACACCGATCGTTTCGTAAGAACGCGCCAGCGCCTCGGTGGCCAAGTGCAAGAAGAACTCGGTGTCTTCCACGACCAACACGGTGGGCCGGTTGATCAATGCGGCGCTGGCTTCGAAACGATGGCCACAGGCCGGGCAGGCGACGTGTTGTCCGGCGTTCGGTTTCGCCGCGCCCGCTGCTGTCCCGGTTTCCCAGTCCTCCATCCGCAGCATCGAGTCGCCAAACGTGGTGCGCGTGGCGGGCGGCGGTGTCAGCGAGCCTGGAATGCGAATCGCCCCAGTGATTCCGTGGGGCGTGGCCTTGAAGCGAATCGAATCGCCGCAGGTCGAGCACGCCACCTCACCGCTGCGCGGAACGCTCGCCTCGAGGATGCGCTGCATGCTGCCGCAGGAGGGGCAGGGGATCTCGATGATGTCGGTGGCCATCGCCGGGAAAGTTGGGTCCCGTCTCAGGGATATGCCAGCCGTTCCAGGCCCGCCTTAGGGTAAGCAGGAGAGCGGGTCGATCGGCTCGCCGGAGCGGTGGATCTCGAAATGGACGTGGGGCGCGGTCGCATTCCCGCTCTGACCGCACTCGGCCACGGTTTCACCCTGCTCGACCCAGTCCCCCTCGGAGACCAGGTTTTGGCGGTTGTGGGAGTAATAAGAGGAATACCCATCCTCGTGATCGAGGATCACCAATCGGCCGTATTCGCCGCGCGACCCCGAAAACACGACCCGGCCCGCTCGCGCGGCTCTGACCGTGGTTCCTGCGGCAGTCAGGATGTCGACCCCGGCGTGCATGTGGTGGCGGCGCTCGGCGCCGAACCGCGACCCGAGCGTACCGTCCACCGGCCAGATCCAGACCGCGGTCTCGGTAGAGGGTTCGCCCTCGGGCCTCGCTCCAATCATCGAGGCAGGAGCCGGAGCCTCGCGCCGTGCGTCCGGGTCGAGCGGGGTAGGAATGATGAGTCGCTGACCCACGAAGATCCGCCGCGGATCGATCAGGCCATTCGCCGCCGCCAACTCATCCACGCTCACACCGAAGTTGCGTGCAATCCGATAGGCGGTTTCGCCGCGCTCGACCACGTGAATCCGTTCTGCGCTGGGTTTGGTGGTCGGCGGCTCGTGAGTGGCGCGCCGATCTTGCTGGCCCGCCAGCTCGGAGCGCACCGGTTTGACGCCGGTAGCACAACCCGTCGCGAGCCCCGCGACACACAAGATCGAAACCCGCAGCGAATTCATCACAGAGAGAGATCGTCCCCGAGATCGATCAAGGCAACCGTGAGCGACGACAATTCTTTCGGGCCGCGTGAGGCGACGTTGTCGAGCGCGCCCTTCAAGCCCGCATCGTTCAGCGCGTGCTGCAGCCCCACCGCGGCGCGCACCACGAAGCCGCAGGCGCGCACGTCGGCCGTTGGTTTGGAGCAAGCAGCGAGGCCACTGCGAACCGCGGCGATAGCGGGCTTGCCCAACGTGATCAACGCACTGCAAGCCGCGCCGCGCACGATGGCGCCATCGTTGCCACCGGCAATCGCCACCAGTGGGGCGGCTGCACTCGCGCGCGCCGTACTCCCCAACGCAGCGCAGGCGGCGACGCGCACCCAAGGGTCAGCGTGTGTCGACAACTCTTGCGCGCGTGCCACGGCGGTCTCGGGGTCGAGCTTGGCCAAGGCATCCAACGCGCCACCCAAAACGCGACGCGCCGTTTCGGGCTCGGTTTCGCCGATCGCCAGCCACGACGAAATCGACGGCGCGGCCTCGCTCAACTGCAATAGTTTGGCAGCGCGCGCGGCGTTGATTCGTTGATATGCAGTGGCGGCACGCTGCACTGCAGCAAGTACGAGTGGCCCTGCAATGTCGCGCCGCTTGGTGATCAAGTCGTCGAACGCTCGCTGCTCGAGTGTGGTCGATACATCGAGTTTGGTTTCGAGTATCCAGCGCACCGCGGGCTCGCCCAACGCTGCCAACTCGAGGCGCGCGTTTTCGACGTCCGCCGTGTTGGAGCCGACTTGCCACAACGCAGCGCGCGTGAACAACGCTTCGAAATTCGCCGTCGTCGATTGTGCCAGCGCTGAAAGGCAGCAGGCGGCGGCGCAACACAGGCTCAGCATCAATCGCGACTTTTCTCTCACGGTTGCAGGTCCCATCCGGCGCCCCATTGTCCGCGCAACCAGAAGTGGCCATCAGCGGCCTCGCGCCCTGGGTAGCGATCTTTGCCCGCCAGATCGAGAAACAAGCCAAACGAGCCGCTACCGCGCGCGCTCGCGCCGCTGCCGAGACCATCAAGGTCCTGCTTGAGTTGATAGACGTCGTTGCCCGCGGCATCGACATACAACGCCACCGCGTTCGCGTTGCCGTGTCCGAACGCGGTCCCACCACATAGCGAGAGATCGTCGCCCGACAGATCGATCAACACCCCCGTCGCGAGATCGTGCGCGGCACCCTGCGCTGGGCCGAAGACCGCCGTGCGCACATCGTCGCCCGACAAATCGGCGAGCAAGCCCGACGCCAAATGCACGCCGGCACCCTGGCCGTACTGGCCGAGGTGATACGCATCGTGGCCGCTGCCATCGATCAAGATCCCCAACGCGTACCAATACCCCACGCCCTGACCGTAGATGTCGGCCTGATAACGATCGTTGCCCGCAGCATCGAGCAACGCTCCAATCCCGCCGGCAATCGCCGGATAGCGCCATCCAAAACCCATCCCCTGACCCAGACTCTGCTCGCGATCCGGATGCAGTGGTGCGTCCTTGTAGCGCACTCCCAATCGATAGGTGTCGTTGCCGCTGCGATCGAACAACACTCCCACGCCGTAGGTGCTGCCAAACCCTTGCGCCTCACGCGAGGCGATGTAGACGTCGTCGCCGCCGGCGTCGAGTGCGAGTCCCACACCGAACGCCGCGGCCCCTTGCGCCAACGAATCAGCGCGATAGGTATCGTCACCGCCGCCATCGACCAACAGCGCGGCGCCGAGAAACGCACCGCCTTGCGTCAACAGCGTGCCTTCGTAGCGATCATCACCTTGCAAGTCGCGCAGCAGTGTTACGCCCAGCAGTGCGCCGCCGGCCGTGCCCCAGGCATTGCCGCGATAGGCGTCGTTACCGCTCAAGTCGAGCACCACCACCAGCGTGGCTCCGCCATCGAGCGGCAACGCGGGAGCGTCGTAGTCGTATCGATCATCACCGCCGAGATCGACAATGAGCGCGTCCTTCACGCGCCAGATGTTGGGGTCGCTGCTGCCGAGATAGAGATCGCCCGCAACGGTTGGAAACGGACCCATCGCCTTGCCCTGCACGCCCGCGATGTCTTGGCGCCAACCGTCGACCGGGTCGGACGCGGGCCGGACCTGCAACAACGTGTCGGACGCGACCAAGATCGTGAGCGCCGCGCGCGCCAACGCATTTCGATCGAGTGCTGCCGCACGCAGCAACAGCGCTCGCGTCGCAGCGGCGTCGAGGGCTGGCGCTTCGCCCGTCGCTGCCGCGAGCGGACGCGCGCCGGGGGTTTGATCGCCAGGCTCGAGCCACAACTGCGGCAACGCCTCGATCAGCGCACGCCGCGTCGCCGCATCGAGCGCAGCGAGCGCGTCGCGCGCCATCAATCGCGCACGGGCCGCATCGAGCGCGAGGATTGCCAAGGCCGATCGCCAGTCGTCGTCGAGCGTAGGCGAGACCTTGGCGATCGCTTCCTTTTCATTCGCGAGTTGGATCAGTTGGTCACCGGAGGCGCGCTCATCGGCCAATCGATAGCGCTCGTCCGCCGAAACACCCAACGCGTCGAAGGCCTGAGCCGCAACGACGAAGGCGAGCGCGCCGTCTTGCTCGAGGTGCGGCGCTTCCTTCACCAACTGCGCCCAGGGTTCGGCCGCATCGACGAGGCCGCGTGGTGACTGGAGCGCGCCATCGACGCTTGGCAAACGCAACGCGCTCGCGGTGAGATCGCGCGGGAACTCCAGATCGGCAGCGGTCAGGCCGCTCTTGCGCAGCAAACCGGAATAGGCCTCGTCGATGATGGCTGGCCACAGCAGCTGCGGCGTTGGTTCGGACGCAACGGTGACGGCGATAAGCAACGGCCAAACAACTGCAATCGCGAGGAGGCGCATGCGCGCGTTATACCGCAAGTGGTGCTTCACCGGGCCGAGTTACTTCTTGGCGATGCCGGCTCCTCCATCCGCGCTTGGGCCGCGCCAGCCACACTGGGCTTCGTCGCACAGGCAGCGTACCGCAACGCGGCGGATGCTGGGTGCGTCACCGTGAATGCGTGCGTTCGCTCGCGGCCAGCGTGGCCGAGAGGTACCATCGTCGGCTTCGATGAGTACCAGTTGCAGGAGTCACAAGAAGGAGGATGAGCATGAGAAAGGCTAGATTGCTGTTTGGATGCGTGGCGGCGGGGTTGCTTGCGATCGGGCTCGCGCTTGCTGCCGAGGCGGCGAAGGAAGTAACGCTCAACGGCGAGATCGGTTGTGCCAAGTGCGCGTTCGCGGTTGCCGAGGAGTGCGCCACCGCCATCAAGGTGGAGGCCGCCGGTAAGTCGGTGATTTACTACTTCGACGCCGTGGCCGACAAGAAATACCACTCGGAGAATTGCCAAGCGGTGAACAAGGGCAAAGTCACAGGCACGGTGCTGTTGCAGGGCGATAGGCAGGTCATCACCGTTGCCTCGCTCGAGTACGAAAAAAAGTAGTCAGATCTTCTATCGACCGGGAGCGGGCGCGCGCGGGGCGCCCGCATCAGCCGGCACCGACCCACTCCAACAACGGCAACCACGCCGCGCCGCGGAGTTCGGTTTTTCGGCGATATCGCTCTCACTGCCCGACACTGCAGGCGGATAAAGTCTTGTTCGTCACTTCTCTGTAATCTGCGCGGAACTTGGTGTCGTGTTATGCAGCGCGTGCGTAGACAATCGAGAGATCGCGTTGTCTCAGCGTCAGTGCCGTGCTCATCACGCGAGTTCCGAAAGCGGTGACGCGTCAGCGTCGTGAACGAGGGAACCTGGCGATCAGGCGATAGACGTGAAGCCGGTGCAAGTGTCGGCTGACTCGCGCGCTCTGTCGCCTTTCATCAGCGTCCGGCAGCAACACCGAGGTCGAGAGTTTGTTTCGAAGATCTCGTTGTCGGGGCGGGCCAGTGGATTGAGGACCTTGAGCGGTCTGGGTGCGAGCGACCGCTTGCGGGTAGTGATGGCGTCGAGCGCTCGTACACCACAGGTCGGGTCATCGACTTGCGCGAGCGCGTTGAGATACCGCGAGTTGCTCTGCAGCGCGATCTCGCGAGAGCGGAATAGGTAGGCCACGCTCTTCCTGAGTGGCACCTACACTGTGACTCGATCGGCGAGGCTCTGCGTTCTGCGAAAATTCTCCATCCAGAGGAAGACGTTGTCTTGCTTGGTGAATCGAATGCGGTGACGGGTCAGCTTGCGCGCCAGCCTCGCGTGGCCGTTGAGATAGATCTGGAGTTGCATCGGAAACCAAGTCTGAATCCGGACGTGGATCAGCCCGAACTCGGGATCCAAGAGGCAATGGCAGAGAAACAATCACTTCCGTCGTGCTGACTTGAATGTACGAGGCTTCAGCCCAGCGGAGAGAGAAGGTCCACACGGCAAGAGTGTCGAGATGATGAAGACCAACCTCTTCTCGCTGCCGTCGCGTTGCGCGATCTCACGCGCGAGGTCGTCCTTGCGGACTCGAGTGATAGCCGCGGAAGAGCATCCGATCGAAGCAGGAGAGAGTGCCTTGGAGCTTGTATGCGTGCTTGGGGACTTACTGTTCCATGCGCGCATCCAAGCGCACTGACGCCGGGTTCGCACAACGCCGCAGTGCGACCGTGTCGCCGACCACTCGCTAGGCGCCGCCAGCGCCGAGAGCCGGATCGTGCGCCAACGCGACCACGTGGTCCGCTACGAGCGCGACCTCCACGATCAGTTCGCGCCCCGCGCTGCTGCCTGCGCCCGCGGCAACGACGGCGTGCCAATGCTCGCCTACCCCTCTGGGCGTGATCTCGACGTCGTGAAACGGCACCGCGAATCCGAGGCCGATGGCCTTCAGCACCGCCTCCTTGGCCGTCCACACGCCGAGGTCTAGGAAGCGGCGTGAGCTCTCGTCCGGCGCGGCTTGAATCGCCGCTTCTTCACGAGCGGTGAACGCGAGCGGCCGCAGCGCAATGTCCACCGGCATGAGCGGCTCCAGATCCAGCCCGATCGCACCCGCGTGCGCGAAACGGAACGCCACCGCCGCCGCGAGATCACCGGCGTGGCAGAGCGTGATCGCGATGTCTAGGCCATCGACGAGCGCGCGCCGCAGATGCACCTCTGGTGCACCCGCCGCATTGCGACCAATCTCGATCTCTGCGGCCGCGAGGTCCTGCCCCCACCATCGTGCGACCAGGCGCCGGACGGCCGCTTTCGCGGCGAGACGTCCACCCAGCCAGTCGCGGCGTCGCTTGGCGACACGGAGCCGCGCGAACTCGGCGCGTTCGGATGGGGCGAGGCTGGCGAGCGTGGCCTCCGCGACACCGCCGCCGGGTAACAACTCCGGGAGCGGGACGAACACCAACTCCAGCCCCCGCGCCGCGCGCGTCCGGGCGAACTGCGCCTCGAAGAGGCGAAGCCGATCGGCGCCGTCCTTGGATTCGCGCTCGTCCACGTCCTGTCTTTCGCGCGTCGCGCGCGCCGGTCACATGAGGATGGTTGAGGACAACCCGCAGTCCACGTGCACGACCTGACCAGTGATCTTGCGCGCCAGATCGCTGCCCAGAAACAGCGCGCAGCCGGCGACATCTTCCTTGCTGATCGTCTCCTCGATGGCGCAGCGCGTCGCCACGCCCTGCTGCAATTCGCTCCAGATCGCGCTCGCCAACTCGAGGTCCTCGGCCGCGGCGCTGGTTCGAAGACTCGCGGTCTCGTATGCCTCACGGATCACGCGGTCGCGCTGGCGGGCGAGGGTCGATCGATCTTGCAAGAGGGCCTGCATGATCCCGAGCGCGGCCAGGCTGGCGACCGGCCCCGGCGAGATCGCATTCACGCGGACGCGGCGCTGCCCCAGTTCCACGGCGAGGTAGCGGACCATCCCTTCGAGCGCCGACTTCGCGACACCCATCAGACCGTAGAACGGCTGCGCGCGCAGCGAGGCCTGGTAAGACAACGCGATGACACTCCCCCACTCGGCGAGGTGCGGTTTGGCGTAGCGCGTGACCTCGCCGAGCGAAAAAGCGGACACGCGCAGCATCTGCGCGAACGCCTCCGCGCTGACGGCCGAGGGGTCGCTGGTGAACACCTCTGGCGGTCCATAAGCGATCGCGTGCACGAGGACGTCGAGGCGGGTCGACGCGAACGCGGCGAAGAACGCCTCCATCTCCGCCGGGTTGGTTACGTCGCAGCGCGCGCCGCGGATCTCGGGAGAATCCCTGAGGAGCGCCTTGACACGGCTGAGAAACCGCTGCTGATAGCCGATCGTCACGACGGCGCCATGCTGCCGGAACGCTTCGGCGATCCCCCACGCGAGGCTGGTCTCGTCCGCCACGCCGAGCACCGCGACCTGTTTGCCCGCAAGCCCGAGACCGAATGCAGAACCCGCCGAGTCGACCATCACCGCGCTCCCTTTCCGCTCAGCCCTGCAGCGTGTCGACGGAGACGGTGTAGAACCCGTGCATGCGGTCGTAGACCGCACCATCGACGCCGACCACCTCGGTCTCGTACTCGACGACCTCGCCCGCCGGAAGCTGCGGGAACGCCGTGACGAACAACTCGCTCCCGGGTGGCGGCGTCCCGAAGTGCTCGACCCGCCGGCAGCCGTGGGGCAGCCCCATCGTGCCGTGGCGCAGCGCCTGCCACAGCCCCGCCGTCTGGAACGCCGCTTCGCGCGTGAGCGGCGAGGACTGGAGCGACTGACCCTCGGCGAGCGTGAATGCCCGGGCCTCGTCCAGCGGGACCACGACGCCGATAGAGCCGATGCCGTTGAGCAGTCGCAACTCGCGCAGCACCCGGAACGCGGGGCCGTGGGGCAACGGCGTCCCCGGTCCGTAGAGCGCCGTCTCGGAGGTCACGTCCTGCGGGCGGAACGGATGAGCGTCCGGGTCGAAGCGCTGTAGCACGGGCTGGTGGGGACTCAGCCGCACGATCGTTGAGTAGTGGCAGCGGTCGCGCACGAGGCTAATACCCTTGTCGTTGACGAAGTCCGACTCGACCGCCACTTTGACGAGCCGATCGGCCTGGTCGGTGCCCACCGCGCGGGCGCGCACCCGCAGCGTGATGGGCTTGCCCTTCAAGATCTTCACCGCCAGATGGAACGCAAGATCCTCGAGACCGGCGAAGTGCAGCTCGGGAAACAAGAGCGTCGCGGCCTCGACCATCAGCTCCACCCCGACGACGCCGGGCAGCAGCGGCACGCCGCCGATCACGTGGTCGCTCAACCACTTGTCGCGACCGAGGTCGATCGTGCGGTGGGCCACGAGCGCTTGGCCCGGCTTGTACAGGGCAACCTCGTCGATGAGGGCGCGCTGCAGCACGGGTCCTGGCGGCGGCACGAGACTGTGCGGCAGGCTCGGCGGGGGTGCGGACACCGTCGGTTCGACGGCCATCAGGCCGTCGCGATCGAGGGGCCCGAGCGGCCCCGCGATGACGACCTCACCAGAGTCCCGCCCGCGCAGCAATTCGTCGCGAAAGAGCGCCACACCCTGCGCGGGGGTGAGCACAGCGAGTCCACGCTCGCTCATGACGTCGGCGGCTCCGCCGCGGGCGGCGAGTCCGACGCCGCTCCACCCGGTCCAATCGAGCGCCACGCACCGCGTCGCCGGCCGCCGCTCCGCAAGGTGCAGCATGAACTTGGCGACGAGCTCATTGGCGGCGGCGTAATCGGTCTGGCCCACGTTGCCGAATCGGCCAGCGATCGACGAGAACGCCACGAAGAAGTCGAGGTCGACGTTGTCGACGGCTCGCGCCACGTTGAAGAGCCCCTCGGCTTTCGTCCCCAGAACGCGATCGAAGGACTCGGGCTTCTTGTCCTCGAGCAGCTTGTCTTCGATCGTCCCGGCCGAGAACACGACACCCTGGATCGGTCCGTGCTCCTCGCGGATCGCCGCGAACGCCCGCTCCACTGCGTCCGCGTCGCGCACATCGCAGGCGTGATAGCTCGCGTGGGCGCCGAGCGCGGCCAGCTCGCCAAGGTTGCGGTGGATCTCGACGGCGTGAGCGAGCTTGTCGAACTGCTCCTGGACGACGACTGGCGTCGCGCGGCCACCCGCCGCCTCGATGCGTTGGGCAATCGAGCGTCGCAACTGTCTGAGCGGCTCCTCGTCGAGCGCGGCGAGTTGCGCCACGTCCTGCGGCAGAGCCGTACGGCCCAGAATCACGAGCTGCGGCTTGAACTCGCGCGCGAGATCGCGCGCGATCTCGGCGGTGATCCCGCGCCCACCACCGACGAGGACGATCGGGCGCTCGCGGTCGAACGGCGACCGTTCACCCGCAGCGTCAGCCAACACGCTCGGCACGAGGCGCGGGATGAGCCGCGCACCCGCGCTGTAACCAACCTCGATCCGGCGTCCGCCGTGCTCGATCTCGCCGACGAGCTGCCCCGCCGCGGCGTCTGCCGCGTCCGCGGAATGCGGCACCGCGAGATCGATCACCTTCACGAGCAACTCCGGCAGTTCCTGCGCGAGCGCCTTGAAAAACCCTGCCGCGCCGCCGTCGCTGGGTCGTGCGGGGCGCAGCGCGCGCACCCGTGCGGGGGCCTCGCCGCGGGAGAAACCGAACGCCCCGCCAAGCCACGTCGCCGTGACGGCGAAAGCGCCGCTCGACGCACCGGCGCGAAGGTCGGGGGTGAGGTCCTGGGCAAGGTGCAGGAGCGCCGCGACCTCGTACGCCAACACGCGGCGCCAGCCCGCCGCGTCGAGCGCGTCCGGCGAGTGCACGCCGGACAGGCGCGGCAGGTGGATCCAGCCGCGCACTGGGCCCAGGTCACGCCGCACGTCGGCGAGCGCGCGCGCGACATCGGGCGCCGAGTCGAGCGCGCAGGCGTACGTGCCCGCGCCCTCGCGCTGGCGCGTGAGCAGCGCGACCTGTGCTCCGCGCGACTCGAGCGTCTGCCGTAGAGAGCGTGCGACACCGGCGCCGTCATCGGTCACCACGATCGTAAAGCCGGCGCCGATCGCGCCGGTCAAGGCCGCAGAATCGAGCGGGCACTCCACCACGTCGATCGCCCAGCGGCGGATGTCGGTGGCACTTGGGGCAGGCACTGGAGCCGCCGCGGGACCAGTCGGGCGAGGTTCGCCGGCCGGCACGTCGACAGACGCTGTGGGATCGGCGGTCGCGGCCGGATCCATCACGTCGTGCGCGGGACGCGTCGGGGTAGCCGATCCGAGCAACCCCGTGTCCTTTCCCGCGATCACCATCACCGCTGCATCGAGAGCGGCCGTGTCCGGCGCACAGACCTGTGGTCCTTTGGGACCAAAAATGAAACCGGCTAGAAACCGCAGCCAAAGCCCCTCGGGGGTGTTGGGCAGCGTGAGCGCGACGGATCGGCCGCTGTCGCGGTGTAGAACGCCGGCTGTTACCACGGCGTCGGTGAGGTTCGCGACGTGGTGGAGTGTGCACGTGGGCTCCAGCGGCACGGGAGGGCGCGAGCGGGAGAGAGCGCTGAACAGCACGCCCGCCATCGGTGTCGAACCGGTGGACTGACACCAGTCCTTCACGTCGCGCGCGAACTCGAGATCGGGTGGATGCGGCACCTCGTTCTCCGGATCGCCAAGCGCATTGAGCGCGTCGAGCACCCTCTCGCGCCGGAGCCGCGGCGGGGTCGCCCGCAGTTCTTCCGGCGAGATCGGATGCCCGAGGAGAATCGTCTGCGTCCCGAGCCCCACGGGGAAGTCGTAAGCGTCGCCCGTCGATTCCAGCGGGAGACCGCCGAGAAAACGGACCGGGACGACGGCGAGGTCGAACTCTTGAGCCACATCGAGCCACACGGTGCTCAGCCGCTCGATGCGCACGCGTGCGGTCAACTCACGTCGCCCGTCGGCAGCGATGTAGAGCGACTCGTCCCGGCGGGCCAGCGACGTCTCGAGATTCGCGAGCGCTTGGAGCATGTCGTCCGGCTCGCCTTCCCGCACGAAGTGCACGTGCTTACGATGGTCGGCCATGCCGGGGTGGCGGAAGACGAGCTCGAGCAATTTCCCGACCCATTCGATGCCGTGGTCAAACATGGCGACCGCGGTGATCGGGACTCGTCCGTAGGCCGACATGACGACGTCGAAAATAACCGGCTCGATCGCTGTCTGGTGGTTCAAGAGATATAGGACGGGACGGCCGCGGAGCGCCTCGAGTCCCGCCGGGTCCGCCAGGCGCACCTCGCGCAGGAACTTGCGCACCATGGCGAGGAAAAGATGCTCCAAGGGTGAGTCCGACCGGCCTAGCACGCTGCGCCAATGGGCTGTCACTTCGTCCAGATCGAGGCTGGCCACCCCGTCCAGCGCAACGCGGATGCCGGTTCCTTCACGCGACCAAATCACGCGCTGGCGGTTGAGCGGTGTTGCGGCGGTCGTCGCGAAGAACGCCTCGTCGCCGTCGGGGCGCAGGCGAATGTCGAGCGGGCGCTCGCCGGAGGCGCGGGCGACCAGCTCTTTCGCGGCGATGCGCAACGCGAGCGCGTCGAGGCGCGCATCGGCGTGAAGCTGAACGTGCTCGGCGAGTTCGGCCGCGGAAAAATAAGCTGCCGCCACGGCGTCGGGAGCTCTGCGCAGTGAAGCGAGCGATGCGGGCGTGAGCCGCGCCTCGCCGGGTGCGAACGCCACCTCGAGAGCACGGCGCCCCGCCGGATCCGTTCGCGGATCGTCCGTGGGCACGGCGCGCGGAGTCTCGGCGCGGGTGGACGGCTGCGCCGCCGCTACGCCGGGGGCGTGTCCGTCGGCCGGCACGGATGCAGCGCCTGCTGAACCCTGCTCCGCGTTCACGCGTTGCGCGATGTAGCCGATGACGTGCCGGAGCGTCGGGAAGTCCTTCAGCTTCAGGCCTTCCTCACGCCCCAGGCCGAACCGCGCCCGCACGAGCGCCAGCACCTGCGCCTGCTTGATCGTGTCGACGCCGAGATCTGCCTCCAGGTCGTG
>JANNUT010000049.1:0-2192 GCA_031395565.1 Acidobacteriota bacterium | reverse complement strand
GCACCGTCGCGAGCTTCCACAAGCGCACCGGGTCTCGCCAAATTGCAATGCGTGGGATGAGCGTCACGACAAACACCAGCGTGACCAATGCGACGCCCACGGCCCGAGCGCGCGGCGTTGTTTTGAATCGATCCCAGGCTGCTGCCGCCATGAGAGCGATGCCGATGGTCGCGAAGTAGGTGTAGCGCTCGGCAACCGGCGTGCGCGACACCGCGGTGAGTGCCGGCAGAACTCCGACCGCGAGTCCTGCGAGCAAAACGCTGAGCGGCATCGCGATCGGCAAGCGCCATACCTTGAACCAGATTGAAGCGATCACTGCGGCAGTGATTGCGACCACTCCGATCACGATAAACAGGTTGCCCGGAAGCTGCTGCTCGAACGGCGAGACCGGCCAAGGCAATGCGAGCTTCGCCACCAGCCAACCGAATGCGCCGCACACGGCGTTAAGCGGTGTCGAGACCAGCTCGCTCGAGCCTGCGACGTGCGACAACGCTGCCGACCGCAACGCGAGGTAACTCACGATAGCCGCGGCCAGTGCGATGGCGGTAGGCCAAGGCTTACGCCGAACGAGCGCCATGACGACAAGCGGCACGGCCACCGCCACGCCGGTTTCCTTCGACAGCATCGAAAGCAGCACGCACACCGCCACCGCCACCGGTTGCGCGCGTGTTGAAAACCACAGCGCGAGCAGCGCAAACAGTCCCATCCACAGATCGGAGCGGCCCGACATCCAGACCACCGGCTCGGCATGCAGCGGGTGCAAGGCGAACAGCGCCGCCGCCACCGTGGCGGCACTGCGGCTAGCGCCCCACGCCAATGCCAACCACAACACCACCACCGCCGAAGCCGCATGCACCAGCACGTTGGATGTGTGAAACACGATCTCGCGCGATGCCTCACGATCGGCCGCGGTGGCGGGCGAGCCAAAGAGCAACTGCGTGACGGCATCGTCGAATTTCCAGGACGCAATAATGATGGGCCGGTAGTAGTTGTCGGTGAACGCCGGCACGCCCTTCGGTGGAAAGAACGCAGACTGTACGGTCGGAAAAAACTGCAGCTGCTGCTGAAGCACCACGCGATCGTCCCAAAAGAACGGTGCCCCAATCGCTGCGGCGTAGACGAGCGACGCGGCGACAAACACGAGCACCGCAAGGTGGCGATTGGTCAACGGCTTCATCTCGCCACCCTTCGCGCTATTCAATGATCAGAATCTTCGCGCCGGTTTCCAGCGTGTCGCCTTCTTTGACGCTGAGTTCGCTTACCTTCCCAGCGCGCGGTGCCTCGACTTCGTTCTCCATCTTCATCGCTTCGAGCACGATGAGTCCCTGGCCCTCGGCCACCGCTTGACCCGACTCTACCAAGACCCTCAGCACACGGCCGGGCATGATTGCGGTAATTTCCGCGCGTCCCGATTGGTGAAGACCAGCGCCGGCGACGGCAGCGAGCGGATCGATGACCTTGATGGTGCGCGCGTAGCTGCCGTGGCGAACCGTGAAGCTGTTCTTGCCGATGTCCTTGACGCTGACCTCGAACGACTGACCGTTGATGAGCAGCGAGTAGAAGCCTTGCTCCAGACGCACCGTATCGACATTGAGCACTTCTTCACTGAGGTTGAGTCGATAACCGCCCTCGACCTCCTTGACCTCGACGTCGTGCTCGTTCTCGCCGTGGAATGCTTTGAACTTCATGCGCCACCTCGCATCATGCGGCGACGCCCGGCCGCCTTCCATTGCGACACCGACCCCGCGCTGGTTCCAGATTGGCTGCGCTGCGCCTGCTCGACCCGCATTCGATACGCGTGAATCGCCGCGGTAACAACGGCCACCCGCTCGATCCACGGATGCACCATCGGCTTGGTCAAGTCCTTGCCTTCGTTGGCGAGAAACCCGGTATGCAGCTTGCCGGCCTGAAAATCGGGATGCTTCATCAGCTTGCGCAAGAACGAAATGTTGGTGGTGATGCCGTCGAGCCGGTACTCCTCGAGAGCGCGCAACATTCGTCGAATCGCCTGGTTGCGGTCGGACCCATAGGCGATGAGCTTGGCAATCATGGGGTCGTACTCGATGGGAATGTTCATGCCGGCGACCACCGCGGAATCGTCGCGAACGCCGGGGCCGCCCGGCTTGCGCACGGCATCGATTCGCCCCGGGCACGGCATGAAGTTGCGCTCGGGGTCTTCTGCGGTAATGCGG
>JANNUT010000048.1:0-18854 GCA_031395565.1 Acidobacteriota bacterium | reverse complement strand
CGGCAGCCGCGTTCGAATCGGTGAGCTTGCGAATAAAGGCGCCGGTAACGCCGTTGAACAACGAGACACTGCCGGCATCGCCCACCGCACCGACGTCGTCAAGATAGGCGCCGGCTGCAATGTCAGGGACTCCGTCGCCTGTAATGTCCCCAATGCCGGCAACGGACACGCCCAGTCGATCGCTGGAGGCTCCCGCTGTGTCGGTGAGCTTGCGCAGGAAGGAGCAATCGCTGCCGGAAAACACAGAGACGCTACCGTTGTCGAAGAAGGCGCCCGAATCGTCGAGCCAAGCTCCGACCGCAATGTCCGGTTTGCCGTCGCCGTTGACGTCGCCGATGCCGGCCACGGAGTATCCGAGTTGATCGCTTGACACACGACCTGGATCGACCAGTTTGCAGATCAAGCCACGCGTCGCTCCGTTGAGCAACGAGGCGCTGCCGTTGTCAAATACCGGGTCGGTGTCATCTGCAGGCGAGCCAATCACGAGTTCGCTAATGCCGTCGCCCGTAATGTCGCCGACCACCGCTAGCGACTGACCGAAGTTGTCGGAACCGACGCCGTCGGGATCGAGCAGTTTGCGGGCGGTCGTCGGGGCCGACGAGCCTTCATCGATACCACCGCTGCAGTTGTTGTCTTGGTGATCGCAGACTTCCGCAGCGCCCGGCTTGATCGACGCCACCGCGTCGTTGCAATCGCAGGGGGCTTGCACGCCGTCGCCATCGGCGTCGGGGCCATCGTCAGTGAGACTGTTGCAGTTGTCGTCGACGGCATTGCAGATCTCGACGCCGCCGGGCCGAATCGCCGGGTTCGCATTGTTGCAGTCGGCGCACGCCGCGAATCCATCGCCGTCGTTGTCTTCGTCGATCGAGCTGTCGCAGTCGTTATCAATGCTGTCGCAACCTTCGGCGTTGCCGGGGAAGCGAGCGGCTTGGCTGTCGCTGCAGTCCCCGCCATACGGTGAGAAGCCGTCAGCGTCGCAGTCGGTATCGAATGCGAAGATCGAAACGCTACCGGCGTCGACACCGCTGATGTCGTCGTCGAACACACCGCCCCCAAGCAGTTCCGACAGACCGTCACCGTTGAGATCGGCGGCGGCCACGGAGGTGCCGAGTTGATCGGATGTTGCCGCGCCAGGATCACTGAAGCGACGGATCACAAAGCCGTCGGCGCCGGAGAACAGCGTCAGGCTGCCAGCGTCGCTCGCCGCGCCAACGTCGTCGAGGTACGCGCCGGCCAACAGGTCGGGCACCTTGTCGCCGTTGACATCGGCGACGCTCGTCACGCTCCGGCCGAGGCGGTCGGAGGTGAGGCTTGCGGCGTCGGTGTACTTGCGAATGAACGCGCCCGTGGCGCCGTTGAACAGTACGACGCTGCCTGTATCGGGGTTCGAGGCAAAGTCGTCGAGGTACGCTCCCGCTGCGATCTCGCTCACGCCATCGCCGGTCATGTCCGGCATGCGTGCGATCGAGATGCCTAGCTGGTCCGAGCTGGCACCTGCCGGATCGGCCAGTTTGCGAATCACTAACCCTGTGCGGCCCGAGAACACCACCACGCTGCCTGCATCACTGCCCAGACCGGTATCGTCGGCAAAGACACCGGCGGCAATGTCGGGTGTGCCATCGGCGTCCACATCACCGGCACCTGCCACGCTGAAACCGAGTTGATCGCTCGCGGCTGCATTCGAATCGATGAGCTTGCGAATGAAGGCGCCGGTGGCACCGTTGAACAACGAGACACTGCCGGCGTCGTTCACCGCACCCACGTCGTCGAGATAGGCGCCGGCAGCGATGTCAGGGACTCCGTCGCCGGTAATGTCGCCAATGCCGGCAACCGAACTGCCCAGTCGATCGCTCGAGGCACCCGCTGTGTCGGTGAGTTTGCGTAGGAACGAGCAGTCACTGCCAGAGAAAACAGAGACGCTGCCGTTGTCGAAGAAGGCGCCCGAGTCGTCGAGCCAAGCTCCGGCCGCAATGTCCGGCTTGCCGTCGCCGTTGACGTCACCAATCCCAGCCACGGAGTAGCCGAGTTGATCGCTCGACACACGACCTGGATCGACCAACTTGCAGATCAAGGCGCGCGTCGCGCCGTTGATCAGCAAGGCGCTGCCGTTGTCAAATACCGGGTCGGTATCGTCCGTAGGCGAGCCAATCACGAGTTCGCTAATGCCGTCGCCGTTAGTGTCACCGACCACCGCTAGCGACTGACCGAAGTTATCGGAACCGATGCCGTCGGGATCGAGCAGTTTGCGATAACTCGTTGTGGCCGACGAGCCTTCATCGATACCGGCGCTGCAGTTGTTATCTTGGTGGTCGCAACTTTCGGTAGCGCCCGGCTTGATCGACGCCACCGCATCGTTGCAGTCGCAGGGGGCTTGCACACCGTCGCCATCGGCGTCGGGGCCGTCGTCAGCCAGACTATTGCAGTTGTCGTCGACGCCGTTACAGACCTCGATGCCGCCGGGCCAAATCGCCGGATTCGCATTGTTGCAGTCGGAACACGCCGCGAAGCCATCGCCGTCATTGTCTTCGTCGATCGAGCTGTCGCAGTCGTTGTCGACGCTGTCGCAACCTTCGGCGTTGCCAGCAAAGCGATTGGCTTGGGTGTCGCTGCAATCGCCCCCGTACGGTGAGAAGCCGTCGGCGTCGCAATCGGCATCGAGCCCAAAGATCGAAACGCTGCCGGCATCGACGCCGGCCACTTCATCATCGTTCTTCGAGCCAGCGACGATCTCGACCAGGCCATCGCCGTTGAGATCGGCCACGGCTACCGAGTAACCAAGCTGATCGTTGGCGCCGGGGGCCGGATCGGTGAATCGACGTAGCACCGTGCCATCGGCACCCGAGAACAACGTGGCGCTGCCGGCATCGGCAAACGCGCCGACATCGTCGAGATACGCGCCGGCAAGAATTTCGGGCACGTTGTCGCCGTTGACGTCGGCCACGCTCGCGACGCTATCCCCCAGACGATCCGCTCCCAGCCCAGCCGGATCGACGAACTTGCGGATCAACGCTCCCGTGGCGCCGTTGAGCAACACAACGCTGCCCGTGTCGAACCCGCCCGGCGTGTCGTCGAGCCACTCACCAACGGCCATCTCGCTCACACCGTCGCCGGTCATGTCGGGCACACGCGCGAGTGAAACTCCAAATTGATCCTGGCTGACCCCTGAGGGATCGATGAGTTTGCGAATCAAGGCACCGGTTCTTCCGGAGAAGATCGACACGCTGCCAGCGTCGGTACTCGCGCTCGTATCGTCGAGATACGAACTCACAGCTAAGTCGGATGTTCCGTCGGCGTCGACGTCGCCCATGTTGGTGATCGCAAGGCCAAACTGATCGCTCGCGGCGCCGTTCGGATCGACGAGTTTGCGGACGACGGCTCCCGTCGCGCCGTTGAAGATGGTCACGCTGCCGGCGTCTGTTCCCGCTGACGTGTCGTCCAGATACGCACCTGCGGCAATATCGGGAACGCCGTCCCCGGTAACGTCGCCCGTCGTGGCCACCGAACTCCCCAATCGATCGCTCGAGGCGCCCGTCGGATCGGTGAGCTTGCGCACGAACGAACAATCGCTGCCAGAAAACACCGAGACACTGCCGTTGTCGAAGAAGGCACCCGAGTCGTCGAGCCACGCACCCGCCGCGATGTCGGGCTTGCCGTCTCCCGTCACGTCACCGATGCCAGCCACGGAGTACCCCAACTGATCGCTGGACCCGCGAGCTGTATCGAGCAGCTTGCAGATCACGGCGCGCGTCGCACCGTTGAGCAACGTGGCACTGCCGCTGTCGAACACCGGATCGCTGTCGTCGGCCGGCGAACCAATCACGAGCTCTGGAATTCCGTCGCCCGTGACATCACCGACAACCGCAATCGCGTTGCCGAACGTGTCGCCGCTGCCGCCATCTGGATCGATGATCTTGCGGTAGCTGGCAGGCGTAACCGAGCCTTCGTCGATGGCGCCGTCACAGTCGTTGTCCTGGTGATCGCAGACCTCGACCGCACCCGGCTTGATGGCGGCGACCGCGTCGTTGCAATCGCAGGCCAGCGTTACGCCATCGCCGTCGGCGTCGGGGCCATCGTCGATGAAGGTGTTGCAGTCGTCGTCGACACCGTTGCACCGCTCCACCGCCCCGGGGCGGATCGCGCCGTTGGCGTTGTTGCAGTCGGCACACGCGGCGACACCATCGCCATCATTGTCTTCGTCGACCAGGCTGTCGCAGTCGTTGTCGATCGTGTCGCAAATTTCGGCGTTGCCGGCAAAGCGAGTGGCCGTGTTATCGGCGCAGTCACCAGCGAATGGGGTAACGCCATCGGCATCGCAGTCGGCTTCGGTGCTGAAGATCAGGACACTGCCGACATCGACGCCGTCGATCGAATCATCCAACGGGCTCCCCGCGAGAAACTCTGGAGCGCCGTCAGCGTTGGTATCGAGCGTCGCAACGCTCAGGCCCAGTTGCGCGTTGGCAAGGCCCTGTGGGTCGACAAAGCGCAGCAGCACGGCGCCATCGGCACCCGAGAACACGGTGACGCTACCGGCGTTCGCTCCCGCAACGGTGTCGTCGAAGGGCACGCCAGTGATGATGTCGACGGTCGAGTCGCCGTTGATGTCTTGCACCGCTCTCAAGGCGTACCCAAGCTGGTCGGAGGCCAGACTCAGTGGATCTGTCAGCTTTCGAATCACGGCACCGGTGGCGCCGTTGAACAACACGACGCTCCCCGCGTTGGCGCCCTGTAGGGTGTCATCGAGAATCGAGCCCACAGCGAGATCGTCCACGCCGTCGCCGCTGATGTCGGCGAGCCGCGCGACCGCGAACCCAAGGTTGTCGAACCCGGCCCCGGCCGTGTCGATCAAGCGGCGGATCACCGATCCATCGGCGCCGGAAAACAGCAGCACGCTGCCGGCGTCATTGCCTTGCGCGTTGTCGTCGAGATACACACCGGCCGCAATGTCGCGCGTGCCATCGCCGTTGACGTCGCCGATACCGGCGACGGAGTAACCGAGCTGGTCCGAAGCGGCCGCTGCCGGATCGGTGAGCTTGCGAATGATGACGCCCGTGGCGCCATTGAACAGCGTGACGCTGCCGGCGTCGGTGTTGCTGCCGACGTCGTCGAGATACGCACCAGCCGCAATGTCGGACGTACCGTCGCCGGTAATGTCTCCAATCGACGCGACAGATACGCCGAGACGATCGCTCGACGCGCCTGATGTATCGACGAGCTTGCGAACGAAGGAGCAGTCCGCGCCGGAGAAAATCAGGCCACCGCCGTTGTCGAAGAATCCGCCGCTGTCGTCGAGCCAAGCTCCGACCGCTATGTCGGGTTTGCCGTCGCCCGTGACATCGCCAATGCCGGCGACCGAATACCCCAGGTTGTCGCTCGACCCGGGCGTCGGTTCGATGAGTTGGCAAATGGGGGCGCGAGTGGCGCCGTTGAAAACAACGGCGCTGCCGGCAGCAAACGCCAAACCTACCAAGTCGGTATAGGCACCCACCACAAACTCACTAATGCCGTCGGCGTTGAGATCACCGACAGATGCGATCGATTGACCAAAGCCGTCGCCACCCTGACTCGCGATATCGAGCACCTTGCGCGACGCAGTGAGCTTGGTGGAGCCTTCGTCGACCTGCGTGTCGCAGTCGTCGTCTTTGTGGTTGCAGCTCTCTATCGCAGCCGGATTGACCGCGTTGTCGTTGTCACGGCAATCTCCGCACAAGAGCCCCGCCGTGTTGCAGCCCGGCACCGTACAGTCGGCGTACCCGTCGAGATCGGCATCGGGACAGGCTTGGCCGAACGCGACCGGTGCGATGGCGCCCAGGCACAGAACGCACGTCACAAATACCAGGTACTGTGCAAGACGTTTTGGACGACTCTTCGAGGTGAGTGACATGATGCGAGGCCTCCCCGATTTCCCGGTCACGCTTCGCGCGCAGCTCAATGGAAAAAAGGTCCAGGGAGTGTGCCTGCGGTGCCGCGAGGTTAGAAGGCAAGAACCGCCCTCCAAGGCGCGAGACTAGCTCTGTAGATAGTGCAGGGGGGAGGGAGTGGGCTCGTCTCGCCTGGCCAGATCGGTTCAGCGGCGCTGTCCGGATTTACGAGGTGTGGGCGTCATCTCGATCAGCTCCGCGCGCAGTATCACGAATGATGCATGTCTTTCGGCGCTAATCGAACCGGCCTCGGCGGCGGCCAGCACCGCGCACCCTTTGTCTTTGTGGTGTGCACAGTCTTGAAAACGGCAGGTGCCGAGATAGGGCCGAAATTCCGGAAAACACGCGGCGAGCGAATCGACCTCGATTCCCCACAAGCCAACCTCGCGCAGCCCTGGCGTATCGGCGACGAAGCCTCCATCGGGCAGCGCAAGCAGCTTGGCACCCACCGTGGTGTGCCGCCCCTTGTTGACCGACTCGCTCATCTCACCGATACGCAAATGCGAACCCGGATAGAGCGCGGAAAGGAGCGACGACTTGCCGACTCCGCTCGGCCCCGACAACGCCGACCGTCGCTCAGCCAATACGCCGCGCAGGGCGTCCAGACCGCGCGCCGCCTCGACGCTGGTCAGGTGCACCGGGTATCCGGCGGCGAGCAGCGGCGCGACGAAAGCTTGCGCGACCGCGTCGTCGACCAACTCGCACTTGTTCATCACGACGCGCGCCGAGATGCCGTTGGCTTCGGCAATCACGAGAAACCTGTCGATCATGCGCGCGTGTGGCTCGGGCTTGGCGAAGGCGAAGACGACGACGACCTGATCGATGTTGGAGACAACCACGCGCTCGGTGAAACGCGATCGCGGGTCGCGGCGTGCGAGCTTCGATCGTCGCGGGTGGATCTCGACAATCGCCCACCCGTCGCTTGCCGACGCACGCTCGATCGTCACGTCGTCACCGATGGCGAGCTTGATCGCACCTTCTTGTTTGAGACGCCCACGCAACGCGGCGTCGCAGATCTTCCCTCCCGGCGTCCACACCTGCCAGACACCGCCCGTGCCCTCGAGCACAATCCCCTGCTGTGACTCTTCACTCATCGGCCGTCGCCCTCAAAGCCGCTAGAGTGCACCCGATTTCACAAATCGGGGACAGGCACTTTTTGATCTCCCCCCAGGGACCACGATGCGTGGCACCTGGGGGGCGGATTGGTGATTACTGCAGTGATATTCCGTACACGACTTGATCGGACGCGGTACCGGCGGGGCCTGCGGGTTCTAGGTAGCGCAAGCGAACCGCTGATACGTTGCTGAGTCCGGCAGCCGCGGGGCTCAGCGAGATTCCGGTGGTGGAACTCACCCAGTTGCCGAGACTGCGTTCGACGCCCAGCGAATCGACGAGCAGCACCTCCATCGGACCCGCAGCGGCTACGATCAGGATCTTCTGATAGCTGGTCCAGTTCTGGACTGGATCGAGTCGCAGTTCGAATGTCGCGGAACTGTTTGCTGTTCCGTCCGAGGACAGGCTGAAGAAGTTGACGTCATCCTCGGCATCGCCGTGTCCTGCGGCCGTATCGGGGCTGCCCCAGAAGTACGAGGGTGGGGTCACGGCTCTGCCGAGATTGGCGTTGTCGGCGGTCCATGTGGCGCGCTGATCGACGCCATCTTCGAAGTCGGCGATGACGTTGGGCGGCAGCGCGTAGATCGTGGCCCGATCGCTGATGGCCGTGATCGTGCCGGTGGCCGTTGTCAGCGCGAGCTCGATCTTGTGCTTGCCTTGCGCAAGCGCGGGAAGCGTGATCGGAGCGGTGGTGTAGTACGCACCTCTGTCGACGTCGTCGATCAACAGGTTCAGGTGTTTTCCTCCGGCGGTCATCGGCCAGTTTGCTAGTGTGAAGGCGATCTGCGGCATCGCGTTCAGGTTGTAGGTTTGACCGTCTCTGATCGACGTAATGTCGACACGGCCGGTACTCGGCTCGCCGACGAACAGTTGCTGAACGGCAGTGTATGTTTCGCCGGTCGTCGTTTCGACGACGACTTTGAGCGGGTATGAGCCGTCGGCGGTACCGGCCAGCGTCCATTGATAGGGCGCTGCTGTATCGGTCCCGATGAATTTTTCGCCCAAGTACAGCTTCATCGACGACACGTTGTTGGGAGACGTTGCCTTTACCGTAATCGACGCCCCCGACGCAAAGCGCATACCGTCGCGTGGCGCCGTAATGGTGACCGACGGCAGCAAGAAGCCTGTTCTTGCACCTGCGCTACAGCCGGATGCGGGGAACAAGCAAACACTGACGAGATCCTTCGCCTGCCACGTGGTGCCTGCAGCTTTCATCTTGAGGAACAGCGAGTGGTCTCGATAGAGGTAGCGGTGACCGACACCGGCCTTCAGGTCGTTGAGATCGGCCGCCGCGGACCAGCCGGGACTTGTAATCGAGACCGTGCTGGGAATGTCGAGAAACTCGTAGATTGCGGTGTCTTGGTCCCACGCGCCCGAGAGCTCGACATCCAGGGTTTTGAACTGCAACCCTGCCGTGTAGCGCCAGGTGTAGATGTACTTTGGATTCAAGTTCGTCTCTGTGACGACACGCGCTCCAATCGCTGGCGCCGTGCTGTAGTAACCGTCAGACCGCATGACGGTAACGGGTCCAATGTTTGTTCCGTGCTCGGTCAGGAAACGGCCGTAGCGAGCTGGGCACGCGTATCCATCGACAATCTCTTTGTTCGTTGTGCCTGGATAGACAACCGGCTTGGTGCAGGTGCTGTCGTACATGATCGGGAAATCACTCACCAGTGCCCAACCGGCACCCGCGAACTTCCCATCGATATCGTGAATCACATCACCCCAACCGGTGGGCCCGTTTGCAGGCAGCGAAAAGTCATGCGGATCGCGGAATAGATTGGGTGCATTGCTGAACGTCAAACCGGTCGCGCGGTTCTTCGCATGCTTGTGCGCACCGAGCCCGGGCACGAACGCCGCCATTCCCGGCCGGTCGTAGTTGACAAAGTGCACGTTCTCGAGCGAGTAACCCTGATCGTAGTTTTGAATCGCGCGCCAATGACTGCCCGCGTTGGGTTGGGCGGCGGCAGGGGCGTTGTTGGAGTAGCCGATGAAAACCGAGTTCTGGAACGTCATCGGATTGGGTGCCTGCATTTCGTTCGGGCTGTTGGCAACGATCATGTTGGTGAAGCGAGCGTTTTGGATGTGCATTGGGCCGGCGCAGGGCCACACACCTTGCAGGTTGTTGGTTGCCGTCAGGTTTTGAATCAAGGCTTCATTTGGCGGCTCCATCCCGGCGGGACCACCACCATCGCGACAAGATGAAAACCCTTGGGTGTTCGAGTGAGCGCGATTGTTGTTGAACACACCGAAGGTCTGGAATCGAGGGTTGTAAGTTGGGGGAACGTTGAACTTTGCCGCCGACGACGGGCCAACCACGTCTTGCATTCCATACCAAAAGCCGGTCCCCGCCGAGCCTGCCGCGGCGTTGTTGGTGTAAGTGTTATTTGGGTGTCCGATCCAAAATACGGCGGGCCCATTCGACGCCTCGCCCGCACGCCAATCGGTGTCCTTCAAGTGCGGGCTTGGAACCGCTTCGCACGGAAACGGCGCGGGGAATACGAAGTTGTTTGGATCGACGGTGGGGCAACGGAATGGCTTTCTGGCCCGCACACCCAAATTGTGGTCGAACACGTTGCGTTCTTCGTAACCGTCCTCGAGGAAGTAGCCGTGGCCGATGAAGTTGTAGCAAACGTTGTCCGCCACCAAGGTGTCGTTGGTTCCGTGGACGGTCACGCATCGATTGAAGCTGTCGTGAATGCTGCTGTTCTTGATGTACTGGCCAGGCGCGTTGCCCAAGAGGTGCCAGTGGAATGGGTATCGACCGAGCAAACTCTTCTGACCCATGAGATAGAGTTCGATCCCTGACGCGTGAACAACGGAAGTGTCCATCGTCATCATGTGGCCGCCGTTGCCGGCTGTCGTCGATGTGCCGTCACCCTGAATCTTGATGTTGCGGGTGAGCAGACCTACCTCGGCACGCTCGTCCAGCGTCCAGGTCGTCGTGGGGTTCGAGAAGTTTTGTGTCTGTCCCCAGTGGGTGTTGGTCAACGGAGCCGTTAGCGTGACTTGCGATCCGTTGACGGACTGGATCGTCCTAACCTCACCCTCTGCGATCTGCTCGCGCGACGGGGCAATCACGATCTGATCTTGCGGACGCCAATCGACTGAATTGCTGAGTTGCAGCACACTCGTTCCGGCCGAAGCCGTTGCGCTGAGTTGCGTCCAACTGACGCGCGGCTCGCCGTGGAGTTCGATGATGCCGCTCTGCATCGCGCCGATCACTCGGTATCCCATGGTTGCTGGGTCGTGCGGACCCATCAGGCCACTCAGCGTGATCGTGAGCTTGGTCAGGTGCGGGCTTACCTCTGAGCCGCACTCCAGGCGCCCGTGTACCATGATCGACTCGGAGTCCAGGCTGACGTCCTTGTCCAAGCAATACAGCGTTCCATCGATCTGGAGCTCTTTGGTAACGCCTGCTCCGTCAAGCAAGATCGTCGTTCCCGCGGCGATCTTCGCGAGAGTCGTAGAGGTCGGCACCGCGAGACCGCTCCAAGCCGTGGGATCCGACCACAGCTTGCCCAGCGATGTGATCGGCTTCACCGCGACGTCATCGATGAGCATCGTTTGGGTGCCCGTCGCATCCTGACCGACCAGTTTGAGCGTGTGCAGGCCGGCTGTGAGTTTGAAACTCTGTGACAGGTAAACACCATACGAGCCCCTGGTTGGAGTGAGCCGCTGGATCTCCAACCCATCGATCTGCACGCTCACAATCTGGGTGTCGGCTGCTCCCGCCTGGATTCGTTGAGCCGCTTTGAGTGTGATGACGTGTCGTCCAGTGGTGGCGGTGAACGACTGCGAAATCGCCGTACCCGTGCCACCGGTCACGTAGGCGACCTGGTTTCCTTCTGGCGCGGGAGGGTTGCCCGCATTCATCGTGCTGCCGTTGGCGGCAATGCCCGAACGCCCAACGAACGTCCACAGAGTTCCCGTGGACGGGGGAGGCGTGGCTTGAAAGGTTCCGGCCGGTAAGACCGGAACTTCGAAGCCCCCTTGCGCCAGTAGTGGGGGCGGAGTTTGAGCCAGTGCAAAGCCACTGAGCACAGATACCAGTGCGATCGCGCTGGAAAAAAGAGAGCACACACCTCGAGCTGACGGCTTCATCGCGGGTCCTCCTGGAAGAACGACAACCCCTAAGGAGTCAGCAGACGGTGACTTTGTCCCCAAGCAGGGCGTTTGCGTGAAGAGTCGAGGAGGCACCAAGAGATGGGGATAGCAGGCTGCGCTCCGCGTGCTTGGGAGCAGCGTCCGTTGCAGTGCGGTAGAGGCTGGTCGACGTATTCGTGAGGCCTGCGGTCGAGTGCGCTCTATGCCACATAGGAGCCAGCGCCACCGAGCGGGCCGGTGCAGGATCTGCGCACCTGAGCTTCGCAGCTCGGTTCCATTCCGTATGCCGTCTCCAAATTGGATGGCACGTTCGCGAAATACGTCTATCAGGATTGATATTTTCGATTGCTGTTCGCGTGTTCTACTCGTACGCGTGCAGCTCTTCAAAGAAGCCGCGTATCGCGTGCGTTGCTTGGTTCAACGCAACGATCATCAAGCAGTTTGTGGCTCACGGCGGTGCAAGCCGATCCGGTGGCGTGCCGCCGGCTGCCGTCGTGGGTCGGTTTGCTGGGGATGCTCGAGGAGTTTTGCGCGCAACGGTGCGTGGTATCGCAACGAACGACGCATCGATCCACATCACCAATAGCAGCTCAACATCTGCCTGGCTTCTAAACACCCAGCGCGTCCGCAAAAAACCCGAGCACTCGCGACGACATCCACGTGAGCCTTCCTGGAAACGGCCCGCTGACAAACCCTACATGCCCACCCCTTGCTGGTTGATCCAACACCACCGTCAGTGAGACGTCCGCGTCACCCGGCAGGTATTGCTTAGGAAGAAACGGGTCGTTGCAGGCATTCAGCAGCAACGTCGGCACGGCGATGCCACCCAGGCGCTGTCGAGTAGAGCACTGCGCATAGTATTCGGCAGCATTGCGAAACCCATGTACCGGCGCGGTGAACTCGTCGTCGAATTCGCCGAGCGTCCGTGCGGCACGCAGGCGCTCAGAATCCGCAAGTCCAGGGAACCGCTCGATCTTTCGCAGCGCGGCCGAGATGAGCGTCTGAAGAAAATGTCGCGCGTAGAACCGATTGAAACCGAATGACAACGACTCGTTGGCCGCGGCGAGATCGAACGGAGTGCTCACGGCAGCGGCGGCCTTCACAACTCGGCTGGCCTGCGCCCCCTGCTCTGCCAGCCACTTCACAAGTACATTGCCACCCAAAGACACACCCACGGCAAGGATCGCCGCGTGAGGCAGCAGGTCGCGAAACCGGCGCAGCACCCAGTCGGCTTCGGCCGAATCGCCCGAGTGATACGTTCGCGGCAGCAGGTTGGTTTCGCCCGAGCAGCCTCGCCAGTGAACCACCGCGCCACGCCATCCGCGTGTGCGCACGGCGTGCATCAACGAGAGCGACGAATGACTTTGTGAGTTCCCTTCCAACCCATGAAACAGCACTACCAGCGGCGCGTCGGGTTGGTCCGCGTCGAGCCAATCGAGATCGATGAAGTCACTATCGGGCGTTGTCCAGCGTTCCCGGCGATAACAAACAAACCTCTGGCGGCAAACGAAGGGCCACAAGGTCTGCGCATTGCCGCCAGGCAGCCACGCCGGTGCGCGATAGGAGCTTTGCTTCAACGTCGACTCTCCGCCGGAAGGCTGGACCAGTTACGTCGCCATTGTGTCGGCAGTTTCTCCCGTGTGAAAGCGTGCGCGCTCAGTTTCCTGCGCGTTCGGTTTGGAGTTGCTGGATGAGTCCCGGAAGGTGCAGCCGCGACTCGGGGCTGTCGGGTGCAAGGGCGATCGCGCGCTGAAACGTTTCGATGGCGCCATCACGGTTGCCCGTTGCCATGTAGGCCAGACCCAACTCGACGCACGTATCGGCGTCTTGCGGATTGATTTGCCGCGCCACCTCGAGTTGCTCGATCGCCTCCACATTGCGGCCGAGGCGGCGCAGCAGTCCGCCAAAGTTGTACCGCGTGGGCGCGGAGTCCGGCGCGGCCTTGACGCACGCCGCGTATTCCACCGCGGCCTCCTCCAACCGCTCCGACTCCGCCAGCAGGCCGGCCAGCTGAAAACGGTCCGCAACCGGCGCTTCTTGGCTCGAAACACGTTTCTTCAACAAGTCGATGGCCTCGGGCAGATTTCTCGCGGCAAGCAGTATCTCGAGCAGGTTCTGTTGCAGCGCAGCGTCATCGGGGCGAATGGCAACAGCGCTGCGAACATTCGCTTCGGCGGCCGGCATGTCGTCTTCAAGTAGATGACACCAGGCTAGGCCCAGCTTGATCTCCGTGACCCCAACAAGACCCCAACGATCGGCCATCGTGAAGTGTTGCAGCGCGGCGGCAACGGCGTTGGTGTGGCGCGACGAGTAACTGCGCTCGCGAAACGCGCCGCTGAGCACGTCGGCGCGTGTGCTTTCGGTTTGCTCTAGGTAGTACGCGCCGCGCACGCGGTGCCACTGCACGAACGTGCTATGCGCTGCAAACAAGAGCCATAGCGCGGCAACTCCCGCAAACACCAGTCCGCGCACCGAGACGCGCCCCGAGCTTTTGAGCACCAGGTTCTGCAATCGGACGTGAGGCTCACGCACCACCTTCACCAGCATCAAGGCCACGAACGCCGTGATCGCACCGAGACCGACGGACATCAACAGCGGCGGTCCATCGTAGAGGCCGCGAAACGCGAGCGTGGCGGCGAGGCACGTCACCAACAGGAGAATCTCGCCGAAGAGTCCAAGGTCGTACTTCTTGGCTTTCGAGGCCGCGGGCAAGCGCTGAAGCGCCGCCGGCCTAGCGAACGAAAAGCTGAGCGCCTCTTTCGGACAAACGCTGACGCAGTCCAAGCACTTCATGCAGCCGGGATCGACCACCATCCCGTACAGCTTCACCTCCTCGTGGACCCGCACATTGGAGGTGCAGGTGGCGGTGCAATGGCCGCACTGCTCACACGCATCGCTGACCACGATGCGGCCCGGAGACAAACGGTCGAGTCCACCGAACGCCGCGCCGTACGGACATCCGTAGGTGCAAAAACCCTTCGACCCCAAGAAGTAGACCGCTGCAAAACCGCAGGAAACAAACGTCAGCACCGTAAACAGCGGGCCCGGGAACGTCGCCCAGAACGACGTCGTCATCAGGTGATTTGTAAACCCTGGGAACGACGGCACGGTGTTGGGCATGACCCACCGTTTGACGCTCGGCCACACGAACATATAAAGCGCGAGCGCCAACGGAACGAAAACAAGCAGCCGCGAGCGAAACGGTTTGGGTCGAACGCCAAGCTTCTTCATGATCCAAGCGCACAAATCCTGAAGCGCCACGAGATGACATGCCCAGCCGCAAAAAAAGCGGCCGAAGACAAGCGTCCCAAGCAATGCAATAGCGAAGAAGACAAAGCCGGCGTTGAGGTATCCGAGTTCCAGCGTGTACATGCTCTCGGAGGGTTCGACGGGCGAGAGCGTTTTTCCGGCGATCATGAAGTGCGTAATGTGCGCCGCAACCAACGCGTGCACGCCGATCAGGACACCGGCGCGCCACCGGCTGGTCTTCGACTTGCGTATCCGCGACAGCGACCCGAGGCCGGCAACCGGGAGCGCCGGGTCGCTCAGATCGACGCCAACACTGCACCCGCCCGAACTTGGGCTAGTCGCCTTCTTCGCCACGCAAGCGCCTCGGTCCTACGCGACTGGTACGCGTCCCGCGCGATGACTCATCAAGGGCAATTCCGCCCGGCAATCGGTTGATTCAGCGAACTGAAACCGAGCGGCCCGAGTCCCGACGGGCAACCGTTTTTTGCGCGCACCAGGTAATGGAAGGCTTGGCCGGCAGCGGGCGTGGTGGAGTCGGTGCCTAACGGGTTTGAAGGATTGGCCAACGCCACGCAGCTTGCGGCCGTCACGAAGTCGGCTGGATTCGCAGACCGGATCATCTCGTAGGTAACGTCGACAGCCCCCTTGTCGAGCGGCGGCAGCCAGGAGAAGTTGGTCACGCCGGCCGATTTGGTGAGCGACAAGTTGCGCGCTTCGGTGGGCGGGTACCACACCAGCGGGTTGTTATCGTCGCAATCGCACGGATGCGAATCGCCATCGTGATCCACGCCGGCACAGGCGGCGTCGATGCAGCAATCGACATCGGCGCAATCGATCTTGGAGTCGCAGTCATCGTCGTTGCCGTTTTGACACGAGAACTCATTGGCTTGCTGCGCGCCGCAATCGGCAAAGCACCGGCATGGATTCTCGCCGACTTCGCAAGTCCCGTTGCCACAACAACCAGGACCGCCCCCCTGCCCCGAACAGTCCGACGGGCAGTTGGTGCAGTTCTCGCCAGCGCCGCACACGCCGTCGTTATTACACAGTGACGGTGCGACCGTGGTGATCGTGAACGACGTGGGTGAGCCCGGCTTGAAGATCCCTGCCGTCACCGAAAAAGTTCCGGGCGCGACGTTGGCGTCGAAACGGAAGTTGTAGAGCGTTCCCCAGCGCAGCGCGTTGGCGTTGGGGTTGGCCGCGAATGTTTCGGTCGTCCACGTCACCGACGTGGCGTTGACCGTCGACGGCCAATCGGTGCCTGAAAACGGCTCGCCACTGTGATAGTCCACGTCGTGAAATCCGACGTTGGTAATGACGGCGCCGGGCGGAATGGGGACCGAAAAGCTGCCGAACGCACGCTCGGCATTCATGTTGTAGAACGCATATTCGTAGTGATATTGCCCACCGCCCAAGCTGGTCGCGCGCGCGCCCAAAATGATGCGTCCATCGCCGGGAACAGAAGTGTTGGTAAGCACGACCCCCGGGTCGATCGCGGGCCAGTTTTCGATGGCGGTCTTCAAGCGCTGAGTCGTGCCCGTCAGCGTGATATCGAAGTTGCCGGCCGAGATGGTGGAGACGGTCATCGTGCGTGACGAGGCGTTGTTGTTTTGGTTGTTAGCCGACGCGTCATCGCCGGTGACGTACTGACCTTCGATCCAGTACAAGGCGCCCGCGTTTTGGGCGGGATCGAGGTCGGTGCTACGAACCTGGAGGCGTTTGTAGATGACATTCCCCGTCCGGCTGCCGTCGGTAGCCGGGTACGGAAACACTCCTGTGAATGGGTTTACCTCGAACTTGGGGCCCAACCGCGTTTGCGAGCCGTTGAGACTGCTGCTGTAAGGGTCGGAACAGTTGACCCCTAAGTGACTGCCGTCGGGTGGTGTGATGCACCCCGACGAGCAAAGCGTTTCTGCTAGTGCGGTAAACCCATGCTTCAACCAACTCTGGCCGATCTGCTCGAATCGCCCGTTTTTCAGCCGGTACATGTTTTGCCCGATCACCGGATGGCGATTGGTGCTCGAGTTCCAGTTGAGCCAGCACGATCCAATGTTGCATGACGTGGTGCCGACCGAGAAGGCATGGATCCCGCCGATGACTCCCCATCTGGTCTTTCCAGTGAGATCACCGACGATGACATCGGGAGCCTCGCCACTGAGCTGACACGACGTCGTGCAGCACGAGTTGGCGTCGCCGTTTTGGAGTGCGTCGTCGCACTGCTCGCCGGCTTCGAGAACTCCGTTGCCGCAGGCGGCGCGCGCTGAAGACAGCGAGGCTAACGACAAGGCAAGCAGAACCAGAACTCGAAACATCGCCGGAACCCGCAGACGCGGTCGCGCCACCGTGTTGTTCGTCGTCATTCACCCCGCCTTAGTGAGCACCCTTCGACCTTCCGGTTGCTGTCGAGTGCACTGTGACGATCACCGCAGCGCAAGCTGCTGACGACAGCCTCGGCTCTCGACCCTCGGAAGACGGCGGAGTATACGGCGCTCCTCGGATGAGGGAAGAGTAAAGAGCAATTTGGTTCAACCTGCACTGCCGCGGATCCCGTTCCCGGCTAACGGTAAGGTTATAGACGTCTCCCAACACCCCGCGATAGAGTCCGCGCCGCGATGCCTATCGACAGTTGGTCTTGGAAACACTCAGTCGCCTTGTTCGCATTTGTGGCCGCGGTGTATCTCCCCTCGATCGGCAAGGGGTTTGTTTACGACGATGGGGTCTTGGTGGTTCAACCTCCGGCGCCGCAATCGCTGAGCGATGCGCTGCAGCTCTTCGTGACGCCGTATCACGAAGCCGGCTCGGTTCATTACTACAGGCCGTTGACGCAGTTTTCGTACTTGGCGCAAAAGGGCCTCGTCGGTTTGAGCGCGCCCTCGTTTCATTTTGTCAACGCACTGATTGCCGGCCTGCTCGCCATCGCCGCGGGTGCACTGCTGCGTTTGCCAGTCTGGGGGCTGTCACCGTGGCGAGCCGCGTGGGGGGCTGCGTTCTTCGTGCTGCACCCCATGGCGTCATCGGTGATCTACCCGATCTCCGGGCGAGAGACGTTGCTGATGTCACTGTTTTTGGTGCTTACCCTTTATGCCTGGCTGGCCCAGCACGTATGGCTCAGTGCGGTCTGGTTGCTGGCGGCGCTGTTGTGCAAGGAGCCGGCTCTATGTGGCCTGCCGCTGGTGATCGCGACCGATTGGCTCGGTCTGACGCGGATTCCTCCACGCGATCTGCGCGGCGCGTTACTGCGCTACGGCCCACACCTAGCCGCCGTGGTGATTTGGGTCACGATGCGCAGCCTGCTGTTCGGTGGAGGCGGATTGGCGAGTGGCGAAGCGCGCTCGTTTTTGTGGGCCTGGGTGTACGCAGTGCAGGTGTTGCTGGCGCCGTTTCTTTCACTCGTTTACGAGCCACTGCAGGCTGGGTGGTTTTCGGTGCCACATCTGATCGTCGCCGCGCTGGCGGGTGGTGTGTTGTTCTTCATGCTGCAGCGCGACAACTCGCAGCAACGCCCCACGGTGCTTTTTTGGCTGGTTTGGTTTGTGCTGACGTTTCTACCCACGTCCAATCTGGCCCATCAAGAGACACTGTTCGATGAGCGTTACGTTTTTCCGTCGTCTTTAGCACTCGCCGCGTTGCTCGCGATTGGGTCACGACAGATTGCCGGTAGGTCCTCTGCGATTGCCGGAACTGTGCTGCTGGTTGTGGTCGGCGCGATCGGATTTCATCGGGGCAGTTACTTCAGCGAAGAGCCATTCTTTCGCCAGTGGATTAGCCATCGGCCGAGTTATTCGCCCGCCCACCTTGGATTGGCGCAAGTACTCGATCGCGAAGGCCGCGCAGATGAGGCTCTCGAGGCCTATCGCCGGGCGGCGCAGGTGGCGCCTGGCTTCGCCACGGCGCAACTCAAACTCGCTTCGGCGTACGCCGTGCGAGGCCGCTGGACCGAATCGGTCGAGGCGTATTTGCAAGCGCTCAAATTGGCATCGCCCACGCCCGTGGTGTTGTACCGCTTCGGTATCGTGCTTCGTGAAGCGGGCCGGTTCGACGATTCCGCCGCTGTGTTGCGACAGTCGATCGCACTCGAACCTGACGCACCGGAGCCGCATCTGGAGTTGGCAGCGACGCTCGATCTGTTGGGCAAGCCAAATGACGCGCGCGCGGAACGTGAGCGGGCGCAGCAGCTGAAAGTTCCGAGTTCGCCACCGTCGACGGCGCCTGAGGCACGGTAGAGCACTGCCGTTTTCGAAACGCGGCCCGCGTCGACTCTAGAGAGCGCAGACGCGGGCCGGTTTCCAGGCTCGTGGGTAGTGCGTTATGGACACGGTGCGTCGTTCAGCCGGGTGTTCGCTCCGTGAGTGATTCCTAACAGGCTCTCTCCGTGCAAGCTCTTGCCGGTCACGACGTAGGCAAACGTCTGACCCGGCAATGATGTGGCGGCGTCGGTGGTGTCGGGCAAACCGTCGCTGTCGGCGTCGG
>JANNUT010000047.1:0-5762 GCA_031395565.1 Acidobacteriota bacterium | reverse complement strand
CCCCGATTCGTTTTCGTCTGTCTGCGAGAAGCAACTCTGCGACCGGCCGAGGCTAGAAATGATACGGGCGGCTCCGAGAGCCGCCCGCCGTCGATCTTTCGTGCCGAGCTGGAACTCAGTCTTGGGGCGACGGCCGGAACGACAGCGTCGCGCGACGCGGCCGCTGGACCTCACCGAACAACGCATGTTCCTCCGCGCTGCGGACCACATCCTCGAGCGCCTCACGCACGCCCTCAGCGATTCCGAAGGTCAAGCCCTTGAGTGCACCGCCGGACTTGCCCCCGAGCTCATACAGCTTCCAGCGAACGCTGGGCCCCGGGTTCCCTGGGCTCTTGTAGGCGAATACTTGGTAGGTACGGGCGCCCACCTGGAATGCGGTTTCGACCCCTGTATCCGTGAACTGACGCATGATCTCGTCGATCGTGCTCACCGGCGCTCTCCTCCTAACCTCGCGTCGTGCGCGCGTTGGGCGATCTGGCGCGGCACGAGGTTTCGATACCCTCGCCGAGAACCTAGGTCCGACGTTTCGGAAAGGCACGCTGCCTTCGCTTCGGAACTTCGTCCACAATTTGGACATGCGTGACCTCTTGACCTCACCCTTGGGCTGGATTTCGATGTTGGGGCTGTGCGCCTTGTTCTTGTTCTGGCGCGCCCGGCGTGAACCAGCCCTGCCGAGGCTTCGGATTCCACTTCGGCTCATGGCCGCCGCGTGCTCACTGTTGCTTCTAGGCGCTTGTCCGCCGCTATCGTTTCGCTTGGAACGATCGTTGGTGGTGCTGGGCGAGCGTTGGCCCAGCAGTTCGCCACTCACCACCGCTGAGTCACCGCAAGCGATCTTCGTGTTCTCAGGGGGAATCGAAGGCAGTGCGGTCCCCGGTGCACCGCTCGGCACCTCGTCGCGCGAAAGACTCCACGCGGCGCTGCTCGCCGCGCGGCGCTGGCCAGATGCCGTCGTGGTTTTTAGCGGAGGACCGCGCCCTGGCCAGAGCATCGGATCAGGCTCACGAATGCAAGAGGAAGCGATCGCGCTGGGGCTAGCGCCCGCTCGCATCATGCTCGAGGCGGCGGCGCGCGATACGCGAGGCAACGCGCTCAACTGCGCCGCGATCGCCGCCAGTCGTCAGTGGACACGCGTGGCGTTGGTGACGTCACCGACTCACATGGCGCGCTCACGCGCCGCGCTTGCACGCGCCGGGATGGATTCAGTGCCCGAGTTCCCCGCAGCTGTCCGGGTGGCGAATTTCGAATGGACCGATTGGGCTCCCGATGCCGGTGCATTGCAGCACACCACAGCCGCACTCCACGAGTGGATTGGCCTGGCCTATTACAAACTGCGTGGGTGGATTTGACGAATGGGTGCGGGGCGAAACTACGAGCCCATGCGTGCGTGCAACTCGGGATCCCATTCGCCGGTGAGGAACCGAAAGATGAACCCGTTTGCTGAACGCAGCTTTTGGTACGCCGCCCTCAGGTCCAAAACCAGCGTAATGCGTCGCCCTTGATGGTTGAGCTCGCCGGTGTCGTGGGTTGCCACTGGAACGAACCCCATTACGGTGGTGTGAAAGTGATAGGGGCTGTGTGGATCGTTCTCGAACACGTCGGTGATCAAGTGCGAGTAGCCGCGCGCGGCAATTTCGGTCGAGGCCGCGCGCATCAGCGCGGCAGCGATCAGGACTTGATTGCGAAACTCTGGCAACACGGCAAAGCGCCCAACCTCCGCAATCCGGTTGTCGCGAAGAAACGCTTCGACATCGACCTCGACTCCATTGAGTAACTGCAAACCGTAGTCTTTGTACAGATGCAAGGGCGGGTCGTAGAGCGCTCGAACAACACCGACGGAGCGGCCGTCGCGCTGGACGACCCACCAGGAGATGGCTGGGTCGGTCAGATCCTCGATGGGCACCTGCATGCGCTCATCGTCAACCCAACCTTTTTCATCGCGATAGGTTGCGCGCAACACGTCGAGCGCGAGATCGCGCCCCGCGTGATCGAGGACTTTGATGGTCTCAAGTCGCGTGTTGTTTGCCATATCGCGTTCAGTCCCTCAACGGCGGTGTCCAGGCCTTGCCTGATAGCCGGGACAACTCTTGCATCATTACTGAATGCCAAGCTCGAACTTCGGCTGGCGAGGGTTTGCCAGGCTTGATGATTGCCGGAGGGATGAGCGGCGCGCCGATCCGGAGTGCCATCGGCGCGTGATCGCCAATCGGTCGATCTACGGGCCAGCCGGGAAATCGGATTCCCATCGGTACCAACGGGCGGCCGGTCTCCAGCGAGAGCCGTGCCGCACCAGGGTTACCAGCCAGCAACTGAACCGGATTGCGGTTGAGAGTGCCTTCTGGATAGACACCGACACACTCACCGTGTTCCAGTGCGCGCCGTGCACGGACCAAGGCTGGAACAGGGTCGTTCCACAGCGGCTTGAGCAGGTTGAGTATTCGAGGACGCGCCTGTTTGTTGGTGAGTGTAATGACTCGGCCACGACGGATGATCAACGAGACCAGCGGGATGAGCTGGAACATCCAGTCGGAGAGAAACCGCACACCACGTCCACCGCGCAACGTAATCACGAGCGATGGAACAAGCACCGCTTCCGTTTTTTGGTTGTGATTGGCGACCAAGACGAACGGATCGTTGCTGGAAGCGATGTGCTGGAGGCCCTCGACCATCAGCACCCGGCGCCGAAAGAACGTCATCACGAGTCGTGCGATCAAACGATCGAGGTGCGCCATGTGGGGGAGCGGCAAGCGCCAGACCTCGCTCAACGTCCAGCGCGCAGGCTGCACCGAGGTGTCATCGGTCGACGCCGCGTCGGCGATTGGGTGGTCCATCGATTCGATGCCTGGCATCAGGTTCAAGGAGGAGTCGTTTTTGGCTGGATCTCGATATTCGGCATGGCAATGCGCTCACCACCGAATTGATAGGGCCGTCCGTCGATGGGGGTGACGGTGACGGTGTCGTAAGAGAACGTCACGCGTCGTTTCTCTTTGGAATCGGTAGCGAGTACGACGCCCGCTTTGAATCCCACGCGGAAGTAGGTACCGGCATCACTCGTTCCCGACGACGGGTTCGTGCGGCGATAGAGGACACGCAACCGGCCGGGTGAACTATCGATCACTTGCCATTCGGTCGGAACTTCCGTTCCGCTCTTGGTTTCGTTGAGAATGCCGGTTTCTTGGAAGCTCTCTCCGTCGGCACGCGAGTCGGGGTCTTCGGTTCCGCCGTCTTCGCCAATGTTCTTTTGATCGGGATCGTCATAGCTGTAGACCAGCAGTTCGTCGGGCCGATAGGGCGTCTCGCCTGTCTTGGCGCCACCCTCCCACAAGAAGCTGATATCGAGCGCGTTAATGTTGCAGGCCGAGGCAATGGTCAACGCGAACTGATCGACGCTGCCGGAAACAGGGTCGACTTGTTGCGGCACCAGGCTGACAAACGGCGGCAGTGGGGCATTGATATCGACGTCGTCGCTGCGGCCATCAGCGAGCGCCCCTACGACGGTCAGCAGGTCACCGATCGGGCGCGGTGTGCTGAGAACCGTCACCGCTTGTCCCGCGACGTTGGTGCGAACCGTACTCTCTGAGAGCGTTCCCGAGTCGGTGCTGAACGTGACCGGCACATCGGGCGCGACCGAGCCGTCTTCGCCGTAGATGGTAGCGACGACTGAAGTCTCCCCCTGCCCGGTCGATGGATCTGGACAGATGTTCGCGTTGGTCGTCGCGAGCGCGATGCGGCGCTCTTTGGGCGTGAGCTTTTGAGCCTTGTCGCACGACAGCGAAACCAGGGCCAGCGCAGCGAACGCAAGGGTGATGGACCGTTGGGTCATGTTCGACACCTCGTAACACGGAGCAGGGGACGACTCGGAACGACTGCATTCTGTGGATCCAGCGACCGGGCCGCAAGGACGACCGCAACTCGGGCGTAACGCACCCTGTTTGACGGCTGCGGGGGACGGCCCGCAATATCAGCCGCCGGGGAGAGCAACGGGAACCCAGAGTCCGATGGCCGAAGAACGCGAAAGGCTCGAAGTCGATGTCGCCATCGTTGGGGGCGGTCCCGCTGGCCTAGCCGCGGCGATTCACTTGGTGCGTGAAGCCCAGCGGCGCGGGGTCGAGCCTCCCGCCGTCGCAGTGCTCGAGAAGGCTGAGGAATTCGGGGCCCACAGTTTGTCCGGCGCGATTCTCGATCCGCGCGGATTGGACGCGCTGATTCCTGATTGGCGAAATCAGAACGTGCCGGTCGAAGCCGAGGTTAGCCAAGAAGCGATGCTGTACTTGACCGAAACCGGTCAGTACAAAGTCCCTTGGCTGCCGCCGATGATGCAGCACCACGGTTCGTTCGTCGTTTCCCTGCAAAAGCTGGTGGCGTGGCTTGCAACACAGGCCGAGAGCCTGGAGATCAATCTATTTCCAGGATTCGCCGCGGTTGCGCTGTTGCGCGAAGACGGACGTGTGGTCGGTGTCCGCACCGGCGATCGTGGCATCGACAAACGCGGAAACGCACGTGGCAACTTCGAGCCTGGCTACGAGGTTCGCGCGCGGATTACGCTGATCTGCGATGGCGTGCGCGGCAATCTCTCGCAGGCGTTGATTCGCGATGCGGGATTGTCGGAAGGAAAAAACCCGCAGCTTTACAACGGCGGCGCGAAGGAAGTTTGGCGCGTGCCGGACGGACGATTCGCACCGGGGCGCGTGCTGCATACGATGGGTTGGCCGCTGCGATCCGACACCTTCGGTGGTGCGTTTCTTTACGGGATGCAAGCCAACTTGGTGGCGGTCGGGTTGGTCGCCGGACTCGATTCCCCTGATCCACGTCTCAACGTCCAAGAGCGTCTGCAGGAGCTAAAAACGCACCCCTATATTCGCGCCATTCTCGACGGTGGAGAGTTGGTGTCCTATGGCGCCAAGGCGATTCCAGAGGGCGGTTACTGGGCGATCCCACGCTTGGCAGTCGATGGTGCGATGTTGTTGGGCGACGCCGTCGGAATGTTGAATTCGATGCGGTTGAAAGGGATTCATCTCGCGATGGAGTCGGGTATGGCGGCCGCAGAAACGGCGCTCGATGCGCTTGCCGCCGATGATGTTTCCGCCGCGCGGCTCTCGGCCTATGAACGCCGTTTGAAGGACGGTCCGGCCGGTCAGGAACTGTACAAGGTGCGCAATTTCCGCCAGCCCTATCAGAAGGGGCTGGTGCACGGCATGATCCACACCGCCTTGCAGTTCGTCACGGGTGGACGCGGTGTGCGCGAGCGTTATCCAGCCGTGGAGGATCACCATCGCCGCGCGCGGTTATCGGAATACCGGCGGCCGGCTCCGGCGACACCCCCGTATGACGGCAAGCTGATCCTCGATCGCATGACCGATGTTTATCACTCGGCCACGCGTCACGAGGAAAACCAGCCCGCGCACCTGTTGGTCGTCGATCCTGATCTGTGCCGGACACGCTGCCGCGAGGAATTCGGCAACCCGTGCGAGAAGTTTTGCCCGGCCGGCGTCTACGAAATGATCAAGGCAGAAGAAGGTGGCGTGAAGTTGCACCTGAACTTCAGCAACTGCGTCCACTGCAAGATCTGCGACATCGCCGACCCCTACGGCGTCATCTTCTGGGTTCCCCCAGAGGGCGGCGAGGGCCCCCGCTACAAGTCCACCTAATCGCTAATTCGGGGACGGTATACCTAATTCGGGCGTGCGATCGAGAAAGACGAAACCGGCACCGCCCGCTGAGTGCAGCGATGTCTTCGTCTTCCTCGATCGCACGCCCGAATT
>JANNUT010000046.1:0-2011 GCA_031395565.1 Acidobacteriota bacterium | reverse complement strand
CAAAAGTTCACTACACAAACACGGCCGGGTTCTTTAGCGCAGGGTACAACGTGTTTTGGGCCAATGACTTCGACTTGAGCCTCACTCTCGGAGGTCGTGTCGAGAGCCACAGCGCCTACGGAAACTCCCTTGTTCCTAGCGCGGCCGATGGCCGCAACCAAAGTATGTGGTGAGGTGGCGTACGATGTCGGCGTGCCGAGCTTGAAGGCACGGCGTCACTCCTCGGACGATGTTGTTGAAGGCAAGCATCGTATTGAAGGAGGACGCCGTGGAGCAGTTTATATCACGCTATCGCAGTTTGATTCGGGGAGTTTTATCTGGGTTCGATCGTCTGGTTTTTCGCGGTTCGCTGCAACCACTGATGTACAAGTTCGGCATGTTCAACTTCCTGGAGCGAGCCGGGCTGCGATTGCTCGACTTCAAGAGCCATGTCGTCGCGACGAGCGAGAAGCTGAAACAGGCAAGCCTAGCCGAAGCACAGTCATCGGGACGACCGGTGGTATTCGTGGAGTCGACCTCCACCAGGAAGGATGAACTCGTTCAGAAGTTACTGCTGGAGCACCCCGTTGACCGCGGTCTCGTGTGCATGTTGACGGCGGTAGAGCCTTGCATGAGCTTCGAGTACCACCGGTCTCAAGATCGAGAGGAGCGTGGCCTCAGACTGCGCCCCCGCAAGTGCTTGCACCTGTATAAGTACATGTACCACCCCACCTTCGGGTTCATGAACGCGCGGGTCCAGACATGGTTTCCATTCAACATTCAGATCTGCCTGAACGGTCGCATGTGGCTTTCGCACCAGCTCGAACGTAGGCACTCGCGGTTTGGACGTGTAGACAACTGCTTTACCTGGTTCGGTAATCATGAACTGGCTCAGCGCCTGATGACTGAGCAACTCGAGACGGACTGGCCAAACATGCTGTCTGCCATTGCGCGTAGGCTCAACCCAGCGCACGAGGAGATCTTCAAGGCGTCTCCGATGGATTACTACTGGTCCGCCTATCAGACCGAATGGGCTACCGACATCATGTTCAACGATCCGAAGTCTCTGGCGGCGATTTACCCTGGCCTTGTTCGGCACGCCACCGAGCACTTCAAGAGCCCGGATGTGATGCGCTTCCTCGCTCGCAAAGCACACGGCAACTATACGGGCGAGCTCATCACGAGCTTCAAGGACCGTGCCGAGGGTGTCCGCGTGAAGCATTGGGCGGGTGGAAACTCGCAAAAGATGTACGACAAGGCGGGGAGCGTCCTGCGCGCCGAGGCCACCATTGCGCGAACAACAGACTTCAAGGTTCTACGACCGCCTCACGATGACCCCGCCGGGAAGCTCGCGTGGCGGCCCCTCCGTAAAGGTGTCGCAGACCTGCACCGCCGTGCCGAGATCTCGCAGCGTGCGAACGATACCTATCTCAATGCTCTCGCTGCGGTCGACGACACCACCCCCATTTCGCAGATATTCGACCGCGTGTCGCGTCCAGTAATCGACTGTGGTCGTCGCGTCCGCGCTATACGACTCGGAGACCGAGACGACATCGCACTCCTGCAGACCGTCGCTCGCGGGGAGTTTGCCACCTCTGGCTTCCGAAATCGAGACCTTCGGAACCTTCTCTACCCGTCCTCTTCTAGCAGTCCCTCCCCCAGCGAGCATCGGCGTCTCGCCGCTAAGATCAGCCGGCTCCTGCGAATGCTGCGCGCGCATGGAATCATCCGCAAGATTCCCAAGACGCATCGCTATCGCCTGTCGGATCGCGGACAACTCCTGACTGCGGCCATATTCGCTGCACGTAATGCCAGCATCAAGGCATTGATCGCTATAGCAGCTTAGGAATTGTCGTCGCGGCGCTCGGTGATTTACGAAAGTAGTAGAACAGTGGCCGATCTCGGGCAGTGCTTCGGCGACCTCGGCAAGCACGCCGGGCTATCCAGACGCTGTTTTCAAGTTCCGTGTGGATAGCCCTCCGAGTGGCCAGACAGCGAAGCCTCTCACCATCTCGACCGCGGGCAGCAATCA
>JANNUT010000045.1:0-4788 GCA_031395565.1 Acidobacteriota bacterium | reverse complement strand
CCCACCAGCCGTTCGCCTGATGCCGCATCCCTGGCCAATTCAACATCGGTTTTCGTTTCGCTGCGCAGTCGGTCATACTCAGCCCGATCCGCGAAGAGGTGGTTTATGCTACCTATCCTCACAACAAATCGCCCCTCTTTCACGTTGTTAGATATTGATTTTTATTGATCATCTTGAGATACTGTATATCCATACATGAACCAATAGTCACCATGTGCACGCAATCTCTCTGCGCCGAAATCGTGGCGCTGTGCGCCGGCATCCACCACGCCGAATACCGCCTGCTCGCACTGATCGAAAAACTGGATGCGGCGAAGTCGTGGCGCCACGAGGCGATGCCGAGCTGTGCGCATTGGTTGAACGCACACTGCGGCCTCGACCTCGTCACCGCACGAGAAAAGGTGAGGATCGCGGGGGCGCTGCCGCGTCTACCTTTGATCCGCGAGTGCTTCGAGAGCGGTGAGCTCAGTTATTCGAAAGTGCGCGCGATCACGCGGGTGGCGGGAGCGGACAACGAAGCGCGACTCGTCGAGATGGCGCGGACGAGTACTGCGGCCCATGTTGCACGCAATGTCGCGGCGATGCGGCAGGCAGAACGGTTGGGTGAATCGAAAGCGGCGTTCGATGCGTATCGGCACCGCACGTTCACGTGTCATACCGACGCAGACGGAACGCTCGTGTTCGAAGGCCGGTTGCCGGCGGACCAGGGGGCACTGTTGGTTCAGGCGCTCGACCGGGCGATGGAATGGTTGGGCACCAATCTTGAAGAAACACCACAATCCGTGCGTCGCGCCGATGCACTCGCAATCCTCGGGGAACGATTTCTAGCCGCACCGCCGCAAGCCAACGAGGGTCTCAACACGGCGGATCGATTTCAGATCACCGTGCACGCTCCCGCGGGAGCGTTGCTCGAACACGGTGTCATCGATGCCGACGATCCGCCGCAGATCGAAGACGGTCCGGTGCTCGCCGCGGAAACGTTGCGTCGGCTCGCGTGCGACAGCGCGCTCGTACGCATTCTCGAGAGCGGCGCCGGCGAACCGCTCGATATCGGTCGCAAGACGCGCGTCATTCCACCGGCGCTACGCCGGGCGCTGAAGCGCCGCGACCGCGGTTGCCGCTTTCCCCACTGCACGAATACACGTTTCGTCGACGGTCACCACATCCTGCATTGGGCGGATGGCGGCGCGACGTGCCTCGACAACCTCGTACTGCTGTGTCGCTTATGCCGCGCGCGGCATAACCGGCATTATGCCGACTCCCGGATTATGCCGCGTGGGGCTTGGTATGGGTCGTTTTCTCAGTGTTTTGCGTGGTAGCGTGATGAGCGTGTGGTAAAGGACGCGGCATAATTTCACGCCTCTGGACGTGACATGGTGAGCCTCCACCGGCAGGTCGCCGGACAAGGAGGCAACCATGATCGATCCGTCTTCCGTTCGATTTACCAAAACCCTGGCCGTGCACCGGAAGGGCTTGTGGAACGCGTTACTCGATTGCGGCTACGCGCCGTTGTCGGCAGGCAATCTACTGCGGCTGGCGGCGCACTTGGGTCGTTGGCTCGAAGAGCAAGGTGAGCCGCTCGAGTCTCTCTCGCCCGATCTGCTGGAGTCGTTCCTCGACGCCCGTCGCAGAGCAGGCTACACGCAGTTCCTAACGGCGCGCGCGCTGGCGCCGATCTTGCGCTATCTCGAAGCAGCCGGCGTCGTGACGCTTAGGCTCGCAACGCGTGACTCGAGCGCGTTCGAACCACTGGTGCAGGCATACCACGAGTACTTGCAGCGGGAACGCGGCCTGACGGAGGTTCGCGCTCGAGTGTACGGCGACACCGCGCAGCGCTTCCTGCGCTCATGCCTCGGTTCGGCAGGATCCGAAGCCGAGCTGAAGGTGTGTGCGAGCCAAGTGACTGCGTTCATCTTGGCAGCCGCGGCACGCTATCGCATGGGCACGGTGGCCAACATCGCGACCGCGCTGCGCTCGCTGTTGCGTTATCTCTATCTCGCAGGCCGCCTCGCAGTGGATCTCACGGGCGCCGTGCCTGCGACCACCGGCTCGCGTCGCAATGGCCTGCCGAAGGCGCTCGCGACCGGTGAGGTGCGCCGGCTGCTGCGCACTTGTGACCGACGCCGCCACGTGGGCCGGCGCAACTATGCGGTGTTGCTGCTCATGCTGCGGCTCGGGTTGCGGGCAAGCGAAGTGGCGGCGCTCGAACTCGACGACATCGATTGGCGCGCTGGTACGTTCCGCGTGCGCGGCAAGGGTAATCGTCACGAACGCTTGCCACTGCCCACCGACGTGGGTGAGGCAGTCGCGGCCTATCTGCGCAACAGCCGGCCGCCGCTTACCGATCGACACGTTGTGCTGACCAGCCGAGCGCCGACGCGCGCGCTCCCATCATCGGGCATCCAAGCCATCGTCAACACGGCGTTGACGCGTGCCGGCCTGCCGACCGGCAGCCATCGATTGCGCCATACCGCTGCGACGCAACTACTCGCCGCCGGCGCTTCGCTCGACGCGATCGCGCAAGTGCTGCGCCACCAAAGTCACGCCACCACCGCCATCTACGCCAAGGTCGAGCGCAGCGCGTTGATCCGTGTGGCTCGTCCATGGCCAGGAGCGCTGTCATGAGTCAGCTCCCGCAGGCACTCGATGAGTATCTACGCGTACGACGGGCGCTCGGCTTCAAGCTCGAACGTGAAGGCAGCTGGCTGCACCAGTTCATCGACTTCCTCGCGCGCGCGGGCGCCGAGCACATTACGGGACCGCTCGCGATCCGTTGGGCTATGGCTTCGCCGAGTGGTTCAGCGCGCAGTGCGCATGTGCGGTTGGCGATGGTGCGCGGCTTCGCCAAGTACCTCGCGGCGCACGATCCGCATACCGAAATGCCATCATCAGAGCGACTACCGGTCGTGTCGCGCACGCGGCCGACGCCGTACATCTACACGGAAGACGAGATCGGCGACCTGATCGCGGTGGCGCGCCGCCAACGGCACCTCAAAGGCGCGACCTATGCGACCTTGCTCGGCCTGCTCGCGGCGACTGGGATGCGGGTCGGTGAAGCGATCGCGCTCGATCGCGGTGACGTCGACTGGCGCCGCGGCAGCATCATCGTGCGCGACGGCAAGCTCCATCGCTGCCGTGAAATCGTCCTTCACCCCACTAGCAGCGCCGCGCTCAGAGCCTATGCCGGTGAGCGTGACCGCGTGCTGAGGAAGCCGGCGAGCCCGAGCTTCCTGCTTTCGCTAGCCGGCACCCGCCTGCATTACAAGAACGTTCACTTCACGTTCCTGCGGCTACTGCACGCAGCGCGCCTCGATGAGCGTCGGCCGCGGCCACGGCTGCACGATCTGCGGCATACGTTCGCCGTTGCAACACTCAAGCGTTGGTACCGCGAAGACGTCGATGTCGATGCGCGGCTCGCGACGCTGTCGACCTACCTCGGCCATGTCGCCCCGCCGTCCACGTATTGGTATCTCACGGCCACCCCCGAGCTACTGCAGCTCGCCAGGCAACGTGCCGAGCGGCGGCTGTCATGACCAAGCTGGCAGCACCGCTCGAGAAGTTCTTTACCGACTGGCTCATGTGCCAGCGTCGGCTCAGCAGCAATACCATCGCGGCCTACCGCGACAGCTTCCGCTTGTTGTTGCGTTACGCCCAGTGCCGCCTCGGTAAACCGCCCGCGCGGCTGGATCTCGGCGATCTCGACGCCGCCTTGATCGGCGCCTTCCTCAACCACTTGGAGGCGGAGCGACACAACAGCGTGCGAACCCGCAACGCCCGTCTCGCTGCGATCCACGCGTTCTTCAAGTTCGTCGCCACGGATTATCCCGAGCATGCCCAAACCATCCAACGCATCCTCGCCTTGCCGCAGAAACGCTGGACGCGAACACTCGTCACCTTCCTCAACCGTGCCGAGGTCGAGGCGCTGCTCGCTGCGCCCGACCAGCACACTTGGATCGGGCGCCGCGACCATGCGCTGTTGCGCCTCGCCATCGACACCGGACTACGCGTCTCCGAGTTGATCCAGCTGCGTTGCAGCGACTTAACCCTAGGTCCGAGTGCGAACGTGCAATGTCGTGGCAAGGGCCGGAAGGAACGCCGCACACCGTTGAGCACAGCGTCGGTGCGCGTCCTCGAAGCTTGGTTGCGTGAACGCCAAGGCAATACCGAAGACACGCTCTTCCCGAGTCTCAGACATGCCAACTTGAGCCGTGACGCCGTCGAACGACTCATCAACCGACATACCGCCACTGCAGCGCACCGAGCACCGTCGCTTCAGCGCAAGCGCGTCACGCCACATGTGCTGCGCCATACCACTGCCGTGACGCTGCTGCAGGCCGGCGTCGATCGCGCTGTCATCGCACTGTGGTTGGGACACGAGCAGATCGAGACCACCCAGATCTATCTCGCTGCCGACCTGACGTCGAAGGAACGGGCGTTGGCCAGAACCGCCACGATCCCTGCGCACGTCGCGCGCTATCGGCCCCAAGATGAACTGCTCAGCTTCCTCGAGCGCCTCTGATTATGCCGCGTCGAGTTCGTGACCCACCGCGATCTGCCCGCCCTCCGGCTGGCCACGCGGCATAATCCCGGAGTCGGCATAATGCAGACATCACCACCACCTTCTGCACGAAGGGATGTACTACGTCGTGAAGGACGGCGCGCATTTCATCTTCTGTCGTGGTGACGGCGAGGAGATACCGGCGGGTCGGGAAACGCCGCTTGCGGCGTTGATCGAGCGCGCCAGAAGTCGGTTGACCATCGCGCCGGCGATGGCTACGGAAGCTTGAC